>DIFN01000073.1:11778-12233 GCA_002419145.1 Mageeibacillus sp. UBA5747 | reverse complement strand
CATTCTTAGGAGAAAAGAAATCTCGCATGACTTTCGGCAGTTGCAGGTCGCAACATGCAAGAGATCATGCGCGCCGCCGTTGCTTTGCAGAAAGCTGACGTTGATGCCATCGCCCCCCCAGCCACCTGGCTAACCCGGCGATGACGTCATCCTGTCGCACCAGAGTCCTGCGGCACCGTTTATTTCACAGCAAAAATACTTGAACAACTGTTCATATGTTTGTGCTAAAATGAATTTAGAAAGCTGCCAGCCAAATTCGATATCCATACTGCTGTGAGGTAGACAATGAATGCTACACAAAACGACTTGATCCGCTGTGATTGCACTGTGATCCATGAAGATTCGGTGCAGATCGTCCGGTCCCGCATGCCCAATGATGAGGATCTGTTCGAATTGGCTGATTTCTTTAAAGTATTTGGCGATACGACCAGGATTAAAATTTTGACCGCTCTGGC
>DIFN01000073.1:0-11685 GCA_002419145.1 Mageeibacillus sp. UBA5747 | reverse complement strand
AAAATTGTCTATTACACACTCGATGATGACCATGTCGGCACGATTCTTGCCCAAGGCCACCAGCATTTGGCCGAAGAACTGCGCCAATATTCTACTCACTGAATCCTGATGAGGTGGAGGTTTTCCATGTCTGTACTCAATTCTGCTGCCCCTATTCAAGCTCCAAAGGCTCATGACTCAAACCAGCACGTTTTCCAGATGACTGGCTTGGGCTGTGCCACCTGTGCGGCTAAGATCGAAGCAGAGATCAGCCAGCTGGAGGGTGTGCAAAGTGCCCATCTCGATTTTGTTTCGCAGCGACTGATTATTGAGGCACTCAACCCCAAGGCCCTGCGGCAGATCACACAGCAGGCGGGCAAAATTGCTGCCCGGATAGAGCCGGGAGCAACAGTCGTCGCGGATGCATCCGCCGGATCTGCCACGTCTGAAACCAAAAGCGCTCCCGCCCGGACCCTGCGCCTGTTCCTGTTTGGGATCGGCTTTTTCTTGCTGCTGCTGGCACAGTTTGCCCCCTTGCCTGCAGCGCTTAGCCTCGCGATGTTTATCACCAGCTACCTCTTGATTGGTGCCGAAGTCATTTTTGCCGCTGTGCGCAACATCGCTCGCGGCCAATTGTTCGATGAAAATTTCCTGATGAGCCTGGCCACGGTCGGAGCCTTTGCCATCGGCGAATATCCCGAAGCCGTATCCGTCATGCTTTTCTATCAGATCGGTGAATTTTTCCAGGATCTGGCAGTCAATCGTTCCCGCCGATCGATCGCTGCCTTGATGGATATCCGGCCAGAATTTGCCAACCGGGTGACGGATGACGGGATCGAAACCGTTCCGCCTGAGCAAGTTAGCATCGATGATATTATTCTGGTCAAACCGGGTGAACGGGTTCCTCTCGATGGCACCGTCTTACAGGGGCGTTCTGCTCTCGATACCTCTGCGTTGACCGGTGAATCACTGCCACGCGATGTCGAGCCAGGAAGCACGGTGTATTCAGGCTCGATCAATCAAAGTGGTGTTCTACACATCCAAGTCAGCAAGCCTTTTGGCGAATCAACGGTGGCTCGGATTCTTGAACTGGTCCAGAACGCCAGCAGTCGCAAAGCCCCGACCGAGCAATTCATCACTAAATTCGCTCGCTATTATACGCCTGCAGTTGTCTTCTCTGCAGCGGCCTTGGCTTTCGTGCCACCCCTTATGATCCCTGGAGCCATTTTCAGTGAATGGCTGCACCGGGCGCTGATCTTCCTTGTTGTCTCTTGCCCGTGTGCGTTGGTGGTTTCCATCCCTCTCACCTTTTTTGGCGGGATTGGTCGTGCCTCACGCCAAGGGATTCTGGTCAAGGGCAGCAACTTCCTGGAGGCATTGAATTCAATCGACACAGTTGTGTTTGACAAGACTGGCACCTTGACTCGCGGCGTCTTTTCGGTCACAGAAATCGTAGCGACAGGAGCCCTATCTGAGGCCAGCGTGCTCGAGACAGCTGCCCAGATTGAGCAGTTTTCCAACCATCCGATTGCGGCTTCGATCCGAAACGCTTATGGCAAGGAGCTCGATCCGGATTTGATCCAGGATTATCATGAGGAGCCTGGGCAAGGATTATCGGCTACGATCAACGGTCGGTCCGTACTGGCTGGAAATTCCCGTTATCTTTTAAGTCAAGGGATTCAGCATGATCAAGTCAAAGCCCTTGGCACCGTTGTCTATCTTGCTGTCGATGGCCAATACGTCGGACATCTGGTCATCTCAGACCAACTCAAACCTGACAGCAAGGCAGCTGTGAAGCGACTGCGCGAGTTGGGCATCCGTTCGATTGCCCTGTTAACCGGTGACAGTCAGCCAGTCGGCCAAGCTACCGGTAGCGAGCTGGGACTGGACACCGTGCTCTCAGAACTGCTCCCGCACCAGAAAGTGGCAGCATTTGAGTCATTGGCAGCAGCTCGGACCACTCAGGGGAAAATCGTCTTCGTCGGTGATGGCATCAATGATGCACCTGTCTTAGCCCGCTCTGATGTTGGCATCGCCATGGGTGGTATTGGCTCTGATGCAGCGATCGAAGCGGCCGACATTGTTTTGATGACAGATGAACCCATGAAACTGGCCACCGCCATAGAAGTGGCCCGCAAAACCCGCACCATTGTCTGGCAGAACATCATTTTTGCCTTGGGTGTCAAGGCTGTCATTTTACTGCTCGGAGCCTTGGGCTATGCCTCGATGTGGGCAGCAGTCTTTGGCGATGTTGGAGTTGCTCTGATTGCTATTCTCAATGCAACAAGGATTCTGCAACACAACAATTGACACACTTTTGGATTTCCGATAAAATCGTCAGGATTGATAATCGTTATCATTATCTGATCAATTTGAAAATACAAGGAGAACCTTGATGTTAGCAGATATCATTATTGGTCTCATTGTGGCTGCACTCGTTGTCTTGGGTACCTATCGCTTCTTCAAAAGTGCCAAAAGCAACACCTGTTCCGGCTGTTCCGGCGGCTGTTCCAGCGAAGAGCGCTCCCGCTGCAAGCACTGACCAAAGTCAGGCCGTTTTATTTTCAACATTCCCTGTTGTATCATGGATGCTATCGATGATACGGCGGGGTACTTTTTTATGGATCTGAAATCCAACCTATCGGATGGCAGCTACAAACTGACTGGACAGCGTCAGGCGGTCCTGGACATTCTTTTGGCCAACAGCGACCGGCATTTGAGCGCTGACGAAGTACACAAGCTGCTGGGCGAGAAAGGCAATCCCATCGGGATCGCCACAGTTTACCGGACCCTGGCATTGTTGGAGAAGCTCAAGCAGATCCGCCGGATCAATCTCGATGATGGCTGTACGCGCTACCAGGTACACGAAGATGACCACAAGCATGAGCACCACCACATGATCTGCCAGCGCTGTGGCAAGGTCGAGGATTTCCCGGACGACATGCTCGATGAGTTGGAAATCAAAGTACTCGAACAATATGGTTTTGTTGTCCAGGACCACCGTGTCAAACTCTATGGCTTCTGCCGGGACTGTGCCGCTCCAAAAGACTGACCCATGTCCCTGATCCAGGTCCAGAATTTGAGCTTTGCCTGCAACGGCAGCCTGGCGCCGGTCTTTGACGCAGACAATCGCCAGATCGATACCAACTGGAAGCTTGGGCTTATCAGGTGCAATGGCAGCGGCAAAACAACTTTCCTGCGTTTGTTGCGGGATGCCAGAAAACCAGTTCCCCTTGAAAATCCATCCACTTCGACACCATGTCCGTCATCTGGTTCAGCTCGAATGGGTCAGCATTTCTTCAGGAACGTGGCAGCGATGCAAGCCTGTGTGAGCAGGATCGCCTGTTCTGTGATCATTCGGCCACAAAGACAGATGAACTGTCCCGAATCGGTCCATGAAGTTATGCACGTTCCAGCAGCCGATGGTAGGTCTTTTCAATGCCAATCGCTCCAAGCGGTGCAGAGATCAGGATCGCCACGACAGCCAGACCGGCACCGGCCGCATACCGGATATCAACCTCAGCACCAACCAGGTCGAACAGAACGAGCTCAGCTGCGACCCAGATTTTGGAGAACTTGCCAGAAATCCGCCGAGCCAGCACTTCATAGGATTTGAGAATCGTGCCCCCCAGTGTCATGACCGCCAGCAAGCCGGAAAAGGGTACGAATGGGCTGATGCTGTCTTGCAGGCTAACCATCAGGAATGACATGCCGAGGATGACCAGGACTTTTATCGTATCCCGAATGTGCAGCCGGCGGAAAATCCGGACCAGAACGAGTCCTGCTATGATCCCGACCATGATTCCCGTCAGGATCGAGACCGGGATCTCCAGCATGGCAGCCGGACTGAAACCTTGGCCGGCATAGATTCCCATGAAGGATGTGAATAGCACGATGTTGTAAATATCATCTGCCGATGCACCGGCCATGACCAACTGCGGGATGCTGTGCTTCTTGCCGTAACCGGACTCGATCAGGTGGATCATTTTGGGCACGACCACAGCGGGAGAGACTGCACCCAGGATCGTGCCAAGGATAGCTGCTTCCAGGTAGCTGATGCCCAGAAGCGGCGGAGCCAGCAAGACAACACCTATGATCTCGAACGTTGCCGGGACAAAGCACATCAGGAGCGCTGGCCGGGCAAATGAAGTTTCTGGAAGATCCCCATCAGAGTGAATCCCAGCATAATGATCAGCGACAGGCTTAAAAGCATGCTATTCTTTTCCCTGCTTCCCAAGGGATTTCTGCAATTTGGTAAATTCTGAAGTGTCGCCGATCAGGATAAATCCGCTGAAGATGCCATCGCGATAGATCAGTTTGCGGTAGGTACCGTTTTCTTCATCAAGCAGGGTATCGAGGTCGTAATGAGCCTCACCCATGATGCCTTTGTCGCCCTGGGCAACAATTTTTGTCCCCATGGTGTTAATGACATAGGGCGGGATGACCTTCTCAAAGGACAAATCACCTCCGGCAGCATTGGTTCCGGCGACAAGGCCCTGGGCTTTGGCTACAGACCAGAGACCGAACCAGTAGCCGTCGGGTTCTGCTGCGTCCCCGGCTGCATAGATCCCGGTCATGCTGGTTTCCATCTTGTCATCGACACTGATCCGGCGCTGAACAGCCAAGTTGGAATAATCAAGGAAACCTATGTTGGCCCGGACTCCGATGCAGACCAGGACCATGTCAGCTTCCAGCGACCGGCCATCGGTCAGATGGACATGCTTGACCGGGCTGGTATTTTCCTCGGATTGACCATGGATCTGCTTAATCTCAGCCGACAGATGGACCTGGATATCCAGATTGCGCACCCGATTTAGGAAGACCTGAGACCCGGCATCATCGAGCTGATTGCCTAACAGGCGTGAATTCTTCTCGATGATATCCACGGCGCAACCAGCTTGGCGGGCATAGTAGGCTGCCTCCAAGCCAAGCAGCCCGCCACCGATCACGACGACTTTTTTCGCCTTGCGCAGTTCTTCAGCTACAGTCAGAGCATCCTGCAGGGTCCAGAGCGAATGGACACCAGGTCTGGCAATCCCCTGTATGGGTGGGATGAAACTTTGACTGCCTGAGGCGATGACCAAGTTGTCAAACGACTCCGTCAGGCCGTTGTCGAGGCGCAGTTTTTTCTCGATCAGATCCAGGGCTACGACTGTCTGACTCAGACGGACCTCCAAGCGGCGCTCTTCGTACCAGCTGGCGGGATGAAGGAAAAGTTTCTCCGCCAATGCAGGTTCATTGAGAATCTCACAGATCCTGAGCCGGTAGTAAGGCATGAACGCCTCATGGGACAAAACGACGATCTCCGCCTCGGGATCTTGCTTGCGGGCTGCTTCTGCGGCGGATATTCCGGCAATACTGCTGCCAATGACCACAATTTTTCTACTCATCCTGATAGCCTCCTGATAGCCTCCTGGATTCAGTTGGGATTCATACACTATTTTTTTTATTATAAACGAAAAGAGACCCGGTCGCATGAAAGACCAGGTCCCGTTTTTTTCATCTGATGATTGCATATTTGTCAGGGATCGCTACCAGTTTGGAAATCGAGCCTTGTGATAAGCAACGCGCCCGCTCACCAGCCTTCAGTAATCAGCCTTGTCTGAACACTGAAGGCCTATGCCGGAAAAGGTGCCAGTCAAACGGTAGACCATTGATGCTGGTCCATATGTGTCGTGTTGGTTCGCTAAAATCAGCGTGTCATCCAACTCACATCTCGCTTTCGATCAATTTGGTGATCTCCTTGACCGATGGTACGCGGCCAGCCGATTTGACTTTGCCATTGATGATCAGACCTGGCGTCTGCAGAATGCCAGTGGCAATGATCTGCTCCATGTCCGTGACATAGAGAATTTGAGCTTCGACACCCATATCCTTGACCGCTTGTTGCGTCCGCGCGAGGACATTCTTGCAATTAGTGCATCCAGATCCGACGATTTTAATTTCCATACTTTTTACTCCTATTGTTTTGATGGCAATGGTTTCGCAGGGGGTTGCCGAAAATGGGACGCCGTCCCATTTTCGGCATTATTGCTTCTTCTCTTGACCTTTCTTGCAAGCTTTGTATTGTTTGTGGCCGCCGGATAGGTTGAAGACTTTGCGGAAGCCTTGATTGATCAGGATATTCTGGGCGGCGTTACCGGTGGTGCCTTTGTTGCAGTACGTGACGACTGGTTTGTCTTTGTCCAGGGCGGCCATCTGCTCACGCAAGCTGCTGTGTGGCATACTGACCGCATGGTCGACATGGTGTTCCTGATATTGTTTGGCTACCCGGGCATCGACGACTTGGATGTCATCCGGACTGATCGTCATCAGTTCATCGACAGTCAGAAGTTCGCGCCCGCGATGCAGGGCATTGTCGAGGATCATACCGGTGTAGAGGACTGGGTCTTTGGTGGTTGCAAAGGGTGGTGCGTATGCCAAGTCGAGGTGGAACAGATCGGATACCCCCAGACCAGCGGTCATCGCTGTGACGAATACATCGATTCGCTTGTCGACGCCCTCGTAGCCGACAATCTGTACTCCAAGCAGCTTCTCGGTTTTTCGATCAGCGATGGCCTTGATCACCATCTCCCTACCGCCGAAATACTCCGGTTTGTCGGGCTTGATGTTGTGGCTGATCACGATGTCATAGCCACTGTCACGAGCCTGCTTCTCATTGAGGCCACTGGCTGCGACAGTTCGGTCGAATAGCTTAAAAATACCTGTCCCAGCAATTCCGCGGAACTCGATGTCGCCTCCCGTTACGACATCACCGGCGATACGGCCCATTTTGTTGGCGGTTGAGCCGAGTGGCCGGTAGAGCGGCTGGCCATCGATGATGGAGAAACTCTCGGCACAGTCACCGCAGGCATAGACATCCGGCAGATTTGTTTGCATACGGCGATCGACCGCAATCGCTCCAGTGGGTCCGATGGCAACACCCATGTCTCGCGCCAGGGCCGTATTAGGTCGGACTCCGACAGCCAGAATCACCAGATCACCATCGACCATCGAACCATCGTCGAGATTGACCGCGCCAGGCCAGATTTTGGTCGCTGCGACACCAGTCAGGACCGTAACAGTCTTCTTGGTCAAGGTTTCTTCAATGTAAGGGGAAAGGTCAGGGTCGACAAAGGGGCAGACCTGGGGCAATTTTTCAACCACTGTGACCAGGAGTCCTGCCTCGACCAAATTCTCGACCATTTCCAAGCCGATGAATCCACTGCCAACAACCACTGCAGTCTGGGGCTGGTGTTCCTCGATGTAGGTACGGATCGCCCGGGCGCTAACTGGATTCCTGAGCGTAAAGACATGTGGCAGATCAACACCGGGAATCGGCGGCACGATTGATGTAGCACCGGTTGAAAGGATCAGGACATCGTAGCGATCCGTGAAGGTCTCCCCTGTGGCAAGGTTTTCTACCACCAGAGTCTTGGTCGCAGGATCCACCGACAGGACCTGATGCCGGATCAGAACATCAACGTTGTATTTGTCACGGAAAAATATCGGGTCGCGCGGCGTCAGTGCTTCCAGCGTAGCGACCTGCCCACCGATATAGTACGGCAACCCGCAGCCGGAGTATGAAATGTGCTCATCCATTTCGTAGATCACAATCTCAGCGGATTCGTCGTTGCGCCGGGCTTTCGCAGCAGCAGATGTTCCTGCAGCCACCGCACCGATGATCACAATACGATTGGAATTGTTGACAGCATTCATACTTCAAGCTCCTTCGGCTGGGGAAACCAGTGAGTGGTCTTGTTGGCGATTTTGACCAGGGTCAGCATGACAGGGACCTCGACCAAAACACCGACAACCGTCGCCAATGCCACCGGTGAAGTCGGTCCAAAGAGCGAGATCGCCACCGCTACCGCCAGCTCAAAGAAATTCGAGGCACCGATCATTCCAGCCGGGGCTGCGATCGAATGGTCCAGTTTCAATCCCTTACTGGCCAGATAAGCGATGAAAAAGATCAGGAAGGTCTGGATCGTCAGAGGAATGGCGATCAATATGATGTGCAGGGGGTTATTGAGAATGACGTCGCCCTGGAATGAGAAAATGATGATCAGGGTCAACAGCAGGCCACCTATGGTCACGTCATTGAATTTGGGGATGAAGGACTGATTGAAATACTCGATCCCCTTTGTCTTGATGACATGAACCCGGGTCAGGACACCCGCTGCCAGAGGGATTACAACGAAAAGGACAACCGAAAGAATCAGGGTGGCCCAGGGGATTGTGATGCCGCCGATGCCCAGAAGCAGGGCGACAATCGGGGTGAAGGCGACTAGGATGATCAAGTCATTGGTCGCAACCTGGACCACGGTGTAAGCAGCGTTGCCTTTGGTCAGGTGGCTCCAGACAAACACCATGGCTGTACACGGGGCCGCACCAAGCAGGATCGCGCCTGCCAGGTAATCTTTGGCCAGCTCAGCCGGAATGAGCTGTTTGAAAACGACGAAGAAAAATAGCCAGGCGATGCCGTACATGGTGAACGGTTTGATCAGCCAGTTCGTCACCCAAGTCACATAAAGACCCTTGGGATTTTTGCCGATGTATTTGATGCTGGCAAAATCGACCTTCATCATCATCGGGTAGATCATCAGCCAGATCAGGATCGCAATCGGGATCGAAACCTGGGCGTATTCAAAGCGGCCCAGGAATTGTGGGATCGCCGGCAGGAACCGGCCGATCAGAATACCGGCGACCATACAGAGAGCTACCCAGAGAGTCAGGTACTTTTCAAAGAAGCTGATGCCAGTGGCACCTTTTTGTGGTTTGCTCATGTCAGGTTCCTCGTCTTCTCATTTAATTTCAAGAACAACAGGTCGAAGCGGGTGCGTCTTTCTGTTTCATGGCTTGATAGAATTTGCGCAGATTTTCTGGCAGCTCGTATGGATTTGGGGCAATCACCGGAGATGAAGCTGGACCCCCATAAACAGCTTTGAGAATCGCGTCGATAATCATCGCCTTGGGTGGCTGCGTGTAATCAACCCCTTGCCAGGTCCAGATCCGGCAATCCACCGTGTCCCCGCACAAATCGCCGCACGAGTCGCACTGGTTTTCTTTGACGTCGACTGCGATATCATGGCCATCGATCCGGATGGTCGGTGAGCTGACAAATTGATACTGGTTGGCCAATTCCTCTGTGTTGACGTTGACCTTGTTGATCACGACTTCAATCCCGGCGGAATGCAAAATTTGGAACACTTCTGCGACCGCTTGGTCTAGCGTATCTTCGGTTCCCTGGCAGCGGGTGCAAACTTCCAAATCCAGATAGAGGAAATCGATCACGATGCTCCGAACTGAAGTCGCAGCATTGTCAGATCCAGATGTGACCGAAGTTGCAGCCCGAGTCGTTGCGTCCCCGCAGCAGCCCGCACCAGAACAGCAAGACGATTCCTTATTTTTCAGCAACATACACGTACTCCTTCTTGACTTACATCAGCACGTAGCTGAATGCATTGAAAACATAGCCAATGATCAGGATCCCGACCAGCACAATCCCGGCAAAAGTAACAAGCAAAGGCATTTTGACGACTTTCTTCAGCAGGATCATAGAGGGCAGCGACAGGGCTGTGACGGCCATCATGAAAGCCAGCACGGTGCCAATACCAACGCCTTTGCCGACCAGTGCTTCCGCAATTGGCAGGGTGCCAAAAATGTCGGCGTACATTGGGGCGCCGACCAGGGTCGCCAATGGAACGGAGAAGATATTTTGCTGGCCGAGGATGGCCGTGATGATGGGTTCCGGGATCCAGTTATGAATCAGTGCGCCGATGCCGACGCCGATCAGGATGTAGAGCCAGACCTTGTGGATGATCTCCCGGACCTGATCGCGGGCATAGAGCAAGCGGTCTTTGACTGTCTGTTCCGGCAAATCCAGCCCCGCACTGCCCTGGACCTTGTAGACGTAGCTCTCAACGTACTTTTCCAGTTTGAGATGACTGATCAGCGAGCCACCGATGACAGCCAGGACCAGACCAACCACTACATACGCGATCGCGATCCGCCAGTTGAAGATACTGGCCAGAAGCAGAACCGAGGCTAGATCGACCAGTGGCGAAGAAATCAGGAACGAAAACGTGACACCGATCGGCAGGCCGGCACTGGTGAAACCGATGAACAGCGGGATCGAGGAACAGGAGCAGAACGGGGTGATGGTCCCGAGCAGGGCACCCAGTATATTGGCCCAGACCCCTTTGAACCGCCCCAGGATCGACCGGGTTCGTTCGGGTGGGAAAAAGCTCTGGATGTAGGAAATGGTGAAAATCAGAAAAGATAGCAGGATAAAAATCTTGATCGTGTCATAGATGTAAAAATGAATGCTGCTGCCGATCCGGTCCGTAGTGGACAAGCCAAACAGGTTTTCCACCAGTAACCGGACCAAGTCGGAAAGCCAGTTCATTTTGAGTAGCTGGTTATTCAACCAGCTGAAAATTGTAACGATGAAATCCATGTTCCTTACCTCCTGCAGATGCAATTCTCTTTATCCGATGTGATCTGGTTCAGGAACACCTTTATCTGGTCGAACAAGTCTGTGTTCAAGGCATAGCGGGTCCAGAGGCCTTCTTTGCGGGACTTAACCAGTCCACTCTCGGTCAGGATTTTCATATGGTAAGAGAGCGTCGGCTGGGTGATATTGAACGACTCGAGGATGGTGCAGGCACACAATTCATCACAGGAAAGCAAGTCCACGATCCTGAGCCGGGTTTCATCTGACAGCGCCTTGAAAACCAAAGCAGAATCGGTGCAAGAGAGCATAAGATGACCTTCTTTCTTAAACTGTATAGAGATTTGTCTATGTAAGCGTATCAGGCATATAGACGATCGTCAATCTATATCTGGTAAAAAAACTTGCCGGATTTGATTCTTATCCGGCAAGTTCTCTGCTCATGGCTTGTTCAGCGCTCATGGTTTGTTCAGCATTTCAGATACAGTTCCAGCGTCCGCAGCGCATCTTCATAGTCAAAATTGAGAATCTGCTTTTCCAGCACCTGAGCATCATCGCCCATTGATCGCAGTAGCAACGCTTTTGCCTGTAAAATCTGCTCATTCACGTCTGTATCATTGGCCGAAAGAAGACGATGGAGTTCCTGCAGAATGTGTCGGACCTGCATGGGGTTTTCAGGTGTCGATTCAGCCACAGGTGTGTTCACATCTTTGTCGCCCACAGCCTTTCGGTAGCCTTGGACCACATCTGACCATGCGGATGTCAGGTGTTCGATTTGCCGGACATAAGCCGGATCTGTCGGATCCGGATTGGTACGGGTCATTTTTTCCAAACTTGCGGCTGATTCCTGGATGGCCTTGGCACCCAGTGTACCCGCTGAGCCTCTCAAAGTGTGCGTCACATGCTGGATCGTCTTCAGGTCATGAAGATGGAGCGCCTGCAAAATTTGCGTCGGCTCGTTTTCGTGCAGATCGATAAACTGGCCCAGAATCCGGATATAAAGATCTGAGTCACCCTGCAGCATCTGGAGTCCGGTGACTACATCCAAACCCGGGATGAGGGAAAGCTGGTGCATCAAGGTGGCTGGTGAAATGGGCTCTGGTGGTTGACTGGGACCGGGCTTTGAAATTGCCGCCAGCCCATTGGACGTTTCATTTGCATCCCTCTGGACAGGTTCCAGCCAGTTGACGAGCATCCCGTAGAGCAGATCTGGGGAAACAGGTTTGGGCAAGTGGTCATTCATACCGGCATTGAGGCATTTCTGCCGGTCTTCT
>DIFN01000053.1:2570-5496 GCA_002419145.1 Mageeibacillus sp. UBA5747 | reverse complement strand
GCCTGCCGGCCGCGTCCGGTCTCGCTGCCGCTCACCCCGCGCGCCCCACCATTTTTCGCAAGTTCCGCCAGGAAACCTTGCCATCTGAGCGCCATTCCTGTTTCAGGTCTGATATAATGTCGATTAGGTCAAATGCCATGATCTGGCGCGATCCTGCGCGATTTTGCGGCATTGTGAATCCGGCCAGGACCGACCTGGCTTGATATATAACTCACATACGCAAAGGGAGGCCTTTATGAAAGGAATCATTCTGGCTGGCGGAGCAGGGACGAGGCTTTACCCCCTGACGCTAGTCACCAGTAAGCAACTGCTGCCGATTTACGACAAACCAATGATTTTCTACCCCCTGTCGACTTTGATGCTCGCTGGTATCCAGGATATCCTGATCATATCCACGCCCGAAGACACGCCCCGATTTGTCAATCTGCTAGGCGACGGCAGCCAGTATGGCGTGCGCCTGAACTACGCCGTCCAGCCGTCTCCGGACGGTCTGGCCCAGGCCTTTATCATCGGCGAAGAATTCATCGGCGACGACTCGGTCGCCATGGTCCTCGGCGACAATATCTTCTATGGCAACGGATTCACCAAGCTGCTTGACGAAGCAGCCCACAATCCCGGCCGGGCTACAGTTTTCGGTTATTACGTCGAAGATCCGGAGCGCTTTGGTGTCGTCGAATTTGACGATCGGGGCAGAGTTCTCTCCGTCGAAGAGAAGCCCCAGCACCCGAAATCCAACTACGCGATCACTGGCTTGTATTTTTATGACAACCGTGTCGTCGAAATCGCCAAAAACCTCAAACCCAGCGCCCGTGGCGAGCTTGAGATCACCGACCTCAACCGTGTGTACCTGGAGCAGGACCTGCTCGATGTCAAACTGATGGGCCGCGGCTACGCCTGGCTCGATACGGGCACGATCGACAGCCTGCTCGAGGCGGCCGAGTTCATCCGTATGATCGAAAAACGTCAGGGAATCAAAATTTCCGCCCCAGAGGAAATTGCCTTCCGCAAAGACTGGATCAGCAAGGAAGACCTCCATGCCGCAGCCAAACGTTATGGCAAGTCCCCCTACGGCGAATACCTGCGCAAAGTCGAAAAAAACATCGTCCGCTCTTTGCCTTGAATCATGCCAAACCCAAACCGCGCTGGATCACATCCGCGCGCAGCGCACCTTCATTTGATCTTGAGCATCATTTGATATTTGATCAAAAATGCAAAACCTGAATCTTTCGGAGGCTAAAAACCACCATGCAAGTCATTGAAACAAACCTGCCCGGAGTCCTCATCCTCGAGCCCAAGGTCTTTGGCGACCACCGCGGCTGGTTTTCAGAAGTCTATTCCAAGCGCACGCTGGCCACTGTTGGCATCGAGATCGATTTTGTCCAAGACAACCAGTCGTTTTCGGCCAGCAAAGGCACCTTGCGTGGCCTGCATTTTCAGAATGATCCCAAGGCCCAGACGAAACTTGTCCGCTGCACCCGAGGCCGTATCCTCGATGTTGCTGTCGATATCCGCCGTGGCTCGCCCCATTTTGGCCAGTGGATTGCGGTTGAACTGTCAGCTGACAACAAGAAGCAGCTTCTGGTCCCGAAAGGCTTTGCCCACGGATTCATGACCCTGACCGAGGACGTCGAGGTCCAATACAAGGTTGACGAATATTACGCTCCAGAATGCGACCGCAGCATCCGCTACGATGACCCTGCGATTGGCATCGACTGGGGCACCGAGGCTGAGCCGGTCCTGTCGGACAAGGATCTCAAAGCCCCCTTGCTCAAGGATTGTGACTTCAACTTCACTTTCTGACAACAGACCTTGATGCATCACTGATTAACCGGCCGGGACGAATCGCCCCAGCTCTCGGCCGACATGACACTTAACAAGCGGAGGACCTTTGTCCATGAAAATCCTAGTCACCGGCGGTGCCGGCTTCATCGGTGCCAATTTCGTCTATTTCCAGCTCCATAATCACCCGGAAGACCAGGTCGTCTGTGTCGATGCCCTGACCTATGCTGGCAACCTAGAAACGCTCGCTGAGGCGATGAAAAATCCCCAGTTCAAATTCGTCAAAGCTGATATTGCGGACCGCGCGGCCATGGATGAGCTGTTCGCCGCCGAGCACTTCGATGTCGTGGTCAATTTCGCAGCTGAATCTCATGTCGACCGTTCGATCCAAAATCCGGAGATCTTCCTGAGGACTAACATCCTGGGCACTCAGGTCCTGATGGATGCCTGCCGCACCTGCCAAGTCGGCCGCTACCACCAAGTCTCGACCGACGAGGTCTACGGTGACTTGCCGCTCGACCGCCCAGACCTTTTCTTCACCGAAGAAACCCCGATCCACACCTCGTCACCTTATTCAGCCTCCAAAGCCTCAGCTGACCTGCTCGTCCAGGCTTACCACCGCACCTTCAAGCTGCCGGTGACGATCTCCCGCTGTTCCAATAACTACGGCCCCTACCATTTCCCAGAGAAACTGATCCCATTGATGATAGCCCGCGCTCTGGCTGACCAGTCGCTGCCGGTCTACGGCAAAGGCGAAAACGTTCGCGACTGGCTCTATGTTGAGGATCATTGCTCGGCAATCGACCTGATCATTCGGAAAGGCCGCGTCGGTGAGGTTTACAACATCGGCGGTCATAACGAACGCACCAACCTCGAGGTTGTGAAGACGATCCTGCGTGAGCTCGGAAAGCCTGAGTCACTGATCCATTACGTCACGGACCGGCCCGGCCATGACCAGCGCTATGCGATTGATCCAGCGAAAATTACCAGCGAGCTCGGCTGGATCCCAGCGACGACGTTCGACGACGGGATCAAGAAGACGATCCAGTGGTATCTCGATAACCGCTCCTGGTGGGAGCACATCCTCAGCGGCGATTACCAGCACTATTATGCCCAGATGTACGCCAATCGCTGATTAAGAGGGAAG
>DIFN01000053.1:0-2454 GCA_002419145.1 Mageeibacillus sp. UBA5747 | reverse complement strand
ATTCGGTCCTACGCTCCTGACACCGTCGTCCATTGTGCCGCCTTCACTGCCGTCGACCGCGCCGAAGACGATCGCGATCTCTGCTATGCGGTCAATGTCACCGGCACGGAAAATATTGCCAAGACCTGCCAGGCGATCGGCGCTCGGATGATGTATTTTTCCACCGACTACGTCTTCGATGGTGAGGGCGACCAGCCCTTCGAAATCGATGCTCCCTATGGTGCCAAAAGTTATTACGGCCAGACCAAAGCCCTCGGCGAAGAAAAAGTCCGCGAGTGGGTGGACCGCCATTACATTGTGCGGATCTCCTGGGTTTTCGGCCTCAATGGCCACAACTTTGTCAAGACGATGCTGCGTCTGGGCAAGGAAAGGACCGATATCAACGTCGTCGCAGACCAGATCGGTTCGCCAACCTACACGGCGGATCTGGCCATCCTGCTGTGCGACATGCTCCAGACGGACAAATTCGGCACCTACCATGCCTCCAACGAAGGCTATTGCAGCTGGTATGACTTTGCCGTTGCAATTATGCAGGAGGCCGGTCTCCACTGCCAGGTCCATCCCGTGACCTCGGAGCAGTATCCAGCCAAAGCCGAACGCCCGAAGAACTCCCGCCTGTCCAAAGCCAGCCTCGACTCGGCCGGATTTGCCCGCCTGCCTGCCTGGCAGGATGCCCTCAAACGCTATTTGAAAGAACTTGGCAGAGCATAGCAGATTCTCTTTTACAGATGCCTGCGACCCAAAGCCAGGCCCGACATCCATACTGAATGCTCGTCATCTAAGGAGGCGACCTCTATGAAAAAATTGCTTCTGGTCATCGATTACCAATATGACTTTGTTGCCGACGCTGGCAAACTGACCGCCGGCCGCCCGGCCCAGCTGATCGAACCTGCGATCCTGAGCCGGATTGCTGCTTTCCAGACTGCAGGCGGCGATGTCATCTGCACCCAGGACACGCACTCGTCCCAAGGCTGGAAAAAAGGCCACCCGGAATCTACCGCCTTCCAGATCCACTGTGAAGAAGGGACCCCCGGCTGGGCCCTCTACGGCGGCCTAAAGGACCTCGATCTCGAGACCTTGACCAAGGCTTCCTACATGCTGGAGGCCGCTGATATTGACTGGCTCGTTCGCGAATACGATGTGATCGAATTATGTGGCGTCGTGACCGATATTTGCGTCCTGCAAAACGCCATCGGCCTGTACAATCACGCCGCAAACCATGGCCTGTCTGTTCAGTTCCGCCTATGCCCCGCCTGCGTCGCCTCCTTCAATGCCGATAACCACCAGTGGGCGCTCAATTACATGCAAAACACCCTCGGATTCAAGTTTGTGGATTCGGTGGATGAGGCGGTTTGAGACGGCAAATTCTGGTTGAGCCAACAAAATAGACACATGCATGAAAGATGCTGATGTCAGGACAGCCTGATGGCAATCCAAATCAATGAAAGGTGCCTGAGTTCAGGTACCTTTTTCCGAGTCTGTGGTTAACATTCGTGCTGGTATGGTCATGCAGCCGTGCCCACTTCCAGCAGTTCGCAGCTTGTCATCCCAAGGCCTTGCCCGGTAGCCCCAAACCTTCTATAATAAAGGAACAAACGTTCGTTTTATTTTATTTTGGAAGTAGGGATGCATATGGCACGCCGGGTGACTGTCAAGGTGGTGGTCGAGATCGATGAGGAGGGGCAGAGCTGGCCGCAGTCACTGACCTGGGAGGATGGCCGCCGTTTCATGATCGACCGGGTGCTCGATGTGCGGCCTGCCGTCGCGCTCAAGGTCGGCGGCTCAGGTTTGCGCTACACCTGCCGGATCCTCGGCCGTGAGGTCTATCTGTTCAATGATCGCGGCTGCTGGTTTATGGAAGGACGGGAAGGACAAGAGACTTGAACATTTGTTCCTTTCATGATAAAATCTACTTGCTGGCCCGAGCTATTCATCTCAGCTTGGTGCCGACCCGGTAACACGGGGGCGTACTGGTTTCGACGGGGTCGTTGAGACTGGGGAAGCGGGTAGAGGATCCTCGTCGGCCTCTCAAAAAAACGAGGAAAAGCATAATTGCTAAACAACCTACTCTCGTAGCAGCCTAATCGCTCTACCGTCAGGCCATCCGATCTGCTGGATGGATCCCTGGCGTCAGATAGCAGACCTTACCTGTTGGCAGGTCAAACGGGGAAACGGATTCATCTAAGCTTTGCGATGAATGTGTAGACATGAAGCTACCGGACGGTTGAGCCTGTCAATGGGCGATACCAGAGGGGAATACTCCAAACATTGACTGCACCCGGAGATGCTCCAGAGGATAGGGTTTCGGACAGGGGTTCGACTCCCCTCGCCTCCACCACAAATTGTCTGAAAAGTCAGACACGAAGCGGAAAAGCACTGAAAATCAGTGCTTTTTTCGCGTTTCCCGAGCGGAAGTCTGAGCACATGCAAAAAGTTTGAAAAATGAGACCTCTG
>DIFN01000082.1 GCA_002419145.1 Mageeibacillus sp. UBA5747 | reverse complement strand
GACAATCAAGGATGGCCCCCGGACTGCATCATCATGCCACCACGATTGCGAATGATCCAGGTTTCGGTTTCACCAAGCGGGACGGTTTCGTCGATTCGATCCATATCAAAGGCTCTGCCATTGATGGTGTCGGTGATGCCCATGGACTGCAGTTCAAATACGCGGATGGTCTGGCTTGGATCGTTCGGGAAGGGCTCGATGGTTGCCAGTTGTTCCGGCAAGGGCGGTTGACGTTTCTGACTGGGCTCTTTGATGTGCAGGTCGAGAATTGGCAGGCCACCCACAAGGAGCTGGATGGATTCGTCCGAAATCTCGGCGAAATCGATGACCACCTCTGCACGTTCACCCGGTGACAAGTGGATCGATCGCTGGGCTATGGGTGTGCTGAGCAACCCGCCATCTGATGCGATCTGGACTAAATCGCTGCCATCGCTGAGCTGGAATTTAAAGTTCTCGGATTGGAAGCATTCAGGATCCGGAAGCGGACTTTGTCCTTTGGGACATTCAGATAGGGATCCAGGGTACCATTGACCAGGATCGTTTCTCCGGGAACCAGTCCCATCATCGTAGCCTGGTATGCAAATTGCTTGTTGCTGTCAAAATTCCGGTCCTGGACGATCAAGGGGAAGTCATTGATGCCATGGTCTTGCGGTAGACCGCGACTGTGGGCAACTGGATCGTCGATGTAGATCAGACCGGCCAATCCGGCGTAAACCTGGGTTGCGGTCGTTGAGATGGCATGGGGATGGTACCAGAGCGTGGCGGCCGCTTGGCTGACGGTGAATTCCGGAGCCCAGGATGTACCTGGTTGGATGATCTGATGCGGACCACCGTCCTGATCACCCGGCACCGCCAGGCCATGCCAGTGAACTGTGGTCGGTTCACCCAGCTCGTTAAGGACTTGGATCTGGACCTTTTCTCCTTGCCTGAAACGAAGAATTGGACCGAGATAGGATCCATTGTAGCCGAGCGTGGCTGTTGCTTGATCAGGCCAGAATTGGGTGAACCCTGCTTGTGCCTTTAGGGTGAAAGTTGCTTCGCCGGGGGCAGGATTTTCATCGGGCTGGACAGGTGCGAGCTGCAGTGCGTTCCCAGATTTGCCAGAGATCTGGCTGTTCTGGCTTGGTTGCTTTTTTGAAGTGGAAAGGCTGGTCCAGGTGCTGAACATGCGCATGGCAAACAGGCTGAATGCAAGGATCAGCACACTAATCACGATGCTCGCGAGGATGATTCTGAAAGCTGCTGATTTCATGTTTTCCACCAGTCCTGATCTAAGACTAGCACTAAAATGTGAAGATCCTGTGCTGACGATTCCCTGCGCTAACTGGCCTTGCCGAGTGGGGCCATTTTATCTGATTGGATGGGGCCAGATAGCATAGGGCCCGCTAGACAGGGATACAACAGCTACGCGTTGGGTTCAGCTTGTTCCTTAGTCTCCAGCTCTGCTTTTTTCCTGTAGATCATCCGCTGGATGACTTCTTCAAAATAAATGAAAAAAACCGTTCTTGATTTTTCATAGGGCAACAATCCAGCTGGCTGGGGGTAGCGGCTGAGCCAGAAGACGCGGTCGCACTGGCTGAACAGCTCGGTATTGTATTCTTCGACGATCATCACGACGTCGCAACCACGCTTTTTCGATTCTGCATAGACGTTGGCGAAAGAATGAAAGGTGCCGGTGACGGTCAGCAGGATCAGGAGGGTGTCTTTGTCGGTCATGGAGGCGACGGAGATCTCATCGGTGACAGCGATGATCGTCTTGTTGGTGAAAATGCGCAGACGATATTCGAAATATTGGGCGCAGAGCAGGGAAGGGCCATAGCCGAAAAAAACAATGCGCTGGTGACTGTCGATCAGTTCGAGCAGTTCATCCACCATCGTTCCATTAAAGTCGTCGATGTACTGGCGCACGCGGGCTAGTTCGTTAGACAGGCTGACTTGTAGGATGTCGTTTCCATGGAGGAATTCCAGGTATTGCCGGAAATTGGCAAAGCCGAGTTTCTTGACGAATTTGGAGATCTTGGAGACCGAGCAGCCGCATAATTCGGCTGCGGTGTTGATGCGGATCTCGGTGTTGGTCTTGGCATATTCATCGAGCTTGTTATGAATCTGGATCTCGAGTGGGTTGAGTTTGCCGAAATCGATGTTGAACATGGTGGCACCTGCTTTGGTCGTATGTTCGTCGCTTGATCGTACCATTTTGCCGGCTTGATGTAAAGAATCCGGACGGAAAAAGTGGAAAATTTTCCATAATATGAGACAATTGTAATAAATAATAGAAAAGTTTCCACTTTTTCTATTGACTTGGGCTAGAATATGACTTTACAATCAAGCTAGTTCCAAAGCACGCGTGTGGACATTGCTTTTTGGAAATGAGGAGGTTACGAGGGGGCTTTATGGCTGTAGCAGACCGCTTGAAAGAGCTTTTATCTGAAGAACAAGTCAACACCAATACGGATGCGTTGTATGATGCATCGGCCGACCGATATAAAAAATATGCCAAGGCGAGAAAGGCCCTGGACGTTCCGCCACCGAAGGCTATCGTCTATCCCAATTCGACTGAAGAAGTTAGCATGGTCTTAAAATTCTGCAATGAGAATGATATCAATGTCATCGCCAGAAGCGGCAAGACTGCGACTGAGGGTGGTCTCGAAAACTGGAAAGAAAACACGATTGTTCTGGATGCCCTGCATTTGGACAAGATTCTCAAGATCGATACCTACAACTGCCAGGCCACCGTCCAGGCCGGTGTGGCTCTGCAGGATCTCGAGGACGAGCTGCGGAAAGTCGGCTATACAACCGGTCATTCACCGCAGTCCAAGCCTGTGGCCAAGTATGGCGGCCTGGTCTCGACGCGCAGCATTGGCCAGTTCTCGACCTTGTATGGTGGAATTGAAGACATGGTGGTCGGTCTGGAATGCGTGTTTCCGGATGGCCACATCTCCCGGATCAAGAATGTGCCCCGGCGGTCCGGCGGCCCGGACATCCGTCACATCGTGATTGGCAACGAAGGCACCCTCTGCTACATCACCGAAGTCACTGTCAAGATTTTCCGCTATTTTCCGGAGAACAACCGCTTTTTCGGCTATCTGATCAAAGATGTCGAGACAGGAATCAAAATTCTGCGTGAAGTCATGGTCAATGGCTACCGGCCATCGGTAGCCCGGACCTATTCCGAGGAAGACGCCGCCCAGCATTTTTATCACTTTCACAAGAACAAGTGTGTCCTGCTCTTCATGGCCGAGGGCAATCAGGGCATCGTCGAGGCCACTTGCAAAGGGATCGAAGAAGCCGTCGCCAAGCACCAGGAAGGAATCCTGGAGCAGGTCGACAGCCGGTTGATTGAGGACTGGTTCAACCATTTGAACTGGTCGCAAAAGGACATCGACGATGAATTCCAGGGCATGATCGAGAAAGACGCCCATTCCGGCTTCACGACCGAGATCTCGGCTGACTGGGAGAGCATCCCGAAGATTTACAACAACGTGATCCGACGCATCCGGGAAGAGTTCCCCAGAAGCCATGACATCACAATGCTGGGCGGCCACTCGTCACACAGCTACATCAATGGGACCAACATGTATTTCGTCTACAACTACAACATCCATTGCACCCCGGAAGACGAAATGATCGTCTACCACCATCCGCTGCAGCGGATTATTGTCGAAGAAACGCTCAAAGAAGGTGGCTCGATGTGTCACCACCATGGCATTGGCAAGTACAGGAGCGAGTGGACGCTCGCTGAGCATGGTTCGGCCTATTACATGCTCGAAAAGTTAAAAACCGCTTTTGACCCGAACGGCATCATGAATTATGGCACGATTTATCCCCAAGCTGAGGGCATCCGGAAATACATCCAATAGGCAGCCGGTGGTACAAGCCCCATCACTTAGGTTGAACCCCTGTGATGACTGTTCAGATGACGGGTGCAGTCTTTGCAGGGTGTGACAATAAAATTTAAAAAATGGAGGAGTTATGAAATCAGGGAATCTCAGACGGTATCTACAATTTGCGCTCATCGTTCTAGCTGCCGGCGCCATCTACCCGGTCATCTACCTGAGAACGAACTATCAAGTGACCTTGCTTGAAGTTTTCAACCTTTCCCAGGCTCAGTTGAACAACTTCTATTCCATGCTCGGTATCGCTTACGTCATCGGTTACATCCCCAGCGGTTTGCTGGCGGACAGGGTCCCGGCCAAATGGCTGATCGGTATTTCCTTACTGGGTGTCTCCCTGTGTGGCTTCTGGTTTGCCCAGGTGCCCGGCGCCGGTGCGGTCAACGCGATTTTCTTCCTGTGGGGTATTTTCTCCGTTTTCACATTCTGGAGCTCCCACATGAAAATCGTCAAGCTGCTTTCAACTGAAAAAGATGAAGGCCGTTTCTTCGGCATTCTCGATGGTGGCCGCGGCGTGGTCGAAGCGCTGATGGCCAGCATCGGCCTGGCGGTTTTCGCCAGCGTTCTCGGGGGCAGCGATGCTCTGGCTGACAAAAAGTCTGCAATGGTTTCCGTCATCTACCTCTATTCCGCGATCGTTTTGGCTGCGGCTGTCCTGATTTTGATCTTTGTTGACAGTGACAAGAAACTGATTGCCCTCTCCGGCAATACGGGTGAGCGGGCAGAAAGTGAAAAATTCCATCTCAGGGATATTGGGGTTTTGCTCAAGAATAAGTACGTTTATCTCATGGGTGGTATCATCTTCATGGGTTATGCTGTCTTCTGGACCGTATACTACATCGGTGGTTTCCTGCAGACCAACAAAATGATGGATGCCGTCACGGTTGCTTCCATCACCGTCATTATCCTCTGGATGCGTCCGGTTGGTGGTTTCCTTGGTGGTATCTTTGCTGACAAAATCGGCAAACCGAAAACCAATGGCATCGCCCTGGCCGGTGCCGCTCTGTTCCTGGTCGCCGCAGCCCTGCTGCCGCTCACTGGCATGGGCATCTCTGCCGCCGTCGTCGTCCTCGGTATCTTCCTCTACGCCATCCGTGGCACCTACTGGTCCTTCCTGGGCATGTCGAAAATCCCCACTGCCATGATGGGTACGGCCATTGGCCTGATCTCCTTCATCGGCTACCTGCCGGACATCATCCTGCCGCAAATGAACACCTTCCTCTGGAACACCTTTGGCGACCAGGGCGGCTATGTGGCTTACTTTGTTGTCAGCGCTGTGTTCGGGGCTCTCGGCATCGCAATTATCGCCATCTATGCCAACTTAAGCCAGAAGGAAAAGACTGCAGAAAAAGCAGCACTCAAAGGTGCAGCTCAGAAAGCCTGAGGATTGAAAACACCAAAGCCATGAGACTGATTTGCCTGGTCAAATTTGTTCCGGATGTGGACAGCTATCAGTATGACTTCGAAAACAATGCATTGATTCGGGAAAAGGCACGCCTCCAATTAAACCCCGATGATGTGTGTGCCGTGGCTTTTGCCTTGAGGGTAAAGGCCGCGCATCCGGACACCATGATTGAGGTGGTGACAATGGCTCCATCCGTTGTCACCCCTCATCTGGCAGATCTGTTGCGTATTGGCGTGGACCGGGGCACCCTGATATCGGACCGGATCTTTGCCGGCAGCGACACCTATGCCACAGCCACCATTCTGGCCCGCTATCTTGCCACCCGCGACTTTGACGCGATCCTTTCTGGAACGCATGCCATTGACGGTGACACGTCCCATATTCCTGCCCAGCTGGGGGCCTTGCTGGATCTCAATCAGATGTCTGGCATTGTCCGGCTCGACGAAAACCAGTTCAGTCCGGCTGCGGCAGTCTTTGATGTCGAGACAGAGAACGAAATCGTGACGTACGAAATGGCCCTGCCGGCGATCCTGAGCCTGACGCGTGATTGCCCGTACAAGCTGCCTTATGCCAGTCGCAAGGATTTGGCTCGGGACGTTTCCGCGAATCTGCATGTGATCACAAACCAGGATCTGGCCTTTTCTCCAGATGAAGTCGGCGCTACGGGTTCCAAGACCCGGGTGGCCCACACCTTCACCAGGGAATATGCTAAGAAGGGCCAGGTAGTGGTCCAGACGGACGCTGCCGGCATTGAATATGTCTATCAGTTTCTGAAAGAAAAGAGTTTCATTTAAAATGAGACGTTGCCTGATTTATCTGGATGAAAAAGCTCCCCGGGATTCGGTCGACCTGCTTGAGGTAGCCCGGCAGATCTATGCGGACAATGCTTATGAAACGACTGGGGTCACCTTCGGTCCAAAGTCCGTTGTGGCAGTCGGTGCTTTCGATACGGTGATCCAGGTCAGCATCTCCCAGATCGAAACATATGACCCGCTGGCCATCGCAGAAGTGCTGGTCGAGTTGCAGCAAATTCGTGCTTTTGACACCATCCTGGTCCCGGCGACTCCTTTTGGCCGCATGCTGGCCCCGCGGCTGGCTATGCGCCTGAACACAGGTCTGGTGGCTGATGTCACTGCCATCCGCCATGAAGGCGATCAACTGCTGGCCATCCGTCCTGCTTACAGTGGCCGGATCATGGCCGCAATCGAGTTCGTTGGTGATGGCCCCGTCATGATGAGCATCCGCCCAGGTGTCTTTCACTGGGACCGCCCGACAGATAAGAACACGCAGACTGAAATCATGACCCCAGCGAACGTTTGCGCTGGGACCATGCGCCGCCTGGCCGTCAAAACCAAAGAGCAGACGTACGACATCCGGGAAAGTGACGTGCTGGTATCCGGTGGCGGCGGCATGATCGGCCATTTCCATGAGCTGCAACGCCTGGCTCAAACCTTGGGTGGCCAGGTCTCTGCCAGCCGGAAAATCGTCGACCAGGGGATCGCCCCCAGAAGCATCCAGGTCGGCCAGTCTGGCAAGACGGTCAGCCCCAAACTTTACCTGGCCTTGGGCATCAATGGCGCCGTGCAGCATGTCGAAGGTCTCAGACAGGTCAAAAACATCATCTCGGTCAATCTCAACAAGAATGCCCCAATCTGCAGTCTGTCCGACATTGTCGTCGAAGGCGATGCTGTCACATTCATCCACAAGCTGGTCGAAAAAATCGAACAAGAGGCCGGCACCTGAAATCGGCACGCATCTTGCGCCCGACTCAGGCACGCCAGACCCGCCCTAATTTGGACTTTTGGAGGACACAATCAATGAAGGTTTCTGATTTCTCGATGGATTTCTTTTCCCTCAAGGGCAAAAATGCAATCGTCACCGGTGGCAATGGCGGCCTGGGCCAGGCGTTCACGACGGCTCTGGCCAAAGCCGGGGCCAATGTCCTGGTGCCCAGTCTGGTCGACGATGATGGCTCGACCAAAAAGCTGGTCGAAGACTGTGGCGTCGAATACAAGTTTATGATCGCGGATATTACCGCTGAAGGCGAGTGTAAACGCGTCGTCGAGACCTGTGTCGAGACCTGGGGCAGCATCGATATCCTGGTCAATTGTGCCGGCATCAGCATCAATGTCCGCGATGTTACCCAGTTCACGCGCGTGGAATGGGACAAGATGATCTCGATCAACTTGACCGCAGCTTTCGAAATGACTCACGAAGCCTTGAAATATTTTATCAGGCAGGAAAGCGGCAAAGTCATCAACATTGCTTCTTTGTATTCTTACTTGGGTGGTCAATGGTCGCCCGCTTACGCGGCAACCAAGCATGGCATTGTCGGCCTGACCAAGTCGATGTGCGATGAATTGGGCCAGTGGAACATCCAAGTCAACGCCATCGCGCCCGGCTATTTTGCTACCCCCCTGACCGAAATGACCCGCAAGGATGAGAAGCGCAATGCTGAGATCCTGGCCCATATTCCGGCCAACCGCTGGGGCTTCACAGCCGACCTGATGGGTGCGACCGTTTTCCTGGCCAGCCGTGCTTCCGACTATGTCAACGGGGCTACACTCGTCGTCGACGGCGGCTACCTAATGCGCTGACCGGATCAGCAGCATCAGGCACAAGAGAGGACAGTTATGGACAAGCAATACATCGTCGCCATTGACGGTGGCACTCAGAGCACCAAAGTCAGTATTTTCGACACCAAGGGTGCAGAGATCTGCTTTCACAGCGTCAAGCTCCGGCCAATGCATCTCTATGGGGATAACCGGGCCGAACATCCGGATGATGACCTGTGGGATAGTCTCAAAGAGGCTTGCCAGGGCGTATTCAGGAAATTCGACGGTGACAGGAAAGCCATTATTGGGGTCGGCCTTGGTTCCATCCGCTGCTGCCGCGCTCTTTTGAAGGCTGACGGCAACCTGGCCTCGCCGGTGCAAAGCTGGATGGATATCCGGCTTTCGCGGCCATATGAACATGAGAATGACCAGGTGCGTTACGTGACCACCACCACGGGTTACCTGACGCATCGCCTGACCGGCGAGACCAAGGACACACGTTCCAATTATGTCGGTCCTTGGCCAATCGACTGGAACACCTTGGACTGGATCGAGGACCCAGTTGCTTTTGCCGCCTACCACACGCCGCGGGAGATGCTGTTCGACCTCGTCGACCCATCGACGGTCCTGGGTACCGTTACGGAGGCTGCCAGTGCGGCGACAGGATTGCCGGTTGGCATCCCGGTCGTTGCAACCTCAAACGACAAGGCGGTCGAAGGCCTCGGCGCCGGTCTGGTCCATGATGGGACCGTCCTGGTGTCGCTTGGCACTTACATCACGTCGATGATGGTCGGCGTCAACAACACGACGAATCCCGTCAACTACTGGGTGAATCCGGGTGCGACGCCGGGTGAGTATCTCTACGAGAGCAACGGTATTCGCCGCGGTATGTCGACCATTACCTGGGTGATGGACCTTTTGGGCAGTGATATCGTTAAAGCAACCAAAGAACGTGGCTTGTCGACTGAGAATTATCTCGAAATGCTCGCCAAAGACGTACCGGTCGGCTGTGATGGCCTGTACACGGTGCTTCACTGGCTGGCCCGGCCTGACCACCCGCATGAACGCGGCATGATGATTGGCTTCAACGGCACCCATAAGGGACAGCACTTGTTCCGCTCGGTCATGGAAGGCATCGCCATGACGATGAAGAACCACGCCCAGGCTATGTGTGACGAGCTCGGCATCGAGCTCAGTAAAATCGTCGTCAGCGGCGGTGGTTCCAACGGCAATCTCTTCATGCAGATCTTGGCTGACGTCTTTGGGGTACCGGCCCAGCGCAACGTCGTCAACGGATCTGCCAGCATGGGGGCTGCCATCTGCACCGCCCTGGCCCTGGGCGTCTATAAAGATCGTCAGGAAGCGATCAAAAACATGGTGCAAATTCGGGATACTTTCGAGCCGATCGCCGAGCATGTGCGCCTGTACCAGGCGATCAATGAACAAGTCTACAGCCATTTGGCCGAACAGACAGATGATCTTTTGAAAAAATCGCATGAGATTTTTGCCAGCAAAAGGTAATCTCGCCCGTATCAAAGACTCTCATACCAGGCGCGACTTTCCGGCAACAAAGCACTTTTGTTGACGAACAGGCGTGTCCTGGTATTTGAAGGTTTGACAGAGCGATGAGTTGACCGCGAACAGGAGGCAATTGATGATACGTTTTATGAAAAAGCTGCTGCTTGGAGTACTTGCCAGTGCCCTGGTACTGGTCACAGTTTCTGGCTGTGCCGGCAACGAGAAAGTGATCCGCGTTGGATCCAAGGAATTCACGGAACAGTTGCTTCTAGGGCAGATCACCCTGCAGGTTCTGGAAGATGCCGGTTACAAAGTGGATGACCGGACCGGTGTTGCAGGTTCGAACAAGGTGCGCACGGCACTGCTGTCCAAGGAAATCGACATCTACTGGGAATACACCGGAACAGCCTGGCTGTCTCATTTACAGCATGACCAGCCACTGACCGATCCGGAGGAATGCTATGCACAAGTCAAGAGCGAGGATGAGGCCAATGGTGTCGCCTGGCTGCATTATGCGCCGTTCAATAACACCTACACGATCATGATGCGCCGGGCCCAGGCGGAAGAATTAGGGATAAAATCCCTCAGCCAATTGGGGGCCTATCTGACGGCTCATCCGGGCGCCCTGACCTTTGCTGTGGACCACGAGTTCACCGCCCGCGCCGACGGCCTGCCTGGCTTGGAAAGCACGTATCAGTTCAAATTGCCCGAGGACAAGATCATCGTGATGGATAATGCGATCGTCTACAAAGCACTGCAGGAAAACCAGGTCGACATTGGTATGGGCTTTTCAACCGATGGTCGGATCCAGGCCTTTGACCTGGTCAATCTGGACGACGACAAGGCGTTTTTCCCGGCCTATAATCCAGCTCCAAACCTACGGACGGATTTTGCCGCAGAAAATCCGGAGATTGTAAAACTGCTGGAAAAAGTAGCGGCAAAACTCGATAATGAATCCATCATGCAGATGAACTATCTGGTCGACATTGAGCAAAGGAGGCCGGCTGACGTGGCCAGGGAGTGGCTTCAGTCGGTGGATCTGATTGCTTGAAAATCTTCTGGAGAAACGATCTTTCCGGTTGTCCGCTGTGACAACCTCTCGGGCCGGACAAGTTGCAGCATGGCGGGGAGGCGTCCGATGGGACTCGTAGAATTTTTCCTTTCCCGGTGGCAGGATATCCTGGAGCTGACTTTGGAGCATTTGCTTCTGGTCCTGATCGCGATGGCAATTTCTATTGTCCTTGGGGTGGCTGTTGGCATCCTGATCACGCGCAGCAGAGCGCTCGCCAATCTGGTCCTCGGCCTCGCCAGTGTTATGATGACCATCCCCAGCCTGGCTCTCTTTTCTCTCCTGTTGCCGATCCTTGGCATCGGTACGGCACCGGCCATTGTCGGTCTGGTCGCCTATACTCAATTGCCGATCATCCGCAATGTCTACGTCGGGATCACCACCATCGATCCCGCGATCATCGAGGCCGCCCGAGGCATGGGCCTGACCGACCGGAAAATCCTGCTGCGGATCCAGATCCCACTGGCGCTTCCGGCCTCGATGACCGGGATTCGCACCGCCGTGGTCATGGGGATCGGAATCGGGGCGATCGCCAGCTACATCGGAGCTGGCGGCCTTGGGACGTATATTTTCCAGGGCATTAGCCGGACCAACGACAACATGGTGATCATCGGGGCGATCCTGATTTCCCTGATTGCTATCCTGGCTGACAAATATCTTGGCAAACTGCAGGACCGGCTTGTCCAAGCCAAGCCAAAGACAGAGGGTGACACACATGATCGTATTTGACCGGGTGACCAAACGCTATCCAGGCTCGACCGTTGATGTCGTCAATCAGCTGTCATTGACCATCCCCGACGGCGAGATCTGCATCCTGGTTGGGCCTTCCGGCTGTGGCAAGACGACCACCA
>DIFN01000059.1 GCA_002419145.1 Mageeibacillus sp. UBA5747 | reverse complement strand
AAGTCAGCCGCAAGGATGCCTTTAGTTGGACAATCAGCAAGGATGAGTTCATTGAACAGTTCATGATCCCCAAATTCACCTTGCAGCCAATCCTGGAAAATTGCATCCTGCACGGCACTCCACCGGGTAAACAGCGGCTGGAAATCGCCCTTTCAGCTGTGCTGGAAGACGAGCGCATCCGCATCACCGTGCAAGACAATGGCCGGGGGATTGAGCTTGAGACACTGGCCCAGATCCGGGAAACCCTGGCCAGCAAAACAATCCAGACCAGCCAGTTCTATGGCCTGAATAATGTCAATAAACGTCTGGCCGCATATTCTTCGGGCGAGGCCCGGCTGATGATCGATAGCCAGCCCGGCCAGGGAACAACCGTCACCTTGACCTTCGATCAAATCCTGAAAGAAATCGAGTGATCTGCATGAACGATAACCAGCCCAAGCGAATCCTGATCGTCGATGACAATGCCATGGCCATTGACGCCATAAAAAGCAATGTCGACTGGCCAAAACTGGGTTGTGACTTGGCCGGCACATTTTCCAATGCTCCGGAGCTTCTCGAGCAGCTTGGCCAGCTCGCGCCAGATCTCATCATTTCCGATATCCGCATGCCCGGCATGACCGGTCTCGAATTGGCCAAATCCGTCCTGGCGATCAATCCGGCCATCAAGATCATCCTGGTCAGCGCCTATGATGATTTCGACTATGCCCGGCAAGCCATCCGGGTGGGGGTCTTCGATTATGTCGAAAAACCGATCCATTTCGATTACCTCAGCCAAGTCATCGCCAAAGCCGTGGAGAAAATCGATCAGGAACGATTGCTGCTGGCGGAATTCACGCGCAACCGCCAGGCCATGGAGCAGAAATTCTATCTGGATTTGTTAAATTACATGCCTATCGAGGGTGAATATGCACTGTCTTCCACCGCTCAGTATCTGGATGTCCCCATTGCCTGTCCCCAGTATCTCTGTTTTATCGTGCGCATCCTCAATGCCCAGCAACGCCAGAGTGTATTCGGAATCCAGCATTACCATGTCCAGCTCCTCAACCTGATCGCCGACGTCAATCAGCTCTTTGCCGATTGCCGTCTCCTTCGCCAAGTGACGATTGCCAACCAGGTGGTTTTTTTCCTGGGCCATGACCTCGCCCTGGCCCAGTCACTCTATCAGCTGGCCCTGTACCGGTTGACTGATTTTTTCAATAACCACCAGGATTCACCCCTGGCCTTTGCGATCGGCATCGGCAATGAGGTGCCCTCATTCTGGCAATTGCCGCTTTCCTTCAACGATGCGAAAACCGCTGCCGATTACCGGTTTTTCTTCCCGGAGCGAAATGTCTACAGCATTCGCGATCTGCATCCCGGGACTGGCAGCCCGCTGATTTTCACCGATTTTGCCGAAGAAAAGATGCTCAGCCTCTTGTTCAACAAAAACATTTCCGGGATTGAGGATTTTGTCCGTGAACTGGAAAATGAACTGGCCCATTCCGGGCTGGACCGCAGTGGCGTTTTCGCCTTTGTCTATTCGATCATCGCCAAGCTGCTGCAATTTTTCCAAAAAACCGGCATCACTGCCGAATCGGTCGATACCGAAATCGCCCGGACCTTTGCCAATCTGGCGACCTTCTCGACGACCGCTGAGGTTTGTGCCTGGCTAGGCCAGATCCTGATGATGTCCTGCCAGATTCTGCAAGACTCCCTGGCCTCATCGCATCAGCAAGTCAGCCAGAAAGCATTGAATTACATCGAAACCCATTATGGCGAAGCCGCTCTCAACCTGACCCAGATCGCTGAGCATGTCAATATGAGCCCCTCCTACCTGAGTGAAATTTTCAAGAAAGAGCTGCAGATGACGGTCTCCGAAGCCATGACCACTGTGCGGATCGAAGCCGCCAAAGCCTTGCTCAAATCGACCAACCTCCCCCTCAAAGACATCAGCGAACGCGTCGGTTATGCCAACCAATACTATTTCAGCGCCTGTTTCAAAAAGCAGACCGGGCAGACGCCATCATCGTTCAGGTGAGGATAGACTGATTATTCTCGTCCCTTCAACGCCCTGAACGGACATATAAGCACTACCCACCAGGATCAGAATTGCCTCGTTAGAAATATCGTTCTTTACTGAATCACAAGTTACTTACTCGTGATTCAGTTATTTTTTATGTTGAAAAAGAATCTTCTTTGGTTTGCGCATTAATCGACAGAAGGCCATCTTACAGCAAACGTCGATCTTAATAGATGGGGTTCATTTTCCTACGCAAACTGGCCTTATCAAATCATATAAAATCACTCATTTTGATAAGGCCAGTTTACGCAGGGAATCAATCACAATCAATGGTGGTTGATTGATGGGTACAAGAATTTGACTTGTTGCTTTATGATCAAGGTTACGGGCAAATGCGATTCGGGAAAGGATGCAAACCATGACGACAAAAAGGCTCCTCTGTCTCGATGTGGATGGCACGTTGATCAATTCACAGCATCAAATCACCGCGGCAACCCGAGATGCCATCCAGCGAGCAGATGCACTCGGATCTGTGATTGTGGCGCTGGTTTCGGCCCGTCCTCCGACAGGACTGGATTTTCTGGTCAAAGAACTCGGCATCGAGGCTCCGCTGGCCTGCTACAATGGCGCCTACATTCTCGACTCGGCGCAAAATCTGGTTGCGGAAGCCTGGCTGGATCCCCGGACTGTCCGGTCCATCTACCGGATGTCACGGACCTTGGGGCTTTCATTCAACCTGTATAAAGGATCTTCCTGGTTCATTGACCAGCCCAACATCTGGTCCGACCAGGAAGCTGCGATCATCCGTTCGGTTTATCAAGTCAACGATCTCGAGGCGCTTCTTTCCCAGTGGCAGGCGCAAGGCACTGGTCCCAACAAGATCCTGGTCATGGGCGAAGCGGCGCAAATCGCCCGGTTTGACAATCAGCTCGGCCAGTCAGCCTTTTCAGGCATCAACCGGGCATTATCGAAAGCAACCTATCTCGAAATCTGCCCTGCCACCGTCACCAAGGCGACTGCCCTCAAAGCTTTGCAAGCCCATTATGGCGTCGATTCAAGCCAGACCATCGCGATCGGCGATAATTACAACGATCTTGCCATGCTCGAATCTGCCGGACTCGGTATAGCCATGGCCAATGCTCCTGACGACGTCAGAATGAAAGCCCGGGCGATCACCGCCTCCAATGATGAAGACGGCGTTGCCCAGGCGATCGAACGATATCTGTTGAGTAGTGGATAAGAGTTATTCAGCTGACAAGCTGTTTGAGAAAGTGCTATTAGATACACGAATCTGCCCATCTGTTACAAAAACACTCAGGGTTTCGCCCGGCTTTTTATACATCCGGGTATTCAAGGCCACACCGTCAACGTAAATGGTAGCAATTGTGTCATCCACAATCAGTCGGATGTGGCAGGTCTGCTTGTCACTCATGGAATAGGGGCGGTCCAGACCGATGTTCATGCATTGGAACCAGGGCTGGTTCGGCGATTTTTCGAATACGTAGCGGTTTTCGCCCGGGAAGAATATGAATTGGTACCCTTCATCTGTTTCATCATTGTTAAATAGTTTAACAGCAAAAGACCGTGGCGCAGTGTCCCAGCTGATGTCTGCTTCCCAACTGAACAGGGTGCCACTCTCCTTGACTAGTGTCGATTCGGCACGCGAATCAATTGTTGAAAGCGAGAAAGGCTCAATTTCCTGACGATCCTCGAATGCCTGCCAAACAGCATCTGGCATTTTAACGCCAAGGGTTCCATCTTCACGCTGGAAGATCTCATGCGCAACAAACGTGCCGCCCCACTGGAAGTTCTTCTGATCATCATCGTCTTCTTTAGTCGGTACCCAGCCAAAGAGAATCCGCTGATTGTTCAGCTCAAAGGTCCGTCCCGCATAATAGGCCCGACCATCGAATGCGTCATCAACAGGTGCCATCCAAGGGCCATTCAAACTCTTGCTCATACGGTAGACGATTTTGTTTTTATCACTGTATTCGGAAATGATCAGGTACCACCAGTCACCGATTTTGAAAAGGTCTGGCATTTCATGCATGGTGTAGATCGATGGTGACCAAAAATCACCATGGAACTGCCAATTATGCAGGTCTTTTGAACGGAATTGGACCGTGCAGCCATTGATCTGCTTTTTACCATTCAGTTTGCGAGCGCCGAGAATGAGCAGGTAGTCCTGGTTCTCTTCATCCCAGAGAACAAAAGGATCCCGCCAATCGTCCAGATCGTATCCTGGCTGAGGATTGAAGGTCAGTTCCATCTGTGATTTCTGCCAATGAACCAAGTCATCGCTTATGGCGTGCATCAGAACTTGGGACGCTTTGCCTAAGGCTGGATAACCTCGATTATATCCTGTGTAGAAAGCGTGGTATTTGCTATCCGCGGCAAAAATGCTGCCGGCAAAAATAAATTGGTCCTGTTCATCATCCATCCCACGAGGGATAGCAACTCCGAGGTCCTCGTAATGGACGAAATCACTGGTTACAGCAAGATCCCAGCCAAAGGGTTCACCAAACGGGCCCGGTTTACGGGTGTCACGCTGATGAAACAAATAGAACTTGTTGTCTTTGCCAAACGGCATACAGTCGCCAAACCAGAAACCTTCCGGCTGATAATAAAGTCTATGCATAAAAGCCTCCAAAAGTTATTCCAATAAATCAATTAAATGGTACTTTTATCCTTTGACCGCCCCTGCAGTCAGTCCTGACATCATGTACTTGCTGGTCAGGAAATAGAAAATGAAGGTTGGCAAGATCGTGATGGTGATCATTGAGAAAGTGGCTCCCCAGTCTGTCAGACCATATTTGCCAACAAAATCGTTTAGGCCCAATGTCACCGTCTTCATGGCTGTGGTTCGAGTGAAGGTGTTGGCACAGATGAATTCATTCCAGCTAAACACACCTTGCATCGTGGCAATGGTCAGGATGGCATTGCTTGACATCGGCATGACCAGTTTGAGGAAAATCCCCATCGGTGTGCAGCCATCGATGATCCCGGATTCAATTACGTCGGTGGGCAGGAATTTATAGAACGAATAAAAAAGGTAAATCGAATAAGACAACGAGAAGGCCACCTGAGGAATGATCACCGCTGTGTAAGTATTCAGGATGCCAAGTCGGGTGAAGATGAAAAACAAAGGTATCAGGGCCACCTGAAATGGCAACATCAAGCCGATCAGGAAATAAGAGAGGAGAAACTTCCGGCCTTTGAAATTTATCCTGGACAAGGCAAAGCCAGCCATCGAACTTAGAGCCAGAAGAACGATCAGCGTCACGACCATGATGATGATACTGTTCTTGAAATAGATCTGCACGTTTGAACTGAAGAGCACTTTGAAATAGTTCCCCAGAAAAAGTGCAGAAGGGAGTTCAAAGGGCAACCTCTTCTGGAAGTCATTCACGGTTTTGAAACTGCCAATGATGACATACAGGAACGGGTAAACCTGAATCGCGAGGATTGCCAGCGCGATCGCCAGTTTGACCATGCCGCCAATTTTCTGACTGATTGTCTGGGGCATCAGATCACCTCCTGCGAGTCACGTGAAAGTTTTCGGAAGACAGAGCCAATAATCAGGCACATGATGACAATCAAGATGGCGACAGCACTGCCATAACCGTATTTGAGGCTGCTGAATGCCTGTTTGTACATGTATGTCGCCATCAGCTCTGATGAATTGCCAGGTCCACCACGAGTGAGCAAATAAGAGAAATCAAACGATCTCAGAGAGCCATTGAGGACAAGAACGACGTTGGCAATGATGACAGGTCGGATGTAGGGGATCTTGATGTGCCAGTATTGTTGAAACAGGTTGGCTCCGTCGATGGTTGCTGCTTCACCTAGCTCTTCTGGAACGCCAACCAGTGCCGCGTAGAAAATGATCATGTACAGTCCAACATATTTATAGCCCTCAACAAAGGCAACTATAAAAAGTGACATTCGCGGATTAGAGACCCATTCCAAATAGCGCCAGTCCGGATTGATCAAGGCAAACAGGGAGTTGACGACACCAGGCGGGGTAACAGAAAGCAATTTGCCAAAGATTTGAGTGATAGCAACGGTAGATATGACGACAGGAATGTAGTATAGGGTCTGTAAGGTTGCACGAAAACGAAACACCCGGGTCAGGAAAATGGCGATCAGAAGGCCGCCAAAGACTTGCAGCAAGATCTGCCAGAAGGTATAGAACAGGGTGTTTTTTACAGACGTCCAGAAATTCCGGTCGACTTGAAGCAACGTGAGATAGTTTTTGAATCCAACAAAGGTCTTCTCACCCATGCCATTCCAATCGTAGACACTATAGGACGCCGCCCAAAAAACAGTCACAACGACAAAAAGTGAAAACACGAGAAATGCAGGAAATACAAACATCAAGACAACAGATGTCCGGTTGAACGCTTTATCCATAAATGGCCTCATTTCGCTGGATGTACCCCCCCAGAGGCATAGCGCCTCTGGGGGAGGTATGGATCAGCCGAACGAATCAGCTGAGTGCTTATTGACCTTTGATCTGGCTATCCATCTGGGAGATGAATTCCTGTTCATTGATCATGCCGAGGGCGAGCTGCTGCTGGGCATCGGCCATAGCGACCAGCGTTGCAGCATCGAGTTTGTCGTCCCAGGAAACCCAGCCAGCAGTGGACTGGTCGGCCAGAGCACGTACTTCTTTGTACAGGGGATCCATAGTATCCGGTATTGGTTCGCTAAAGGGGGACAGCATCCCAGCTTCATAGGCGGCATTGCCATAATGCTCAGTGGCATAGGCGAAGAATTCCTGCATCACTTTATCGTAGGTCTGGGCATTGAATGCCGTTGCAAAACCACCATGGATCGGGATATTCGTGGTCATATTTTCCAGGCCAGGTGCATCCGGGACTGGGAACAAGCCAAGTTGACCATTTTTGTACATTTCGGAAGCATTGGAGACCAGCCAGCTGCCACTGTACAAAATGGTACCCTGTCCGCCAAAGAACATGTTGACGGCATCTGTGTAATTGGTGCTAGTGAAGCTAGGCTGCCAATAGCCTTTTTCGCCCATCGTCTTGACCAGGTTGACACCCTTTTGAGCTGCGGCATTCGCAGAGAATTTGTCCTGTCCACCGATATAATTCATGATGAACTTGTCATGGGTGACACGCCAAGGAATGAACGAAAGGTAACGCATGATCTGCCACTGCTCAGCGCCAGCAATAACTACAGGAATTTCGCCATTTTTCTTCAGTGTGTCACAGACCTGCAGGAATTCATCCCAATTCGTTGGAGCATTAAGATTGTATTTAGCGAAAATATCTTTTCGGTAGAAGAAGAATTCATCGTTGAAAGATTCGGGGAACAGCCAGACTTTGCCGTCATCGGCATCAGCAAAGAAGTCAGCGACTGCAGGGTTCATCTGGTCGAAATTCCCAAGCTTCGTCATTTCGTCCTGAACACAAACAAGTGACCCAATGGCCTTTGCGGCGCTTGAAAAGGTACCATTTGCGGCGCCAAAGATGTCTGGGAGCTGGTTGCTTGATATGTAAAGCTGGAGCTTGTTGGCATAGTCGCCGTCATTAGGCAGCAATTCATATTCGACATCGAGATCATAGCCTTTTTCAGCAATGAATCCATCCAGCAGACTGGACCAGACCTTGTAGGCTGAACTGGTTTCACTGCCACGAAGCATAACGCTTATTTTGGCGCGGTCTCCTGTGTCAGCTGCTGAAGTTACTGCCGCAGTAGTCTGAGCTGGAGCCTGTGTCTCGCCAGCGGTAGCCTGAGTGGCAGTAGAACCACATCCTGCCAAGATTGACAGCACTAGTACGATTACGAGTGCCAGTGATAGCTTTCTTTTCATAGAATCCTCCTGTCCATTTCAACAAAACTCATTTGGTTCAAAGAGCAGACGTCATACCCTTACGACCATATCCTAATGAGATTCTGTCGATGCTGGTATCGGAATTTTCAGACAGGGTAGGACATTTTTGACAAAATGATTCCGGCTACTATGGATTTCTTATAAGAGAATCTTGTACTCCTTGGGAGACAAACCATATTTCTTCTTGAAAACCTGGCTGAAATAGCTCAGATCGTGGTAGCCCACACATCCAGCGACCTCATAAATTTTCGCATCCCCCTTTAAAATAAGTTCACGGGCTTTCTCCATCCGGATATCGGTCAAAATGTCCATAAAGCTTTTACCGGTATGTTTTCGAATCAATCGGCTGATGTATGCCCCGCTCAATTTGAATTCCTCGGAAAGAATATCTAGTGACAAATCCCTGCTGTATTGGCGGGCTATGTATTCCAGTATCTTGCCAATGATCTCTTGATGGTAGTTTGTACAAGACTGATCATTTTGCTCAGCAGAGGCCTCGACATAGGCCCGCACGCCTGTCAAAGCATCTTCGATGGTTGAACTATTTTCAATTGCGGCTAACCCACGATGCAACAAATCATATTGGGCAGGGCCAGAAATCAGGTTCACTTTTTCCAGATAACGGAAGGTTGCCATGACCAGTCTAAACAACATAGCCTTGAAATAAATAATGTCCTGGGACTTGGTTGCCTGGGCTTGGATGGAATCCCAGGCTCGACTGCTTTCATTCTGGTGATGAGACAGGCAAGCTTCAACCAGATCATCGACAGTAGTGTCACTCAAATCTATTTGAGTTTGACCGTTGCTTTCCAGATCAAGTGCAAACAGGATGCTGCTTCGGTCAAAATAATAGCCACGCTGGCATGCCTGGCTTGCTTGCTGGTGCGCGAGATTGACCCTATTGGTGTCATGGCTCAGGCGACTGACTCCAAAGCAAATATCAGTATTGACAAAATCTTTGACAGCTTTCTGAATGCGCTCGCAGATTTTCATGCAGAGGGCTTGAATATCAAATTCCTGAGCCGAACTGGGGAACAACAGAAGATAGTCATAGGCGTAACGACCAGGACTGGATAATACCCGGGTGCAACTGCGTGAAAAAAGTTCTGAGCAGATATTATCGATTCCAAAGTCAATCATCCAGTCATCCAGATGATCATCTTCAGGTTTAAGCGAATCGGTATTCAGTCTAGCACTTATTGCAATATAGGATTCAATCCGGATGTCGAAAAGACTGAGTTTGCGCATCATGTCTTCCGGTCCATTCATACGTCCATAAAGCAAATCTGAGGCCAGTTTTCCTGTTAAAAGAGGCAAAGACTTCGCATATTTAGAGGAAAGATCGTTTATTCTCTGGATTCGCTCCCTGTGCTGCCAAATTTTCTCGCTCAATTTGCTAATAACCTGTTTCATTTCTTGGAAATTAGTCGGTTTCAGCAAATAATCATAGATACCAGTCTTGATCGCTGTCTGGGCGAACTGGAAATTGTCATAGCCAGTCAATAGGATAATTTCAACATCTGGGTCCAGTGTTTTCATTTCACTGGCAAATGTCAGTCCGTCCATACCAGCCATCTTGATGTCCGACAAGATAATATCTGGCTTCAGGACTTTCGCGTGCAACATTCCTTCTGCCCCATCTTCAGCTTCTCCAACAACCTGGCAATCAAATTCCTGCCAGGGAAATGATTTTAATCCATCACGAATGATCCACTCATCATCAACTATTAAAACTTTCAATGGCTCGCGCTGGATCATTGGCCAAGTCCTTTCAATTGCATGTATTCGTTGGTTTTGAATGGAATCCGGATCGTTACACAGGTCCATTCGTTTTCAACTGAATCGATCGTCATTCCGAAATTTGGACCGTACAAGTAGCGGATCCTCTGGTGCACGGCATGGACACCTAGCCTCGTATGATTGTCTGTTTCCTCAAAGAACTCCTGTCCATCCAATATTTTTTCTAGGACAACTGGAGCAATGCCTTTCCCTGTATCCCGAATTTTGAAAACCATGACATCATTTTCCAGGTAACCCATCAATAAGATTTCAGTTTGCCGCTTCACTGGCTCAGCTCCATGGATAATCGCATTTTCAACTATCGGCTGGAGAATGAGTTTGGGAATACTTTGTTCAAGCATTTTTTCATCGACAGAAATCTCAAATATGATGCGGTTCCGGTACCTTGTTTTCTGGATATAGAGATAATCCCTGACGTACTGTAGCTCGTCTTTGACCGTTATAAAATCTTGTTTGTTACTGATGCTGATTCGCATGAGATTACTGATGGACGATACCATATTACAGATCTCCTCCATCCCCCTTTTCCGGGCCATCCAGTTAATCGTATCCAAAGTGTTGTACAGGAAATGAGGATTGATCTGTGCTTGTAGAGCTTTGAACTCGGATTCTTTTTTTAGAACTTCCTTGCGATAGACATCGTCAACGAGTGTCTCGATCTTGACGATCATCTGGTTAAATCCTGCTCGCAAATTGCCGATCTCGTCCTGGCGATCTTCAGGCAGGCGAACAGAGAAATCTCCGATGGATAATGTGCCAAGTGCTGTCACCATGCCACCCAGAGGTCTGGCGATAATATCTGACAAGATTCGGGTCAAGACCAGTCCTAAAAGCAAAAACATGAGCGTCACAAAAAAAGTCGAGGTCTGAAGTGGCAACAATTCGTGACGCAGTGCACTTTGCGGTAAAATACCGATGGTATTCCAGTTAGTATATGTAGATTTCTTGTAAACAACTTGATAGACCATATTGTTGGTTCGATACTCAAACGTTCCTGACCGATCTATAATTCTTGACAATAGCTCTGGCGCGGCAAAGCTGCTGTCACCAACGACAAACTTGCCATCGCCGTCGAGTACCATAATGGATCCATCTGAAGCAAAGTCAATCTGGTCAATTGTTTTTTGAATGACCGAGCGTTTTAAGGAAGCCCTCAGGACACCCAGTGATTCCAATGTGACGACATCCGTGATTTTTTTTACGATCTGAATCCCTTTGGTCTGGTCATCATTGATGATGATATTCTGTCCATTCGCAGCCCGTGCCAGCTGAATATACTCGTCAGATTGGTCGTATTGGATCCTCTGGTCTCGAGAACAGATATAGTATTCCTGGGCATAGTCGCCATAAATCTGAATGTCATCAAGAATGGCACTGTGATAAACCTGAACCATGAACTTGCTCATTTCCCGGCGTGCAGAATTGCTTTCAGCCAAGGTCATATTCCTACCATCCACCTTCAACTGCTTTTGTACAAGCGGGTTGTAAGTCAGATAGGATAGCTTCTCATTTATGAGTGTAATATTATGATCAATGTTTTGACTAAGCTGCTCAATCGTCTCTTCGGATTGAACCAAAGTCTTTTTCAGAATGATATTTGATGCATATATATATGAGAAACTGCCAATAATGACAGAGAGCAGCAAGATCATTATGCTGAAAAACAAGAAAATCTTATTCTGGATTTTTAGGTTTTTAAAAAATGCTTTGACAGATTGCATCATATCCTGCCCTCAAATTTGTGTTTTGTATATTATTAGATCCCGTTCATTTTGCAAAAGGCAATAATAGATCTGTTTATTTAAATTAGGACCATTATATGGACTATCATCGAGAAATCAAAGCGTACAACTTGTCGATTATTATTCTCACAAATAGGTAAAACGACCAACAAGGACAATCCGGTGCATCTATGATTCATCTGACACAAGTGATACCGCTTCAATCTCATATGATAGCTGGCCTTATTAAATCGATCAAAATCAGATAGATCGATAGGGCCAGATATCGTATGTCATTCGGGGACAAATATTCTTATCTGATTTCCAAAATCGACACTTATCAGGTACTTTTTTGGTCAAGAAAGCGATACGGTCGGTATCACCATGACCCGGCCTAATCTTCTGATCGAGCTAAAAAAGCCTTAGCGACGTCCCCCATCAATGAAGACAATGTCGCTAAGGCTAATTTCGCATTTATGGACTAAATCCATCGACCGGCGTGGCGCTTTTACCTCACCCTTCAAACCCCGCAAAACTCAAACTCAAACGACAGCGGCTGGCTGACATCGAGCCGGTATTCGTCGTGGGTCCGGGCACCCCAGCTGTCGTCACCGGCAACGCCGATCTGCTGCTGGGCAATCCGGACAACGGTGTTGTGCACGGGCGGCAATTCGTAAGCATGACGGGCCTGCTCGAGTTCGTGTGGCGTATAGGGCAGGGCTGAGACATTGATCTGATCACCGCTGAATCGCAGGCCGCGACCGGCAGCATTGACCACCGTTGCCCAGCGGACACCGGACTTGTTGCCGCATTCCTGCGGCTTGAGATAACCGGCGAGGTTATCCTGGACGGAGGATTCATAGATGCCCAGTCTGGCGCCATGGTTGCGATCAGCATAGGTCTCGTCAGGTCCCAGGCCATACCAGGTCAGGTGGTCGAACGCGGCGTCGAGCTGGAACATCACGCCGAATTCCGGCATATCGCCCAGCTCCGGGACGGGGTTGTAGTCCAGTCGGGTCCGGATGCGGCCGTCAGGGAGAACCGTATAGGTCAGCAGGCAGGATGCTGCGGGCTGGGTTGGCAGCAGATAGTCATAGGTGATCCGGACCTGGTCCGGCAAGATCTCGATGACCGGCTGACGCACCGCCTGGATTGCGGGGTCTTTGTGGGTCAGGTAGAGGCTGGCGATTTTCCACTGCGCGGACCGGGCAGGCAAGCTGTTGCCGCGGTCATTATCGGTTGGCGCACGCCAGAAATTCGGCAGCGGTATACCCTTGAGGAGCTCTTCACCGGCATAGCGATACGAAACAAGGCCGCCGTACATTTTTGAGAACAGCACTTCGAAATGGTCGCCGCGGACGCCGAGATTCCAGGCGCCGTCGATCACCTCAAAGGCACCGCTCTGGACAGGCGCGTCCGTCGCGTTCTGCTCACCGGCAACGACAAACACAGCCTGGCCGATGGCGATTTCATGGCCACGCGCAGCCCAGGCGGTGTCGTTTTTCAGGGCAAACGACACCGTCACGGCATATTCACCTGCCTCTGTCGGGCGGGCAAAGGGCAGCGGGTAGTCGGCGGCAGACAGGGGCGCGACGTTGGTGGCCACCGGATATTGCGTGATCGGCTGGCCGTCTTTCATCAATTCAACGGTGCAGTCGAATGCGTCCGTCGCGGTGAAGAGATGCTTGTTGACCACCGTGAAATGATCGCCGGTAAAAGTCACGGCGATGTTCTGGTAATTGAACTTGACCTCGGCCATTTTCGGCGAAGGCTCGCGGGTGTCGGCATAGACGATGCCATTGCCGCAAAAATTGCCATCATTCGGCCGATCGCCAAAATCGCCGCCATAGGCCAGGTGCCGTTCGCCGCGGCCATTGGGCCAGAGCAGGGCCTGGTCGATATAGTCCCAGATGAACCCGCCCTGATAGAGCGGATCGCGGTCGGTCAGATCGGTGTATTTGTGCATCGCGCCGCAGGAATTGCCCATTGCATGGGTATATTCGCAGCAGATATAGGGTTTCTGACGATTCTCGGCCAGGAAGGCTTCGATCTCGGTGACCGGCGGATACATCCGGCTGACCATGTCGGTGGTGTCCGGGTAGCGGGGATCCCAATGCACGCCTTCATAGTGGACGGGGCGTGTCGGGTCGAGCGTCCGGAACAACTGGGCCATCTCGAAGATGACCGAGCCGCCAAAGGACTCGTTGCCGCAGGACCAGATCAGGACGGACGGGTGGTTTTTGTCGCGCTGGAACATCGAGTTGACGCGATCGAGCAGCAGGTCTTGCCATTCGAGGTGATTGCCCGGCAGGATCGACTCGATTCCCGCGGGGGTGAGCCGGCCCATATCCCAGGAGCCATGGGATTCCATATTCGTCTCATCGATGACATAGAGGCCGTACTGATCGCAGAGCCGGTAGAGGCGTGAATCATTGGGGTAATGGCTGGTCCGGACCGCATTGATATTGTTGCGCTTCATGGTCAGGATGTCTTGCAGCAGCTCGGCTTCCGAAACCGTGCGGCCAGTCTGGGCGCTGAATTCATGGCGGTTGACGCCCTTGAACACGATCCGCTGACCGTTCAAAAGCATCAGGCTGTCTTTGATCTCAAAGCGGCGGCAGCCAACCTTCTCGGCTACATACTCGACCACTTGGCCAGATGCGTCGCATAGCTCGATCTCGAGGGTGTAGAGATAGGGATCCTCAGCACTCCAGAGGCGGGGATTTGCAATGGGCAGGGTGACGTGGATCGCCTGGTCGGTGGACAGGGTCAATTCAGTCGCGGCCACGGTCTGGTCATCCGATTTCAATACCAACCGCATGCTGCCGGGGGCCTGTGCCTGGACCTGCAAGTCCGCCACCAGTTCCGCACTCTGGAAATCATCGGCAATCCGGGTCTGGAGCTTGAGGTCGGCCAGATGAATCTTGGCAACGGTATAAAGATATACGTCGCGAAATATGCCCGAGAAGCGGAAGAAATCCTGGTCCTCGACCCAGCTGGCCGCGGTCCATTTGAACACCTGGACGGCCAGCTTGTTCTCGCCTGTGGTCAGGTATGGGGTCAAGTCAAACTCAGCCGGGGTAAAGCCATCGGTGCTGTAGCCAACATAACGGCCATTGAGCCAGAGCGCAAAGGCATTCTCCACACCCTGGAACGAGATGAAAAGCGGTTTTCCGGCCAAATGAGACGGCACGGTAAAGTAGCTTACATAATGGCCGACTGGATTGAACCGCTGCGGTGCCTGGCCAGGCTGGACCATCTCCTTGCCATCCCAGGGATACTGGACATTGACGTACTGCGGGGTGTCGTAACCTTGGGTCTGGATCGATCCAGGCACTCGGATGTCCGCCCACTCGTGGCAATCAAAATCGAGTTGTTCAAACCCTGCCACGGCATCAGCCGGGCTGGCGGCATAGGCAAATTTCCACTGGCCGTTGAGGGAGTAGCGGAACGGATCTTCAGCTGCCAGAGCGGTCTCGCGCGATGGATAGGCATGGTGGTCAGAATGAGCCGGCAGCCGATTGTCGGCGAAAAAGCTGATGTCATTGATTTTCTGGATGTCGAATGCTGTCATGGAAACCTCCGGGGCTGGTGGGTTTGGTTGCATTTACTTGACCGAACCTGTGATGCCTTCAGTGAAACGTTTCTGCAAGGCGAAGAAGATCACGATGGTTGGGATCGTCGACAGGAGAACGCCCAGCATGAGCATGCCGTAGTCGGTGACATAGCCTTCCTTGAGGTTGGCAACCATCATGGGCATGGTAATGCTCTTCTTGTCCGTCATGATGACCTTGGGCCAGAGATAGCTGTTCCAGGCACTCATGAAGGTGATGACCATGGCCGCGGCATAGGTCGAGCGCATCGTCGGTACGAACATGCGGTAAAAGATCTGAAATTCCTTGAGTCCATCGATCCGTGCTGCTTCGATGATGTCATGGGGAAAGGACCTGGCACTCTGGCGGAACATCATGATCAGGAAAGGCGTGGCAAGGGTGGGCAGCATGAATCCCAACGTACTGTTCAAAAGATGTGCCGTGGAAAACATCTTGAACAGCGGGATCATCGTGGCCGCAAACGGAATCATCATCGCCAGCAAAATGATGTTCAAAATCGTGTCCTTGGCTTTGTCATGGTAGATTTCAAAGCCGTAGCCTGCCAGTGAACTGACAAACAAAGAGAGCACGGTCAGCGTAACGGAATATTTGAAAGAATTGATCATTGCGCCGAGCACATCCTGGTTTTGCAGGAGATTCTGGAAATTGCTGAACAGGGCCTTCCCGGGCAGCAAGACCCCGCGGGAGACATCGACGCTGAGGTTGGTTGCCGCGGAAAGCATCCAGTACAGAGGGAAAACGGACACCAGAGCAGCAACCGTCAGGAATACATAGGTCAGGGCCTGTTTGATCTTTTCATTAGTCACGACGGTCACCTGCTTTCATCTGGATAAAGGATAGCGATGCCACCAGGATCAGGATAATGTACGACATGGCTGCGGCCAGGCCAAAATTCGGCACATATTTGAAGGAGAGGTTGTAGATGTAGTGCGACATGGTGATGGTGGCATTGGCCGGACCGCCGTTCGTCAGGTTGACGGATTCGTCGAACAGCTGCAGCGTACCTGTGGTGGACATGATTGCGGTTAAGAGGATGGTTGGCTTTAGGAGGGGGACCGTAATTTTCCAGAAGGTCTCGAACGGCGTAGCCCCATCGATCTTGGCTGCTTCGTAAACGGAGTACTCGATATTTTGCAGGCCGGCCAGATAGAAAACCATGTTGTAACCGGTCCAGCGCCACAACAGGGCCAGAATGATGACAATGCGGGCTGATGTCGGATTGGCCAGGAAATTGTAGCCAGTTTGCAGAACACCAAGTTTGATCAGAATGACATTGATGAAACCGTCGACGGCAAATAGTGAACGGAAAATGATGGCATAGGAGACCAGAGAGGTGGCACAGGGCAGGAAGATCGCTGTGCGGTAAAGGCCCTTGAACTTCAGGTCGCGGTTATTAAGCATGGAGGCCAGGAGCAAGGCCAGCAGGAGCATGATCGGGACTTGAACGATCAGATAGATGAAACTGTTCATCAGGGATTTGACGAAAATGGCATCCTTGAACAGGCGGCCATAATTATACAGGCCAGCAAAGGACAGTTGATTCCCTTTTCCAGTTTGCATCGACAGGATGAAGGCCTGGATCATCGGGATAAAGCTCATGATGACAATCAGCAGGGTGGCAGGCGCCAAAAAAATCCAGCCGGACAACCGTTGTTTTTGGGTAAGTGACATCGGATTAGCTTTCATTGCAGGTTCTCCTCCTTTGCAAAACAGGGTGAATCAAGGATCCATCCGGACTCTGCCTTCAGGTCTGGTCAAGGGGAGGCGTTCCGGGCTCGGAACACCTCCCCGGCCGATCAGTCAGGCTGGTTACTGACCCATGGCGGTCTTGACGATGTCTTCTGCGGTCTTCAGCTCATCATCGATCGATGCACCGGAAACAGCATTGGTCAGAGCGGCTGCCAGAGCATCACGAGCTTCGTAGTAATAGGCACCCGTATAGTTGCTGGGAACCTTGCCCGCAAATTCAGTGATCAGAGCGTAGATCGGCTGGTTGCCGAAGAATGCCTGAGGCTGGGAATAGACGGTGCTCTTGCCAGCGGGGGCATAGGATGTCAGCGCACCGGAAGCGGGCAGGATGGTTTCGTAGAATTCAACGCTGCCAGCAAAGGTCTTGGCCAGGAAATCAGCAGCCAGCTGGGGGTTTTTGCTATTGTTCGTGACAGCCCAGCTGGAACCGCCATTGTTGGAATAATTGGTCGCATTGGGAACGCCATCGAGCTTGGGCATATTGGTGATGGCCCATTTGCCAGACTGGTCTTTGGCAGTCTGGATCGAACCGATGATCCAGCAGCCATTGATCGTGCCGCCGACCGTCGAGTTGGTCATGGAGCCAATGTACTGGTCCCAGTCATTGACATGGATCAGGACGCCGGATTCGATCAGTTTGACATAGGTCTCGAAGACTTTCTTCAGGGTCGCATTGGTGGTGATGTCCGGATTGCCATCTTTATCAAAGAAGCTGGCACCGGCGGACTGCATCATCATCGGCAGCAGATCAGACTCAGCAGTCGACGAGAGGAGCGGTTTGCCTGTTTTTTCGAGGACAACCTTGCCCAGTTCAATGTACTTGTCCCAGGTGATGTCGGTGAAATCAGCGATCGAGAGACCGGCTTCTGCGAGGACGT
>DIFN01000054.1 GCA_002419145.1 Mageeibacillus sp. UBA5747 | reverse complement strand
CGGTCACCATAGCTAGGCCGCTCGCCGCCAGCAAATGGTTTGCGCGGCTGGCGCGGTCCCCGGTCTTCCTGGTGGAAACCCGGTCCAGCATCCCGGCGGCCGGGGCGATTCTGCGATTGTCCGGTGTGTTCTCCACCCGGTCTGCGGTTGCGGTCACCCTCGCGGCCAAAGCCTTGATCAGGACTGTTCGGTCTGGACATTGTGTTTTTCCTCCACCAGGATTTGCATCAGTTGCAAAAGCCGTTCTTCTTCATTGTTCAAATACAAATAACCGATCAGGGTCTCCAGTCCTGTTGCCATCCGGTAGTCGACCGGATCGGCGCTTTTGGATTGGCTCGATGGCTGGTTGTTCCGGCCACGGCGGAAAATCGCTTCTTCTGCGTCATTGAGCAGAGGCAGAATGGTCTTGGCACCTTCTGCCTGAGCCGAGGCCTTGACTAGGCGGATAGCCTGACGATGCAACTCGCCCGAATTGAACACGCTGCGGCGGCACAGGGACAACCGGACGTACAATTCGTAAACCGCATCACCAATGTAGGCCAAAGTCGATACCGGCAGTTCCCTTAAGTCGCCTGTGAAATCGGGCCGGATCATCGCGGACTGACTTTCGGTCCCTGCGGGGTGTCTTTGATTTCAAAACCCAGTTCAAGTACTTGAGCTCGCAATGCATCTGCTTTCTGGAAATCGCGAGCCTTTTTAGCGGCCACCCGTTCCTCAACCAGAGCAAGGATTTCTGCGGGTATTGCTTCGCCCTGGTTGGGGTTCAACCCGAGTACAGCAAGCAACTCCCGCAGAGTCGCAGCTGCAGTTTTCAAGGCTGCAGGATCAAGCCCGGGAACAGCAGCGGCAGTGTTCGCTGCCCGGACCAGTTCGAAAATAGCTGCCAGAGCATCAGCCGTGTTCAGGTCATCTTCCATGGCAGTGATGAAATCGGCGCGAGCCTGGTTTGCGGCATCCAGCAGGCCGGCCGCACCTGGACCCGCCTGATCTTCCTGCGATCCCGTGGCATGGGACGCCACAAAATCGAGGTTTTCCACACAGGTTTTGATCCGTTCCCAGCCATTCTGGGCCGCAGCCAGCAGTTCAGCCGAGAAATTGATCGGCATGCGGTAATGGCCTGTGAGCATGAAATAGCGCAGAACATCATAACTGTACTGCTGGACAAGATCACGGACGGTAAAGAAATTGCCAGCCGATTTGGACATTTTCTCCTGGTCGACATTGATGAACCCATTGTGCATCCAGTAATGTACAAACGGTTTGCCGTTGGCTGCCTCACTCTGGGCGATTTCATTTTCATGGTGCGGGAAAATCAGGTCCTGACCACCCCCGTGAATGTCGATGGTTTCACCAAGGTGCTTTCTGACCATGGCTGAACATTCGATATGCCAGCCCGGCCGACCTTCACCCCAGGGGCTGTCCCAAATCGGCTCCCCAGGTTTTTTGAATTTCCAGAGGGCAAAATCCATCGGATGGTGTTTACCCTGGTCGAATGTACCGAGACGGTCACTGGCTCCGGCTTCCAACTCATCCAATTTGTGATGAGACAGTTTGCCATACCCAACAAATTTCTGTGTATCGAAATAAACCCCGTCCTCGGCCACATAAGCGAAGCCCTTTTCCTCCAGGGTCTTGATGATGGCGATAATCTCGTCCATGGTTTCGGTGGCCCGGGGGTGAACCGTGGCCCGCTGGATATTGAGGCCGTCCGCATCTTTGAAATACTCCGTGATAAACCGATCGGCCAGTTCGCGGACCGTAATGCCTTCTTCATTGGCCCGTTTGATCATTTTGTCATCGATGTCCGTAAAGTTCTGAACATAATCAACCGCGTACCCGCGGTACAGGAGAAAGCGGCGAAAAGTGTCGTATGTGATGAATGGGCGGGCGTTGCCCAGGTGAAAAAAATTGTAGACGGTAGGGCCGCAGACGTACATCTTGACCTTGCCAGGTTCGATGGTCTTGAGTTCTTCCTTACTGCGGGTTTCGGTGTTGAAAATGCGGATCACTGCGTTAGGCCTCCAAGTATCATTCTGAGTCGTTGGGGTGAGATTTGGTGGTCAGCGGCACAGAACAGGACAGGCTGGTCAACCGACTTTTGAACGGATTGTGGATCTCATGGCCCGTGTATTCAGCCAGGGCCTTTTCCATCGTTGCGACTCGGTGCAGCAGCTGACAGATCTCCTGTTCGATCGGATCCGGCACCCGATCATGGTCGAGCAAAGCACCATGGTTGACTGGCTTGCCCTTGTGGCGGACCAATTTTCCGGGAACACCGACCACAGTTCCGTTGTCAGGCACCTCATGCAGGACGACGGAATTGGCTCCGATCATGGCATTGTCACCAACCCTGAAGGGGCCGAGCAATTTGGCTCCTGCTCCGATCAGGACATTGTTGCCCAGCGTCGGGTGGCGCTTGCCTTTGTCTTTGCCAGTTCCACCCAGTGTGACGCCATGGTAAATCGTGCAATTGTCACCGATCTCAGCTGTTTCGCCGATGACAATCCCCATGCCGTGGTCAATGAACAAACCTTTGCCGATCTTGGCCCCGGGATGGATTTCGATTCCGGTCCAGAAGCGACCGGTCTGGGAAATCCAGCGGGCGATGTAATTCAGGTGGTGGCGGTAAAACCAGTGTGCCAGGCGATGATAGATCAGGATATGAAAGCCTGGATATAACAGAAGGACGGTCCAGATATTCTTGGCCGCCGGGTCGCGCTGGACAATGGATTTGGCATCGGCGAGCAATCCCATGGAGTTCCCCTTTTGATCAGCCAGATCCGTGTGTGTGTATGGCACAGGTTGCAAGGCAGGCTGAATGCATTTCTTACAGATTTTTGCGCTAAAAGTATACCATAGATCTGGGACCTGCCCGGTAATCCAGGCAACATTTTCCAAGGTCTTTCTCCTGAGCGCGAAAAGACCCGGGATGCCGTTCCTTCCTTTTTGACACCTAGCATCTTGCCAGGTGGGTGTCCTGCGGTGGTTTCTGGTCTTTCTCTGTCAAGCCGAAGCTTGGAGACCTGACCGTCCGCCACACTGACTCCAGACTCCCGTTTACGTCATGTTGGTTCAAAAATCGAAAGGATACGAGCATTCCAGGCTGTCTTTAGTATACCTGCTGGCAAGGCATTTGTGAACCCGCCCATTTGTTCAGATTTGCCACTGCGTATCATGTGGCTGGTCAGGCGACTGGCCAGGTCTTGTATCGGGCGGGTGGTGACTCGATGCCACCACCAGTCCGGTCACATGGGCACCGTGCTGGAAAAGTGGCCAAGCGGCCGCAGCCAGGGTCGCCCCTGTCGTCAGGATGTCATCAACCAGCAAGATTCGAGCAGGCTGCAAATTGGCAGGTCCGGTCCAAGCGAAGGCACCAGCCAGATTATGCAGCCGGGCCTGGCGGCTGGTTTGGGCGCTCTGGCGCTCGGTTCGTCTGGTCCGGTGCAGCCAGGCTGACCAGTCGGGCAAATCAAGCTCAGCAGCCAGTGATGCAGCCAGAAGGCCAGCTTGGTTATAACCCCGCTCAGTCTGTCTCTGGGCATGGAGAGGGACAGCGACGACAGCTGAATAGCGCTTTCTCTGGCGCCGGACGGTCAGCACCAGAAGACCGGCCAGTAACCGGTGCCATTCACTGGCATCAGAAAATTTCAGCGCCAGCAAGCCCTCCCGGATGGGAGGCTCATAGTCGCAGGCAACCAGGATTTCACTTGTCCTGATCAGAAAGTCCAGGCGTTTGACTTGGGACAGGTCAGGATCGGACGCCCAGTCCCTGGCTAATTCAGCTGGCCAGGACATGACCGGGTCTCTGGTCCGCCATGGCAATTGACCCAGGCAGCGGCGACACAAGTTCGGAACGCCGCTGCTGGCACTGACACTGCGCCGGCAGATCAGGCAGATGTCAGGAAACAGGATGCCTTGCAGTCGGGCGTGCTCAAGCATCGCAGCCGCTTGGTCGAGACTGGAAGCAAACCAGCCACTCTTTTAAACTTGTGTTGCGCCGGTTGGCCTGGTTATTGGCCAGCATGCTGGCCAGCAAAGCGCGCGATGTGACTAGCAGCAGCTTTTGCTTGGCCCGGGTGACTGCCGTATACAGCAAATTTCGCGTCAGGAGGCGTGGCGCAGTAGGGGGAATGACCAGGATAACGACCGGATACTCACTCCCTTGGCTTTTGTGGATCGTGATGGCATAGGCCAGGTCCAGATCTTCCAGTGCACCTCGGTCGTACTGCGCTTCCCTGCCATCGTCAAATAAAACGGTCAGCTCGTCTTCTTCCGGATCCAAATCCGTGATGAAACCTGCCTCACCGTTGAATACACCTTTGCCTTTGGCTGGCTTGTCTGGCTCAGGAGAAACCAGCGTCCAGCCCAGTTCATACTGATTTTTCATCTGCATGACCTTGTCACCCAGGCCAAAGCGAACACCATGGGCGACGATAGCCATGTCATCACCATCAGGACCTTGCAAGGTCTGGTTCAGCGCGACCGTCCCGGCCGGGCCTTTGTGGGAGGGCGTCAAGACTTGGATATCCCGTTGCGGATCAAATCCATACTGGTTGGGCAGGATATCGGTATAAAGCTTGACCACAGCTTGTGCCATGGCATCTGCCTGGTCTTTGACCACGAAAATGAAATTGCTGGCAAAACTTTGGTCGAGTTCCAGTTTCTGTCCCTTGAGAATCTGGTGGGCATTTCTGACGATCAAGCTCTGGGCAGACTGGCGGAACACCTGGGTCAGGCGAACGTTTGGCACACACGAGCTACTCAGCAAGTCCCAAAGGACTTGGCCCGGTCCGATCGCCGGCAGCTGGTCGGCGTCGCCGACCAGGAGGACCCGGGTCCCGGGGATGACTGCATCCAGCAGGCTGCGGAACAAAACGATGTCGAGCATGGATACTTCATCAACAACCAGCAGATCGCAATTCAAGGATACATCGCCACTCATTTCCATCCAGGCCGCCGCACCATCGGATGGGCCAGACTGGCCGCCAAAGGGCAAAGCCAGCAGGCGGTGCAGTGTCTGGGCCGGACAGCCGGTCAGTTCAGAAAGGCGCCTCGCAGCTCGACCTGTAGGGGCTGCCAGCAGGACTTTGCCCTCCTTGAGTCTGAAACAATCTGTCAGAACTCGGATGATGGTGGTTTTACCTGTACCCGGTCCACCTGTCAGGATAGAAAAAGGTTGGTGCAGAACCATTTTTAAAGCCAGGGATTGTTCTGGCGCCAGCTCCAGGCCGAGCTCCCGGCTGGTTTCAGTAATGACAGCCTCAGCTGTCGTTTCTTCCTGCCAGCTGGCAAACCGTGATGGGGGGGTTGCCAGCAAGCTGATCAAACGGCGGGCTGCTGATTTTTCCATCTGGTAATAAATCGGTAAAGCCAGTCGGAGACCGGACACTGGGATTTCCCCCGGCAGCAGGGGGGCGAAGGCTCTGAGGCTGGAAGTTGCCGAACCAGCCAGATCGTCAAAGGCGACCAGCTGGCCAGTCAGGATCAGGTCTTCGAGCACGGGCTCCAGATCTGCGGGGGTCCGGTCGAGCATCTGGGCGGATTGCTGGAGCAGGTCTTCGCGAGGCAGCCAGGTGTGGCCTTGGTAGGCAGCCTGCAGCTGTTGGTATTTCAAAGCACCCGCGAGTCGTTCCGGATGATCTGGCGCAATCCCCAGGGACAAGGCAATCCGGTCTGCAGTCAGAAAGCCGATCCCGTCGATTTCTTCGGCCAAGTCATAGGGGTTGGCCCGGATGCGATCCACAGCCAAGGATCCCCAGGCTCGGAAAATCCGGAAAATCAGGCCGGTGCCAATCCCATGCGGAGACAAAAATAAAACCAGCTCCTGGTATTCGAGCTTTTCTGCCAGCTGGGTGGCGATTCTCTCCGCTTTCCTGGCGCCGATGCCTTTGACGCGGGCTACCTTCTCTGGCTCATGGCGCAGGACTTCCAGGGTTTGTGCCCCAAACAAGCTGATCAGGCGGGCCGCTGTGCGGGGGCCGATCCCCTTGATCAGTCCGGAACTGAGGTAGTGATAAATCGCGTCCTCACCATCAGGCAGGACAGGCTTGCACTGGCTCACCTTGAACTGGCGGCCATGCTTGGGATGTTCGACCCATTCACCTGTCAGTTCGACCCGTTCTCCTGGCGTGACACCCGGGAACAGGCCAACTGCGATGAAATTTTCCAGGCCGCTGATCGCCAGGACGCGATAGCCACTGGCTTCATTCTCGAAGATGATCTCTTCGACCTGACCTTGGAGTGTGATTTCAGATTCCGGCATCGGCGCGCAGGGTGGCGGCTTTGTCAGTCCGTTCCCATGGCAAGTCGAGGTCAGGACGACCCATATGGCCATAGGCCGCTACCTGGCGGTAGATTGGGCGCAACAGATCGAGATCCCGGATGATCGCCGCCGGGCGCAAGTCAAAATGCCGGGTGATGAGTTCGACGATCCGCGCATCAGCAATCAATCCGGTGCCGAAGGTGTCCACCATGACGGATACCGGGTGGGCTACGCCGATGGCATAAGCGAGCTGGATTTCGCACGCTTCAGCGAGACCGGCGGCGACGATGTTTTTGGCGACATAGCGGGCCGCATAGGCAGCAGAGCGGTCAACTTTGGTCGGGTCCTTGCCGGAAAATGCACCCCCACCATGGCGAGCATATCCGCCGTACGTATCAACAATAATCTTGCGCCCGGTCAGACCGGAGTCACCTTGAGGGCCGCCAACGACGAAGCGGCCGGTTGGATTGATCAGGATGCGTGTTCTTTCATCGATCAAGTCCTCCGGGATCACCGGATCGATCACCAGTTCGCGGATCGCTTCAGACAGGACTCTGGAGCTGACCGACTCACTGTGCTGCGTCGAAACGACAACCGTGTCAATGTGGACAGGTTTGATGCCATCATAGGCAACCGTGACCTGGGCCTTGCCGTCCGGGCGCAGAAAATCGGCCATGCCTGTCTTCCTGACCTCAGCCAGACGCCGGGTCAGGGCATGGGCCAGGGAAATCGGCAGCGGCATCAGCTCGGGTGTGTCCGTATTGGCAAAGCCAAACATCATACCCTGGTCACCCGCACCGGTTGCCAGCTCATCGGCGTCTTCGCCGGCACGGTTTTCGAGAGAATGGTCAACACCCCGCGCAATGTCCGGAGATTGTTCATGAATGGTCGTCAGCACAGCACAGGCATCCGCGTCAAATCCTGCCTCGTGGCCGGTGTAGCCAATACTCCGGACTGTATCGCGCACAATGCCCTGGATATCGACATAGGCAGTGGTCGTTACCTCGCCCATGACAATGACCATACCAGTCGTCGTCGCGGTTTCACAGGCCACCCGGGCTTTGGGGTCCTGCTCTAGGATGGCATCCAGGATGGCATCGGAAATCTGGTCACACATTTTATCTGGATGGCCCTCCGTCACCGATTCTGACGAAAACAGCCAGTGTCCTTCTCGTTTCATGAATGATCCTGCCTTTCTGGCGCAAGATAAAAGCGCCACTTGGAATAAAAAAAGCCACTTCTGGCGAAGAGGCTTAGTCGTACAAAAACAATCCTCATCTGCCAGGTTTTCACCTGCTGGAATTGGCACCGCTGCTTGACCGCGGTTGCCGGGCTTCAAAGGGCCAGTCCCTCCGCCACTCTTGATAAGATGATCCAATATGAAATTACTGTCGGTAACCTTGGCGACCAGCTGATCGAAAAAGGGAAACGACGAATTTATGATACACTGTGAATCTAATTTTGGCAACCCGTGTGCGGCTGCGATCCACGCTCCTGCCGCTTGAGTATAATGGAGAAAAGCGACTTGGCTGGCGTAGTTTATCGCCTGGCCTAAGCGATTTCAATATCAGGAG
>DIFN01000069.1 GCA_002419145.1 Mageeibacillus sp. UBA5747 | reverse complement strand
TTGCGGATTTGGCAGTAGCCTCTACTTAAGGCTCTGCATTTCGTGAACCATGCCCAAGCGGCTGTTGTTGAGTAGGACAAATTTAATTGCTGCCTTTTCCTGCTTGACTGTACCAAATTCCTGGAGCAACATCTGCAGACTGCCGTCGCCACTGACTGCGATGACAGTCTGATCCGGGCGGGCGACTTTTGCCCCCAATGCTGAGGGAAGTCCATAGCCCATGGTCCCCATGCCGCCTGACGTGATGAAAGTTCTGGGGTTAATGAAGGGATAGTGATTGGCAACCCAGATCTGATTCTGGCCAACCTCGGTGGTTATGATTGCATCAGGTCCGGCGGCTAACCCCATCAAGCGCATCAAAGTTGGCGGATGAATGGTGTCTGACCCCTGATTGAGGAAGGTATCATAACAGCGAGTCTTTTTAATGGTCTGCAAACTATTGACCCATTCACCATAATCGGGAATGCCCTCTAGTCGAAATAAAACTTCAAGGAACCTGCGAGCATCCGTTACAAGCGAAACATGCGGTCGGATATTCTTGCCAATTTCTGCCGGATCGATGTCAACATGAATGATTTTTGCCCGTCTGGCGATTTCCTCAGCTGCACCCATCGCACGATTTCCGACACGAGCGCCGATCAAAATGACAAGGTCAGCCTGACTCAAAGCGTAATTTGCTGCAAAGGTGCCATGTGACCCCAACGTTCCAAGATAAAGCGGGTGATTGTATGGTATTGAACCAATACCCATCATGGTTGTCACGACGGGAATCCCAAAGCGTTCAGCGGTTCTGCGCAAAAGGCCGGCTGACTGGCTACTGATAATCCCGCCGCCGGCACAAATCATCGGAGATTTTGAAGTTTGCAGGAGGGTTGCAATCTCACCGAACTGAGTTTCGATTTCGCCAGCAGGCAAATGATAACCTGGCAAGTTGATTGTGGCCGGTTGTAACTCATCGATCGATGCTGACTGGACATCAACCGGAACATCAATCAGGACCGGCCCTGGTCGGCCAGTTGACGCCAGGTAGAATGCTTCTTTGATTATTCGTGGCAAGTCTGCTGCCGATTTAACCAGATAGTTATGCTTCGTAAATGGGGATGTCGCGCCGGTGATGTCGACTTCCTGAAAGCTGTCACTGCCAATCAGATTCAAGGCGACTTGACCGGTAATCGCGATGAGGGGGATTGAGTCCATATACGCCGTGGCGATACCAGTGATCAGGTTGGTTGCGCCAGGTCCCGATGTTGCGATACACACCCCCGTCTGACCGGTGACCCTTGAGTAACCGCTTGCAGCATGGGCAGCCCCTTGTTCGCAACGGGTCAAAACATGGCGAATCCTGGAGACCAGTAAAGCGTCATAGAAAGGCATCACAGCTGCACCCGGGTATCCGAATACTGTTTTGACTCCTTCATTTTCCAAGGCCTTGATCATCGCCTGTGCGCCTGTCATGTCCATAAATCAACCTCCGACTTGCATCTATCCGATGGACCCGAACCGTCTGCTGCAACATGCACCTAAACCAGATTCTGGGTTAGCGTGCCGAGTTGGAAAATCCAGTCGGACCCTCTGTGTCGTTGATGGTTACGCTTTTCTGTATAAAGAACAGGCCACACTGCATGTTACAGGGTGGCCTGTCGTGTAGTCTTCTTCGCTGATTAGAACTAGGATTGCACTTCGGATGTCAATCAGCATTGGGTACAACTGAAGACCGGGTAATTGAAGTTAGCTGTTCTCCGTAAATGCATTAGCATGTGCCTTTTTGATTTCTTCATCGCTCATTTTATCCAGTTCGGCTTCATAATTTTTGAAACCGGCAGACTTGCCATACTCGATCAGTTCCTTTTTCATTTCTTCAATGGTCATACGATTGCCTCCCTTCCAAATTTGTTTTGATTCATAGTTGTTATGGTCGCTAATATATACTGAATTCTTAATGCGCTCCGCAGTCACCGGCATGCTGATGATCATGGCAGATCGAACCGGTCGACATCAATTTGCCAGCAAGGTAATTCTCGATCGTCTGTTCCAGCATACCCTTTGCACCAGTGATCACATCAATGCCCTTTTCGTTGAAGATGTCGATCGCCCCAGCTCCCATGCCGCCGGCGATGACCACATGGACGCCATTGTCGTTGAGTAAATTCGGCAGCAATCCTGGCTTATGCCCCGGGTTGGGCAGGTATTCCTGGCCGGCAATTTTCCCGGCTACCGTTGAATAAATCGTGAATCCTTCGCAATGGCCGAAGTGTTCGCAAACATAATGGCCTTCTGATGCTACAGCTATTTTTTTAATTGTATTCTCCTTAGAATCCTGTTCGGGCTGTATTTTTTGAGCGGCAGAAACCTGGGCGTTGGCCGTTTCGCTCTTAGCCAGTAATTTGTTCAGGGCCTGGACGGCCTTGGGCAAGTAGTCCTTGCTGACTTCTTCGATCTGTCCGGCATCACTGAGTTGGGACAAAACCGGGTCGATCGGCAGGCTGCCCAGATAGGGGATTCCCCATTCCAGAGCTAGTTCTTCTGTGACACTTTCACCAAAAATCTTGATCGTCTCGCCGCAGCCAGGGCAGATGACATGGCTCATATTCTCAACGATGCCGATGATCGGAATATCCATTTTCTTTGCCATGTTGACAGCCTTTTTCACAATCATCGAAACCAGATCCTGAGGTGAGGTCACGATGATGATCCCGTCCAGTGGAATCGACTGGAAGACCGTTAATGGCACGTCTCCGGTGCCCGGAGGCATATCCAGGAACATGAAATCAAGATCACCCCACAGTACGTCCGTCCAGAATTGCTTGACTGTGTTAGCCAGGATCGGACCGCGCCAGACGACCGGTGACTCCGCATCATCGAGCAGCAGGTTGATCGACATCAGCTGCATGCCGTGGGCGGACGTTACCGGAAACAGGCCTGCTTCCGTTCCCAGTGGCTCTTTGTCACCGACGCCAAAAAGTTTGGGGATGGAAGGGCCTGTAATATCCGCGTCCAGAATGCCAACCCGATTCTGACCAATCCGCTGCATGTAGGTCGCCAGCAAACTGGTCACCATCGACTTGCCAACACCGCCCTTACCGCTGACCACGGCTATAACGCGTTTGATATCATTGTTTGGGTTGTTTTCAAGACTGAAATCAGGGTGTTCATGCTCTTGTCCTGATTTCGCTGTGTGGCTGGGTTGTTTGGAATCCATCGATTTTCCTTCTTTCTGTGATTTATTTTCTATTGCTTATCTTTGAATTGAAAATATCTTCACTCGAACACAATCTTGTCTCCGGTGCAGGCCGTGATCACACGGTCGCCGAGAACTTGCTTCATTGTCCAGACTGCATGCTGTCCGGTGCAGTGCAACGGGACAATCTTCTGGATATCCTGTTCCCGGAAATAATCAATCGTCATCTGCAAGCGGTGAGGATCGGCCTGTTCCAAGTGCATGCCACCGATAACAGCCCTGATCGGGATTTCAGAAAAGAATAGGCGGACAAACTTCAGGCAATTGACAACCCCAGGGTGGCTGCAGCCCAGAACGACTGCCAACCCCTGATCACAAGTGCAAACCAGAACCTGTTCATCATGCATTACATCGGGCATCAACTGTTCGTTCTTCTCTATCAGGTAATTTCCGGACAATGGTTCAAAATCAGTAACTGCAGGAATTCCGTTACAGAGGAACAGGTTATCGCCGATCTGCATTGTCGATCTATTGTACGTCAGCAAGTCAGACAGATGGTTGATTTGGTCCGGTCTCCAAGGCAAGCCAATTGGCCGATGCTGGTCCTCGGGATTGTTTGAAACAGCAAATTTAGGCAAAAACGCATCCGGATGGGCAAAGACCCGCGGACGTCTGTGTTCCAGCGGATACCAGGCCAGTCCACCGCCATGATCATAGTGGCCATGACTCATGACGATCGATTGGGCAAGATTCAGGTCGATCCCAAGTTTCGCCGCATTCTTCAGATAAACATCGGTCTGCCCGGCATCAAAAAGAATTCGGCTGTTTCTGTTCTCGATCCACAGTGAAAGACCGTGTTCAGCCAGTAATCCGCGCTTCCGGACCTGGTTTTCAGTCAGAATCGTGATGCTCAACATTCATCTCACGCTCACTTTCTTTGGTCTCCAGACGGCTATTCAATGATTTCCGCCAGCAATTGCGGCGACATTTCTGGTTTCGGTTGCCTTGGTCCCGGCTACAAGGTTCAAAGGGAGCGCAGACTATCCGGTTGGACTGGCAACGCGGGCAAATGTACTCATCCCGTTCACGGGCCAAAGTCTCAATGCTCTCCTGCCAGTTATGACCACAGTCCAGGCAATGGACCGGGCAAATATTTTTAGTGTAGCTGCCACCCTCGATCCGGATCCCCTTGCCATGAACCAGGCTGTCGGCGACTTTCTGCCGGGCAGTCAGCAAAATGCGCTGGAATGTCGGCCGCGACACCTGCATCTGGTCGGCACATTCTTCCTGTTCCATTCCTTCAAGGTCTTTCAGGCGAAGTGCTTCGAACTCTTCGATCAGCAGGATATTGTCCGGTGCAGTTTGCTCTGACCGGTCGGATGGCGAAAATTGCAGGACGGTCGGCATTTGGCTCACACGCCGCCATTTGACAGGTCTTCCCATTGAATTCCACCTCCGTTCACCATGTTTCTTGCATCATGTAAAATCACTTTTTGGGGCTTTCCAAAAAATTGACCAGTTGCTGCCAGAGCGCCTTGATCGGTTCGACAATCGATTCGAGATGTGCTTCAACAGGTGTCTGTCCCTGCTGCAAGGCTTTTACGATCGCCGGTTCATAGGGAATCCGGCCGATCACTGGAACACCACGCTTCTGGCAGTCGGAAATAATTTCCTCGGTCAAAGTCAGGTTCAAGTCATATTTGTTGATACAGACAAAGGATGGTACCCTGAAATGGTCCGCGACAGACAAGACTCGGTCCAGATCGTGTCGGCCAGTCGGTGTTGGCTCGGCCACAGCGACCACCACATCCGTGCCAGTGATCGAAGCGATAACGACACAGCCAATACCCGGGGAACCGTCGATCAGTACCCAGTCCTCATCCTGCTGGAAGTCCGCTAAATTCTTTCGAACTTCGGTGACCAGTTTGCCGGAACCTTCAGCCCCGATTTCCAGTCGCGCATGGGAAAACGTGCCGCGGTCTGTTTGAGTGACATAAGTTTCGCCGGTCTTAACATCGACCAGATCCATTGCATCAGTCGGACAGACAACCCTACAGGCAGCACAACCTTCGCATTTTAACGGATCGATTTCATAATCCTCGCTGATCGCATGGAAACGGCACACTTCTCGACATTTCCCGCAGGTAATGCATAAGTCCATATTATTTCGGGCGATTTTGGCCCCAGAATAATCCTGCTTTTGAATCAGGTTGCCCTTGACCAGCAAATGGAGATTTGGCGCGTCAACATCGCAGTCTGCCAGCATTTTGTTCCTGACCAGCAGACTCAAAGACGCAACAAGTGTGCTCTTACCCGTTCCGCCTTTGCCGCTGATGAAAACAATTTGTCTCATGGGCGCACACCCTGCACAGCTGCGATAATCTGCTGGTGCAATTCTTCGAAACGAACAATCCATCGCGAACTGACATCAACTGGCAGTTTCGATCGTGAATAACTTTCAGCAATGGCACGGCTAAACGGCAATTGCATCAGGATCGGCAAATCGGTCTCGCAGCAGAAATCTTCAATCAGGGAATTGTCTGAACCGGCTTTATTGAGGACAACGCCAGCGGGAATTTTCATTTTGCGGACGAGTTCGGCCGCAATCTTCAAGTCGTGCAGGCCAAACGGCGTCGGTTCTGTAACAAGCAACGCAAAGTCGCAGCTCTCGAGAGAGCGAACTACAGCACAAGAGGCCCCAGGCGAACAATCGATAATAGCAGTCATTTCCGGATCAGCCATCTTTTTCAGGGCAGCAATAATCGGCACACCGACGGGCTCGCCAATATCCAACCGTCCTTGAATAACCCGACGCACAGCATCAGCCTCAATAACCCCGATCCTCCTGGGGACCTCAGTCATCGCGTCAGCTGGACAGACCAGTAAGCAAGCACCGCAATGGTGGCAAAGTTCCGGAAAGGCCAACACTCTGGACTTGGTCACCGCCAAAGCATGGAATTGACAAATCCGGGCACATTCACCGCACAATGTGCAGCGGGTTGCATCAATAGAAGGAACCAGGACCGTGACTTCAGAGGTCTCCGCTATTTCCGGCTTTAAAAACAAAAAGCCGTTCGGTTCTTCAACATCACAATCAATATACTGACTGTTGACGACTACCTTGGCTAAACTTGCGGCGATTGTGGTCTTGCCAGTACCGCCTTTGCCACTGAGCACTGCAATATTCATGATTGATTATCTTGATGACCATGGCCGCCATGATGATGCTGGCCGCCCATCCCGCCCAAGCCCTGATGAGCTGGGCCGCTGCTGGTAATCCGGACCAATTTATTTTGGTTCAATCGAACCATATTGTCGAAAACTGTGCTGGCTATACCCTGATACAACTCCAGCCCTGCATCGCTGAGTACATTGAGTGCGTTGGGACCCAACTGGCCAGTGATCACTGCATCCGATTTAGCATCGATTACAGCCTGGGCTGCAGCGATACCTGCTCCGCCCGAAGCAGAGCGGGCGATGTTGTCAATGACGGAAAACTGCATCGTTTCGGAATCAACAATCAGGAAATAGGCAGTCCGGCCAAACCTTGGATCCATTGGCGAGTCTATCATTTGTCCAACTGAGGATACTGCGACTTTCATCTTGTTTACCATTCTTCCCAGGCAATATATTAGCATTTGCCCATAATTAGTTTATGCTCTTTATGGGCATTGGTCAATAACATACTAATGAAACCCAACAGACATTATTGACATTAGACCATAATCAGATCATACTTATTATGGGCATAAGCTCATATTGTTTTTCATTTTTTGTGGGTCTATCTATAAGGGATCGAAAGGAGCTGAGATCTATGCCAGGTGGAGATGGAACTGGACCAATGGGTCCGGGACGAAGAGGCGGAGGATTTTTCCGTCGTGGGTTTGGACGTCGAGGGGTTGCTGGCCCTGAAGGATTCTGTGTATGTCCTTCTTGCGGCGAGAAAGTGCCTCATACACCAGCACAACCGTGTAATCAGGTCACCTGTCCAAAGTGCGGTGCCAAAATGACACGGGAATAAAAATTTAATAGAAAGGAGGAATTCATATGCCAGGAAGAGATGGATCAGGCCCTTATGGAATAGGACCGAGGAGCGGTAGGGGTTTTGGACCCTGCGCAGGACACCCTGTACAACCTTTCATTGGTTATGGTTGCGGATACGGCTATGGCCGTGGCCGTGGTAATCGCTTGATGAGATATGGTTATCCGGTCGCACCACAGGATCTTGACGCTGATGAAGAAAAGGCTTTTTTGCAAAACCAAGTCAAATACTTGGAAAGCCAGCTGGAAACTTTAAAAAACCAGCTCAAAAAGTTTGAGAAGTGACCTGAAGTCTTAGCAATCGATAATTACAAATTCAACAGCCGCAGACACAATCTGGTCAGCGGTTGTTCTTTGCTGATAACCTAATTTCCCGGCCAAATTGTAACTGTCTTTGAAATGTAACCTGAAGAATCCCTGATGCGAGGCATTTCGAGAGATTTGCCTCTTTATTTGCCCTGGGAAACATGTTATAATTGTAACTAGTTTTGGAGGGCATGATCATGGCTGAAGAATCCAGGCTGGTGCAACATCAACATGCAAACGGGACGATCTATGTCTATGAAATTGTTAGCAATGTCTGGGACCCTGAAAAGA
>DIFN01000005.1:4057-4662 GCA_002419145.1 Mageeibacillus sp. UBA5747 | reverse complement strand
CCCGCTGCGTGCCCACGCCGTGCCCCGCTGCGCCCCTTCTCATTCATAATCCGGTCCACACGCTGGCAGATATTCAATCGAACATTTCGAATGCTCAGCAAGTATGACGGCTTCGCCGACTATCTGACCGGGCAGGGCTTGGTCGTTTTTGGCCACGATCACCTCGGCCATGGCGGATCGGTGCAAAGACAGGCGGACTGGGGCCATTTTGCGGACCGGGATGGGGACCGGATCGTCCTCGATGATATCCGGCAGCTGACCCGGCTGGCCCGTCAGCAATACCCAGGCCTGCCGCTGGTCCTTTTCGGCCATAGCATGGGATCCTTTTTCACCCGCTGCTTTTTATCAGCGTACGGTGATGAGATCGATGGTGCGATCCTGTCTGGGACTGGCCAACAGAGCCTCTTGGAGTTAACCTTTGGCCAGGCATTGACGACGGTCATTCGCGCAACAAGGGGGGCGAGGTATCGCAGCAAGCTGGTCGATGATCTGGCATTCGCCAACCTGAACAAGGCCTTCGCCGGTGGCCGGACGACACGCGACTGGCTGACCCGCGATGAGGCGATCGTCGATTTCCACCTCAGCGATCCGCGCTGCAATTTCAT
>DIFN01000005.1:0-4033 GCA_002419145.1 Mageeibacillus sp. UBA5747 | reverse complement strand
GGTCCAGGTTAAAAAAATCCCCAAGGACAAACCGGTTCTGATTCTGGCCGGTGACCAGGACCCGGTCAGCGGTTTTGGCCAGGGCGCCAGCAAGGCTCATGACCAGCTCAAGCAAGCCGGACTTCAAAGAACTCAGCTCAAACTTTATCCTGGCTACCGGCATGAGATTCTGAATGAAATCGGCAGGGAAGAGGTTTACGAGGACATCATGCGCTGGATCCGGACCCAGGTGAGATAAGATCCAATATGCCCGGAATTATTCCTATGCAAGGCCTTTCAAAATGAGTTTGCCGGGAATCTACGACCTGATTTTCAATTGCCACCTGTATGAGAAGCCAGGCTAGTGCCGCACTGGTGGGCGGGAGGTCGTCAACGAGCGGATGACTCTGATCGGCTTCGAGAAAACTCTACGTTCAGGTCACAAGCTTTAAAATGACCAGACCCAGCAGTAATAGCCAGATCAAAACCAAAAGCACAGCATACAAGCAGCGTTTTGGCTTGCCTACTGACCAAAGACCTCGTGCCTGACCAAGTCATTCCTGCCAGACATCCGGGGGGATCAGCCTGATGGCCGCTGTCGCCAGCAAAGGTAAAATCAGCGAATCATCCAGATAACCGAGGACCAGGACGAAGTCCGGAATCAGGTCCACCGGTGACAAGGCGTATATAACCAGTTAAATGGCACATGATTGCTGGTACTCGCACCAGCGATGCCAGGTACAGTATAATAAGACAATCCATTAAAATCCTGTTTGGAGTCAAGCCATGAAAATTCTCCACACCTCCGACTGGCATCTCGGCCGTCCGCTCTATGGTCGCAAGCGCTATGCTGAATTCACCGCCTTCCTCGACTGGTTGGCTGGTGTGATTGAGCAAGAGCAGGTCAATGCCCTCGTCGTTGCGGGGGACATCTTTGACAACACCACGCCAAGCAACCGGGCCCAGGAGCTCTACTATGGTTTCCTACACCGGATTTCGCAGCTTGCCTGCTGCCGCCACGTGATTATCGTCGCCGGCAACCACGATTCCCCCTCTTTCCTCGATGCGCCCAAGCCCCTGCTGAAGGTGCTCAATGTCCATGTCATTGGCGATCTGCCAGAAGACCCGGCAGATGAAGTGATCGTCCTGCGCGATGCGCGAGGCGAGCCGGAGGCGATTGTTTGCGCTGTGCCCTACCTGCACGATCGTGACCTGCGCACCGTCGAGGCCGGTGAGACCATCGAGGCCAAGAACGCCAAACTGGCCGAGGGGATCCGGCAGCACTACGAGATGGTCTGCCGGATCGCCGAACCGCTGCGCCGGGAGGCTGGTGCGATCCCGATTATCGCCACCGGTCACCTGTTCACCGCCGGCGGGACGACCGTGGAGGGTGACGGCGTCCGCGAACTCTATATCGGCTCCCTGGCCCATGTCGAAGCTCAGATTTTCCCGCCTGCCATCGATTACCTGGCCCTCGGCCACCTCCACGTACCGCAGACCGTCGGTGCAATGCCGACCCGACGCTACTCGGGCTCGCCGATCCCGATGGGCTATGGCGAGGCCCGCCAGCACAAAATCGTCCTGCTGGCTGATTTTACCGGACACCAGGCAGCCGTTCAGGAGCTGTCCGTGCCCTGTTTCCAGCAACTGGAGCGCATCCAGGGGCCACTCGAAACCATCCTCGACCGGATTGCTGCCCTGCGCCGCGCGGAGAGCACCGCCTGGCTCGAGGTCGAATACATCGGCACAGTGCCTGTTCCGGATCTGCGCGAACAGATCGACGCCGCCCTGCAGGACAGCCGGATGGAATGCCACCGGATCCGCAACCAGCAGGTCACGGCCCAGGCCCTGTCTGGCATCAGCGCAGCAGAAAATCTCGATGAACTCGATCCCGCTGAGGTGTTTGAACGCTGCCTCGACTTAAGCCAGATCCCGGACTCGGAGCGGCCAGAGCTGGTCGCCGCCTACACGGAAATTCTCAAGTCCCTCCAGGAAGCCGACCTGCTGGCCGAGTGAACCCAGGAAGCGAAGGAGTCTGCCCGCATGAAAATTCTGTCCCTCAAATTCATGAACCTCAACTCCCTGTATGGCGAATGGTCGATCGACTTCACCCAGCCGGAATATGCTGACAATGGCCTGTTTGCCATCGTCGGGCCGACCGGCGCCGGCAAATCGACGATTATGGATGCGATCTCGCTTGCCCTGTATGGCGAAACACCGCGCCTGGGTAAAATCACCAGCAGCGGCAATGACATCTTGTCGCGCCAGACCGGGGAATGCTATGCCGAGGTCGTCTTCGAATCCCAGAGCGGTCGCTACCGCTGCCAGTGGAGCCAGCACCGGGCTCGCAAACGCCCGGATGGCAAGCTGGCCGAAGCCAGCCACGAGATATCCGATGCGATCACGGGCAAATTGCTGGAGAATAAAAAGCGCGACGTGGCCGCTGCGATCGAAGAGAAAACCGGCATGAATTTCGAGCGCTTTACCCGTTCGATCCTGCTCGCGCAGGGCAGCTTTGCCGCCTTCCTGAAAGCCAGCCCCGATGAGCGTTCCCCGATCCTCGAGCAGATCACGGGCACGGAAATCTACAGCGACATTTCCATCGCGGTCCACGAACGGCAAAGGGCTGAGCGCCAAACCTTGGAGCACCTGCAAGACCAGATCCAGGGTGTGGCCATCCTGAGCGAAACGGAGGAAACCCAGCTGGCAGCAGATCTCGAGCGGTTTGGCCAGCAGACAGCAGCCGTGGCTGAGCAACAAAAGCAGAATGCAGCAGGTCTGGCTTGGCATGAGACCCTGAAGCGGCTGGAACACGAATTGGCTGGTCTGGCTGACGAAAAAGACAAATTGGACCGGGAGAATCAGGCTGCAGATCCACTGCGTGAATCACTGGCGGCTGCCTTGCGGGCCCAGCCCTTGGACAGCGATTATTCCAGCTTGGCCATCCTGCGCCGCGAGCAGCTAAAAGATCAAAACACACTGGCAGAGCTGGAACGACGCTTCCCCCAGCTGGAGCAAACAGCTGCAAGTCTTGCAGCTGCGCACGCTCAGGCGGAACAAGATTTGCAGACTGCTCAGGCAGCCCACGCAGCGATCCAGCCGGTCCTTCAGAGCACACGGCAATATGACTGGAACATAAACACCTGCTCCACGGCTGCCACAAAGCTCCAAGCACAGGTCAAACAGTTGGCGCTCCAACTTAAACAAGTTGGACAAGATCTCGAGCTAGAGCAGGCCAGTCTAGCATTGGCTCTGGAAAATCTGACCACGATCACCAAGGCACTGGCCCAAACAGCCGCCGACGAGCCGCTGGTGACCCAGATTGCCGGGATTACGGCCCAATTCGGACAGATCCAGGCCACTCTGGAGGAGATTTACCGCCGAGAGCAAGAATTAGCAGTCAGTCAAACAAACACAGACCGGCAGGCGACCGTTTGCAGCAAGGCTGACCGGGCGCTGGAGCAGATCACACAGCAGATCGAAAAGGAGCAAGCGATCCTGGAACAGCACCAGGCCCGCCTGCAGTCTCATCTGAAAGACCGCTCACTCGGTGATTACCGGACCGAACTGTCTGCCTTGCAAAAAGAAGCTCGTCTGGTCCGGACGATCATTGACCTCGAAGCCGAGCGCAAACGACTGGTCGATGGCCAGCCCTGCCCCTTGTGCGGATCCACAAACCACCCCTATGCCGAGGGCAATCTTCCGGAAATGGACGCCATCGAGCAAGCGATCGAACAACTGACAGACTTCATCGCCCAAGCTGATGCGATCAGCCAGCAAATAACCGACCAGACGGCGCAGGTAACGAATACTCAACATGCCTTGGCAAATGCCGAACGAAAGGCACAGGCAGCCAAGGCAGATTGGGAGTTGCATAAAGCACGAGTCGAGCAGCAGACAAAAGACTTGACGGCACAGCAAGACCGGCTGCAGCGTCAGGTCCAGGCCGCACGGAGCCTGGTAATTCCGTACGGCATCACGGACTTATCCATACCTGCGCTGGATGATGTTCTCGAAAACTTGCAGGCGCGTAGCTTGGAGCGCCAGAGACTCA
>DIFN01000065.1 GCA_002419145.1 Mageeibacillus sp. UBA5747 | reverse complement strand
TCCCCAGCTTTGAAAAACTGGTTTTCGGCGGGGACATGACACCGAAAAAACCGGTGACCCTGATCGCAGTCGGACCAGACGGCAACAAACCGAAAGAGCGGATTGAATGGACAAAAAGCCTGTTCAAAGCGTTCGGGGAATTCCGCCAGCCGCGTCTCGATGCCCTCGACCTGCATTTCTACAACTGGAATATCCAGGATCCGGCGGACACCGTGACCGATTTTTCCGAGCAGGACTGGTATCGTGTGTTGTCGGGCGCCATGGAGATCGAGTCCGTGATTTTGCAGCAGTATGATCTGATCCAGGAGGGACTCGCCGGATACCCACAGGCAGAAGGACCGTTTGCGAACGAGCACCATTGCCAGCTGATCATTGGCGAATGGGGCAACTGGCATCAGATGACTGCGGGTGCTCCATCGGCTTTGTGGCAGCAAAGCACCATGCGCGACGCACTGACTTCGGCGATCACACTCGATATTTTCCACCGCAGCAGTGACAAGCTGCGCGCTGCCTGTATGGCCCAGACGGTCAATGTCCTCAATTCCCTGATCCTGACACAGGGCGAACACACGATCCTGACTCCCCATTACCATGTGTTCGATTTGTATCAAGTCCATCGCGGTGGTCAGATTCTAAAACTTGATTTGACAGCGACGACTTTGGCCCAGACGGTGCCGGAGTTATTCAGTTTTGCATCAGAAAAGAACGGACTTGTCAGCATCAACCTGATCCATGCTCAATTGGCAGCAGAACAGACGATTGAACTGGTCTTTGACCAAGCTGTGCGGTTTGTATCTTCGCGCCTGCTGGCCAGTGACCACCCGACCGACTACAATTCGGTAGAGCACCCGAACCTGGTTTGCATCCAGGAGGGTCCGGTACCGCAGGGCCACGACCAAACATGGCAAGTGACTCTGCCGGCTGCTTCAGTCACCGTTTGCCAGTTTCAGATACTGGTCAGCTAAGCCCACGACAGGAGGCCTTTTCCATGTTCAAACTGGATCGTCTGCGCTACGGCGTCGCTTACTACGATGAATACATGCCCTATGACCGCCTGGAGCAGGATGTTGCGCTGATGCTGGCGGCGGGGATCAACACCGTGCGCATTGCCGAGTCGACCTGGAGTACACTGGAGCCGCAAAGTGGCGTGTTCAATTTCACCTCGATTGACCGGGTGCTTACTGCGATGCATGCGGCCGGAATCGATGTGATCGTCGGGACTCCAACCTATGCGGTGCCGACATGGCTGGTGCGGGCACATCCGGAGGTCCTGGCAGTTACCCCGGCTGGTCCAGGCCGATACGGCGCCCGACAAAACATGGACATCACTTGCCCGGCCTACCGCTTCCATGCCGAGCGGGTGATTCGAGCCTTGATCGCTCATGTTTGTGACCATCCGACCGTGATCGGGTACCAGGCAGACAATGAGACCAAGCACTACAACACCTGCGGTGCCAACGTCCAGGCTCATTTTGTTGCCTACATGCAGGGCAAATTCGCCTCTCTGGATGAGCTCAATGCCCGCTATGGCTTGGACTACTGGAGCAATCGCATCAACAGCTGGGAAGATTTTCCCTCGGTAAACGGCACGATCAACGGCAGTCTGAAGGCCGAATTCCAAGCCTTCCAACGACAGCTGGTGACCGAGTTTTTGACCTGGCAGGTCAACCTGATCAACGAATATAAAAAACCCGGCCAGTTTGTCACGCAAAATTTCGACCTCGAATGGCGCGGCTATTCCTATGGGGTCCAGCCGGACGTCGATCATTTTGCGGCCGCCCAAGCATTTGACATCGCTGGAGTGGATATTTACCACCCCAGTCAGAGCCATCTGACCGGAACGGAAATTGCCTTTGGCGGTGATTTGGCGCGCTCAATGAAACGCAGTAATTACCTCGTGCTGGAGACCCAGGCTCAGGGCTTCCCGCAGTGGCTGCCCTATCCCGGTCAGCTGCGTCTGCAAGCGTTCAGCCATGTCGCTGCCGGCGCGTCCATGGTCGCCTACTGGCACTTCCATTCGATCCACAACTCGTTCGAGACCTATTGGAAAGGTTTGCTCAGCCAGGATTTACAGCCTAATCCAACCTATCGCGAGGCGCAGACGATCGGCCGAGATTTTGCCCGCTATGGCGAGCATCTGCTGAATCTGACCATTCAGAACGAGGTGGCCATCCTGGTTAGCAACCAGGCTTATGCGGCGCTTGAGGCCTTCAAGCTCTTCCAGGGCATCAGCTACAACGATGACGTTCGTCGCTATTACGATGCCCTGTATCGCCTGAACATCGGCTGCGACCTGATCGATCCGGAGAGCCCGGCGCTCGATTCCTACCGGCTGGTGATTGTCCCGGCGCTCTACGCGGCCGGCGCTGACCTGCTCGACCGGCTCAATGCGTATGTTGCTACCGGCGGCCATGTGATTTACGGCCAGCGCAGCGGGTTCGCCGATGCAGATGTCAAAGTCCGGGCCGAGCTCCAGCCGGGACGGATTCGCGACGTTTGTGGCGTTTCCTACAGTCAGTTCACGATGGCCGAGGGTGTCCAGCTCAATGTGACGAAGCCGGGCGATTTATCCCCCGCAGCGTGTGTGATTTCTGGATTCATGGAGCTGTTGTCGCCGCAGGGTGCCCAAGTCTGGGCTTGCTATGAGCATCCGGTCTGGGGTGAATATGCCGCGATCACACGCAATCGTTGCGGTCAGGGCAGCGCGACCTATGTCGGTTGCCAGCCCGGTCCTGCAGTGTGCGAGCAGCTGGTTCGTGAAGTGGCGGACGAGGCAGGGCTGGTCGGACCGGCCCAGACTCTGAGATTTCCGGCTATTACGAAAAGCGGTCGCAATGAAAAAGGTGAAACCGTGCGTTTTTATTTCAACTATTCCACTGAGACAATCCAGGTTTTACATCCATTTGCCCGTGCCAAGTCCCTGCTGGATGGTTTGGAATACCGGAAACAGGATGTTCTGGAACTGAAACCCTGGGGTGTGGAAATCGTTGTGTCCTGACTTTTGCCAGCGCTTAGAATGAGTTGTACATATCCAATCATACGAATCAAAAAACAATCCGATGATTGGTCGTATGACTGAATGAACTTTTTTCGGGAGGATACCATGCCTATTGTCAACATGAAGTGTAATCACATTGAAAATCCGCTCGGATTTAATCTCGGCCAGCCGCGCCTGAGCTGGGTGACCGCTGTGGATGAGGCCAAAGTCCAACTGGCAGCGCGGGTAGAGGTTTCTTTGGAATCTGATTTCACCTCTCTGGTCTACGACACCGGTAAAGACCCGGCTCTCGACAGCCTGAGGTTTGAATTGGACCTGGCACTCACGCCCAGTACACGATATTTCTGGCGGGTTACGGTCTGGACCGATACAGGCGTCATCACCAGCCCAACCGCCTGGTTTGAAACGGCCAAAATGGACGTACCCTGGCAGGCCGAGTGGATCACGCCAGCCTGGCTCGACCGGACCGTGCATCCTTTGCTGCGGCGCGATTTTGCCCTCGACGGTGAAATCACCCGTGCCCGGCTGTCGATCTGCGGCTTGGGTCTGTATGAGGCCGAAATCAACGGCCAAAGGGTCAGTGACGAGTATTTGGCCCCTTTTTGCAATGCCTATGACCACTGGATCCAGTATCAGACTTACGACGTGACCGACTTGCTGCAGGCTGGTGATAACACCATCGGTGTGCGCCTCGGCAATGGCTGGTACAAAGGCCGGTTTGGGTTTGACAACTATGGCGAGGAGCTCTATGGCGACCGCTTTGCTTTGCTCAGTGAACTCGTCGTGACCTTGGCCGATGGCCGCCAAATGGTCTTTGGCAGCGACGATCAATGGCGTGCAACTGCTGGACCGGTGATTGACAGCAATATTTATGACGGTGAAATCCGTGATGCTCGTCGCCAGCCTGCGGGTTGGTCGAGCCCTGGATTCAATGACCTGGCCTGGCAAGGCGTGCGTTCACTGGATCTCGGATTTGACCGGCTGCAGGCACGCCGCAGCTTGCGAGTCCGGATCATGGAGGAGATTCAACCCACCCGCCTGATCCAGACGCCAAAAGATGAATGGGTCATCGACCTGGGCCAGAACATGGTCGGCTGGTTACGCTTTACAACCTCGGCACCGGCTGGGACAAAAATCGTCCTGACTCACGGCGAGGAGATGCAGGATGGCTGTTTCTACCGGGAAAACTTGCGCACGGCCAAAGCTGAATTCACCTACATCTCGGATGGCCAGACGCAGATTGTCGAGCCGCATTTCACTTTCTATGGTTTCCGCTATGTCAAGATCGAAGGCTGGCCGGGTGAGCCGGACCTTAAGGATTTCACCGGGTGTGTGGTCCACTCCGAAATGGCCCAGACGGGCACGGTCGAGACCTCAGACCCAGAGGTCAACCGGCTGTTTTTGAATGCGCTCTGGGGCCAGAAAGGCAATTTCCTCGATGTGCCGACCGACTGCCCGCAACGCGATGAGCGCATGGGCTGGACCGGTGATGCCTGCGTTTTCTCCGGCACCGCCTGCTACAACATGGACAGCGCGGCCTTTTTTGCCAAATATCTCTATGACTTGGCTCAGGAACAACAGGATCTCGACGGCGCCGTGCCCAATTTTGTCCCTTCATTCGGCATGGGCAAGAATGACAAGGAAGGTTTCATGGCTGGTGGGGCTGCGGTCTGGGGGGATGCGGCAACAGTCATTCCCTGGAATGTCTACCTGCATAGTGGCGACCCGGCAATCCTCAAACAGCAGTACATCAGCATGAAAGCCTGGGTTGACTACATCGTCTCCCAAGCGGATGAGAGCGGCCTGTGGACTCGAGGATTCCAGTTCGGCGACTGGCTGGCCCTCGATGGGGCTGATCCATTTACCCCGATGGGTGGTACAGCGACAGACCTGATCGCAACCGCATTTTTCCAATACTCAACCGAGTTGGTTGCCAAAACCGCCGCAATCCTGGGGGATACGGCTGCGGCAGACCACTACCATCAGTTGGCAGACAAGGTCAAGCGGGCGTTTGCTGCGGAGTTCATCACGTCAACGGGCCGTCTCGCGGTAGACACCCAGACAGCCTATGTGGTTGCGCTGCATTTCGACCTCGTTCCAGAGTCGTTCCGCTCCCGCGTAGCATCTGCCTTGCGCAGCAAACTGGCAGAGAACAACTACTATCTCAAGACCGGGTTTGTCGGTACACCGTTCATCTGCCGGGTTCTGTCGGAAAATGGTATGAACGATCTGGCCTACCAGCTGCTGCTCAACAACGAATTCCCGAGCTGGCTGTATGAGGTCAAGATGGGCGCGACCACGATCTGGGAGCGCTGGAACTCGATCTTGCCCGATGGCCATTTCGGCGAACTGGGCATGAATTCCCTCAACCATTACGCCTATGGCTCGATCGTCGAATGGATGTACCGCAATTTGACCGGGATTCGGCCGCTCGAGACTGCGCCAGGCTTCCGGAAAGCTCGCCTGGCACCTCAACCCCATGGCCGTCTGAGATGGGCTCGCGCGACCCTGGATTCTGCCGTCGGCCGCTATGAAAGCGAATGGCGGATCGAAGACGACGGCAGCCTGAAATATGGCTTCGTGATTCCGTTCAACGCTGCTGCGGTGGTCGAACTGCCAGACGCGAATCTGACTGATGTGATGGTGAATGGTTTGACCCTGGCGGAAATCGCTGAGGATGTCCAGCAGACTGGTTCGACCGTGACCTTTAGTCTGGCCGCAGGTCGTTATGAGATCTGCTATCAGCCAACGCAGATCTACTTGATCCATTACAGCACGGAGAGATCCTTGGCCCAGCTGTTGGCGGTACCCGAAGCCAAAGCCGTGCTGGTGCGATATATCCCCGATTATGTCGCCCAGGGCAACCGCGGCATGATGCGGTTCCTCGGCCAGTCACCTCTGCGGGAGATGGCCCGCCACCCACTGGTGGCAATCTCTGGTGCAGTGCTCGACCAGATTGATCGAGAACTGGCAGAGATCTGAAATGACAACCTCATACTAGCCGCCTTGATGATGTCTTGATGGATAATCACTACAAGCTGTTATTGGAGATGAAATCAACCCCGATCAATCTGATCATGCAACGATTGAACACCAGCTATGGCCTCCACTACGCCCATACCCCTCAATCATCGGGGGCTTTGCTTGGCAATCGATACACGGCCGAAGAAATCATTGAACCCGACTCTTTCAGCACAGTTATCAAATACATTGCGCTTAACCCTGTCAAGGCCGGCATCGTACAGAAAATCGGTGATTACAGATGGAGCGCCCACTTCGAACTGGCGCAAAAAAGAGAAGGACTCGTCCAAGCTCACCGCCTTTATGAACTGTTGGGAAAGTCTGTGGATAGAGGCCGAGCGATCTACCTGGAATTGATCCAGAATGCCCAGCTTTCGTCTGCCTCCTTGCCGAAACAACAAGACTTTCGCCGGAAAAGAAAGCTCAAGCAGCCGGACTCCCGATCTTGTGAAAAGCCGCCGCGAATTTGCCATGTGGGCCTTCTCGAAAAACCACACACCTGAAGAAATCGCAGCAATTCTTAAGATCAGCTCGCGCAGTGTGCGCATCTGGAGTATAGCTGTTAAAAAGGTGGAAAATGCGAAAAATGAATCATGACGGAGTCCCACTGCGCCATGCGGGAAACTAGCCCCGCACGGGTAACCGTTCGGGTCTACGATCGGGGCATGGTTCCTTTCATTGAGTCAGTCTTTGGAACAGGTCAGCTGTGGGTCTGGCCCGCATTCTGGAAACAGGGCCAATTTTAGCATTAGGTCTGGCACCCAGCGGTGGCAATTTCCATGAAAAAGGCCACCCTTAGCCCCCAGGGCTACCCCACCCCCGTTCCTAGCCCGACCTCTGCCTCTATCTCCACTTCCACTCGGTAACTGCAGGGTCCAACCATTTCAACCGCATCCCCTGGCTGCCCAGACATACGAAATCTGCTACTATGGTACTATCCAACAATTACAGGTGACAAAAATGGGTGTGACGATCAAGGATCTGGCTGAACAACTGAATGTCTCTCCGGCAACCGTTTCCCTGGCCTTGAATAACCGGCCGGGTGTCAATGAGCAAACACGCGCCCAGGTGATCAAGCTGGCCAAACAGCTCGGCTATGGCGCCGGCACCGCTCGTTTGCGTTCGGAACGCACGGTCCAGGGCAATATCCGGCTGGTCGTCTACCGCAAGGCTGGACGGGTCGTTGCGGATACGCCTTTTTTTCTCGCCTTGACGGAGGGGATCGAAGCCGAGACTCGGCGCAATGGCTGCCAATTGATGATCTCACACATCCGTGACGCGGACAGTTTTGACCAGGTGATGACCATCGTCCACAACAATCCCAAAGATGGCATCATCCTGCTGGCTACTGAGCTGTCGCTGTCAGATTTCATCCCGTTTTTCAAATCGGAGCACCCGCTGGTTGTGCTCGATGGCAGTTTGGCCGATGGACAAAGCGACACGGTGTTGATCAACAATTTCCAGGGGGCTTATGATGCGGTTTGCGAGCTGGTTCGTCAGGGCCATCGCCGGATCGGCTATCTGAAAAGCACCTTCCCGATCTACAACTTCGGCCAGCGTGAGCTGGGCGTTGTGCGTGCTCTGGCCACCGCCGGCCTGACGCTGGAGCCCGCATATACCTGTGCTGTTGAACCCTCAATCGATGGTGCTTATCGCGGCGTTTCCGACTGGCTCGATCTAAAACCGGATTTACCGACAGCATTTTTTGCCGATAACGACATCATCGCCTTTGGCGCGATGAAGGCGATCAAAGAGCATGGCTACGCCATTCCCGGGGATATTTCGATCATCGGTTTTGACGATCTGCCTTACTGTGAAATCATCGACCCGCCTCTGACAACAGTAAAAGTCATGAAGCACAGCCTGGGTAAACTGGCTGTCGATCGCCTGCTCGACCGGATGCAAGGCACGGTCGATGAAGTCGTGCGCATCGAAGTGGCGACTGAACTGGTCAGCCGCCGCAGTGTCAGGCAAATTGGGTGAAGAGCAGAAGAGAAATCCAGGGTCGTAAATGGATCGTCTTATCCGTTCCACATCTGGACCAGGATCAAGATTTGCATGGGTAGTACACCGACATACACACTGACCGGGGACAAGAAACCACTGATCGCCGGCGGGGCCCAGTGGGAGGACGTATAGGCCGCTGCAGTCAGGATAAAGGGATTGATGGCTGCCATCCACACGGGCAAACTCGTTTTCCCTGTCAGGAGCAGGATGGACAAGGCGATCGAACCGAGGAGATAGACGGCCAAAATGATGATGCCCATTCCCAGGAAAATTCGCTGCTGATCAAGGCTGACCGTATCCAGAACTTTAACTTCGGGCGAATCTTCCGGCAATTTCTTGCGCACGCCCTGGATGATGCCGTTATTAGCATAATACACGTGTGCCCCTGGAGCCATGCCGATAAAGTAGACCAGAAGTCCCGTGATCAGATCACTTTGCCCCAAGAAAATGGTATCGGCAACAATCATGACCAGTGAAGCCACAATGCCGATCATCCCACAGACACGGATCAGGATCACAGTGTCCATCATTCAATCCAACTCCCCACAGGTCTTGTTGATCTCTACACACCGAAATGATACCCGATCTTGGCGAACATGTCTTCCAGGATGACGCGGCTGTCGATGCTGTGATAGACGCGGATCAGCCGATTATCGGCGAAAAACTCCCCATAAGCTCCGTCGGCGTTGATCCGCTGGGCTTTGCGCGTTTCCATGAATTTGCCCTGAGATGTGATCAGGACACCGACGGCGGGACTGTCACCCAGCGACCAGCCTTCACCGGAGCGGATGATCATGGTCTTGGCACCTTTGCTGGCGTTTTTGGCAAAGGCCCAGTCGTCAAAATTCATCGCACATTCAACTTCATTGACACGCAGCAGGTTTTCGACCAGATAGTTGCCGATTTCGCCACAGGGCTGGATTTTAGCGAATAATTCGTGGAAAGAGACCTCCATCTGGGTATAGGCCGACAAAGGAATCTGCCAGACTTCGATGTCTGATTTCAACAGAAGATTGGCCGCGTGGAGGTCGTTGCCGGCGTTGAAATCCAGCATTGCCTTGCCGTTGTAAGAACCGCCGCCGATCCAGATCGCAGTCAGGCGACCAGCAATGTCCGGATTCATCAGATAAGCCGAGGCCAAGTTGGTTACGGCACCCAGGTTGAGAACGAACAGCGGCCGTTCGTCTTCTTTAAGCGCTTCGGCCAGGATGAACCGGGCACCTTCGGAATTTCCGGGTGTCTTTTCATCTGGCAAAGCAGCAAGCTCGCCTCTGTAGACGGGCTTTTTAATGTTCATCAAGGACAGGACCCTTTTGATCTCGTGATAGCTTTGATCCATGCTGTCCGCAAAATCCCGTGTGCCAAATTGTGCGGCAATGAGCCCTACTACATCGAATTTCGGTGTCAAAAGGGCGTGGACGATGGCGAACTGATCGTCGCCCTCGGCATAGGCATCGGTGTCGATGATGACTCGGATTTGCTTGTTGGACGGCACCTGGTACAACGCTTTTTTCATGGTGAATCTCCTCATAACAGTGGCCGATCATGATTGAATGAATTTACAATGTTTATTTAAAATATTTTAAGAAGGTTTGTCAAGAATCTTGAGTTAAATCGGAGAGTTGACGAGAAAAAATTTGATTATTGCTAATACATAGAGATATTTGGCTGCAAAATAAAATAATTTAGCTAATTGACCAAAATATTTGAAGAAATATTTAAATATTGCTTGAAAATTTTAGCAATATATTTTAAAATCATTTTAGAAGGTGAGGGCACGATGAAACCAAACATCAAGCAGATAAGCGAATTGACCGGTTTCTCGCCTGCAACGGTCTCCAATGCCTTGAACCGGAAAAAAACAGTCAATCCAGAAACCGCCAGTAAAATCTGGCAAGTTGCCCAGCAGGCCGGTTATCGGCCAGCGACCCGGATCAGTAAGATTCGCCTCGTGGTCTGCCGCAAACATGGCCAGATTGTCAATGACAGTCCGTTCTTTTCTGCTCTGATGGCTGGAGTTGAAAGTGAATGCCACCGTCTGGGTTACTCGACGATCATCAGCCATCTGGACTGGAGTGCCTTGGACTTTGACAATCAACTCGCGCAGATTCTGCATGACCGGACGGCCGCTAACCTGATCCTGGCCACTGAGTTTGCCGAAAGTGATGCCCGATTGTTTGCCGGATCTCTCACCCCGCTGGTTCTGCTGGATTGCTGGCTGGAATCGATGGACTTTGACACCGTCAGCATCGACAATACCGATTCGACTTTCATAGCCACCCGCTATTTGATTGGCAAAGGCCATATCCGGATCGGTTACTTGAAAAGCAAGGTTGCGATCCAGAATTTCCGTTTCCGGGAATACGGGTTTCACCGCGCGGTACGCTCTTGTGGCCTGGACCTGGATCCAGACTTCATACTGGAGCTTGATCCGAGCATGGAAGGAGCCAGGAAAGATCTAAGCGACATTCTGGCCACCGGCAAGCTGCTGCCAACTGCCTTTGTTGCCGACAATGACAACATCGCTCTGGGTGCCTGCAAAGCTTTGCAGGATGCTGGGTACCGCATCCCGGAAGATGTCTCGGTGATTGGATTTGATGACATGCCTTTTTGCGAAATCGCATCGCCACCGCTGACGACGGTCCGGGTCTTTAAACAGGAAATGGGTGCCGCCGCAGTCCGGCGCTTGGTCGATCGGCTGACTGGTGAGCGAAAAATCTGCTCCAAAACTCAGATCTGCACTGAATTCATCGAACGCGACAGTGTATTGGACAAGAACCTAGCGCAAGAAAGCCACAACGGGGAGAAGAACCATGGAAAATCTGAAAGCCAAGACGTTTGAGATCCGTCAGGACATTCTCGACACGATCGTCCACTGCAAAGCCGGACATATCGGCGGCGATTTCAGTGTCACAGACATCCTGACAACCTTGTATTTCAAGCAGATGAATGTCGATCCTGCCCATCCGAAAATGCCGGGCCGTGATCGCCTGATCCTGTCCAAAGGACATTCGGTCGAGGCGCTGTACGCTGTTCTGGC
>DIFN01000004.1 GCA_002419145.1 Mageeibacillus sp. UBA5747 | reverse complement strand
GCCGACAGCCACACGGATCAGTCTCCTGCCGCCTGTTGCATTGCCTGATCCGGCTAATCTTATTGAGAAAAGAGGAAACTCCTTGGCCAGTTATCTTGTGCGAGGCGGCAACCGCCTGACCGGAGACGTGACGATCAGCGGCTCGAAAAATGCCGCACTGGGGATCATTGCCGCGGCCACCATGCTGGATGGACCCTGCAAGATCGAGAATATCCCAGACGTTGCCGACATCAATGTCCTCCTGGAAATCATTAAAGCCCTCGGTGCGGAAATCCGCCATGATGCCGAAGGCAGCTTGTACATCGATCCGCAGCCCATCCATACCTATGTGGCTGAGCACGAGCGTGTGCGCAGCATCCGCGGATCCTACTATTTACTGGGCGCGATGCTGGGCCGTTTTGGCAGCGCCTCGATTTTGATGCCCGGCGGCTGTAATTTCGGCACCCGGCCGATCGACCAGCATATGAAAGGCTTTGAGGCGCTTGGCGCCCGCACCACGATTGAGCATGGCCGGATCACTTTGCATGCCGATTCGCTCAAAGGCGAAAACATCTTCCTCGATGTGGTCAGTGTCGGAGCTACGATCAACATCATGATCGCGGCGACCAAAGCTGAAGGCACAACTGTCATAGAAAATGCTGCCAAAGAACCCCATATCGTCGATGTGGCCAACTTTTTAAACACCATGGGAGCCAATATCCGAGGTGCAGGCACCGATGTCATCCGCATCACCGGTACGCCTGTCCTGCCTGCAGGCTGTTCCTACGCCGTCATCCCAGACCAGATCGAAGCTGGCACCTATATGATCGCAGCGGCTATCACACGCGGCGATGTCACGGTCCATGGCCTGATTCCCAAGCACATGGAACCCCTTTCCGCCAAACTTGAGGAAATGGGTGCTCAGCTTGAAGTCGGCGATGATTCGATCCGGGTCTGGATCGATCCCGAGGAGAATCTCCAGCCTGCCAGTTTTAAAACGATCCCGTACCCGGGCTTCCCGACAGACCTGCAGCCGCAGACCACGGTCCTGCTTTGCACGGTGCCTGGTACCAGCCGCATGCTCGAGACCGTCTGGGACAACCGCTTTCAATATGTCGACGAGCTCAAAATGATGGGAGCCCAGATCATGACCTCCGGCCAGATGGCCATTATCGAAGGGGTCAACCAGCTGACCGGTGCCATCGTCACCGCTCGCGATCTGCGTGCCGGTGCGGCCATGGTCCTGGCTGGCCTGGTGGCTGAAGGCACGACGGAAGTCACCGACATTGCCAAAATCGAGCGCGGCTATGAGAATTTCATCCATAAGATGCGCTCGCTCGGCGCGGATATCACGCGCGTTGAAAATTGAACTCGGTCAAAGTCTGCGCCTTGCGCAGCGGTTCAAGTGGCAATGCGATCTTTGTTCGCAGCGACAACACCCGGATCCTGATCGACGCCGGAGTCAGCCTGCGCGATATTGAGCAGGCTCTTTCGGAGATTGGCGAAGACGCCAGTCAGTTGACGGGTGTACTCGTGACGCATGAGCACACCGATCATGCTCGGTCTATCGGTGCCCTGCTGCGTCGCCATAACGTGCCGCTCTATGTCAACGGTGGGACCCTGCAAGCCTTACGCAGCACGTTGGGCAAGGTTCCGGAAGACCTGATCCGGCCCTTCACCAGCGGTTCTGACTTTATCGTCGGTGACCTGTCCATAGCCGGCTACCGAACTTCACACGATGCCGCTGAATCCGTCGCTTTCAAAATCGCCACGGAGCACGGTTCTGTTGCTGTTTGCACCGATCTCGGCTGGCCGGATCCGCAGCTTTTGAACCAGCTGTGCGGCAGCCGGATCATCCTGGTCGAATCCAACTATGACCCCATCATGCTGGCTGCCGGTTCCTATCCGCCGCCCTTGAAACAACGCATCGCTGGTGATTTCGGCCATTTGTCCAATGGGGATAGTGCCAGGGCCATTCTGCACTTCCTGGCGCGTGGTACCGAGCGGTTCGTCCTCTCCCATTTGAGCAAAGAAAACAACTATCCTGAGCTGGCGCTGCAGACGGTGCGCGATCATCTCCAGGCTGAAGGTGCCCTGATCGGCCGCGATCTCGATGTCTCCGTCGCCCGACGTTTCACCACCAGCGACCCCGTCATCTGGTGAATATCCGCATCATTTCGCCGGGCCGAGTCCGCGAGCCCTACCTGCGCGACGCCATTGAGACAGCGCGGCGGGAGTTGGCGCGCCATTGCCCGACCGAGCTCATTGAAGTCGAGGACAGCCCCGACCAGTGGCCAGTTGAAAAAGCACTGGTTGCTGAAGCCGAGCGAATCAGGGCGCGTTTGCGGCCGGCAGACCATCTGGTCGCGCTTGACCTTGCTGGCCAGTGGGTCAAACCCGACGACGAAGGTACGATTCGTCCCTTGCTCGAACGCTGGCGTGACTTGGCCCAGGGTGATCTGGTCTTTTTGATTGGCGGCTCCAATGGCCTCGCCCCCGACCTGCTTCGCAGCTGTCGCGAGCGCATCCTGCTATCCCAGATGACCTTCACCCACCAGATGGCACGACTGATCCTGCTCGAAATTCTCGCAAACGCCTGGCTTTAAGCGGTATGAAGGCGAGATGGAGAAGGAGAAGGAGAAGGCGGGCTCGGCCTGATTGCCATTTTGCCGCTGGAGCGATGGATGGACATCGAGACCAGCAAGGAACCCCGTCCTGTTGCGGCCATTGATTGCAGCCACACCTATTTATGATACGCCTTCCCCTCCAGGATCCGAAACGCCCGGTAAATTTGTTCTGCCATGAGGAGACCAGCAGTGTCCGAGCTTAGAGCCACAGGCGAAAGCGAGAGTGTGCCGAATTTGGGACGCCGTCCCAAATTCGGCACACCGATGTAAAACATCAGCTGGCTGGTGCCGCTGGTCATCCAGGTCTGGATCTGGCGGGCGAGCTCGGGGGAGGTGTAGGATTGGCCGGTGCGGTCGAGGAGGACGGTCAGGATCTGGCCTGCCTGGCTGGTTTCACCGCCGCTTGTTTCACTCAATGCCGGGGGCTCGACACCGGTTTTCCAGCCGAGCTGGCAGCTCTGGGAGAGGCGCTTTTTGTATTCCTGCAGGCCGGCCAGCGTAGGCGCGGCGATCTTTTTACCGACAAAGAGCAAGGTGACTTTCAGCATAATCCGGGACCGGTTGTTTTCATGTTTTCTCGACAAAGGCGTGCAGCATCTTCGATCCTTCATCGGTGAGGATTGATTCGGGATGGAATTGCAGTCCGAAGACGGGCAGGGTCTTGTGCTGGAGAGCCATGATCAGGCCGTCTTCGCTTGTGGCGGTAACTGTGAGGCAGTCGGGCAGGGTCTCAGGATCGACCATCAGCGAATGGTAGCGGCCGACTTCGATCCGCGCGGGCAAATCGGCAAACATCAGGCAGCTGCGGTCGAGCTCGATGGTGGAGCGTTTGCCGTGAACGGGGACAGGGGCGTGGACGATCCGGGCGCCGAAGGCTTCGCCGATTCCCTGGTGGCCGAGGCAAATACCGAGCAGGGGGATTCTACCGGAAAAATAGCGGATCACGGCAGACATGATCCCCGCGTCGGCAGGGTAACCAGGCCCGGGGGAGAGGATGATGTGCGAAGGATTCATCGTCTCGATGTCTGCGAGGGTCAGGACATTGTTGCGGTAGACCTCGAGGTCGGGGTGGAACTCGCCGACCATCTGGTAGATGTTATAGGTGAACGAGTCGAAATTATCGAGCAAGAGAATCATAGATAGTCACCTGCCTGATTGATAGCCGAAAAGAGGGCCATAGCCTTGTTGACGGTCTCCTGGTATTCGGTTTCCGGGACGGAGTCGGCGACGATGCCAGCCCCGGCCTGGACGTGAATCTTGCCGTTGGCGAGAACCGCAGTGCGGATCGTGATGCAGGTATCGAGCAGGCCGTCAAAGCCAAGATAGCCGACAGCGCCGCCATAGGGGCCGCGGCGCAGGGTTTCGAGCTCGTCGATGATCTCCATGGCGCGGATTTTAGGCGCACCGGAGAGCGTGCCAGCCGGCAGCAGGGCGGAAAGCACGTCGATCGCAAAACGATCTTCGCACAGCTCGCCTTCGACGACGCTGACCAAGTGCATGACATGGGAAAAACGCTCAACATGGCAGAAATCGCGGACGGCGACGGTGCCAAAACGGCTGATCCGGCCGACGTCATTGCGAGCCAGGTCGACGAGCATGGCATGCTCAGCCAGCTCCTTGGTGTCTGCCAAAAGGTCGGACGCGAGCTGGTCATCCTGCTCCACCGTCTGGCCGCGCGGGCGCGTGCCGGCGATCGGGCAGGTTTCGATTCGCTTGCCAGAGAGTCGAACGAGCATTTCTGGCGAGGCGCCAATCAGAATCGCGCTGGACTGGCGGACGAAAAACAGATAAGGCGACGGATTGACATGGCGCAGCGCGCGATAGATGGCAAAAGGATCGGCTTTGTAGGTTGCCGAGAACCGCTGCGAGAGCACGACTTGGAAAACATCGCCGTCGCGGATGTAATCCTTGGCCCGGCGCACTTGGTTCAGGAAATCCTCTTTACTGACATTGGAGATGAAATCGAGCTTCATCGAGCGGCGACTGGCATGGGGCAGGGCAACAGGTAAATGGCCTGGCTGCGGTCCGAACAGCTGGCTGATCAGGCCGAACAGGCTGGTGGAGGCTTGGCTGTAATCGCGCTCTGCGTCGTCCGAGACCAGGACATTGCAGATCAGAGTCATTTCGTTTTTTAAATGGTCGTAGCGCACAACTTCGCCAGGGGCCATCAGCTCACAATCAGGCAGATTCAGCGTATCCTCGTTCTCATCGGGCAGCAGCTCGAGATAGCGGATGAAATCATAACTGAAATGACCCACCAGGCCACAGCGGAAACCTTCCTCAGCCGGCGCTGGCGGCAGAGCGTGGTTTTTCAGCAGGTCACGGATCAGGTCGAGTGGGGAATGGGCATCGACGGCAGCCAGTGGCTGGTCGCCATAGGCCAGATCGACCTGGCGGGAGCGACTCATCAGGCGCAGAAGCGGACGACGACCCATGATCGAGAACCGGGCCCAGCGCTCGCCGCCAACAACCGATTCCAGCAAAAAAGACTGCTTCTGGTCGTCGAAACGCTGGAAGAGTGAGATCGGTGTGACCGTATCTGCCGGCATACGGACCGAGACCGGCACGATGCGATAGGTTCGGGCCAGCTCGAGAAAGGCGGCGCGGTCTGGTGACAGGGGCAGGCGATTTTCAACCATGGGGTGCCTCCAAATCAGGATTGGACTGAAGACTGGACAGACGCGGTGCCCTCGTCGAGTGCTGTGCGCAGCGATGCGAGATAGTCACCCAGACGCTTAGCCAGCTGATGGGCATCCAGACCTTCGGCAGATCCTTCGCCGATTCGGCGGACCAGCGCGCTGCCGACAATAATGCCGTCCCAGCCCGCAGCCAGTTCGCGGACTTGTTCCGGGGTGGAAATGCCAAAGCCAAGAGCACGAGGGATCGGACTGGCTGCCAGGGTGGCCCGTTCAAAACGGCTCAGGTCAGCGGCTAATTCGCTGCGCTCGCCGGTGACACCGAGGGCAGCCACACAATACAGGAAACCGCGGGCCGTACGGGCCAGATTCTGGAGTCGATCTCCGGACAACGGTGAGACCATGCGCGTGATGATTACATCGTGCGCGGTGGCAATCGGGGCGGCCTCATCCTGCTCTTCGGCTGGCAAGTCCGGGATGATCACGCCGTCGACGCCGACCTCGTGGCAGGTGGTGAAAAACAGGTCAAGGCCCATCTGGACGATCGTGTTGTAGTACAACAGGAACAGGATCGGTTTGTCGGTCTCTGTCCTCAGGTCGCGCACCAGATGGAAGGCATCGACGATTGATACTCCATTGGCCAGCGCACGGGCATCGGCGGCCATGATCGTCGGACCATCTGCGCTGGGATCGGAAAATGGGACGCCGATTTCCAGGATGTCGCCACCGTTTTCAAGCAGGGCGCGGGCGATGACCAGGGAAGTTTTGAGGTCAGGGTCTCCGGCCACGATAAAAGGGATCAGGGCCCTTTGGCCTTTTTCGGCCAGCTGAGCCAGCGTGATTTCAATGCGATTGGTCCGTGCCATGGTCATTCCTCCCGGTTGTCGGTCATCAGAAGACCGTGGTCCTGCTGATAAGCCTGGATTGCAGCGACGTCTTTGTCGCCGCGTCCGGAAAGTGTCACAACAACGACATCTTCAGGGCCAAATTCGGTGGCGATTTTGCGCAGCAGGGCGACGGCATGCGAGCTCTCAATCGCCGGGATGATGCCTTCCATGCGCGAAAGCCAGGTAAAGGCATCAACGGCCTCACGGTCGGTGATGGGAGCGTATTCGGCGCGGCCGGATAACTGAAGCCATGCATGCTCAGGACCAATCCCGGGGTAGTCCAGACCGGCAGAAATTGAATAAACGGGTGCGATCTGGCCTTTGTCATCCTGCAGGAACAGTGAATGCATGCCATGGAAAACGCCCGGTTTGCCGTAGGCCATGGTCGCCGCGTGCCGCGGAGTATCGATCCCTTCCCCGGCTGCCTCGGCACCAATCAGGCGCACCCCGCTGTCGTTGATGAATGGATAGAAAGTGCCCATGGCATTGCTACCGCCACCGACACAGGCAATCAGAGCGGTAGGCAGTCGACCGAGCGTAGCCAGTGACTGCTCACGGATTTCATCGCCGATCACACGCTGGAAATCGCGCACGATGGTCGGATAGGGATGGGGTCCCATGACCGAGCCGATGACATAATAGGTATCAGCGGCGCGGCGAGTCCATTCACGCATCGCCTCACTGGTGGCATCCTTGAGCGTGGCTGTGCCGGAGGTCACCTTGTGCACCGAGGCACCAAGCAGCTCCATGCGGTAGACGTTCAGCGCCTGACGCTCCATGTCTTCGGCGCCCATGAAAACGGTGCAATCGAGGTCAAAAAGTGCCGCGGCAGTTGCGGTGGCCACGCCGTGCTGACCGGCTCCTGTTTCGGCGATGAGATGCTTTTTACCCATGCGACGGGCGAGCAGGACCTGACCAAGCACGTTGTTGATTTTGTGGGCGCCGGTGTGGTTGAGGTCCTCACGCTTGAGGTAGACCTGTGTTCCCAAGGCTTGGCTTAACCGCTCGGCGTGGTAGAACAGCGAAGGCCGGCCAGCATATTCCACGAGTAAGCGCTTGTATTCGGCGATGAAGTCTGGATCGGCCATAGCCTCGGCATAGGATTTCTCCAGTTCCAGCAGAGCAGGCATCAGGGTTTCGGCAGCATAACGGCCGCCAAAGGGGCCAAAACGACCCGGTTTGTCACCAGGTTGGGGGGCAGGTTTAAGTGTCATCGTTTATTTCCTCACTGTTTGGTTTTCGAAGCTGTTTAATTTTCGGACTGTTTTGCAAAAAGCATCCATGAGGTCGGCTTGTTTTTCCAGATTGCGCTCGATACCGCTCGAGCAATCGACTATGGACGGGTGCAGAGCCGCGATGGCTGCGGCAACAGTGCCAGGGTTGAGTCCGCCTGCGCAGGCGACAGGATGGCGCCGGGCAAAGGCAGCAAGCTGCTGCCAGGGAAAGGTCTGGCCGGTGCCACCGGACTGGCCGCCAACTTCGGTGTCGAGGAGAATGACGTCCGGGCGAGCTGTGCCGGGATCGAGAGCAGCCAGCGTGTGTTCAAAGGCCTCGGCACGCTGGGAGGCTTCAGCCGGATCGAGCGGGATGGCCAGTTTCTGCCAGATTTCGGTGCTGAAGGGTAGTTTTTGACGCAACGCCGCCCATTCAGCTGGGCCTTCGTCTCCATGTAATTGTACCGCAGCGAGTCCGACCTGAGCGGAGATTGCTACGATCCGATCGATCGTTTCATGGACAAAAACACCGACTGGCCTGATCCGGGAGTCTAGTTTGGCCACCAGGTTGGCAGCCTGCTCAGGCGAAATCTGGCGCTTGCCTGGCGCAAAAATCAGGCCGATGTAGTCCGGTTGGAATTGATTGGCCAGCGCGATGTCTTCAGGACGGCGCAGACCGCAGAACTTGATCCGGGTCATCCTGGCATCTCCGCATACAGCTGGCGAATGGTGGCGGCGACCGACTCCGGGCTGCCTCCAGCGCGCATCAGGGTCTCACCGACCAGGACGGCATGAGCGCCGGCGCGGTAGACGCGGGCCATATCATGAGCTGTGACGATGCCGCTTTCGGAGACAACGGTCCGGTCATTAGGAATGATCCCAGCCAGGCGCTCGGTCACGCCGAGATCGACATGGAAGCTCTTGAGGTCGCGGTTGTTGATGCCGATGATCTGAGCGCCGCAATCAATAGCCCGCATCAGTTCTTCCAGCGTATGGACCTCGACCAGAACATCGAGCCGCAGCGAATGGGCAAGGCTGATGAATTCGCGCAGCTGACTGTCTGACAGGATCGCGACAATCAGGAGAATCGCCGAAGCGCCGAGTAGACGAGCTTCATAGATCTGGCAGGGGTCGATGGTGAAATCTTTGCGCAGGATTGGCTGGTGGACCGCCGCATGGATTGCCTGCAAATGTTCGTCCGAACCGAGGAAAAAATCTTCCTCGGTCAGGACGGAGATGGCCTGAACCTCCGCCTGGGCATAAGCGCATGCCTGCTTGACTGGATGGAAATAGGGAGTAAGGATGCCTTTGGAGGGCGAGGCCTGTTTGATCTCAGCGATCAGGCCCAGGCTTTTCGGCTGGCGCAAGGCAGCGGCAAAGTTGGCTGGTTGCTCTGAGCCCGGCGCAAGCTTGGCTAGTGATTCGGCCTTCTGGCGCAAATCTGGCAAGGAAATCTCATTCTGGCGCTGTTCGATACGGAAACGCTTTTGTTCGACGATGCGATCGAGAATGGTGTCGGTCATGATCGTACTCATAAGGCGACCGCTTCAGCGTGATGGCGCACGGTGCGCAGTTGCTCGATCAAGCGCACAACTGCCCCGGAATCGATCGCTGCCGCGGCTTTGGCGTAGCCTTCTTGCAAGCTGCTGGCTTGCTGGCCAACGTAAATCGTCGCGGCAGCATTCATCAGGATGACATCACGGACCGGCCCGCGTTCACCGTGGAAAGCAGCGTCGACGATCCGGACATTGTCAGCTGGGCTGTCACCTTTGATGGTTTCGAGGGGGGAAGGGGTCAGACCGAAATCCTGCGGCCGGATCACGCTGGCTTTGATCTGACCGTCCTTGAGTTCGATGACTGCGGTTTCACCGCTGATCGTGATTTCGTCGGTGCGGTCGCTACCATGGACGATCAGGGCGTGCTGGACACCGATCGCCTTGAGCGTTTCGGCGACGAAAGGCATGATCGCCGGATCATGAACGCCGATGACATGGCCTTGAGCCGATGCTGGGTTGGAGAGGGGACCGAGGATGTTGAACAACGTGCGGATGCCGAGCTGACGCCGGACCGGAGCCGCAAAGCGCATCGCCGGATGGAAGGTCGGGGCGAACATGAAGCCGAAGCCGTAGGTTTCGATGCAGGATTGGACCTCGGCCGGGCTCAGGGTGATGTCGAGGCCCAGTTTTTCATAAAAATCGGCACTGCCAGATTTGCTCGAGACGGAGCGATTGCCGTGCTTGGCGACTTTGGCGCCAGCGGCCGCAGCAACAAGGGCTGCCGCCGAGCTGATGTTGACTGTACCGGTCTGGTCACCGCCGGTGCCGACTGGGTCGACCAGGAAATCGACCGCAGGGTGGATGCGGATCGCAAAATCACGCATCGAACGAGCTGCCCCGGTGATTTCCGGTGCTGTCTCTCCTTTGACCCTCAGACCGGTCAAAAAGGCGGCGATTTCGACCGGATGCGCCTCTCCGCTCATGATTTCGTTAACTGCTGCAAAAGCCTCAGCCTCGCTCAGATGTTTGCCTTCGCTGATTTTCCGGATAACTTGATTCAACTGACCCATACTGGACCTCCTCGTGTGGTGTTTTGCCGTCCTTTTGGCCGGAAAAAACAAAAAAACCCTTGTCCTCTCTGGGACAAGAGCTTCCACTCCTGCGGTACCACCCGGATTGGCCTTTCAATTGCTAGAAAGACCCTCTCTGCTCACGCACCATCATGCGCACTCGCCGGATAACGGGCCGAGTCCCCGTCAGCGCCTACTCGTAAACTTTCGGGCTGCCCTCCTGAATCCATTCGACCCGGCGTCTCATGCTGCACTCTCACCATCGGCAACTCTCTGGGATGACCCATCCGGATGTACTCGCTTCAGTCACAGGTTTATGGCTGATTTAGTTAACCCTTATCTTAGACGCGTTGCTGGCGAATGTCAACAGGGCGAACGAGGGGGGACGAGGGGGACCGTATTTTGGAACAGGGTCGAAAATTCCGTCAGATATGATATTCGTTTGAAACCCCTGCGGTTGTAGTCTTCCGAGGGTCACCTTCGGATCCGACTGAGAAAACAACCCCGGCCTTTTTTTCGGC
>DIFN01000030.1 GCA_002419145.1 Mageeibacillus sp. UBA5747 | reverse complement strand
GAATTCAAACTTTCTGCCCGTTCGGTTGCCTGTGGCAAAACCCTCGAAGCTTATGACTTCCCTGGCGACAGCAAGATTGTCATGATCACCCATGCTGACGGGACCGTTGAAATGCCGCGCGGCAATTTGATCATGCAGCCGGATGATACCTTCTTGATGATTGCCGATTCCACTGAATTCAATGCGATCATGAAAACCATGATCCGGAAGTAGGGAAGCAGGAAGGAGAACAAATATGGCGATTGTCAACCGGGCCAAAAGCACATCACCGATCCGGCTTCTCAGCATCAATCCTTTGCGCCTGATCGTTTCTTCCTTTGCCGTGGTGATCCTGACCGGATCTTTGCTGCTGCTTTTGCCGTTTGCTACGAAATCAGGCAATAGCCCAGGGCTGCTCCGCGCGTTGTTTACAGCAACCTCGGCTGTCTGTGTCACTGGACTTGTCCTGGAGGACACGGCTACCTATTGGAGCACGTATGGCAAATCCGTCATCTTGCTTCTGATTCAGATTGGCGGTCTGGGGATCGTCACGATCACCAGCTTTTTTTACAGCTTCATGCGCCGCAAGGCCAGCCTCAAGACCTTGGTTGTGACAAAAGAATCCACGGCCAGTTTCAATTTTGAGGATGTCTTCACCCTTGTGCGCAAAATCATTGCGATTACCCTGGTCACAGAGGGCATTGGTGCCGTCATTTTTTCCTGGCGCTTTTCCCTGCGCTATGGCCTGCGCGATGGGATCACCAAAGGTGTCTTTCACGCGGTATCAGCTTATTGCAATGCCGGATTCGACCTGCATGGCGACACCATTGCCCCTGGCATGCTGGCCCTGGGTGCTACGGATGGCAGATTTTCGAGCCTGATCGCCTGGAACAACGACCCGATCGTTATCCTGACCACCGCTTTGCTGATTATCAGCGGCGGCCTGGGATTTTTTGTCTGGACAGAGATTCTCTCCATCAGGCAAGGCGGGAGGTTGCATTTTCATTCCCGGGTTGTGCTGGCCATGACCGGCATCCTGATTGTGACCGGCATGGTAGCCTTTATGGCGACGGAATGGCACAATACTTTGCACCCGTATTCATTGGGGTCTCTGCCAGCCTGGCAACGTCCGCTGGCTGCTTTTTTCCAATCCGTCACGCCCCGTACGGCTGGCTTTAACTCCATTGACCAAGCCTCCCTCTATGACACATCCAAATTCATCACGGTCATCCTGATGTTTATCGGGGCCGCTCCCGGCTCGACCGGTGGCGGTATCAAGATCACCACGTTCGCAGTCTTTGTCGCCACCATTGTCTCGGATATTACCAACCATGACGAGATCGTCCTCTCCCGCCACCGCCTGTCGCGCGAGACCTTCACCCGGGCTCTGGCGGTCATGGGTCTGGGTATGTTGATTGTCCTGACCACGACCATCATGATGGGCTATTTTGAAGTCCAAGCGCTCGAAGCGGGCCGCATCAGTTTTCTCGACCTGCTTTTTGAGGCGACGTCTGCCTTTGCCACAGTTGGCTTGTCATCTGCCGGAACACCTTTCCTGACGACAGCCAGCCAGATCGTCCTGATCCCTGCCATGTATCTGGGCCGTGTCGGTCCTGCATCATTTGCCATCAGCCTGGCCTTGCGCACGGCCAAAAAACGCGAAATCGTCCATCCGGAAGGGAAAATCCTGGTTGGCTGATGGTAAAATGCAGGAAAAGAATTAGAAAATTTCATAAAAGCAGCACAGCTTGCCATTTAACCGCAGCCTGAATCGTAAAATACGGTTGACAGGCTGCGGTTTCTTGCATGATAATAGGAAAATAATTGTATACAATCTTCAGGAGGCCAAAGCCATGGGGTTAACCACCGCACAAAAAATCATCCGTGACCACCTCATCAGCGGGGAGCTCGTTGCCGGACACGAAGTCGCAATTCACATCGACCAGACCTTGACTCAGGACTCGACCGGGACGATGGCCTATCTCCAGTTTGAAGCGATCAACATCCCACGGGTCAAGACGGAACTCTCTGTCGCCTATATCGACCACAATACTCTGCAGACCGGTTTTGAAAATGCCGATGACCACATGTACATCCAGTCGGTTGCCAACAAGTATGGCATCCGCTTTTCCAAGCCAGGCAATGGAGTTTGTCATCAGGTCCACATCGAACGCTTCGGTGTCCCAGGGAAAACCCTGCTAGGCTCGGACAGCCACACTCCGACCTGTGGCGGCATTGGCATGCTGGCGATCGGCGCGGGCGGTCTGGACGTTGCTGTGGCCATGGGCGGCGGCGCCTACTATCTGACCATGCCGGAAATGGTCAAGATCGAACTTAAGGGCACGCTTCAGCCCTGGGTCACCGCTAAAGACATCATCCTCGAGGTCCTGCGCCTTCTGACCGTCAAAGGCGGTGTCGGCAAGATTATCGAATATGGCGGCCCTGGCATCGCCGGCCTCTCCGTACCGGAACGGGCCACCATCACCAATATGGGCGCCGAACTGGGCGCCACCACCTCGATTTTCCCCAGTGACGAAATAACCCTGGCTTTCCTCAAGGCCCAGGGTCGTCCCCAGGACTATTTCGCAGTGGGACCTGACGCGGATGCTGTCTACGATGAGACCTACACGATCGATCTCGACCAGCTGGTACCGCTGGTTGCCAAGCCACACAGCCCGGACAATGTTGTTCCGGTCCGCGAGGCTGGACCGATTGCCGTCGACCAGGTCGCCATCGGCAGCTGCACCAATTCCTCCTTGTATGACATGCTCAAGGTAGCAGCCATACTCAAGGGTAAGACCATCCATCCAAATGTATCGCTGGTCATCGCCCCTGGTTCACGCCAGGTCCTGACCATGTTGTCGCGGCTGGGAGCTCTGACCGACATGATTGACGCCGGTGCCCGGATTCTTGAGTCCGCCTGTGGCCCTTGCATCGGCATGGGTCAGTCGCCGCGCACGAATGGTGTCTCCCTGCGCACCATCAACCGCAATTTCTATGGCCGCACCGGCACCGCATCCGCTCAGGTTTATCTGGTCAGCCCTGAAGTTGCTGCCGCCAGTGCCATCGCCGGTGTCCTGACCGATCCGCGTGACCTTGGCGAGATGCCCAAGGTCAGCCTGCCTGCAGCCTTTGACATCAATGACAATCTGATCATCCTGCCGGCTCCGGAAGGCAACGCCGTCGAGGTGGTCCGTGGCCCGAACATCCAGCCTTTCCCGGTCAATACCGAAATCCCGGCCGAAATTGACGGCAAGGCATTGATCAAGGTCGAAGACAACATCACCACCGACCACATCATGCCCTCCAATGCCAAGCTGCTGCCCTATCGCTCCAATGTGCCATATCTGGCAGACTACTGCCTGACCCCCTGTGATCCGGAATTCCCGGCCCGGGCCAAAGCCAACCATGGCGGTTTCATCATTGCCGGAGCCAATTATGGCCAGGGATCCAGTCGTGAGCACGCCGCCCTGGCGCCGCTGCAGCTTGGTGTCAAAGCCGTTCTGGCCAAGTCTTTTGCCCGCATCCACATGGCCAATCTGATCAACAATGGGATCTTGCCTCTGACCTTTGTCCAGCCGGAAGATTACGACACCATCGACCTGCTGGATGAGCTGACCATCAGCGACGCCCCTTTACAGATCAAATCCCTGGTCCAGGGCAAAAACCTGGTCGTCCAGAACAAGACCAAAGGCCGGTCCATCGAACTGAGCCTGCCGCTTTCCGAGCGTCAGGCCAAGATCCTTCTGGCTGGCGGACTTTTGAACTTTACTCGCCAGGAAGGCTGAGCAACCATGCCCTCCCAGATCCCGTCTCTGCATGGCAGCCTGCGCCATCGTGTCTATAACCAACTCAGAGACCGTATCCTGAGTGGAACATATGCCAAGGGCACAGCCCTGACCGAAATCCGCGTCAGTCAGGATCTTGGCGTCAGCCGGACGCCGATCCGTGAAGCATTCAGCCAGCTGCTCCTGGATGGTCTGGTCCGTGCCACACCCAACAAAGGGATCATCGTGGAAGGTTTGGACCAGAATGATTTGCTCGACTGGTACGATTTGCGGATCCGGATGGAAAGCATGGCGGCTGAAAAAGCGACCCATAACCTGACACCTGAAATCGTGGCAGATCTGGAACAAACCATTGCCCAAGCCAGCCAAATGCTAGCTGACGGACAACTGGAAACGCTTCTGCAGCAGGATGCCCATTTTCACGATGTGATCTTCAGAACCAGCGGCAGCAAGGTCTTGCAGAACTTTCTCAACCCAATCGCCCATTACACGCGCCAATCCCGGCAGATCAGCCTGGCCAACCCGGAGCGAGCCCGTGCTGTACTGGCAGAACATACCTCAATCCTGGAAGCCATGAAGGCTGGAAACAGCCAGAAAGCCCGGGAATACATGGAGAAACACATTGGTAACGCCGCTCAGAGCTACCGCAATATGATTGAAAATCAAACAGGAGGATCCCATGCTCACTGAAATTGAAAAGAAGCGAATCATCCACGAGATGGCCGAAAACTCTGCCGCCACAGCCCGGATCGATCCGACTCTCTATGAGAAATACAGCGTCAAGCGTGGCTTGCGCAACGAAGACGGAACCGGTGTCCTCGTCGGGCTGACCGAAGTCGGTGATGTCTTTTCCTACATCATCGATGGCGGTGACCGGATTCCAGTCGAAGGCCGCCTGTTCTACCGTGGCATTTCGATCGACGATCTGGTCAATGGGTTTTACAGCAAAAAGCGTTACGGCTTCGAAGAAACCATCTACCTGCTGCTTTTTGGAGAATTGCCGACTCAAAACCAGCTCGACCAGCTGGAAGACATCCTTGCTTCCTCCCGCGAGCTGCCGCCGAGCTTTACAGAAGACATGATCCTCAAGGCACCCAGCCCGGATATCATGAACAAGCTGGCCCGGTCTGTCCTGGCCTTGTACTCCTATGACCAGAACCCGGACGCGATCGACATTGAGAATGTCATGCGCCAGTCCCTGAATCTGATCGCCCGTTTTCCGGTCCTGGCTGCCTATGGATTCATGGCCAAGCGCCACTATGTGGACAAGGAAAGTCTGTTCCTTCATGCTCCACGCACCGACTACAACACAGCCCAGAATCTTCTCTACATGATCCGCCCGGATGGCCAGTTTACCGAACTCGAAGCCCGGGTCCTCGACCTCGCGCTGGTTCTGCATGCCGAACATGGCGGCGGCAACAACTCGACCTTTGTCACCCACGCCGTCACTTCCACAGGATCCGACACCTATTCCACCATTGCAGCGGCCATCGGATCGCTCAAAGGCCCGCAGCATGGCGGTGCCAGTGGCAAAGCTTATGACATGCTGCAGGATCTGTCAGCCTCCGTCAAAAACTGGCGCAATGAGGTGGAGATCAGCGATTATCTGGCCAAAATCCTGCGCAAAGAGGCCTTTGACAGGAGCGGCCTGATCTATGGCATCGGCCACGCGGTCTACACCGTTTCCGATCCGCGCACCAAACTGCTGCGTGACTATGCCCGAGCCCTGGCCTACGAGGCCGGCAGAGAAGAGGAGTATGAACTGTACACGCTGGCAGAACGCCTGGCCCCGCAAGTTTTCCACGATGTCAAGAAGAACGACAAGATTGTCTGTGCCAATGTTGACTTTTATTCTGGCTTCGTCTATGACATGCTCGGCATCGCCCCTGAACTTTTCACACCGATTTTTGCGGTCGCCCGCATCGCCGGCTGGAGTGCCCACCGGATCGAAGAGCTGGTCAGCGGTGGCCGCATCATCCGCCCCGCCTACAAGTGCGTCCAGAAACGCCGCTCTTATGTGGCCATAGAACAACGTGAAAATCAGAAAGCTTGATCCATTATCATCCACCCGATAAACGATCCCATGAGACCCTTTGATTTGATGGTCCGCCCGGGCAAAACGTAACGCCTTTTGCCCGGGCGGATTTTTCCATGGGATTCATAATCCTCGGCACATCTTTCTGGCAATGAAAAAGCCAGACTCCGGTTGCGCTCAGCAACGGGAACTGGCTTTATCGATTGGTGACCCTAAGGAGAATCGAACTCCTGATTCCGCCGTGAGAGGGCGGCGTCTTGACCGCTTGACCATAGGGCCGTGCACCGTCGGTGATTATAGCACATCGGAATGATCGTATGCAAGCAGCACTCATTCTAAGGCCATGGTAGGAATTCGCCCAATAGTTTGGTAAACTATCCACAGGTACTGACTTCAGTATTCATGCCTCCGTTAATTATGACCTGAAATACCTGCTAAAAGATCTTCAACGCGAAATAATAACTCATAAATGTACTTAGAAATACTCATAAACTGCCAAGCCGACTTCCATGAACCGCAACAACCCATGAGAGCTGCAACATAACCAATTTGTTTACAATATGACCATAGTTTTCATTTAATAGCCATGAATATTGGTTTGTATGCACAGATAAATCAATCATCGTTTGTCGATATGCACAACGGATACGCTTACGGAGAATATTATTTGCGATTTTTCACAAAGCCTATTGACAGTGAAATTGAGCAAAACTATAATAACACTTGTCTACGAGCTCGAGCAATCTAACAAACAACTACCAATAACTTAACCAAGTTTCCCCACAGGTGCACAGAAACATCTGATCTCATACGATCCAGATCGAGGGCCACCACCCGAAGATCAGAGGCCACCACCTCGGATCCAGAAAAATTCCAGTTCCTTCATAGTGGTATAAACTGACTGGTCCAGAACAGGGCCAGCAGCTTATATAGAAAAACAATTTTGAGGAGGAGTCTATCATGTCCAAGAAAATTGTAGCACTGGTCCTGATGGTTGCTATGATGGCCGCGTTGCTCGCTGGCTGTGCATCCACATCAACGACCACCGCCACCACCGCCGCCGCCGCCTCGGCTGAAACCACTGCTGCTGCAGAAACCACCGCTGCGCCTGCTGGTAAAACAGTCAAGATCGGTTTTGCCATGTCCGCCTTTGACGACAAATGGCTGACCTACCTGCGTGAAGCTGCTGAACAGAAAGCAACTGAACTCGGTGTTGAACTGACCATGGTTGACGGCAAGGACGATCCTTCTGTCCAGCTCGGCCAGGTTGAAAACTTCGTTGCCCAGGGTATGGATGCTGTCATCGTTGTCCCGGTCAATACCGACGCCACCGAAGCTCTGACCAAAGCCTGCTTTGACGCCAAAATCCCGCTGATCGCTGTCAACCGCAACTTCAAGAGCCAAGACGACTACACCGCCTATGTTGGTTCGAACTCCATCGACGCTGGTATCTTCCAGATGGAATACATCGGTGAGAAGCTCGGCGGCAAAGGCAACATCATCATCATGCGTGGTGCTGACGGCCATGAAGCTGCCACCATGCGTACCGAAGGTAACAAGAAAGTCATCGCTGAAAAGTATCCCGACATCAAGATCCTTGCCGAAGACACCGGCAAATGGGACCGTGCCCTCGGAATGTCCCTGGCTGAAAACTGGATCCAGCAGTACGGCGAAGAAATCGACGCCTTCGTTTGCAACAATGACGAAATGGCCATCGGCGCTATCAAAGCGATTGAAAATGCTGGCCTGACTGGCAAAATCCTCACCGCTGGTGTTGACTGCACCCCTGACGCTCTCGTCGAGCTCAAGAAGGGCACCCTCAACTTCACCGTCTTCCAAGATCCGGCCGGCCAGGGTGCTGGCGGCGTCCAGGCTGCTTATGACATCGTCATGGGCAAAACAGTCGACAAGATTGTCTGGATCCCTTATAAACCGGTTCCGCCGGAAGAATACGACACATACGCTGCTTTCTGGGGTATGTAATCGTCTCCGTTCCGAAAACCTGCTTGCTTAGATCATGACACGGTTAATTTGATCGGAATCAAGGGAAATAAGGAAATCTTGTTCGAACTGACAGCCGATTATGGAAGGAAGGGCGTTCGACAAATAAGTCGGACGCCCTTTTTCTCCTGACTGATAGCTCGATGCTTCGGAGGTGCGCTTTGAGTAACACGAATGAATATGTCCTGGAACTGGAAAATGTTTCCAAGTCTTTCCCGGGCGTTCAAGCTTTGAAGGACGTTTCACTGAAAGTCCGCAAAGGTACAGTCCACGCCCTGATGGGAGAAAACGGCGCCGGTAAATCGACGCTGATGAAAATCGTCGTTGGTGTCTATACCGCTGATCCTGGCGGAAAAAT
>DIFN01000047.1:305-18655 GCA_002419145.1 Mageeibacillus sp. UBA5747 | reverse complement strand
TGACAATATATATTTATGAATGTGCTTATATGCATACTAAAATACTTCGGATAATATAAATATAATAGCTTAAACGTAAATGTTCTTCTTGACCTGTTTATTTGGAAGATTAAGCTTAATGCTTAGGTTAAAGGCTAAGTTGAAAATAATATATGTATCTGAGACTATGGACGATATAACAAAATATTCAAATAACATACTATTGTATACAGGCTTGTTTGTCTCCGGATTGAAAAGAACCTGTTGAGCCAAGACTTTCCTAATCCAGGCTAGTTTTCTTTTCAAATCCTCTGCATCCTGTAATCGGTCATGGTATTGATTGTGTTTTGATTTGAGCAGAAATATGTTCTCTGTTAATTCCGAAACACCTTTATGATTAGACAGATGATCAGCCGTCTGATGATTGCACAGATGATGCAACTTTTTATATTTTTGATGAATCAATTTTCCCAGCTCTTGCATATCATATATATCTTTTTGTGTTAGCTCTATTTTTGCAATATATTCTTTGGCCTGATCTACCCAGCTTTGATCTTGCTGATAGATTTGCATGGCAACCATGAATAGATATTCAATTGATTCTTCACGGATAGATTTTGCCTGGCACTGGATATGATTTTTGTTGCCGCCAGCTGCTCGGCAGCGCCAGTGATGAATCACTTTACTTCCAATACTTATATGATGGGTTAGGATACTACCACAGTCGGCACAGATTAATAATTTCGTAAACTCAGGGTGATCATGCTTCTTCTTAGTCTCTGTTGACACATTTCGTCTCTGGTTAAGACTCGTCTGTGCTTTCTCCCAGATTTCATGACTGATGATAGGTGCATGGTGATTCTCCATCACATATTTAGGCAGCTCACCTCTGTTCTTGCCAATTTTATGTGTCAGATAATCTTTCACATACGTTTTCTGATATACTAAATCACCGGTATAAGCATAATTATCAACCATCAGTCCAATCACACCAACATACCAGCGAGCCTTGCCCTGACTATTGGGTATTTGCCTTTCAACTAGCGATCGAGCAATTTTTGCAAAAGAAACACCATCAATAACCGATTGAAATATTTCCCGGACAACTGCTGCCTGTTTCTCGTCAATCTGCCAATACCCATGATTATCTAATTGATATCCATAATTTACTTTGCCTGAATGACGATAGTTTCCACGTTCTACTTGTCTGATTCGAGACCATTTTGTGTTTTCGCTGATATTGCGTGACTCTTCTTGTGCTAAACCAGCAAATATAGATAGGGCCATGTCACCTTTTAAGGATAGTGAATCGATTTTTTCGTTTTCAAAGTAGACACTGACCGGTTTAGATAAATGAGCCAGCCGCCTGGTATAGGAAAGACAATCAACCACATTACGAGAAAAGCGCGACACAGATTTGCAAATGATCCGGTCAATTTGACCGGCTTCGCAGGCCTGAATCATACGCATGAATTCTGGGCGATTATCTGCCTTGGTACCAGAAAAACCAGCATCAAAATAAATTCCGCTGAAAATCCAGTCTGGATTTGACATAATCAGCTGTACATAGTATGTGATCTGAATTGCTAAGCTATTGATCTGCTTTTCTTCCTCTGTTGAGACTCGGCAATAAGCACAGACTCGCCTGCCGGTCTGGCCGCTCGTTAGCTGACAGTATAAGCTTTTAAAGTCTTTTTTGTTTAGCGAAAATAATACGTCGCTTACCTGTTTAGAGCTAGATCTTTGTCTGCGAATTTGCCTTTCTGCTTTGGTTTTTGCAGGTGCTGTAGTTGTATTAGCTAACGTTTCTTTAATAACACTTAACTGACCTACGGATGTATCCTGTCCATCTATCCAATTAATGATGGCATCGGTCTGGGTAAACAATGTGATCTTTCTAATAAATCCACGCAGAAAGGGTAGATCCAGCTGTTCTGTAATGGATGGAAGATTGATAAGTCTCAAAGCTTTCTCTGCAGCATTTTGCATGAGCAGTTGATCCTCTTCTAGCTGTTGCGCTTTTGTCTCAAAGTGAACATAGTCTCTTTCTTTCGTGTGAATCAGCTTTTCTGTCTGATCATCCGGATTGATTTCAAAAGCCTTCTTGGCATCAACGATATCACAAATTAATCTGAGCCTTTCTTTTTCCAGATTGGCCATGATTAATTGAATGTCCAGCTGATCGACTAGTTTTTGCACTTGGTTTACGCCACCATGGCCAAAACGTTTTTCAAAAGCTTGTTTTAGTAATAAAACGATGCTTCCCTCCGGTATTAGGGGTGATTGACAAAGTAATTGATTAGAAGCTTTCAGACTGCAGCGCCAGACCCTGCTACCGCCAACCAGGTAATACTGACTGTAGTTCTGGCCGCATCGACCGCAAACTACGCGGCTTGTAAGCAGATGTTTCTTTGCTTTAGCTGGGGTGCCTCGTTTATTCGCTTTTAGTTTTTGCTGTACTTGCTCATAAGTGCTGTGATCGATAATCGATGGATATGCCCTTTTTATAAGGATTGGCTTTCTGTCAATCTGAGAGCGAATGTCTGTTAGTGACGATGGTTTTGGTTTTGTCAGAACATCGCCCGTATAACGCTGATTACTAAGAATATACTTGACTTGATTGGTATACCAGTTGAGATGGCCTGCTTTTGTTTTGATTTTATTTTCAATTAGATGACGACTGATGTCCGTTAGTGAATAACCTGTCAAAAACATCTGAAAAATATTACGCACAACTGTTGCTTCGGCTTCATCAAGCTCAATGATTTTTTCACCCAGACGACGGTACATGTTGTAGCCAAGGATCGGTGCGGATTTAGCCTGACCGCTGAGAAATCGCCTTTCCATACTCCATTCAATATTTTCAGCTAGTGTTACCGCTTCACTTTGCGCAACCGCTGCAAAAATAGTCAGCATAAATTCATTTTTTGCTTCGGACAGCCTAAGACCTTCTTTTTCAAAATAAATATCCACATGATGCTGTCTAAGTAAACGCAGCACTTGAAGAAAATCAGCTGTGTTCCGTGCAAATCTTGAGATGCTTTTAGTTAAGATATAGTCGATTTTGCCTTCTTGACAATGGCGTATCAAACGATTAAAAGCATGCCTGTTTTTGAGACTCGTGCCGGATATGCCTTTATCAGCATAGATGCCGATCAGCTCCCAGCCTGGTTTATTCACGATAGTATCCAGATAATACTGGATTTGTGTTTCCAGCGATTTAGCGTTTTCTTCATGATTCGTGCTGATGCGACAATAAGCTGCAACTCTCATGGACGTCATCCTATCTATGTAGGTGTTATAGGGTGCTAGGCTGTATATTTGATGCGTTTCTAAGTGATGGGTGATGGGATGGATGACATCTCTGCCGAGCCAGATTGCCACTCAGTTGCTGAGTTAGTTTGCTACTGGCTTACCGGACTATTGGATGCAGGAATTTGCCGGGAGTAGATTTCCGCGATTTGCTGAGAATAATGCCAGCTTACGCCGGTAATTGTCAAACTTTTGACGCCGACTGTTGCTGGTCATAATGTTGGTCAGGGTAGTTCTTCTTCAAAGACTTGACACCTGAACTCGATTTAGTTTTGATCCGGTGAATTGAGGAGAACCTGAAGCAACGCCATCATTTTGTCTTTTTTATAGCCTGGTTCTGCTGAGATAGTGATCCCATCATGCTGGATCACGAGCTTCTGTCGATCGGTGTTGGCCAGTGAAACCGGGGTGTTCATCGACGGCTGTGCCTGCGACACCACGGAGTGTGAGCGAGGCTGGTCATCGCACATTACTAGCTGCTGTGGCGGGGGAGTCACGCTCGCGTCGATGGCTACCGCATCTATCAAGCCGGCATCATCGATCCGTGCATCATTCGGTCTATCGCCCTGTTGACCAGAGGATTGAGGTTGATCGACAAGCGCCTCATCATCGACTCTGTTGCGCGACTTTCTCTGCTGCATGTTGAGTTTGGTGATCCAGGAAGTCATCGTATGGATATTGACATTATTTTCCTGGCACCATTGAATGGCTGATTGACCACTATTCCTGTAAGTTTCAATTTGATCAGCCCAGTAGAGTTCCTTGATCGATCGTCTAGCTTCTCGTTTTGTCATAGCTGGTTTGATGACCTTTTTACCTCTGGACATGGTGCGACTCCTTTTGCCGGTTTCTGTTCTAAGCAGGTTCAATGATCTCTGTTATAAAACATTGGGATAAAGAAATGAAATAGAGAAATATGTTTGAAAATAGACCTTTATAATAACTCTATTATTCTTTCGTTGCTTTGTCTAGATCGGTGCCAGGTCACCAGACCGGAAATTAGAAGGGGAAGTGTAAAAAGCAGCTGGGAGAGTAAGGCCGCGGCAGGGAGGATGAACAATTTGAGAAAGAGTGACCTGGCACCCCTTCATTGCCATTCGACCTGCATTTCCTGAAATAGTCGCAATGATATAGCAAAAAATTCAATAATTCCAGTATTTTGAGCCTGCTTTTATTGTGAACTTCCCATATGATCTCCTACTCGACGTAAAATGACACATAGGGAAACCTCGATAAAACCCGGAAACAGCGCATAGAACCCGGATATTCTGTTGCAGGAATCCGGGTTTTATGATACTATAAAATAAGTAGGAAATCATACTCAATTAAGGGCTATATGTACTACGGCTTTCTCGTGAAAATTCCCGAAGACACAGGCAGAATTACTGTGAACAGTCGTGGCGATACCACCTATATCGAGTACACGTACGCCCGTAGGTACCTCCCCGAAAAAAGATATAACGTACCCCTGCGAACAACCATTGGCAAGCAGTCCAAGGTTGATCCGGCGATGATGCAGCCAAACCAGAATTTTGTGAAGTATTTTCCAGAGGTGGCCCTGCCCGATGAACGGAATCGTTCCAATCGCAGCAGCTGCCTGCAAATTGGGGCGTATCTCATCATTCGAAAGATCATGGAAGAATACAACCTTCCTGAAATCCTTTCTGATATCTGGGACAACCAAGGCGTCGGGCTGTTTCTCGATCTTGCAGCCTATGCCATCATTTGTGAAAAAAATGCCGGACAGTACTATCCAGATTACGCGTACAATCATCCGCTGATGACTGAGGGCATGAAGATCTACAGCGACTCCACGGTATCCAGGTTTCTGGCATCCGTCACAAGTGATGACAAAGTGGCTTTTCTCAATCGATGGAATGCGTCCCGGAATCACCAGGAGCAGATCTATCTATCCTACGATTCAACGAATAAGAATTGTCAGGCCGGCGACATCGAAATGGTTGAATTTGGCCATCCCAAGGGTGACCAGGGCACCCCTGTATTCAACTATTCGATTGCCTATGATGTCGATAACAAAGAGCCGCTGTTTTATGAAACATATCCCGGCAGCATCGTCGATGTGTCCCAGTTGCAATTCATGCTGGAGAAGGCAAAAGGATTCGGCTACAAGAAGATCGGATTGATTCTTGATCGCGGCTATTTCAGCAAGACAACTATTCAGTATATGGACGCTTGCCAGTATGATTTTGTGATCATGGTCAAAGGGATGACTTCTTTCGTAGAAAAGATCATTCTCAAGCATAAGGGGAGCTTTGAGAAAAAGAGGTCCTGTGTGATTCCTGAATATCAGGCGTACGGGAAGACCATTCAAGAGAAGCTTTATGCGGATGATGAGAAAGACCGGTATTTTCATATCTACCACCAAGTGGAAAAGGAAAGTGCTGAGCGCGAATTGCTGGAAGATAAGATTCAGAAAATGACAGAGTTTCTGAAAAATCAGGAAGGAAGTCCAATCACGTTCGGAGACGCCTACCACTGGTATTTTGAGATTTTTACGCACGAAAAGGATGACGGAACGAAAAAATTTCTGTATGCGCAAGAAAAGACCGAAGTCATCGAAAAGGAGCTGGATCTTTGCGGCTATTTTGTGATTGTCACATCCAAAAAGATGACGGCTGCAGAAGCTCTGTCCCTCTATAAGAGCAGAGATGCATCAGAGAAATTGTTCCGGGGAGACAAATCCTATCTTGGCGACAAGAGTCTGCGGGTAGCAGGTAACGAGTCTACCGCTGCGAAGATTTTGATTGAATTTGTGGCGTTGATTGTGCGGTGCAAGATTTACACACAATTGAAGGCCATGATGAAGGAAATGGCCAAGAAGCCTCATTGCATGACCGTGCCGGCTGCGCTGAAAGAACTGGAAAAAATCGAGATGGTCCGACAGATGGATAACGTATACCGGCTTGATCATGCCGTAACCGCAACCCAGAAAACCATACTGAAAGCCTTTGGAGTGGACGAAAACCATATCAAAACAAGAGCAACCAGACTTGGTGAGCAGTTGAAAGAGGCTGCTATGCTGGAAAAGGATGAAGAAGATGACGCGTCCGAGGAAGACGATATTGATTGATGAAAAGATTGATCAACCAAAAAGAAACTTCGCAAAGGCCAAGGCCCGATATGATGACACAGCCAAGGCCCTAGAAGATCTCGAGTCCAAGCGGCGATCGATTCAAAGGAACGAACGGATCAAAGCGGTTGAGAGAAGCGGCCTGACCTATGCTGAAATAAAGTAGAGGCAGGACCATAATCTGTCCAAGAAATACACCCTAATAGGCTTCGATCCGCCTCCCTACACCGATCTGGGGATCCAGGGTACACCCTCGAAACCTTGCTCCAAGAATCCCTGCCACCCAGGCCTGCCCGTAACCATCATCCGCTCGCCCACCCGCCCTCCTCCCCACCAGACCGAAATCGCTACTGCCCTCATCGCCACCGCCCGGAGTGTGAGAGGTTGGCTTGAGGTGCCAGATTTATGAGGATATGAATTATGTCATAAAAAAATATTAATTATTCCAATTCGAATTTAACCGATTGAATGGTGAAAAATAGATGCTTATCATCAAATCATATCACTTATTTCATATCATCTGGAGGCTGGTTATGATGCATCTACGTCGTAAGTTCCTGTTGCCATTCTTCACCATCACCACCCTGATTATCTCGATAATCATCCCTGTCGCCACCGTCTCAGCCATGGCAGATCCCCTCGATCAACCCATCAGCGTCACCTTGGCAAGCCCGAATATTTATCTGCGGCCTCTCTATCCTATTGATGTGGATGAGCTCTATGAATTTGAAGCCGATGCTACATTTTTCACCAGTGAAATCATAACCGCAAACGAATCAGTACGACCTGCTTTGCTCAATGGAGATTTCTACTATGCTGAACTCGAAGTGATGCCTGATCTGACTGGCACATATACCTTCACGGTTGGATCGGAAACCCTCGATTATAGTGTCAATGGCTCCGAAACTGATGACCGCGACCATGACCTGATGTTCTGGCTCTATCAGGACGCATTTGATTCTCAAAATCCAATAGAGAACGTCTTGGCCGTCAATGATACCGGAATCCATACATCAGGTGATTATGGTATGTACCCGGAGCTGGAGTACACCCTAACAGCCGAAACCACTTACGTACTCGTCGTCACGACTTATCATCCATTCACCACAGGCTCCGTGACCATAGCAATTGCGGCCCCCGTAAATGAAGATCCGCAACCGGAAGATCCGCCCGCTGATGAAGATCCGATATTTCAGGATGACCTGATCGCTGAGACTGCGGTCGAACGACCTTCATCTGCGCTTGCCTCTGCCAAACGCGACCCAATTACGATCCTTCATTCGGCGACCGGTGTCCGCACCGAGGATCTTAGCTACTTCGCCTCGATACCAGAGCAGTGGATGGCTGATGTGACCTATGTTGAATTCTGGCTCGATGCGAGTTCTGTGAACGATGATCCCGCTCAGCGTGCCATCGTGGCTGAGGCAGAGCGTGCCTTGCAAGCTGCTGGTCACACCCTTTGTGACACCCAGTCGCTCTCTCTGATGAGCCGCGTCACCTGGCGCGACCGCAGCCAGGTGACCAGTACGATCGATCCTGGCAACATCCGGGCTAATATCCCGGTCCTGCTGCCCATTCCAGATACGATCAGAGATGTGACTGGTTTGGGCATCGTTTGCATCGATTCGTCCGGCGCCGTGGCCTTGCTCGCCAGTGAACGCATCATCATCGAGGGCGTGCCTTATCTGCGCTTCGAGAATAATAACCTGCCTGCCGTGTATGGCTTTATTGATTAGACGGATGCGCTATGGTAAACTTGAAAAACTCAAAATCACTCTACCCTCTGGCAAGAATGGAGCACAGTTATGGACAGTAACGGCACACAGTTAGCGTCAATGGATGAAGATGAAATTGATTTAAAGGAATTGATCCTGACGATCTGGCAGGATCGGGTGCTTGTCAGCATCGTTCTGATAATCTCGATTCTTCTCTCAGCAGTCTATTCGTTCCTCATCGTCAACCCCACGTATGAAGCAACAACATCCCTTTTGTTTCAAATGCCCGAATCCGTCACCACCGAATACGGCGTCTACAAATTTCCGTCCCAGAACATCAACGACTACCTGCAGTTTGCCACCAGTGATGACTTGGTCGCTGCGATCCAGTCTCAGGGCCAGTACAGCCTCTCTGATTCTGACCTCAAATCCAGCATCACCGTCAAATCCTCGACAGACTCTAATCTTGTGGAGATCGTTACAGCGACATATGACCCGCAAGTTACTTTCGATCTTAATCAGGATCTGACCCGGCTATTTGGCGAGAATGTCCGGATCATTTTTAAAAAGAACGCCCTGGACTTTTTTATCAGTAACCAGGAGACGAATCTAGCGCTTCTGGAGGACCAGATTTCACAGCTCGAGTCTGTTCTGGCAGCACAAAACCAGACCCTTGCCAACCTGAAACCGACATTTGCAGTGACATCGATCCTGTTGCCAGCTTCCAACGCACTGGATCCTGCTGTGGATGGTACTGCAGCCGAGTCGGACAAAACCTATGAGGAGGTGTATCTCGTCGATAGCTACTACCTTCTGCAAATGGAAATCACCCAGAACCAGAACAAGCTGCTTGAACTGAAGCAAGCATATGCCAGCCTATTGGACAAACAGCAGCAGCTCCAGCAAGAGCAGGCGCTCTATGATGAGAAAATTGGTACGCCTGCCCAGAGTGAATGGCTGGGCGACCAGCTCGATGTGTTTGCCGGTAATTTGATCACATTGTCACAGCCCGCCTATCCACAAGAGCCTGTCTCACCGAACCATCTGCTCAACTTGGCCATCGGCGCTGTCCTGGGTCTGATGCTTGGACTATTCCTGGCCATTTTCAAAAAGTGGTGGACCCAACCTGCCCGATGACAACTAACTTTTAGGATTGCGTGGCATCGCGGCGATAGACTTCTTGGAGAGATCTTTTCTCCACAGACCTTGTGCCTGCCTTATGGTATGGGTTCCTGGTTGTTTATTTGCTCCAGTTCTTGATCTTTGAAAAATAAGCATGATTTTGGCCATCCCTCGCCCTGACGCCTGTGCTCATTTTTCTAAGCCGCGGATTTCATTGTCGCCAGAACGTCTACTGCTTGCTCTTTTCTCCCGGGCTTTTGTGGAGATTTTGCACCTGCACCGTGAGATCGATCAAGATCTGGACATCCTTTTTGCTCATCGCTTTCAGCCAGTTTGCCTACGGCCTGGCCAACGTTAGCATCTTTTTGTTGAGTCGCAGGAAAATCATCATCGTCCTGGGGCAGCAGGATCGTTTTGCGCCCACCTGTCGTCCTTCGAACTTCAGACTCCATAAAAGAACCCACAAGAATTGATGTCAACCAAAATAGTGATCGTTCAAACGACAGATTTCTCGGTGACTCAACTCAGTGATTTTTCGATTGATGGCGAATGGATATTTATCATTGGCCTTGACGATGAAGTCGCCTTTTCGGGCATTCAAAGGCAAATCGCGGCGGGAAACGATGGAAAATGTGTAGTCCAACTTTGAAAGAAAGGCCAGATCATTTTCGAAGTGATCAATAAAACCTTCTACTCTAACCATTTTTAGCTCCTTACCGCTTTCCTTGGTCGCTGGATTCATTACGAAACTCAAACTGCCAGACAGTTCTATCCTGAGTTTGATCAAATCTATTTCCATCTTTCAAGGTTCACGGTCCCTGATCTTTCGATCGATTGTACCCTTTGGTGAGAGGATCTCGCTCGTATAACCAAGGATACATTTACATTATACCACATTAAAACTTAATTGTATCATATTTATATAATTGCCCTGGGTGGCACCCACTACAAAAATTCCCCTCGCATCTGTTCGCTGGGGATCTTCGCATGGGTCTCTATATAAAAAAGAGGAGAGTGTGATCAGCTGATTGGCTGACCACGCTTTCATCATAACGGATAAGTGTTAGGGAATGATTCATGATATGTAAAATCCAAGTGAAATCTTTCTGCTCACTCCTCCAGCAGGACCAGGGGTGTCAGGGCCAAGATCGCCGCTAGGCATCGTAGGATCGCAGCGTAGAAAAACAACATATCGGTAGCGGACAGCGCTTTTTATTGCGCGCAGCCTCAGGGCAGAAACCGAACCATCATGCCACTGGATTTTTTCTTGGCCGCCCACGCCGCCGCTTGATTGGCGGGGCTTCGGCCGGCTTTTCATCCTTCGGTTTTGCCTGGTCCACCGGTGCGGACTGACCTGCTGCAGCCTCTGGCTCCAAGCCGAACAAGGTGTTCAAATCAGACGCATCGAGATCCAGCACAGTTTCATTCGTTTGGGCATCAGGCTGACTGGCCAGGACCGAAAGGGCATGTTTTTGCATCGATTGGGCCAGCAACGTGTCCAGATCAATTTGCCGCAATGTGAAAAAGAGATCGGGATGTTCATCCAGCCGGACCCCGACACCGTAGAGCACGGCGGCGACGTGCTTGCACATCACTGCCCAGTCCGGACAACTGCAGCCCAGGGAGATTTCTCTGGGTGAGGGGAACAGACCTTTGCCCGGGGCAAGAAACTGTTCGGCAAGGGATGGGGGGAAAACACCATCCAGCAGATTTTCCAGCGAGGTCAGCTGGTCGCTGCAAATCTCGGACAGGCGACGGACTTGATTTTCCGGCAGGGGTTGGATATTGATCTGCACGTCGTATGGCCGGACTCGGCTGCCCTGCACTTTGGCCAGGATTTTGCCGGGCTGGATTTTCAGGTCGAGGATGGCTCCCGCCCGGACATAGGACCGTCCCCGGCTCAGACGATTGGCATAGTCGGCATAGTGTTCCAGGTTCTTGATCCAGGCCTGGCCCCAGAAAGTCTGGACCAGTTTGCGGCCAGTGACCACAACCGGCTCCGCCGCCACTTTTTTGTTTGCCAGTGTGCGCGTGCTCTTTTCCGCCCGCGCCCGAACTTCAGCAGCTGATGTGTACTCATAAAATCCATCATTTCTTCTTGCCATTTGACTTATCCAAGCCTTTCTAACCGCAGTAGATCCATTAATTGCCGATTATCCATTTCAGTGATGAAACTGTCTTGCCTGTCGGGGATTACATCCGCCGCCAGCTGCTTTTTTGATTCGATCAAAGCATCGATTTTTTCTTCGACGGTTCCCGTCGTGACAAAAGCATGGACGACCACGCGTTTGTTCTGGCCGATGCGAAATGCCCGGTCCGTTGCCTGGTTTTCCACGGCAGGATTCCACCAGCGGTCAAAATGAACCACATGATTGGCTGCAGTCAGATTCAACCCGGTTCCTCCTGCTTTGAGGGACAGAACCATGAACGGCACGTAGTCTGAGTCCTGGAAACGGTCAATGAGCTGGCGACGTTTGGCTATGGGCACCTGACCATGCAAAACCAATCCAGGCTTGCCAAAAACCGAGGTCAGGAAGCGGCTTAGAGGCTCACACATTTCGCGAAATTGCGTGAAAACCAGGACGCGTTCACGCCGCTCACGGATCGTTTCGCAGATATCCTGCAAGCGCTCGAATTTGCCGCTTTCCAGCGGTTCAAACACTGGCAGACCATGAAACAGATCTGGGTGATTGCAGATCTGCTTGAGCTGGAGCAAGGTCTTGAGCACAAGTCCTTTGCGCTCGATCCCTGCCGTCATCGTTTCCAGTTGCTGTTCCAAAGCCAAGACCGTCGCCTGATAAAGCGCCGCCTGTTTCTTCGATAAACTGGCAAATGCTTTCATCTCAACTTTGGCCGGCAAATCGGCAATGACAGTCTGGTCGGTCTTGACCCGGCGCAGGAGAAACGGACTGATCACCTCGCGCAGGCGAGCATAGCCATCGGGTCCGGCCTGGAGGCCTTTGCAGAAAGCCGTAAACTCTGTCGGGGTGCCCAGCAGACCTTTGTTCAGGAAATCAAAGAGGGACCATAAATCGGACAGGTGGTTTTCAATCGGTGTGCCGGTCAGGGCGATCCGCACATTGGCGGACAGACTTTTGACGGCTCGAGTCTGCTTGGTGGCGGGATTTTTAATGGCCTGGGCTTCATCGAGAATGATCAGGTCCCAGGTAACGGACTTGAACCAGGGCAGTCGTTGCACCAGCCCATACGTCGTCAAAATCACATCGTTGTCTGCCAGCAAATTTTCTGGTGAGATCGAGTCGAGGGCGATGGCTGACGGATGCACGATCTGGTAACGCAGCGCAGGTGCAAACTGATCGATTTCTCTGGCCCAGTTGGCCAGCAAGGTCGCGGGCAGCACGATCAGGCTGCACCCATGTGCCGTGTCAGACGGATGGTGGATCCTGCTCTTTCGCCTGGCATTGAGCAAAGCAATGACTTGAACGGTCTTGCCCAATCCCATGTCATCGGCCAGGCAGGCACCCAGACCCAGCTGGGTCATTTCGGTGAGCCACTGCAAACCTGTCTGCTGATAGGGACGCAGCTGGGCTTTGAAATCTTCGCCAGGGTCAAGCAAATTCTGTGGGGATTCAGCAGGACGTTTTTGCGATAAGCGGCTCAGATGTCTGGCCAGCCACTCGCCCTGGGTGATCTCGAGCTTATCTGCTGCCTGCAGCCCGGACAGAACCTTTTCCGGATAGAGTTGCAACCGAAACAGATCCAGGATCGAAAGGCCGCTTTGGGTCGCCAGTTGCTGGATCCGCTGATAATCGGCCAGCAACCGGGCCAGCTCTGCCGGATCTGCTTCGACCCATTTGCCCTTGATCATCTGCAGACCAGCTGTGCTATGGATAATCGCCTGGAGCTCATCTTCCGTCAGGACTTCGCCATTGAGGACGATCTCCAGTTGGAAATCCAGCAGGGCTTTCAGGCCTAGACGGCTAGCTGGCTTGTCACCGACGGCCATTTTCAGACGGGCACTTTGCTTCCGGTTTTTCCACCATTTGGGGATACGACAGACAATCCCGCAGGATTCATACAGCGGGATCTCTTTAAGGAATGTCCACGCGTCTGCTGCGGTAACACGCAGCGGTCGGATGATTTCACCACTTTGCTGCCAGCGGCGGATCAGGTCACTGGTTTGAGCAGCCCGATGGATCGAGGCGAGAAGCCGAATTTGTTCCTGCTGGCGAGAGATCTGGTTCTTTTGACCCGTGACAGGATCTGGTGCCAAGCTGGACAGATCCTGTTGAGCCAGATTTTGCATTAGCTGCTGCAGTGGAACCTGACGCAATTGACCGGAACCTGCATCCCGGTCGGCGCAGGTCGCCAGGAAAGCAAAGGGATAGTCGGGATCTTTGTTCTCGACGAGATGGAAACAGATCCGGTCCGCAACATGCAGACGAGGCGCCTTTTGCTGGAGATAGGATTCGACAGACCCAGAGAAGCTTTCGATCTGTGCTGAGAAAGTTTCCTGCATGATTTGCCAAATCATGTTGATCCAGGGATAGGTCACTGTGAAATCCCCTGGCAGATAGGGAGCAAAAAAGATGAGTCGCGCTTTCTTGTCCTCTGGAAACTGAACCACCGTCTGACCGCGGGTCAATTCGATGCCAGGATCTTGGGTCAAGGCCTGGAAAAACTCCGTTGCGATCTCGCGCAAATAGTGCAGTGAAGGTGACAAGGGGATGCCAGTATCGGAGGCACCTAACCTGAATAGCATCTCACCAAGCTCTGGTTCACCAGCAACGAGCCGTTCCTGAAGCTCGATCTGCTGTTCGGATAGGGGTGTCTCAGATGGCTGCCAATCAAACTCGATGGTTTCTTCAGAAATCCAGACGATCAGTTCACGCGTGTTCATGGATAAAAGATTGCCTCATCAATAACTTTGAGTGCTCCTCAGACATGGCTTAAGGGTAGCTTTAAGTGTACCTCAGATCCATTGTTATGACCACTGGATCAGAACGGATGAATGACCCGGGGACGTTTGGCATAGTCGTTCAGATCCACGGACCAATACCCCGCCCATGCTTTCATGGCCGGATATTCCGGATGGCCAGGGTCTTGCATGATTGCTTGAAAATCGATAAACCCATTGACCCCGCCCACATCTTCCGGGGGTGCCTGACCGCTCGCTTCCACCAGGTAGGGTGACTCCTGGTCGTAATCCTCCAGCACTTGAACGAGCTCGATTGTATGTTCCCAACCATCGCCCATGTCGTAGGTGTAAAGGATCTGCGAATATTTCGGCAAAAAAGCTGCCAACGTCTGACCATCCATCAGCACGGCTTTGTCATCGTACTCCAGGCTTTCCTTGTCCGGTACGATTCGGGCAACCGGTTTGTTCGGATCCCCTGTATGGATGGCAAATTCATAGAGGTGATAGTCTTCCCAGCCAAACACCTCTTGCAGCACCTTGTGCAGCCGTTCAAAGCTCAGGCTTGCTGGCACGATGATTCGCCGCACTGCTTTGTATATGTCCAGATCCAATGTGACTCGTAATTCAAAAGCACGATATCGATAAGCCGGTTTGCCCGTCAGCTCAGATAGCGCGTGGATCATCGCCTGATAAGGCACGAACTCAGCAGCCGAATTTGGAGCAGAAAAATTGACAAATAGGTAGTTGTTGTACTCGCCAACGGTGTCACTGAACATTTTTTCAATGCCATCGTAGTTTCTGCTAATGTGAGAACAGCACTCCAGCCCAGCCTTTGTGACCCACGATGCCGTTTGCCGGTTGTGATTCTGGACCCATTCAAACTCGCCCGCCCGGCGCATGTATTCAGCAACGATCTCGGGGTTGATGTTCATGACCAGCAACGTATGTTCAATGGCTTTTTTTACCAACGACTCCAGATTTTTCAGATCTTTCCGCTTGACCTGGTAAAGTGCCACCGTGAATCTCGTCGCGTGATTCACCAAGACAATCAGATCCTCTGTGCGATGATTTTCCCACACTTTGGTCCAGTTTGCGGTCCATGAAAACAGCGGATTTTCACTTTCTTGCGAATGAGGTGTTTTTACACTCAAGGCATCAGCGAGTTTTTTCGTCAGTGCGATTTGCATGGTTTCACTTCCTTTGTCGATTAATGGTGGCAGGCGTCTGTGCAAAAGGGTGCCAGGCGGGGCCTGTTATGAAGAGAGGCTGCGATGTGGCTGCAGGTGAGGCTGCGATGAGGTTGCGATGAGGTTGCGATGGGGTTGCGGTGGGGTTGCGGTGAGGCTGCGGTGGGGTTGCGGTGGGGTTGCGGTGGGGTTGCGGTGAGGCTGCGGTGGGGTTGCGTTCAAAACAACTCTGTTTCCACGACGCAGTTTGTTTTGAGTTCTTCGACCAAAGCCTGCAGGGCTGCCACCACATGAGGCCGGATGTCACCGCCGACCAGAACCAGCATGATGGCGTCGCCAACGTCCAGCTGCCCTTCATTCAGCCAAGCCCGCACATAATAGATCCCCTCCATCCTGGATGCCAGTGCGACTGCAGCGCTGACTTTTTGCGCATCGTAGGAAAACAACAGGCCTGTAACTGGCAGCGTACCTGCTTCGCTCTGACGCGCCAGTGCCTTGGCCGTCTTGCGTACGACGCCGTTGTGAAAAAGATACATTCCGCAGCTGGTTGCGCGCGGGTCTGACTTGGCTTCTTTCAGCCAGAGGTCCATGGATGGGATTTCATCTTTGCCCGTCGTGCTCATGGCTGCCCTCCTCCTGATCATTGTACGATACCTTTATTATGGTAGCACGATTATTATGGTAGCACGATTATTATGGCAGCACGACTATTATGGCAGCACAATTATTATGGCAGCACGATCTGGCCTGGCATTCCGTGTCAGCGGAAATAACAAGGCTGTAATTTGGCATCAATTCATGTCTCATTCAAAACCTTACGCAAACTGGCCTTGTCAGATCCTGTGATTTTGCCCATTCAGATAAGACCAGTTTGCGGAGGGTTTCCCGGCGGACTGAGCACGCCGCTCGCGATGGAAATCACCTGCAGGTGATCGTTTGCCCGTGGCCGATCCGGGCAAAAATCGCTACAATGAATCCGATCAGGCGATCGCACGTTAAAAAAGGACTGGTAAATAAGCATGACGATCCAGGAACGTTACCACCAATGGTTGACCTTTGACGCGGCGACTCAGGCTGAACTTCTGGCCATCACCGATCCCAAGGAGATCGAGGATCGATTTTACCGCGATCTGGAATTTGGCACCGGTGGCCTGCGTGGCGTGATGGGCGCCGGGACCAACCGGATGAACGCCTACACGGTGCGCCGCGCGACGCTGGGCCTGGCCAACTACCTGAGCAGCAAAGTGGCGTGCTCCTGCCAGGTTGCCATTGCCTATGACTCCCGCAACCGCTCCCGCGAATTTGCCGCCGAAGCGGCATCGGTCCTGTGTGCCGCCGGGATCCAGGTCGCTCTGTTCAAAACCCTGATGCCGACACCCGTCCTGTCTTTTGCGGTCAAGCATCTGAGCTGCCAGGCGGGCATTTGCATCACCGCCAGCCACAACCCCAGGGAGTACAACGGCTACAAAGTCTATGACGAAACCGGCTGCCAGATCTTGCCCGCTGATGCGCAGCGCGTGATCGAACAGGTCAACGCCATCACCGATTATCCGCAGATTCCCGTAACGCCTTTGCACCAGGCCGCACAAAACGGACTCCTGTCTTGGATCGGCGAAGACGTGCTCCAGGCCTATTTGACCGAAGTCCGGAAACAGTCCATCTACCAACAACCATCTGCCATCCGGGTGGTGTACACCCCGCTCCATGGCACCGGCAACATCCCCGTCCGGGCTGCTCTGAAGCCTTTCAACGTGTCCATCGTTGCCAGTCAGGAAGAGCCTGATGGCGATTTCTCCACCGTCCGCTCACCCAATCCGGAGGAACGCGATGCCCTGACCCGCGGCATCGAGCAAGCCCGGGCCGAGGGGGCCGATCTTGTCCTCGGCACCGACCCCGACTGCGACCGCGTCGGTGTCGCCGTGCGCCATCAGAGCGATTTCGTCCTGCTGACTGGCAACCAGATCGGCGCCTTGCTGGTCGATTTCGTCACGCGCCATCGCCCGATTGCTGCCCACTCGATGCTGGTCAAGACCATCGTCACCAACGAGCTGGGTGCGACCATCGGCCGCAGCCGCGGCCTCACGGTCGAAGACACCCTGACCGGTTTCAAGTACATCGGCGACCGGATCAATCATTACGAAAAGGCAGGTGACCAGCAATTTGTCATCGGCTATGAAGAGAGCTTCGGTTATCTCGTCGGCACCCACGCCCGCGACAAAGACGCTGTCGTCGCCTCGCTGCTGATCGTCGAAATGGCCGCCTGGCATAAAGACCAGGGCCACACCCTGATTGACGCCCTCGACGCCCTCTATCGCCACTACGGCTTTTTCCTCGACGCCCTTGATGCCTTCACCCTCAAAGGCGCCGACGGGGCCGAGAAGATCCAGGCCATCCTGGCACAGCTGCGTGCCAACGGTCAGTCGATCATCCCAGGGCTCCTGACTGTCAAGGATTATGCTCAGGGCATCGACGGCTTGCCCGCTGAGAACGTCCTCAAATTCATCCTCGACGACCATTCCTGGATCGCGATCCGTCCCTCCGGCACCGAACCCAAGATCAAGGTCTACTACTCGATTCAGGACGACAGCAGGGAAGAAGCCCAGAAGCGACTGGACGAGTATCGTGACCTTTTCCGCACGATCGTGGAAGGATAGTACGATCTTTGTTTGGCTCTTTATCTAATTGCGTGAAAGGCATGTAAAAATTCAGCGGATCCAATAAAAGTGGGCACGTGGGCGCAGTGGGGACGTGGGCACAGTGGGAACGTGGCGCAGTGGGGACGTGGCGCAGTGGGGACGTGGCGCAGTGGGTTGGCGATTGCTGCCGGAGGGTGGCCCATGTGGCCCGACCTTTAGCCCGACCTTTGACCAGACCCTTGGCCCGACCTTTGACCCACATTCCAGAAACTGGGCCAGACTTGGCCCACCTTTGGTAGCAGGTCTGACACCCATGCTGGAAATTGCCACCGGAGGGGCCACACTTGGCAGCAGGTCTGACACCCATGATGGAAATTGCCACTATTGGGGTCGGGATACCAAAACGGAAACAACTCAGGACGACGCGAA
>DIFN01000047.1:0-147 GCA_002419145.1 Mageeibacillus sp. UBA5747 | reverse complement strand
AATTTCCCAAAAGGTGCACCGACCTTTTTTATGGAAATTGCCACCGGAGGGCCCACCCTTGGCCCGACCTTTGACCCACATTCCAGAAACTGGGCCAGACTTGGCCCACCTTTGGTAGCAGGTCTGACACCCATGCTGGAAATTGCC
>DIFN01000060.1 GCA_002419145.1 Mageeibacillus sp. UBA5747 | reverse complement strand
GTTAAATGCCAACATAGCATATTGTTCATTATTTTCAGGAGATGGTATAATATTTTGTGTAAAACGCTGATGAAATCAGCGGTGTTTCTGGCTGACAGGACACAACAAGAATGGAGGAATCGACATGGAAATCACGAGCATTACCATTCGGAAAATGAGCAGCGAGGGTAAAATGAAAGCCATCGTCTCTGTTACCTTCGACAATTCCTTTGTCGTCCATGATATCAAAGTCATCGAGGGAACGAACGGCTTTTTCATCGCCATGCCCAGTTGCAAGACGCAGGATGGCGAATTCAAGGACATTGTTCATCCGATCAATTCTGAATTCAGGGAACGGCTCTCCAGCGAGGTTCTCAAGAAGTATTTTGAAGCGCTCGAGCTGGCTGAATCCCAGGCAGCCGAACAAGCGCTGATACACGAGCCCGGAGAAGCTATGGATTGATTTTCGATGGACTGGAGGATGACATGACCCCCACTTTGCCTGTTTTACTGACCTTGGACCAGGGGACCACCAGTTCTCGCACCTTGGCTTTTGATGCCAGTGGCCAGATGCTGGCTTCGAGCCAGAAGGCCATTGCCCAGTCATATCCTCATCCGGGCTGGGTCGAAGAAGACCCCGAGGAGATTTTTACCAGTCAGCTGGACACGCTTCTGGAGGTCATGGCTCAGCTGGAAACCCGATATGCGATTGGAGCAAACCAGATTGCGGGCGTCGGAATTACCAATCAACGGGAGACGATTGTCGTCTGGGATCGCCAGACCGGCCGCCCGCTCTATCCGGCCATTGTCTGGCAATGCAGGCGCACGGCCGATATCTGCACACGCCTGCGCGAGTCCGGGCATGAAGCGCTGATCCGGCAAAAAACGGGACTGGTCCTGGACGCCTATTTCAGCGCAACTAAATGGATGTGGTTGTTCGAACAAGACCCCGCCCTGAGACAGAAGGCCGAGCAGGGTGAAATCCTGGCGGGGACCATCGATACCTGGCTGATCTGGCACCTGACAGCAGGCCGCTGTCATGTCACGGATGTCAGCAATGCTTCGCGGACGCTCCTGATGAATCTTCAGACCGGCCAGTGGGACGACGATCTGCTGACTTTGTTTGGTATTCCCAGGGCTATGTTGCCTCGCATCGTACCCTCGGCCGGACGCCTGGGCGTGATCGATCCTTCGCTGGTGCCCGGAGGACTGGTCCTGGCTGGACTGGCCGGGGACCAGCAGGCGGCATTGTTTGGTCAGGCTTGCTTTTCGCCGGGGATGACCAAAAACACCTACGGCACGGGCTGTTTTGTGTTGATGCAGACGGGCAGTCAGCCTGTTTTCTCCGAGCACGGTCTGCTGGCCACGGTTGCCTGGGATATCGGTGAGGGTCTCCGGTACGCTCTTGAGGGCAGCGTCTTTAACGCTGGATCTGCCATCCAATGGATCCGGGATGAATTGGGCCTGATTGAAACCGCGCCGGAAATTGACCGCCTGGCTGCCCTGGTGCCCGATACAGCCGGAGTCCAGGTAGTGCCAGCTTTCACAGGCCTAGGGGCTCCGTATTGGGATATGCACGCTCGAGGCTTGATCAGTGGCATCACGCGAGGCACGAACCGAGCCCACATCGCCCGGGCCGTCCTGGAATCGATCGCCCATCAGAGCCAGGATGTCCTGGCCCTGATGCAGGAAGAGGCAGGCTTTTCCATACCGGCTCTGCGGGTCGACGGCGGGGCATCCGTCAGTGATTTACTGATGCAGATGCAAGCTGATATCAGCCAGATTCCAGTCGATCGCCCTGCCATGACTGAGACGACTGCATTTGGCGCTGCTGCCCTGGCTGGATATGGCCTTGGCCTCTGGCCCAGCCTCGATGTGATTGCTGGTTTGCGCCAGCATGGACACCTTTTTACACCAGGTGAAACCAGCAACCGGCGCAATGAACAGCGCGTCCGCTGGCAACGTGCAGTCGCCGCCGCCCGTCTGATCGGCGGTGGCGAGGATGCCTGAGTCAGGCGGCCTCGCCAAAGGAAATCCTTGACACTCGCCCGATCCGATGATACTATTCCACGGTGACCGTTTTATCCGGGCCTTTCGAAATGCCTTTCAGGCATGCCTTGAGGATGAGCGAGACTGAATACAGGAGGAACACGACATGTACGCTGTTATTGCAACAGGCGGCAAACAGTACCGCGTTTCGGTTGGCGATGAGATTTTTATTGAAAAACTCGCCGGCGAAGCGGGTGACGCCGTCAAATTTTCTGAAGTCCTGATGGTTTCCGACGATACAGGCACCCAGGTTGGCACGCCGACCCTCGATGGGGTGGCTGTTGACGCCGAGATCGTCAAGCAGGGCAAGCAGAAGAAGATCATCGTCTTCAAGTACAAGGCCAAGAAGGGTTTCCGTCGCAAGAAGGGCCATCGCCAGCCTTACACCCGCGTCCGCATCAACGCCATCAACGTTTGATGATTCCGGCAGGCTGCCCCCTCGCACGGCTGGCATCCTGCCATTGACAAAGATTTTGACATGATGATGATCAAACTGTCCCGCACGGCTTCAGGCCTGATCCGCCGTTTCACGGTGACTGGCCATGCCGGATATGGCCCCTACGGATCGGATATTCTCTGCGCTGGTGTTTCTGCCATTGCCCAGACAGTGATCGGTTCACTCCAGGACTTGGCCGGCCTGGACCCTGACTATGTCCTGGCTGACGGCGATATCCGCTGCGAACTACCTGACCTGGCCCGTCTCCAGCCACATCAACTGGAAACAGCCCGGATCCTGATGGAATCCATGGCAGTTGGCTGCCGGCAGATCGCGAACAGTTATGGCACATCGTACATTCAAATCAAAGAAGTCCGCTATCACCAAAAAGGAGGTGCAAGAGCATGATTTTAGTCAATCTGCAGCTTTTGGCTCATAAGAAGGGTGTCGGCAGTACGCGCAACGGCCGTGACTCCGAATCCAAGCGCCTTGGCGCCAAGAAAGGCGACGGGCAGGCCGCTACAGCAGGCAATATCCTGGTCCGCCAGCGTGGAACCAAGATTCATCCGGGTACGAACGTCGGCATCGGTTCCGATGACACCCTGTTCGCCCTGATCGACGGTAAAGTCAAGTACGAACGACTTGGCAAGGACAAGAAGCAAGTCAGCGTTTATCCGGTTGAATGAGCTTCTAGTCTCAGACGCGTTACGAAACAGCTAGCAAAGGATCCGGCCAGCTAACCTGGCAGGGTCCTTTTTGTACACAGGAGTGGCAAATATGTTCATCGACAGCGCAAAAATCTATGTGCGCGCAGGCAACGGCGGGAACGGAATGGTTTCTTTCCATACCGCCAAATACGTACCCAATGGCGGGCCGGACGGCGGCAGTGGCGGCAGGGGTGGCAGTGTCATTTTCTATGCCGACGAAAACAAGACGACGCTGCAGGATTTCCGCTTCAAACGCAAATATGCAGCTGAGGATGGCGAGAAAGGCGGCCGGCGTAATATGTCCGGGCATGCCGGGGAGGATCTGCGCCTGCCGGTACCGGTTGGCACAATCATCAAAGATGCTGAGACAGGGCGGATTCTGGCTGATTTCACACAACCGGATCAGACAGTTGTCATTGCGCGGGGCGGTCGTGGCGGAGCGGGGAACGCCTTGTTTGCCAACAGCGTCCGCCAAGCTCCCAATTTTGCCCGGGCGGGTGAACCCGGCGAAGAATTCAACCTGCAGGTCGAACTGAAACTATTGGCCGATGTAGGTTTGGTTGGTTTTCCCAATGTGGGTAAATCGACGTTGCTCTCCGTTGTTTCTGATGCACGACCGAAAATCGCCGATTATGCATTTACGACCCTCGAACCCATTCTGGGTGTTGTCGTTGTCGATGATTTTCATTTTGTCCTGGCGGATATTCCTGGATTGATTGAGGGTGCGCACACCGGAGCCGGACTCGGCCTTGAGTTTTTGAAGCACATTGAACGGACTCGGTTGCTGATCCATGTCCTGGATGCGTCCGGCAGTGAAGGCCGAGATCCTCTGAATGATTTTGATATCATCAATGCTGAGCTGGATTCCTATCACCCGGGCCTTTCCAGCCGGCCTCAGGTTGTGGCTCTGAACAAGATCGACATGGTACAAGAAGCGGATCTGAACCAACTCAAAAGCGCCCTGGAAGCACGTGGCTATCCGGTTTTTCCCCTGTGCGCCGCGATCAATGAAGGCGTTTTGCCACTGATCCAGTACGTAGCCGCTCAGCTGCAGATCTTGCCGAAGACGATCCTGTCCGACGTGTCAGACAGCCACAAGGTGTACCAGTACGAGCCAGAGGAATTGTTCACCATCCGCAAAGAACAGAACGTCTATCGTGTCGAAGGTGCCTGGATCAAACATCTGGTAGCTTCGACCAATTTCGATGATTCGGATTCTCTCCAGTATTTCCAGCGCCTGATCCGGAAAAAGGGTGTCGTAGATGCCCTCGAGGCTGCTGGAGTTGTCGAAGGTGACCTGGTCGCCCTGGATGATTTCGAGTTTGAATACATCAAATAAGCCGCAAAGGAGAAGTTGATGCTAAACAGTAAACAACGCGCTTTTTTACGCAGCCAGGCAAATTCGCTAGACAGTCTTTTCCAGATTGGCAAGGGGGATGTCGACGAAGCGGTCGTCAGAGGCCTCGATGAGATGATGACGACCCATGAACTGGTCAAGATCACCCTCCTCAAGTCCGCAGAAGCTCAGCCAGCAGATCTGGCCCGGCAACTGAGCGAGGCTATCGGTGCCGATGTCGTCCAGATCATCGGCCGCAAACTGGTCTTCTACCGCTACTCACCCAAATTAGCCAAGCTTGGCAAGTCCATCATCCTGCCCTGAACTGTAAACGATTGCTGTAACATTTGCAGGGTTCACAGACGCGTTCAAACCGGTATAATGAGACTTAACAGTCAGATGGCACAGCCACTTGACTTCAAGAGAAAGAGAGGCAGAATTGATATGAAAAGATACGTGTGTGACTTGTGCGGTTATGTGTATGATCCAGCCGAGGGTGATCCGGATAATGGCATCGCTGCAGGTACCGCTTTCGAGGATCTCCCGGAAGAGTGGGTCTGCCCGTTGTGCGGCGTCAGCAAGGACCAGTTTAGCGAAGAATAAAAGCTTAGACCGCTCATTGATCGTGTACGTGCAGGTCCAGGCCGGGTGCCTGGCTCGCAAGATTTAAAAACGAACTCCCTGTGGCGCACCGGTTGAACCAACCGGTGCGCGCACGTCTGTCCAAAAGGAGAAAACCATGCCTTTCCTGACCATTGGCGAAAATTTATTTGAAGTCGGTGCGATCCATCCCGACCGAGTCTTGTTTGACTGCCTGATGCCAACCCCTCATGGAACGACTTACAATGCCTATCTGGTGGTCGGCCAAGAGAAAACAGCCCTGATTGACACCGTCGATCCGGAAAAAGCTCACATCCTGATGAGCAATCTGGCCGATACCGGCATTACCAAGCTGGACTATATTGTGTCCCTCCATACCGAGCAAGACCATTCCGGATCGATCGAGGCCGTTTTGCGCCGCTTCCCGGAAGCCGTTGTAGTTGCCAATGCCAAGGTCAAGGAAATGGCCATGACCCATCTTCATCTCCCGGAGGAGAAGATCCTCCAGATAGCAGAGGGTGACAAGCTTGAGCTCGGCGGTAAAACCCTCCAGTTCTACATGATTCCTTTTGCCCACTGGCCGGACAATACCATGGCCCATCTGATCGAGGACAATATCCTCTTTTCCAGTGATCTGTTTGGCTCGCACTATTCCACCCCCAACAAGGCTTTCTCGACCTCCAGCTCTGACCAGGTCCGGGCAGCTAAGCATTACTATGCTGAAATCATGATGCCCTACCGGACTCATGTGCAAAAATACATTGCCAAGACACGTCAGATTGCCCCACGCCAGATTGCCCCGGCCCATGGGCCGATCTGGTTTGACCCGGAGGTTATCCTCAGTGGCTATGAACGCTGGGCCGGAGACAATGTCAAGCGCCTGGTCACGATCCCCTACATCAGCATGCATGATTCCACCCGGGTGATGGTGGACCGGCTGGCGGTCAAGCTGGCCGAACAGGGCTTGTCAGTGGTCTGCCGCAATCTGGGTGAGAATACCGAGAGCTTGACCGTCGAAACCGGCCATTTCATCACCGACCTGGTCGATGCTGCAGCGGTCGTATTTGCATCCTCCACAGTCCTCGGCGGCCCTCATCCCGGTGTGGCTTACGCTGCTCTGGTCGCCAATGCCATGCGCCCCAAGGTCAAATACATCGGCCTGATTGGTTCGTTCGGCTGGGGGACCCAGATTACCAGTGTCCTTACCAGCTTGACTGGAAATATCAAGGCTGAACGCCTGGACCCGGTTTTGGTCAAGGGCTTGCCCCGTGAAGAAGACCTCAAGCAGCTGGACCTGCTGGCCAAAGAACTGGGTGAGAAGATCATAGCGCTGCCCAATCTGGTGCGCTAAGCTAGAGGCTGTTTTCATGATCTGAATGAATAAACCCACAGCGGCGCTGCGTTTCTTGCGAGCTGCCGATCCGGGTTTTTGTTCGTATCTCTGCGGGGCAGGAGGGTTCCCAGAGGCCATTGTCCGGCTGATTACAAGAGGCTCTGTTCACCTGGCATGGGCTGGCGTACGGGCTGTTCTTGATGTGCAAAATCCAAGGGCTTTGGACTGACAACCTCAGCCACAAGGGTTTCCTGGCGCAGGACCGGCTCATCAGACAACAGGGCCAGAAGCCCCAGGTACATGCTTTGCGGCAGCCGTTGCCAGCGGTCGCAGATCTGCATGGCCAAGGATTGGTCCGGGATGGTGAGTGCCAGGTCCACCAGCTTTTTCTCGCCTTCAGACTGGCTCAGGCTGACCCGGTACTGACCTTTGCCATCCGATTCGTACCGGGCAGTCAGCTGGCGTTCCAGTCGGATGTCTTTTTGCCAGCTGGTGCTGGCCTGGGCCAGATAGGAACGGATCGGGGAGGGGATTTTGTGCTCGAGCGTTTCCAGGATCGCCCGGCCTTGCGCAGTCAGATCGCAACGGATGACAGCCTGGCCGGCCGCATCACGAGCCGGGTCGTCATCACGGAAAGAAGCAGCGATCATCTGGTCATTGCGCAGCCCTTCATAGGCCGTCGCAAAACCGAAATAATCCATATAGAGCGTATCCAGAGCCAATGCCGTCAACTGGCTCAAAGTCACAGCCGGCAGGCTGCGGATGATGTACAAAATGATCAGTTTGGTGATGGCAAGTTCACTGCGTTCCATTGAAAAACCCCTGTTTCTGGTCCTGGCCTCATTTGGTCGGCCAGCTGGATGGCCTTTCTACCATAACACAGTCAGGGCAGGTCCCGTAAGGAGATCTGGCGTTTTCTATTCACGATGTCAGGTCCTGAAAATCCAGATCGGTCAGACAATTTGCCCATAAACAATCAAACACGATCAAAGAAGTGCTCGAATATGACATATTATGTATAGTTTACATTTTGTTCATATAATCATTTTAAAAAGCAGCACCAAACAGGGACGATAATGCTATAATTCTCTCATTGTGTGCAGACAGCATGCTTTTTTTCTTGCCCGCTTTTGACCCCTGAACTCAAGCTGCCTTGACCAACCTGAACTTGAAGATAGATCAACACCCTGTCTTATTTGGAGGATTATTGAATGGCAAACCACCGTCGACGCAGAGCATCCAACTGGAGAATGATTGCCGTGGCAGTCGCAGCGATTTTTGTGGTAGTCAGTATCGCAGCAGTCCTGATTGTCAATACCTTCCTGAACAAAATCGACAATGGTTCTGAAGGTTTTGTCGAAACTATTCCGGCAATCTACGATGTTCCGACGGAGTCTCTCGTCCATGAGGTCCCCAAGGAAGAAGGCATCACCAATATTCTCCTGCTGGGTGTCGACAACCGCAACGCGGTAGTTGCCAGTCCAGAAGAACGGTCCGACTCGATGATCATCCTGACCATCGACGAGAAGAACAAGAAGTTCAAGCTGACCTCCCTGCAACGCGACATGATGGTCTATTTCCCCGCTTCGGACAACATCCACAAGATCAACTCAGCTAATGCCGAGGGCGGCCCCCTGCTGGCGATGCGTGTCATCAATGACACCTTCCGCCTCAATATCGAGAAATATGTCCTGGTCAATATGATCGGCATGGAAAAGATCATCGACCTGGTCGGCGGTGTGCCCGTTGATGTCTCTGAATCCGAGCTCAAGGCTCTCAATGCCGAGCTGACCATGATCAACCTGACTTTCAAGAATACCGAGCCGGCCGCCTACCTGGAAAAAACTGGGTCGCAGATCCTGGATGGCCGCCAGGCGGTCACCTATGCTCGGATCCGGCAGAATGACGATGACTATCATCGCATGGGCCGTCAGCGTGAAGTCCTTCAGGCCATGCTCGACCAGTTCATGAAAGCCGATCTCGCAACGAAGACCAAGGTTCTCAATGAAGGTCTGCCCCTGATTACAACGAACATCACCAATGACGAAATCATCCAGCTGGGCATCGACCTCCTGCCGATGATGGATGCCACCATCGATCAGATGCAGATTCCCACGGCCGGTGATTTCCGCGAATACAGCGGCACCATCTGGATGAACTTGTGCGATTACAACGCCATGATCCCCAAACTGCAACAGTTCATTTTCGGCCAGACCTACGAATTTGACAAGGTCCGGGAAATACCGGGTGCCCCGAATTCCAGCATTTCTCTGCCCTCCTCTTATGAGAAGAAGATCCTCGAAACGGCCAAACCTGACGAATCGGTCGATCCAGCCCTGACAACCAGCTCAGACCTGCCTGCACCATCTGAAACGAGCGCCGGTTGACCCGTCCCGGGGGACAGATTCATGCTGGCGGATAGCATCATCCTGATCACCCTGGGCCTGGTTGCTCTCAATGGTTTCCAGCGTGGTTTTCTCACCATGACTGGACGGTTGATGGTTCTTCTGGTGTCCCTGGGAGTCTCTTTCCTGATGCTTGGGCCGACAGCTCTGGCTTTGGATAGCTTGCCCTTCATCAATGATCTGGCTGTGTCAATCAATAACCAGATTATCTATCCACTGATGCCGGCATCGGCGTCAGTGGCAGATGCCATCGCCGACCTTCAGCTGCCTGCACCGGTCGAGCATTTCCTATTGGGTGAGTTTCCGCAAACCGAAGGACCTTTCATCGACGTCTGGCCGCAATTATCTGCCACCATCGCCCAATACCTGGTCAAAGCGGTCACCTTCATCATCCTTTTGATCCTGGTTTCCGTGGTCATCCACACCTTGGTCAGCCTGATGACCACCGCTCTGGACCATGTGCCTGTTCTGGGTGGCCTCAACCGCCTGGCAGGAATTCTGGCCGGCGTGCTTCACGGAGCCTTGATCTTGGCCATTGTGATTTTTTTTACCAGCCTTTTGGCGCCCTATTTCCCAGCCCTGGGCCTGATCCTGGACGATTCCTGGCTGATCCGGCAATTCTATACGATTGACTGGGTCAGTCTGTTTCTGGAGCGATTTTTAGATCAGATTTGATCTTTCCTGATCTTTTGCTTGCAAACCCTTGACAAATCCGCGGCACAATTTTATATTCATTACTGAAGTTAGCACTCGAACATAACGAGTGCTAATCCATTACACTTTGATTAAATATTCAACAAGGAGGCCAAGAAACATGACCATCAAGCCGTTAGGTGACCGTGTCGTCATCAAAATGATTGAAATGGAAGAGACCACCAAGAGCGGCATCGTTCTGCCAGGTACTGCGAAGGAAAAACCGCAGATCGCAGAAATCGTTGCTGTCGGCCCCGGTGGACTGGTCGACGGAAAAGAAGTGACCATGCAGGTCAAGCCGGGCGACCGCGTCCTGATCAGCAAATATGCTGGCACCGAGGTTAAAATCGACAACGTGGATTACACCATTCTTAAACAAAGTGAAATCCTCGCAATCGTTGACTGACATCTGAAAAATAAGACAGTGAATTGAAAGAACTAAAGGAGGCAAACCTCACATGGCTAAAGATCTGAAATACGCAGAAGAAGCCCGACATGCCCTGGAACGCGGCGTCAACAAACTTGCTGACACCGTCAAAATCACCCTCGGCCCGAAAGGACGCAACGTCGTCCTCGACAAGAAGTTTGGCGCCCCGATGATCACCAACGACGGTGTCACCATTGCCAAGGAAATTGAACTCGAAGACCGTTTTGAAAACATGGGCGCCCAGCTCGTCAAGGAAGTCGCGACCCGGACCAATGATGTTGCCGGTGATGGCACCACAACCGCCACCCTGCTGGCCCAGGCCATTGTACGCGAAGGCATCAAGAACATCGCTGCCGGAGCCAATCCAATGATCTTGCGCCGCGGCATCATGATGGCCGTAGAAGAAGCCGTCAAGAGCATCCAGACCAGCTCCAAGAAAGTAGCCGGCAAGCAGGACATCGCCCGCGTCGCCGCGATTTCTTCCGACGACCCCTATGTCGGCGACTTGATTGCTGATGCCATGGAAAAAGTCACCAACGACGGTGTCATCACCGTTGAAGAATCCAAGACCATGGGCACTGAGCTCGAAGTTGTCGAAGGCATGCAGTTCGACCGCGGCTATGTGTCTGCCTACATGGTCACCGATTCTGAAAAGATGGAAGCCGTGCTCGAAGACCCCTACATCCTGATTACAGACAAGAAAATTTCCAACATTCAGGAAATCCTGCCGATCCTGGAGAAAATCGTCCAGGCTGGCCGCAAGCTGATGATCATTGCCGAAGACGTCGAAGGTGAAGCCCTCGCCACCCTCGTGGTCAACAAACTGCGCGGCACCTTCACCTGCGTCGCCGTCAAGGCGCCTGGATTCGGCGATCGCCGCAAAGCCATGCTGCAGGACATCGCCACCCTTACGGGCGGCACGGTCATCACCGAAGAACTCGGCCTCGAACTCAAAGAAACCACCGTTGACCAGCTCGGCCGCGCCCGTCAGGTCAAGATCATGAAGGAAAACACCATCATCGTCGATGGCGCTGGCGATGAAGCAGCGATCAAGGCCCGCATCGGCCAGATCAAGGCCCAGATCGAAGAAACCACGTCTGATTTCGACCGTGAAAAGCTCCAGGAGCGCCTGGCCAAGCTGTCCGGCGGTGTTGCCGTCATCAAAGTCGGTGCCGCAACCGAAACCGAAATGAAGGAAAAGAAGCTGCGCATCGAAGATGCCCTCGCCGCCACCCGTGCTGCGGTTGAAGAAGGCATCGTCCCCGGTGGCGGTACCGCCTACATCAATGCCCTGCCGAAAGTCGCCGCCCTCCTTGACACCACTGTCGGCGATGTCCGCACCGGTGTGCGCATTGTCCTCAAGTCCCTCGAAGAGCCGGTTCGCCAGATTGCCACCAATGCCGGCCTCGACGGCAGTGTCATCTGCGAAAAAGTCAAGTCAAGCCCGGTTGGGGTTGGGTTTGATGCCCTCAATGAGACCTTTGTCGACATGGTTGAAATTGGCATCGTCGACCCCGCCAAAGTCACCCGTTCCGCCCTGCAGAACGCCGCTTCGATCGCTTCGATCCTCTTGACCACCGAAGCCGTCGTCGCCGACATCCCACAGCCTGAGCCGCCAATGCCCGCAGGTGGACCCGGCGCCGGCATGTACTAAGCGCAAAAGCTCCAACCGATACCGTTGAACTGATCGATGATTCATATTGGGGCCGCCTCAAAGCTGGAAAAGCTTTGAGGCGGCTTTTTCCTTATGGGGGGATCGCGCGAAGGGTGGGTCGCGGGGGGACGCGCGAAGGGTGTGCCGCGGGGGGACGCGCGAAGGGTGTGCACAAAAGCGGCAATTGCCGGAAA
>DIFN01000049.1 GCA_002419145.1 Mageeibacillus sp. UBA5747 | reverse complement strand
GTTTATTTCACACCTTTGAAGCACGTTTCCAGATGCATCGCCTTGATGTCCGAGTGAATCAGCAAGCCAGCGGCAATCAAGACCAGGTCTGGCCGCGGCACGGCTATGCCGAAGGCATCGTCCATCGCTGCCGGCATTTATGTCAACAGAAAGGCGAGTTGGAACCTGCCATCGAAGTCCAGCTGGCAAAGTCATTGGCCGCAACTTGGACCGTCAGTTTCTGGCCCACCGGATCGTTCGTCAAATGGGTCAGGCCAAAAGAACAGCGCGGTTTGAAGCACCCGCCCAGAAGTTCCGGGAGGGTATGAGCATTGATTTTATGGCCTAAAGGTCGCACCACAGGGCATGACCATCGGATGGATCTGGCGTCCGGCCAGCAGGTTCAATGCCTCTGGGCTGTTGGCTTCCAGGTTCTCTTCGCATTTTTCTCTGCCTCTATCCAGCTGGCCTCCTCAGAAACCTGGCTGGGATCTTTTTCAAATTTGGCAAGAAATTGCTCGCTTTGTTACCATGTACAGTCAGAAAATCCTTTAAAATAAAGTCATCTCCACAATTTCGACATATCCTCTCGGTATGCTCGGATTTGATGGAACGAAGGTTCATTTTTTCGAATAGGTTCCAACCAGACAATGTTATTTTCTAACATCGGTCTCGTGTAACCCCAATCATGCCCAAGACGCAGCAAGGAGCAGACCATGCAGCAACAACACACTTTGAAAATTTCCGGGATGACCTGCGCATCCTGTTCCGCCCGAGTCGAGAAGGTCTCCAGCCGCCTGCCTGGCGTTGCTTCGGCGAGTGTCAATCTGGCCACCGAGAAGCTCAGGATCACCTTTGACGATAGTCAGCTCAGCCTCGACAAGATCCAGGAGGCAATTGCCAAGGCGGGCTACCAGGCCGAACCGGAAGTGACAACTAAGACAGTAACTATCCCGATTGCCGGCATGACCTGCGCCTCCTGTTCAGCCCGGATTGAAAAGCAAGTCGGCAAACTGGAAGGCGTTTCCCTGGCCAATGTCAATTTCGCGACTGAAAAGGGCGTTTTCACCTATGATCCGGACAAGATTCGCCTCTCCCAGATCAAGGCGGCGATTCAGAAGGCGGGCTATACCCCGCTGGAAATCGAAACAACCCAGGCCGTGGATGAGGACCAGGCCAGAAAAGACCGGGCGATCCGGGTCCTCTGGACCAAATTCATCGTCTCGGCTGCTTTTTCCGTGCCGCTCCTGTATCTGGCGATGGGCCACATGATACCCAGTTGGAAAGCCCCGATCCCTGCCTTCCTCGACCCGATGCAGCACCCGCTCAATTTTGCCCTCGCCCAGATTATCCTTACTGTGCCGATCGTTGCCGCCGGCTATCGCTTCTACACAGTCGGCTTCAAGAACATCTGGCACCGTTCACCGAACATGGACTCCCTGATCGCTATGGGTACCTCGGCCGCAATCCTGTACAGCCTGTATTCGACCTGGCAGATCATCGCCGGTGAACACGCAGCGGCCAGCCACCTGTATTTCGAGACCGCCGGCGTGATCATCACCCTGATTCTCCTCGGTAAAACGCTCGAAGCGATCTCCAAGGGCAAAACGTCCGAAGCGATCAAGAAGCTGATGGGGCTGCGCCCCAAGTCGGCTCGCGTCCTCCAGGACGGCAAGGAAATCGAAATCCCCGTCGACGAGGTCGAAGTCGGCGATATCCTGCTCGTCAAGCCGGGCGAAAAAATCCCAGTCGATGGCGAAATCATCAGCGGACTGACAGCCATCGACGAAGCCATGCTGACCGGTGAAAGCATCCCGGTCGAGAAAAATGTCGGCGATCCGGTCTTCACCGCCAGCATCAACGGTAATGGTGCGATCCAGTTCCGCGCCACCAAGGTCGGCAAGGACACGGCTCTGGCCCAGATTATCAAGTTGGTCGAAGATGCCCAGAGCAGCAAGGCTCCGATCGCTCAACTGGCTGATATCGTCTCCGGCTATTTCGTGCCGATCGTTTTTGCCATTGCTGTCCTGGCTGCAGCGGCCTGGTTGATTGCCGGGCAGTCGTTGGTCTTTGCCCTCTCGATCCTGATCGCTGTCCTTGTCATCGCCTGCCCCTGTGCCCTCGGCCTGGCTACGCCGACCGCAATCATGGTAGGCACCGGCAAAGGCGCCGAAAACGGCATTCTGATTAAAAGTGGCGAAGCGCTTGAAATCACGCATAAAGTCAAGATGATTATCTTTGACAAGACGGGCACCATCACGGAAGGCCGCCCTTCCGTCACCGACATCCTGCCTTCTGTCTCTGGCGAATTCGCCGCCGATGAATTGCTGGCTCTCGCAGCAGCAGCCGAAAGGGGCTCGGAGCATCCGCTGGGCGAAGCGATCGTGCGCGGAGCAGCAGAGCGTTCCCTGACTCTGGCAGAAGCCACTGGTTTCCAGGCCATCCCCGGCCATGGCATTTCGGTTGTCATCGCAGGCCACACCGTGTTGCTCGGTAACCTGCGCTTAATGGCGCGCGAAAACATTGCGCTCCCTGCTGATGCCTCAGGTCACACCGATGCCGACCGCCTCGCAGACGAAGGCAAAACACCCATGTTCATTGCAGTCGACGGTCAATACGCGGGTATCATCGCGGTGGCTGATACGGTCAAGCCTTCCAGCGCCAGGGCCATTGCCCAGCTGCACAAGATGGGCATCCAGGTCGCCATGATCACCGGTGACAATCGCAAGACCGCCCAGGCCATCGCGGCCCAGGTTGGAATTGACCGGGTCCTCGCCGAGGTCCTGCCGGCTGACAAAGCGAACGAGGTGAAAAAGCTCCAGGCGGAAGGTTATGTTGTGGCAATGGTCGGCGATGGAATCAACGACGCTCCAGCGCTGGCTCAGGCTGATGTTGGCATCGCGATTGGCTCTGGTACGGATGTTGCCATGGCTTCGGCTGATATTGTCCTGATGCGCTCCGACCTGCTCGAGGTCGCCACTGCGATCCAACTCTCGCGCAGCACGATCCGCAACATCAAGCAGAACCTGTTCTGGGCTTTCGGCTATAACGTCCTCGGCATCCCGGTCGCCGCCGGCCTGCTCTACGCCTTTGGCGGACCAACCCTGAACCCGATCATCGCCGCCGCCGCCATGTCGATGTCCTCCGTCTCCGTCCTGACCAACGCCCTGCGGTTAAAGACCTTCAAAGCCTATCGCTAAAGCCAGGACGTCCATCCTACCAGGGCTGTTCCCGGTGACAGCCTCAGCCAATCTTTGACAAGCCAGCCCAAACAGACCAGTCCAAACCCGAAAGAGTCCCTTGATCAGGCGAATCGGGCGAGGGCTGGTTTTTATTTGAATATTCCCGCAGATTTGCGCAATGTAACCTATGTTATATGTAACCTATTCCAAATTTAACATAAGACACCATGTGAAATTTTGCGAGATTATCAATACTCTTTCCGAGGGAAAAATTTCTTTTGCCTGCGCCTGCACCTTTTCGGTTATACTGAACTTATGATTCTCTCGTTCGTCAAGCAGAAACTTCCAGCCGAGCTGGTGGCCCGCAACGAGCCGCGGCTTTATTATGTGAGTCTGGTCCCAGCCCATGAGAGTGTGCATCCCAGGGTGATGCACCGGCATGAGGATTTTCTGGAGATCATCCTGATTCGTGAAGGAGAAGGCATCTTTTCGATCGATGGCAGGGAGGTTGCGGTCAGATCTGGTGATCTGGTCATCTACAACAGCACCATCATCCACGATGAACGGACTGGTCCAGACAAACCATTGTCCTGGTTTTGCGTAGCCTTAAAGCAAGTTCAATGGCCGGGATTACGTCCGAATTGCCTGATTCGCGACGGTACATCGCCGGTGTTTCCCAGTGGCGAGCTTTTTACCGCGTTCGATAATCTCTGTGAGCTGATGTTTGACCAGCTGGTTCAGGAACGCCCTGGTCATGCGGTCGCAACTCATCATATGACTCAAGCCCTGTTGGCAATGACCCGGCAAATCATTCTGCAAGCTGAAGGCCATGAAGATCTGGGCAGTGAAAACGAGCCTCTGGCCCACCGCGTGATCACCTATCTGGACAACCATTTCACCGAAGCGATTTCACTTGAGCAACTGGCAGGCCTGTTCAAAGTCAGCACCTATTACCTGGCACACGTTTTCAAAGAGCGCTTTGGCTATTCCCCGCTGCAGTATGTGTCACGCCATCGCATCGGCGAGGCCCAGTCACTTCTCATCTCGACTGACCTGTCCGTCACTGAAATCGCCAGCCGCGTCGGGTACGACAGTCCCAGCCATTTCAACCGCCAGTTCAGCAAATATGTCGGCATGCCACCGCGCCGTTATAAAATCAACTATTTCAGGCGTTTCCCCGAGCAGCAGAGCAAGAACAGTCAATAATTTCAAGTAAATTCAGCTGGAAAGCGCTCATTTCAAGTGTTTTCGGATTTTGGAAAAGCAAGATCCGGCAAGAATATTTCCTCACTGTAGCCTATAATCAAAGGCATCACGTTGTCTTGTGACAACAAGGAGGATTTACTCATGAAGAAGATCAAGATTGGTTCTGTTGGACTGGGCCGCCTCGGCTATGAGCATGCATCCAATATAGCTACCAAAATTCCGCAGTGCGAGCTCAAGGCTATTTGCGATGTCGACGCTGCCCGCGTGGCCCAGGTCGCAGAGGAATTTGACGTTGAATTCCGCTATACGGATTTCGAAGAGATGTGCAAAAATCCTGAGCTCGACGCCATCGTCATCGTCTCCCCATCCTCCCTGCATCCGGAACAGATCCGCATCGCGCTCGAAAACGGCAAGCACGTATTCTCCGAAAAGCCGCTCGGTACCGACGTCGCTCAATGCCGACTCGCGGAAAAGGCCGTCGAATCCTATCCGGACCAGGTCTTCATGCTCGGTTTCATGCGCCGTTTCGACCCCTCCTATCTCGATGCCAAAGCCCGCATCGACCGCGGTGAAATCGGCCGCGTGATCATGGTCCGCAGCTACACCGTCGACCCGATCGCCACGATCGAGAGCACCCTCAAATTCGCCAAATGGAGTGGCGGCCAGTTCCTCGACATGTGCGTCCACGACATCGACCTCGTCCGCTGGTTCACCAAATCCGAGCCAAAAAACGTCTGGGGCATCGGTGGCTGTTTTGAGTTTGAGCAGTACCGTGAGTGGAACGACGGCGACAACGTAGCCGTCATGATGCAGAACGAAGACGAAGCGATGTCCTTCCTCTATGCCGGCCGCGCCGCCGCCCACGGCAGCCATGTCGAAACCGAGATCATCGGCACCCGCGGCTCCCTGCGCATCGCCAATACCCCGGCCAAAAACCTGCTCGAAGTCCTCGACACCCATGGCGTCCGCCGCGAATGCTACACCGACTTCCTCACCCGCTGGCATGAGGCCTACATCAACGAAATCTCCGAGTTCTGCAACTGCATTCTGGAAAACAGAAAGCCCGAAGTCACCGTCTACGATGGCACCGCCGTCTCCCGCATCGCCTACCGCTGCAAAGAATCCTTCGAAACCGGCAAAATGCTGGATATGGAAGGCGCCTGACCTGAGTCATCTACAACCAAAATCGTCGCACCTGTACGCCAGTGACAGCACAAAAACAGGGGCTGCCAGATCAGGCAGCCCCTGTTTTTGTGTGATTCTTCTATTTTCCGTTTAAC
>DIFN01000079.1 GCA_002419145.1 Mageeibacillus sp. UBA5747 | reverse complement strand
CAGAAGATCTTGTGATCGGCGAAGCGATCGCAGGCAATCAGATTTGACACATAACACAATGGGCCAGATCCCTCTGGTTTATTCTAGTTGGATGAATACCGGTTAATTAGTTGCCGGTAGTGCTTTTTGATGCTGTTCCATTCTTCCGAACCTTTTTCGAGTTCACAATAGCCGGACATGACCTGTTCCACCTCAGACTCAGTATGGGAGGATGGAACGAATAATAAATCTGGTTCCTGAAACAAGAATGCAGCAGCTATTCCAGTGCAGATATTCTCGCACTTCAGGTGATGTTTTACACACAGATTCAAAGCGCCAATCAACCGATCCTGAGGTGCCAATTTTCTTTTTACATCTCTGCCAACACGCATGACCGTGTCACCAAGCTGGATATTGTCAAATCTATCCAAGAGATCATCCAAGTACACTCGAATTATGTCCAAGCCTACACCATGTTCCTTGGCCAGGGCTTGCGCAGCTTCCAACATGGCGGATGAAACAATCCTGTGAATTTCCAAATCCCTTATGGACTCCCAAATGTACTGGTATCCAGTCAAATAACCCAAATAGGCTGTGATAGCATGACCCATGTTGTGAATGTACAATTTCCTCTGAATAAAAAAGCCAAAAGGGCTGACTGCGATCATATTTTTAATTTCTGGAATTTCTCCGACAAACCCTTCTCTGTCAACGGGCAATTCATCAAACGCTTCGGTGATAATTCGCAGGAGATTCTCTGACAAGGCAATTTTCGTGGCTGCAGGAACCATTCTGCCGATGGATGCCTCGACAAATCCGATGGACTGATCCAGCAGAACGTGCTCATGCAGATCAAGTTTGGTCCGGACCAGTTCTTTGAGGACATGATTGGCATGCAATAGATTTTCGCAAATGATAATGTTGAGCGAGGTCAACTGATTATTTTGCCACCGTCTGTGCAAACCTGCAGCCAGTGGCCCTGCAATGCCAGGCAAGGCATGGACCCCCACGGCAGTTGCCAAGATGTCAGCTGAGCAGATAGCCAGTGCTATCCCCTCTTGGTCCAAACCATGGACTGCATGGACGGGGTTGATCTTGATTTCATAATTTCCCTTATTGGATACAATCTCGATGGGATAGCTCTGATCTTGATTGATTTTATCAACCAGACTCCGATTCACATCTATAAAGATCACCTTATACCCAGATTGTGTAAAAAGCTGGGCAATGAATCCTCTGCCGATATTTCCTGCACCGAAAATAACTGCTGTTTTCAAAATTGGACTGATCATTTGGAGGCACCACTAAACCAGTCGTGGAAGAACTGGAATGCAGCGTCAGAAAATCCTGGCATGGACTCATGGCCAAAATCAGGATAAAGGAGCATTTGCTTTGGACCAGGCAAATTGTTATAAACAGCAAACTGGGTCGAAGGAGGACAAATGGTATCCATCAAGCCAGTAGCCATCAAAGTCTCGGCATGGATCAACGGTGCAAGATGAACAAGATCGATATAGGAAAGGCGCTCGAAAACCTCCTCTTCCCTTTTATGCAGAGGATCGTAAAGCCGAAACCATAGACGCAAATCCTCGTAAGCGTCCGTAGCCAAGTCCATCTCCCAAACCCGGCGAAAATCGGATAAAAAAGGATATTGCGCGACCACACGACTGACTTGTGGTGCGAGTGCTGCGCAGGCTAAGGCCAAGGCGCCTCCTTGCGAACCTCCGATTGTAGCGATCCGAGTGTGATCTACCTCCGGGAAATCAGCGATCAGTTGAGCCAGACGAACGGTATCAAGATAGATTTTGGAAAACAGCAGCTTTTCTGGTTCTTCAAGTAAGCCGCGCAGGATGTGGCCACCCATTGTGCTACCTTTTGTCCCGCCAGTATCCTCAGATAGTCCTCCCTGGCCGCGACAATCCAGGGCTGCGACACAAAATCCGGCCATCACATAGGGCAGTTTATCAGACCAGTCACCACTATCGGATGTATAGCCGTGAAACTCAAGCAAAGCGGGGCAGTTATCACGGCCTTGCGGTCTCAGGTATTTGGCATGGATGCGGGCACCACCAAGGCCATTGAACCAAAGATCATAGCACGCCACACCGGGAGCTTTGAAACTGGCAGTTTCAAGTATCAGCTGAGGATCAACTGCCGCTAGACGACCTTTGGCACGCTCCCAGAATGCATCAAAGTCTTCTGGTCTTTGCGTCCGGCCGCGATAGTGCTTCAGTTCATCCAGAGACATGTCAACGAGAGGCATCTGGTCCACTCCTTTCCGTTGAGAAACGATAGACTTTTTCTGCATTGCCGGAAAAAACAGCTGTCCTCAGGCGGTCGCGGTCTGTCCCTGCTTGCCCGGTCACGTCCAGAATGACTTTGACTTGTTCATAGATGAACAGGGTATAGTCTGTTTCGAGCTCTGGTTCCAAATGCCGGTTCCAGGGAAAATCTTCCCGGCATAAGTTTATGTAGGTTCTTTCTGTCCAGCGGCGCCTGCCGTGCCAGAGCATAAATGGCATATCAGTCCCGAACAGGATCTGGTCTGGGCGTAATTTTTCGAATGCCAGAGCGTAAACCTCCGGGTTGAGTACGGCTGCAGTATCGAAATAGAGCCGGCTGGCAGCATCACCAAGCTTTACCAGTCCCTCACGCAGGAAATCTACATTAAAGGAGCGGCCCAAATGAGCAAGTACAAGTCTCAGGTCAGGATAACGCTCAACAATCATACGGAGGTCGCGAATGTTATCATCGTCAGCAAGTCGTTCTGGGCGCGGCAAATGAAGCAGGACTACTTTACTGTGCCTGTTCGCGATGGCTAACTGGGTTTCGGGCAAATAGTCGGAAATCCTCAGCTGTGCTGGGGCAATCGATCGCGCAAACGAAAGGTACGGCTTGAATCCATTGAATCGACCAGCCAGCAGATCATGCTCAACTTGTTCAGGTGACCACTGGGGTTTAACCGCCATCAGAGCTGGCTCTCCCAGTCGCGTGAACAGCTCAGCCAAATAACTATTGTTGGCTGCCATGTTGGCCTGTTCCAAGGGCAAAGGCAAGGCAAGGCAATTTGTCCGCGCGTCAGGAAACAAAGTTCTCAGGATGCTCTTTGCTCGTTCTGCCGGCAATTCAACCCCACATTGCAATGCCCAGTCACCGGCTATATCAGCAGGGTCAAGAGGTCCGACGTGGGATGGCAAATTGACATGGCAATGAGCATCCACAAGTTTCTTGGGCAAACGGTCACGAATGTTCTGGTCATAAAACAAGGCATCTTTCTGGTCATAGGCAAAGCAATCTGGCATGTCAACTCCCTCCGTTCCCTGAATACCCCGACACACTTAAGTGGTCTTTGAAATTCTGGTATTTATGGTGATAAAACACTTGATCAGTTGAGATAACTGGCAAAGTTCTGGTTTGGGCCGTCATTTTTACCGCAGCCTCGGTGTAATCCGAAAAAAGACTACAGCCGACGCCGGCGATTGCTGCTGCACCGAGAGAGGCAGCATTCGAAATTTCCAGGATATCCAGTGGTATGCCGCATACAGCCTGGAGAATGCCCATCCATGATGGGCTTCGAGTTGCGCCCCCGATCACTTTGATCCTCTGGACAGGAATGCCGGCCTGTGCAAAATCATCAAGAATCAGACGAGTTTGAAAAGCCAGTCCCTCCATGCAGGCCAAGGTTAAATCAAACCGGTCATGCCCCAGTTCGAGGCCAAGAAAAACGCCCATCTGCCGGGCTTGCCAGGTCGGGTGGCTGGCACCAGCCAGATAGGGATAGAAAAGCAGATTGGGATGACGGGCTGGTGAATCAGCCAGCCATGATTCCATGGCTGCATAATCTAGCCCGGTGATTTTCTGGTTCAGCCAATCCAGGGCCATTCCGCCGGCTGAGATCGAAGCCAGCGCGCCATAGAGGCCGGGCAAGGCATGTGGTCCCGGAGACAGGCGTGAAGGCGAATACACCAGGTGGTCAACTGTTGCAAGCAGTGCCCATGCTGTACCAGTGGATAACACAATGTCACCCGGATCAAGTGCCATGGCTCCAATGGCTCCACAATACTGGTCATGTGCACCCAGGATGACTTCAACGGACGGATCCAGTCCCAAATCAGCCGCCGCAGTCGGAGTAAGCGTTCCGATTCGCTCTCCACTTTTCCGGATGGTTGGCAACAGGCTCTCAGGCAAGTTGATTTCATCCAAAATACGCGGATCCCAACGCTGTGCTTCTATGTCCATGAGTTGGCGCATGGCTGCGTTGGATGGGTCTATGCACAATTGTCCGGTCAAGCGCAATTGGATGTAATCAAGAGTTGATACATAAGCTGCTGCCTGGCGAACCTGTTCAGGCGCCTCTTCATACAGCCAGGCATACTTGGCCATGTCCAAGCTGCTTTCGCAAGGCCAGCCAGTTGTCTGATAAATCGTGTCATCTCCCAGATGTTCTTTGATTGCAGCAGCCTGGTGTTCAGCCCGGGTATCCATCCAGCTCAATGCCGGGGTCAGAGGTTGATGGTTCTGGTCAATTAAAAGAGAACTGGCACCCTGAGTCGACAAAGCCAATGCCAGGCATGGTGAATTCTGGGCGGCAGTTGCAGTCCGGACGGTTGCCACCAGAGCTTGGTACCAATCTTCAGGATTCTGTTCCGCGATCCCGCCAGGGCCCGTTCTGATTGGATAGCTTTGGTAAGCCTGGCCGACAATTTTCCCTGAATCATCAACGGCCAAGGTCTTGCAACCGGTTGTTCCAATGTCAATGCCTAGTACGATCATACGACGGCTTTGGCCATGGGTAGGCCATAGTGAACAGCAATCCTGGGATGTGCACAGGTACCCCGTTGGGTATTCAAACCTGATTGGAGTTCAGGCCAACGTGCGATCGCACCCTCCAGGCCCAAGTCAGCCAACGCCAGGCCATAGTGGAAGGTTGTCTGAGTCAATGCAGCTGTGGCTGTCACAGGGACAGCGCCTGGCATATTGCCGACACAATAATGGACAATACCATCAACAACAAAGGTAGGATCATGATGGTAGGTCAAATGAGATGACTCAAAACAGCCTCCCTGGTCAATTGCCACATCGACCAGAACGGCTCCGGGAGCCATTCGTTTGAGGTGGTCTCGGGTAACCAGCTTGGGTGCGGAGCCGCCAGGAATGAGGACAGCACCGATAACCAGATCCGCTGACATCAGCTCACGTTCGATGGTATCCGGCGAAGCGTATAAGGTCTGGATACGATTGGCGTACAAATCATCCAAAGCTGTAAGTTTTTTCAAGTCTAAATCCAGAATACTGACCGTCGCACCAAGACCAACTGCCATTTTCAAAGCATTAGCACCGACCGCACCGGCACCGAGGATAACAACCTTGGCCTTGGGCGTTCCCGGAACACCTCCAAGCAGGACGCCGCGACCACCCATTGGCTTTTCCAAATGCTTGGCACCTTCCTGGACCGCAAGTCGGCCAGCAATTTCACTCATTGGTTTGAGGCAGGGCAAGAGACCCTCTTTTTCTATTGTTTCGTAGGCAATTGCGGTCGTTCCCGATGCAAGCAAAGCCTGGGTCAAATCAGGATTGGCTGCCAGATGCAAGTAGGTAAACAAAATTTGGTTCTGGCGAAGAAGTGGATATTCCTCTGGCAAAGGTTCCTTAACCTTGATCACAAGGTCGGAACGCAACCAGACATCACCGGCTGATACCAGGTCTGCGCCACTGACGCGATAATCCTGGTCATCAAAACCGGATCCTGCACCTGCAAGGTTCTCTATGAGTACCGTATGACCATGCCGGACATACTCACGGACCTGTCCGGGGGTAAGTCCCACACGGAATTCATCTGGTTTGATTTCTTTCGGGCAACCAACAATCATCTAGTTCCTCCTGCCCCTCTCTCCTGGGCTTGAATAAGTTCATGTATGTTGAACTGGCGTTTCTGATCATGTGCCAGCAGAGCTGCAGTATGCAGCACATGCGACTGATAGGTTTCTTCGGGAGTCGCACAGCCAAAGTCCACAGGATGCCCAGCCCATTCCAGGACAAATGCAGCCAGCATCTGGAGCATGGCGTCTGCAAAACCAAACTCGAAAATGGTTCCTGTATGGGTGGCAAATTGTGGTTTTGATCCTATGTTAAGCCTGGTCCAAGCTTGTTCACGATCAACAGACGTCGTATAGTACAAGGCATTGGGATCCTCGGTCGAAAACCTCACAGCGCTATCCAGGCCATGTACTTCGACGGACCAATCGTTAGTTGATCCAGGGGCCAGCCTTTTGGTATCCAACAGAACAGGAAATGGTTTGTCCTGATTTGAATGATGGGCTGACCCCAGAAGGATTGCATTATCCCAAGTTTCACAGGCTGCAATTTTGCCCAAGCCATCCGGTCGATGGTCAATAAACCGGGACAATAAAGCTTGGACGGCATCGATCTGAATCCCCAAACGAAAAAGCAAGTGCTCCGTGTGCAAACCCAAGTCGCCAAGACAGCCGTAAGCACCATTTGTCTCAACTTTGCGTTTCCAGTTGATCGGTTTTTTCAGATCCAAATCGCTGGAATGCCGAAAAGCTGCACGCACATCGATCAGCACGCCACATCGACCATCCTGGACCCATCGGTAAAGCGCCTGAGCTGCCGGATAGAATGGGAATTCACTCGAGCAACGAACAAAAACATCCGGATGCTTTTCAATCTCTGCCATGAGGTGCCTGTTCTGTTCCAAGTCAAGCCCAAACGGTTTTTCGCCCAGCAAAGCCTTTCCTGATTGGATGACATCCGAATAGATGGTTTCATGGAGATGATGCGGGACAGCACAGTAAACGGCGTCAACAGTGTCCCCTGCAAGCATGTCCCTGTAATCAGAGGTCGACAGGATCAGCGAAGGAAAGTTTTGCTCAAACCAGGCCCGAGATTCAGCGTGTGGGCACGCAACTGCTGTCAAAACGGGACGGGGAGCCTCTTGATCGAGCTTGAGATGGGGCCATCGGTTGATTGCATCCACCATGGCTTTCGCCATGAGGCCGCAGCCGATCAAGCCAAATCGGATCAAAGACATTGGATCGCCCCTCCCATTTTTTGGACCAGCTGGTCTAAAACGGACTCTGTCATGACGAGTGGCGGCTTGACCAGTACAGCCGGCGGGCAGTTCGGTTTATAGAGCTGGGCACTGGTGTCTATGCCAGCCTGGTTCATCGCATCTGTAAAGGACTTGGCTTGGCCAAGAGAGGGGAAATGTAGCGCACCCAGCAGTCCAAGGCCTTCGACCTTTTTGATCTTATCTGGATAGCGGCTGCTAAGGTCATGCAGGTCCGTCATGAAAGCTTGGCCGAGCTGATCAATTGCTGCCTCATTGGCTTTAGCAAAGGCCATGGTCACCAGATAAGCAAGACTGGCCAGTTCTTCCTGACCATTGGTCACGAGGGCACCAAATTGTGTCAGAATATCCATCTCAGCTGTTGTGATGACTTTTGAAGCAGGGTATTCTCCACCTGGAAAACCCTTGCCAAGAATGACAAAATCCGGTGCCAGCCCATACAGGCGAAACAGATACATGCCCGGATACCACATGCAAGACTGGATTTCATCGACAAGCGTAGGCGTTGCGCTTGCAGCACATAAGGTATACGCCCCCTTCAGGAAGTCCTCTTCCAGACGGATTCCGCCATAGTTCATCAGTATGATCTCATGCAGAAAGCCAGCGGTTCTGTAGTCGCCTTGGTTGTAATAAGCGATTTTGGCTGCAAAATCTTCCAAGTCATTGATTCGAACGGGCACAACGTGAAAAAGTCTGGCCTGGTCCGCTTTTTCCCTGAGCTCTGGCCAAAGGCCTCGAAAAACCTGTGTGAGCAAGGTTGTCCCATGATAGTTGGCTGTCAGACCACCCGCATGGTCACCCAGAACCAGGAAAACAGGTATTTTACCTGCATGAACAGGTGCAGGTAGCTGTGGTTCGAGGCGATAGAAACGGGCCAGCATCATTTTGACTCCGGCCTCGACTGCCAGACTTCCTGTTTCAAGGTTGAGGACACGGTTGAGCACCTTGGGTTCGCGCAAGGCAAGAATTTTTTCAAGTGAAGATTCATCTTCGGGCTTGAGTCCATTGACGGAGCGGACCAGTTCCCTTTCCAATCTGCGGGTAATGGAGCCACGAGTATTGTTGTGGGTGGCATTGACCACACCGAGCTGGCGTGCCCGGTCGATCAGCTGGTATCCCTCAAACTGATGTCCCAAGGACAGCTGGTAGTGTTCACTTTTTGCGGCCAGGTAGAGGCGCCCATCCTCGCCGAGTCGATAGGGTCCCAGCCCGCCCAGTGGGGCTGCTGCCAATTGTGAAGCTCGTGCAAAAGCATCCGTTGGAGCTCCAGGCAGCGGATGAGGCAGTGGATCAGCCACTTTCTGGCCAATCTGGCGTGCCAGGTCATTGATGCGCTGAATACGGACCGAACTAAAAAATGGTACTGGTTCGTTCGCAAGGGTGCGCGCACGCTCGACAGGCCAACCGTGCAGGAAAGATGCTGTCAGTGCCAATGTATCAACATATGACAATCCAGTCAGATCAGAAAGCGAGCGTTGAATGGATGAAAGCATGTTCAAATTCCTCCCAGGCGGATCACTTTGAACCCAAGAACCTGGCCAAAGGTATCCAGGGCTTTATACGGATCGCCATAAAGCAACACCGCGTGATGGGTGCCGCCAGCTTCGCTGTAGCGAGCGAAAAAATCTTCCAGAGCCAGTCCTTCAGGCTTGAACCATCCATGAACGGTTTCTGCCAGACGATTGGGCTCTGGCGAAGGCTCCAGGTCACCCGGCACAACCAGCAAAGCAAAATAGCCGTCCGGCTGTGGTGCTAAGTTGACCAGGCAGACATGGCCAGGCTGATAGTAGCCATTGACAACCAGTGGATCAATCGTATCGCCAAAGGGAAATGGCATACGGCTCACACGAAGCTTGCCTGCCAGGATGTCAAGATTTGCCTCAGCCATATGGCTCAGATAAATCCGCTGGCCATCCCAGTCTGGGCAAAACATTTCCGTAAAAGTCCACGCTGAAGCCAGAGGTGCCAGAGCAAAACCCAGCGCAGCCGTCAGCACATCACCTTCACCGGCGTATCCTGTCCCTTCTGCCATCGCACGATCGATTTCGATGGCCGGCAGTGTCGGCCAACCGGTCGCCACATCCAAGTCAAGAAAATCCAGTGAAACCGCGTCGAGCTGCCTGTCCTCAAGCCACGTGCGCAGATTCAGTCCAGCCTGAGCCGCCGCCTGGATCAGATCGGTCGGCTGGTCTGAAAGTTGCCATTCGAGCTGAAGGGATGCCATTTCTTCCGCGACTTTTTCCCGTGTTACGGTTTGCCTGGCCTGGGCCGCATCTTCAGGTGTGTAGGATACAACGGTAATCCCGAGGTCCTTTAACCAATGATCAGGAACCTGAAAATCTCCCATGCCGGGAAATGGACGTCCAACCAGACCGACCCGTGCCTTTTTCAAGCGAGCCGCTGCCGCTACCCCTTTGATCCTTGCTTCAACTCGTGTGATCACGCTGGAGGAGTCAAGATGGCCAGCTTCGACAAAATAGGTCAAACCACTACGGCGAAGACGATTGCAGAAATCCTGCACCCCGTGGATCCCATGGTTGAACATGATCTCATCAGGTGAGGTGTCAGCATCAAAACGGGCAGCTGGAGTCGTATCCAATATGACAATAGGAACGTTTAGCCTGGCAAAGGCCTCAATGCTTTCAAGAGATGGCGAATAGGCCAAGTGGATGGATACCACAGCGACGACACCGTCTTTGACAAACTGTTCTACAGCGTGATCGAATTCTGCGCGGACACAACAGATCGGGCTGAATGTCCAGGAGAAGTCAAGTTGCGCCAGACGACTTTTTACCTTTGCATAAAATGCCTCGATACCCGGCCGGACTTGAGGGTCTGTCCGGTCATAAAGATCCAGGTAGTGGGCGACCAGACCAATCGTCTCTCTGGGGTGGCTGATCATAGAAGACCTTTCTGGTGTTCCAGCCATTTGTTCCGGACCTCTGTATAGACAGAATCCGGGATCATGGTCTCACCTTTTGAACAGAACGGCGCCAGCATGTCACCTGCGACATCCGGGTTGGTACACCAAGTGTCGTGGCGATATGCTTCCCGTGCGGATGGATCACGAAAATCAGGTACATCAACAGGTACATTTCCTGAGCAGATCGAACGGTAAGCCAAAATGCCAGGCAAAGCCATGTCAAGGGCTTGATAGACATCAATGCAGGCTTCACCCGCTGGTCTGCCGAGGATTTTTTCAAGAAAATAGTGCATGGTGTAGAAATCGCTGCCACCATGTCCCCAATCCTGATTGGCTTGGGGCAGGTCTACGGCTGCCTTGGGCCGGTAACTGATCGCAGTATCACTGTTCGAGCTGCCTTCCTGATAAAGATAGAGCCGGTCAACGCCTTCATTCCAGCGATCTGTTTCCATCATGCCCGTCGTGCCGTATAGACTGTACCAGACAGAGGAAGGCTCACGTTTGAGATATCCGTGCAAACTTTTAACAGTCGCACCATTATCCATTTGCGCGACAATCAGGCCAGACGTGCCACCCCGGTAACCCTGGCGTGCCATGTTGGGCACATTCGGTGTCTCAAACCCCACAATCCGGCTGACCTTAGCGCCTGTGATGGCAATAACTGGCCCAAGACTGTGGGTGCAGTAGTAAGTCGAATACAAGCGGTTGCGCCAGTGATCCCGTTCGCCATAAGTGATGTCAGGCCAAATGGATTCGCAATCATGAACGTATTCGCCTTCCGCGTGGAGAAACTCCCCAATCGCGCCCTCGCGGTACAACCTTTTCATTTCCTGAGTCGATCGGAAATAGCAATAATTCTCTGCATACGTATAGATTCGGCCACTTTTCTCAACTGCTTCAACCAGTTCAACAGCCTGGGCCATGGTTTCCACCGGCAGAACCTCACTGCAGACATGGATTCCCTGACCTAGCAATTCGATGGCAAACGGAGCGTGCTCGTTGGCATAATTGGCCAGAACCACCGCATCCATTTCATGTTGTTTGAATTCGGAAAACGAGGTGTAAAAAGCAACATTGATATTGGCGTCACGAGCAACAGTCCGGCATTTTTCCAAAAGAGGTTCGTAACGATCGCAAATGGCGACCAGTTCAGCATCGGGGTGACCGGCCAAAACTTGGATCATCGCGAGCCCACGATGCGCCCCAAAGACACCGACCTTGATTTTTCGGTTCATAAAACAACCTTCCAGGGAAAACCAGGTTCAAGCTTTGACTGAACCGACCAGCAATCCCGAAATGAAATAACGTTGGAGAAAAGGGTAGACAAAAAGGATCGGCAAAATGGTCACGATCGTAATTGCCATTTTCATACTGTAGGGTGTAACTGTCATGATGTGCATTTTTGCCGCTTCACGCGAGGGCGTATAGGCAGCAAGATAGTTGAACAAAATGTATTGCAGTGGGTAAAGATCCGGATTCCGGTAATTGTAGATTTGTGTGTCGATGTAGCTGTTCCACTGGCCAACAGCGGTATATAGAGATACTGCAGCGATGACAGGCTTGGACAGTGGCAGAACGATTGATCTGAAAATCTGGAAATCATTGGCGCCATCGATGTAGGCAGATTCTTCCAGACTCGGTGGCAAGTTTTCCATGTAGGCACGGATCAGGATTATGTTGAACACGCTGGCCATGCCGGGCAGAATATACACCGCAAAAGTATTGGTCAGACCCAAACCTTTGATAACCATATAGGTCGGGATCAATCCACCAGAAACATACATACTGAATAAAATGAACTTGCGAATCCCTTTGATACCAGGCAAGTGATCCTTGCTCATCGCATAGGCTGTCATCGAGGATACAACGATCATGGTAAATGCGCCCAGGATAGCACGCAAGCTTGAGATCCACAATCCATTCAGGATATCTGAGCTTTTCAGGATGGTTACATACGAGTCAAAGCTGATTTTGGCCGGCCAAAGGAAAAGTCCGGAGCTGGCGCTGGAAGCATCGCTGATCGAATAAACCAGAACATACCAGAATGGATACATCATTCCCAGAAGAACAATGAGCATCAGTGTCAGGTTCAGGATGTCGAAAGGGGCTTCCTTGAGCGGATATTTTTTCATGATTAACCCTTTCTGCCTAGAAAATCGACTGGTTGACCGAGCGACGGGACCAGCGGTTGACCAGGATAAGCAAGCCCAGACTGACCAGTGTCTTGACAATACTGACCGCAGTCGCATATGAATAGTTGAACTGCTTAAGTCCAAAACGATAAATGTAGTAGTCGAAGACTTCCATAGTCTCCATGTTGAGAGAATTGGTGAAAATAAAGAATTGGTCGAGTCCAGAATTAAGCAACCAGCCAGCATTCATGATGACAAGCACAACCAGGGTGGGCAAAAGGCTGGGTGCTGTAATAAAAACAATTTTCTGGATCCTACCAGCCCCATCGATTTCGGCCGCTTCATAGAGTTCGGATGGTATTCCTGCTATCGCTGCGATAAAAATGACGCTGTTGTACCCCAGTGAATTCCACGTATTGACCGTGACGATCAGGAGCCAGGAGTATTGTTTGTCACCAAGGATGTTCAAAGGCTCTTTGAGCCAACCCAATCGGACCAACGTCTCATTCATGGCTCCGGAATTGACTGAAAACAATGAGTAGACGACTGCATATAAAATGACCCATGACATGAAATAGGGCAAGAATGTCGCGTACTGGACTGTCTTTTGGAACCAGCGTAGCCGAACTTCTTTTAGAAGGATGGCAAACAGGAACGCCACACCAAGGCCCACAATCAAGGAGGATACATTCATGATCAGAGTGTTGCGGATGACTGGCAAGGCGCCGTTGCTATCAGAAAAAAATTCTTTGAAGAAGCGCAGTCCAACCCAAGGAGCCTGCCAGATACTCTTGCCAACCTGGTAATCTGTGAATGCCATCCACCAGCCAAAGATAGGGATATAATTGAAAATCATGATGCTGGCCAGACCTGGCAACAGCATCAGGTACAGATAGCGATTTCGGATAATCCGGTTCAAGACTGGCCGGGACTTGAGCGCCGGCAACAGATTTCGGGGCAGGGAAGCCTCGGTTTCATGTGCTTTCATGATATGCCTTTCTCCGGCCGAACTAGACTTGCCCGGTGCAGCCGGCCGCTTCAGAGCGACCGGCTGACGGGTTTGAAACTCTAAGTATTATTTCATCTGGTCCAGTTTGGCTTTGTTTTCGGCTAGGATGGCATTATACGTATCGACAACCTTCTGGATGTCCATTTTGTTGTACTCTTCCATCAGATCGGCAAGAGTTGATTCAAAATCGGCTTCGCTTTTCGCTGTGATCAGTTTGGTTCCGGCTGTGATGCGCCAAGCCATGAAATTTTCGTTGATTTTGGCTTCTTCAGAACCAGGTGTCAGGGAACAAGTGCTCGCAAGTCCACTCGGAGCAATCGTACCAGTCTCCAGCCAGTAAGACTTGGAATTTTCCCAACCAAGCTTTTCAAATGCTTCTTTTTGACGGTCTGTCAAGAACAGCTGATCCATATAGTTCGGATCAAGGGTCATGTTGTAGGCAATGCCGTCTTCTCCCTTTTGCTTGCACATTCCCAATACCGACATGGAGCCGCCAATGCCAACTTTCTCGGTATATTCCGGATCATTCTTGATGCCGTCCAGGAAGGCCGGAGTCGGCACCCGTTTGCCATCGACGATGGTGTACTGCTCACCTTCTATGCCACTTTGCATCAGAATCTGGCCTTCATCTGACATAATCCAATCAATCAGATCAAACAGGCGCTGAGGATCTTTGGCATTTTTTGTGATGACGACAGAATCAAAGGGTCGTGTGGTTTCAACACGGATTTGCCGTTTTTCATTTTCTTTTGCCTGGTCGTTGCTGCGGATTGGCAGGTTGATGTATTGCATTTGAGGTTGTCCGGCAGCTTGGAGGGCCGAGTTTGCCCCTGGGATTTCCCAGATGATGTACCACATACTCAAGGCACGACCCGAGGTCACTTTGGCCCGAGCCTGGTCCAATGTGTCTGTGAAGCTGTCTGGGTCAAGGATGCCTTCACGATACAGACGATTGAAAAAGCGTAGATTCTGGATGAAATCGCGGTTGGTGAAAGCAGGTTCCCACTTTTGCTCAACCTGGTTCCAAAGAACGGCGTCATTTGTCCCCTGGTCGTTGGTTGGTCCACCCTTTTCGATGAATTCAGTGGTCAGTGACGGGCCCCAAGATTCACCCATCGGAATGACCATGCCAACTGTTTTTTCGCCATTGGTCATCGGGTTTTCTTCCATCGCTTTTTTCAGGAATTCGACCCATTCATCCTCGGTTACAAGATTGGGCCATCCTTGGGCCTCCAGTACATCGGTGCGAACGCCAATGTCATTTGCCTCCGGATTGACATCAAAGTCCTGCGGCATGTTCAGTTCCCATTTATAGAGTTTGCCGTCCGGGCTTGCAACTCGCCAGTAAGGAATCTGCTCCTCAAAACGTTTTGAAAAATACTTGGAACTGGCAACATAGTCATCGAGCGGCAACGCAGCGCCGGCAGCGATGTATTTCTTGACCATGTCGTCGCCTTCCAGACGCATAATCTCCGGATAATCTCCGGATGACAACATCAGATTCTGCTTCTCGCGTTGATCCCCTGAAGTGGGAATGAATTCAAAAACAATATTGAATTTCTCTTTGATCACTTTTCCGACCGCTGTATCTGTGCTTAATTTCACAGTCGATTGGGGATCTGTCAACAGCTGAATGACATACTCTTCTTGCTGCTGGGTCTGGCTGTCTGATGATGCGGCAACCTCAGATGATGTCGCAGCTGTAGTAGAAGGTACGGTTGAGCAAGCCGCTAAGCTTGTCACGAGCAGGGTGGTTGTGAAAAACAGGGTTAGTATCCTCATGATGGGTCGTTTGCCTTTTGTCACGCGTCAAATCCTCCTCTTTGATTTTGGCAGATCCGTTACCGTGGACTTCCATGGACCTATTATAGGTCTGAGTCTAATCCGCCAGAACCCGAGAGTTTGGATAAGTTCACAGGACAAATTGTACATACCAAGGATTTTACTGGTAATTTGTCATGCTATCCGTGGTGATCCTGCAGGCGATAGTCACTAGGCGTCTGCCCTGTCCATTGCCGGAATACTTGGCAAAAATAGTCATGGTCAGCATATCCAACCCGTTCGGCTACTTCCATCACAGTTAACTTGCGGTTTTTCAAGAGCTGCTGGGCTTGTTTGACACGTAAAACCGCCAGATAGTCATTAAAAGATCGCCCCGTGTGTTTTCGGATCAGACGACCCAAGTAGGCGGGATTCAAGTAGAAATCAAGAGCAAGCTGGCGCAGGCTGATTTTCTCCATATAGTGCAGTCGGATGTAAGTCAGTATAGACTCCAGCAACTGGCTCGATTGTCTGTCTTCATAAATTGAGACAGGTTGTGCTGATTCATCCTTGCCGTTGCTGAGCAAATCGAGCGCATCAGCATAAGAAATGGACAATTCATGCGGATCTTGCACCTGGCGGCCAACCATGACCTGAATCGAGTGCCCACTTCCCAGCGCATCCGCAAACTGCTGCCAGATTTTCCCGGCAAGATCAAATGCCTTGTCACGGTCCAACTCCGGCTGTCGGCAAACGACTGCGATCCGGCCTTTTTCCAGGTCGATTGGAGGCCAATCCATCCAATTGAACGGATGATCTGAAGGCATTGATTCGAGTAGTTGGTGGGCAGCTGTCTGGGTGATGCCCTGAACTGCCACAATCATAACTCTGTAAGGGGTCCGGATGGATGTACTTGCTGGCCAGCCTTCCTGTACATTCTGTTTCTCCAGTGGCGGCTGGTTTAACAGTTCCCAGACCTGTCGCTGCCTGAGCACTTGCAGGCTTTCGTGAACAGTCCGCTCTATTCTGGCCCGGTCGTCAAGTTCATGCCGGATTTCAACAAGCGTTGAAACTAACATCTGTGCATTGACTGGTTTGAGTAAATAATGACGCACTCCAAAAGCCATTGCGGTCTGGGCATACTCAAAATCCTTATGACCACTGATGATAACAACCGGCACCTCAAGACCGCGGGAACGGATCTCCTTGATCAAGTCTATTCCATCGAGTTTTGGCATGCGAATGTCTGTGACGATCAGGTCTACAGGCGAATCTAAAAGCACGTTCAAAGCAATCTGTCCATCCGCAGCTGTCACAACCACTTCGAAGCGCAGGGCAGTCCAATCGATCAGAAGTGGCAGTCCCTCACATATCGCCGGGTCATCATCAACTAGAAGCACTTTATACATCCACAAGATCCTTTCCGTTCACAAAGCCGCCGAATCATGAAGAATCGGCATACGGAGCGTTACAAGAGTCCCTTTGTGCCATTCACTGGCAATTTGAAGCCCATGTCCAGAACCAAAAGTCAACCGCAGTCTTGAATTGATGTTGCGCAATGCGATTCGCTTGTGTGGTTCAGGCACACCCCCATCTGACTGATTCAGGGCAGCGGTCAACTCAGATAGTTCAGCCGGTGAGATTCCGATGCCATCATCTTCGACATTGATGACTAGATCAGAGCCATCCCTGTAGACGCTCACCTTTACAGTTCCGGGTTCTCCTTTGAGCTCAAGGCCGTGGTAAATGGCATTTTCCACCAGTGGCTGGACAAGCAAGCGAGGAATCCTGAACGCAAGAAGTGTCTCATCAGCTTCAATCAATAACTGGAACTGGCCGCGGAACCGGTATTCCTGGATCCTGAAAAATCTTCGGACCAGGTCGAGCTCTTCACCCAATGTATAGAATTCGCGCGTGCTATCCATCGCATGACGAAAACTATCAGCAAATATTTCAACGATTTCCGCATTTTTCCAGTCATTTGCAATGATCAGGTTCATGCGGATAGATTCCAATGTGTTGAAAAGGTAATGTGGATTGATCTGTTCCTGAAGGGCAATGATTTCCGCATCTCTCTTTTCTGTCTGTAACCGCTGGCGAGCGATTTCGGTATCCTTGATCCGCAGATTGGCTTCGTACACTTCATCAATCAAGGTCTTCGTTTTATCAACCATATTGGACAAATTCTGCCCGATCAACCCGATTTCATCCTGGCCAGAGGCCTCAATCCTGACTTTGTAGTTGCTGTCGATCACTTGATTCATCTGCTGAATCAAACTTTGAACACGCCGTGTAATGTTCCGAGCAACCCCAAAGAGCATGAGCAAGGCCACAAAAATGAAACCAAGGCTGGCCAAGGTGCTTTTCATCCAGACATCCTGAACGGATTTGGCCAGCAATCCAGCAGGGATCAACGACACGAGTGTCCAATCCACAACCTGGATCACTGGATGGCTGAACTGAGACTTGATCAGGACATAGGTTTGTCCGCCATAGGAAACGAAGGTCTGCGAGTCAAGTTTGTCCAGAGGCTGGTCAAAAACTGGCCGATCGGATGAATCTGGTTCAGACAGTGTGTTTGCAGACAGCAGGACACTATCTCTTTCGGTCGAACTGACAATCTGTCCCTTGTCATTGATCATGATAATGATTTTACCAGCTTCGCGCTCTTGAGCCATCAACGCATACAATTGCGTTTCTGGGGCAAAAAGAGCAAACACGCGATTGACCTGCCCGTTGACTGGGTCTCTCAAAACTCGGTAACAACCGACATATTGGCCGGTCGGCGCTTGGTTCAATTTGGTCGCAACAGCCCAACCGACTTGTTTTGTGGAATCTTCCACATCTGTGTACCAGGCTTCGCGGTTCAAGTCAACCAAAGAGTTGCTCATCTCTTCTGAATGCGCAATCATCATATTATTAGAATATACACGTATTTTCAGTTGGCGATCTTGGGTTTCTACACGACGAATGAACGGTCCCACCATGGTACGGAAATCTTCAATTGCCTGGTAATCATAGTCATACTGTGTGTCTACATAGTTCATCAGTGTTGGATCACTGACCATGCCAGCAACAATATCGTTATAGCGACCAAGCAAGTTGAGTACATTGGCTTGCAGCTGATTGTGTGAAGCTTGGCTGATGGCAAGATCATTTTGTACAGTCAGCTCGTAGATCCTGCTAGAAAAGAAAAAACCGATCGCCACAATCGGGACAATCACAACGATCAGGTACACCAGCGTCAGTTTTTTATGCAGGCCAATATTGTTTAATAAATTACCCATGATGTCTCATTCATTGTCCGGTCGCCTGGCTGTCAGGATGCAGAAGACCTGCAGTCCGTCACCACGGCCAAAATCCGTCAGACCTTCGCCGGTCGTCGCCGTGATCCCGACATCGCGCGGCTCGATGCCGATGATCTGTGCGATCGATTTACGCATGGGGTCGATCCAGGCTGACAAATGCGGCCGCTTGCCCTCAATGGTCACGGACACATGCGTAATCTGCCAGTCGCCCATGTCTTGGAGGGCGCGCTTGAGATAGGCCCGGCTGTCAGTGATCCCCTCTTCCAGGCACATCTGGTCGCTGATTTTGCCGAGGATGTTGATGCCGGTCAGCCCGGACACGGCATTGGTCAAGGCATGGAGGATGACATCGGCGTCGCTGTTGCCGGACAGGCCTACCGCGGAGGGGATCTCAAAGCCCCCCAAGAGAAGTGGGCGGGCGAGTTCCTCAGCGGTGGCAGGCCGATTCAGACGATCAACGAAGCGGTGGCTGTCCTGGCCGATGGTGCTTCTATATTCAAATGCCATGATCAGTCATCCGTCTCCGGAGCCTCAGGTCCGGTCGATTTTCCCTGGCGGATTTCCACGCGCCGGATTTTGCCACTGATTGTTTTGGGCAGTTCCGTGACAAACTCCAAAACCCGGGGGTATTTGTAGGGAGCTGTGTGCGTCTTGACATAGGTCTGCAGTTCAAATTTCAGGGCTTCACTGGGTTCATAGCCCTTGGCCAGGACAATTGTAGCCTTGACCACCTGGCCACGGTCTAAATCCGGCACACCGGTGATTGCGCATTCAAGGACGGCAGGGTGCTCCATCAGGACGCTCTCGACTTCGAAAGGCCCGATTCTGTAGCCAGAGCTCTTGATGATGTCATCCGCCCGGCCGACAAACCAGAGATAGCCCTCCTCATCTTGCCAGGCCAAGTCACCCGTGTGGTAGATCCCGTCATGCCAGACCCGTGCAGTCAGTTCTGGATCGCGGAAATAGCCTCGGAACATGCCGGGCAAGGTGTCCGGTTCGATCCGGATGCAGATCTCGCCGGATTGGCCAGGGTCCACTTCCCGCCCTGCGTCGTCGAGCAGCACAATGTTGTAAACCGGCGAGGGTTTGCCCATGGAGCCGGGTTTGGTCTTCATCCAGTAATTGGTCACCACTGCCAGCGTCATCTCGGTCTGGCCGTAGCCTTCCTTGAGCTCGAGGCCGGTGGCCCGGAGAAACTGCTCATAAACTTCGGGATTGAGGGCTTCACCGGCGATCGTGCAATGCTGGAGATGGGACAGGTCGTATCGGGAAAGGTCTTCCTTGATCATGAATCGGTAGAGGGTCGGCGGCGCACAGAAAGTCGTGATCCGGTCATCCTGCAGACGTTTGAGCAAAGCATGCGGCACAAAGCGATCATAATCATAAACATAGACGCCCGCTTCCATCAGCCACTGGCCATAGATCTTGCCCCAGGCGGACTTGGCCCAGCCGGTGTCTGCTACGGTCAGATGCAGGCCGTCCGGATCGACCCGGTGCCAGTAGCGAGCGGTCGGGATGTGGCCAATCGGGTAGGTGAAATCGTGGGTGACCATTTTGGGCATGCCAGTCGTGCCTGAGGTGAAATACAAGAGCATCATGTCTTCATTTCCAGGCGCAGCATCCCTCGTCGGACGGACAAATGGCAAACTCTTTTCAAGACCGTCCTGGAAAGACAGCCAGCCAGCACGGCTGCCATGGACCATCACCCGGATCAGCGCCTGGCCGGTCTGGCTTGCGGCTTCATCGACGTGGGCTGCAATTTCCCCCTCGCCGGTGCAGACGACGGCTTTGATGTCGGCTGCCTGGTAACGGTACGTCAAATCCTTGACTTGCAGCTGGTTGGTCGCTGGGATCGCCACTGCACCAATCTTGTGCAACGCCAGAATGGCAAACCAGAACTCATAATGGCGCTTCAGGATCAGCATGACGGGGTCGCCTTTTCCCAGTCCCAAAGACTGGAAAAAAGATGCGGCCCGGTCACTTTGCTCTTTCAGTTCAGCGAAGGAAAATGTCCTGGCTTCTCCCGCCTCATTGCACCAGTGCATCGCCCGGCGGCCAGGCTCTGCTGCAGCGATGGCATCGACGACATCATAGGCGAAATTGAAAGGCCCTGGCACTTTGAGCTGGTAATCTGTGACGATACCATTGGCATCGACCGTTTCATCAAGAAATTGCTTGTAAAGTTGAAGCATGCTGAATAACTCCTGTTCCATGCATGTGCGAATTCGAAAAAGTCCCGGGTAGCTGTGAAAATCGTGCTGGTGTTTGAACGAGGTTTAGCTGGGCCGGACGACGACCGCGAGAAACTGGCACGGCATGTTGTCAACGGCCACCATGCCATGGGGCAGCCCGGAATCGTAAATCACCGTATCGCCCTCATTGAGGACCTCCACATGCTGGCCGATCTGGATTTTCAGGCTGCCTGAAAGAACCAGATCCATTTCCTGGCCGGCATGGGTGTTCAATTCGATGTTCGTTGCCTCTGCTCCTGTTTCATAAGGTGCGGTGACCAGGAAGGGTTCGATCTTGCGGTCCTTGAACCGGAAAGCCAGGTTGCGGTAGGAAAACCCGCGCCGGCGATCGATCGGCAAGCCTTCGCCTTTCCTGACAATGGCGTAGCCTTCCAGGCGGGCAGGTTCTCCGGTCAAAAGTTCGGTCAGGTCGACGTGCAGGAATTCTGCAGCCTTGTACAAAAATGAAAAGCCGATATCAATCTGGCCACTCTCGATCTGGCGGCAAGCTTCGGCAGTCATGCCGGTCGCCCGAGCCAGGGATTCCACGGAATGGCCGCTGTCCTCGCGCAAAGCCCGCAAACGGGCAGCAATCTGCATGATCCGGTCGTCCATTGTTCTAGCCTCCTCAAGATGATTTTCAATCCCATTTCCACTCTAACCGAACGCAGGATAAAAAAAAAGGTGCGGGGCACGCACCTTTTCAGCAAGATAGTTTCATTTCAGGTGTTGAGATACGCTGCAATCAACCGGTCCAGCAGTTCCTCGCCGTTTTCGCCATAACCGACCAGCGAGCGCTTGATGGCGGCACCAACCAGCATTGTGAACTGGGGCACTTTTTCGACCTGAAAATCATGAGCCAGTTTGCTCTCGACTGTTGCATCAATCCAGACAATGGCCAGCTGATTCTGGTAATCATCAGCCAATTGCTCGATCCGGGGAATGACCCTGGTGTTGATCGGATCCATCGGGTCATAGAAGACCAGCAGTACGGGGACTTTTGTCTGGGCTACCCATGCTGGAAAATCCTCTATCGTGCGATAAACGATGCCCGATGTCGATGCATCGATCGTTTCAAAGCTCAAGACACTCAAGCTGGCGTTATCATCGATCGGACCGACAGGGGATGGCTTGCCACAGGCTGTGAGCAGCAAAATCCCGCTGGTCAGGATTCCGAAGAGCATGATTGGCACCATCACTTGCACCAGCCGGTGCTTCAGGTGTTGCTTGATGTGGTTCAAACTCACATTCGAATCAGTCATGTCCCTGCCGCATCGGCAGTTCGGGCTTGTCCTGCAGGATCGCTTCGATCGCTGCAATGGCACCACTCAAATAGGTGTTGTCGTAGGATTCGATTTGTCCTGCGTCGATTGCCTCGGTGATTTTTGGATCAAGCGGTACACGGTCCAACAGGGGGACACCCAGCTCGGCCGCTGCTTCGCGCGTCTTGCCAGGTCCGAAGACCTGATGTTCCAGATCACAGGAGGGGCATTTGACATAGCTCATGTTTTCGACAAAGCCCAGGACATTGACGTTCATCATGGTCGCCATGGTGCGTGCCTTTTTGACGATCAGGGAAACCAAGTCCTGCGGTGTCGAAACGACCACAATGCCATCGAGCGGGATGGACTGGAAAATGGTCAGCGGCACATCACCCGTTCCCGGCGGCATATCGAGCAGCAAGACATCCATCTGGTCCCAGAGCACGTCGGTGTAAAACTGCTTGACCAGACCGGAAACAATCGGCCCACGCCACAGGACAGGAGCTTCCGGGTCATCCAGCATCAAGTTGATCGACACGATCCGGATCCCAAGCTGCAGCGTCTTGGACGGGAAAATGCCGCCATCAAAGCCTTGCAAGCGTTCTTCGAGGCCGAACGCTTTCGGGATCGAAGGGCCTGTGATATCAGCATCCAAAATTCCAACTCGAAGGCCTTTTTTTGCCAAATTGGCTGCCAGCAGGGTCGTCACCATAGATTTACCAACGCCGCCCTTGCCACTGGCGACACCAATGACACTGCGGACAACAGACAGTTCATGCAGATCAGCCTGCATCGGAGCACTGGTTGTCGGGGTTCCGGTCGAGCAGGAACCACCTTCCGTGGCCGAAGAGCAGCTGGATTTGCTGGAGCACGTGTTACATGAAGACATGAATGACACAACCTTTCTAAAAATGGACTACCTTACAAAGTTAGCACAGAACACACTGTCATAAAAGTGCACTTGCAACCAAAATCTGGCTATGTTTGTACTGGCTTGGTCAGGCCTTGGCCCGGATGATCCAGTAGCCAGCTGAATGTTCAATCACTTCAGCCTCAAGGAACAATTCCTTCAACCTGGCCAGCGCAGAGGGTGCGCCTTGCTTCTTTTGAATCACCACATAGAGCAAGCCACCCGGAGCCAGCTTCTCCCTGGCCTCACTGAAGAAACGGTGCACGACAGCTTTACCGGCCCGGATTGGCGGATTGGTCAGGACATAGTTCAAAGGTCCCTCCACTGCTGCCAGGGCGTCTGACTGCAAGATCTGCAAAAAAGCCACCTGGTTGGCCCGGGCATTGTGCCTGGCCAAGGTCAGGGCGCGGGAATTGATGTCACACAAAACAACATCCAGAGACGGAAAGGCTCGTTTCATGATGATACCGACCGGACCGTAGCCACAGCCCAGATCAACCAGCTTGCCATTCATTTTTTGTTGATCCTGAATCACGGTTTCGACCAGCAATTCGGTTCCATAGTCCATGCGGTTGCGCGAAAACACACCGCTATCCGTGGAAAATTCAAAATCGATGCCATGGATCCGGGCTTGAACGGTCCGGATCTGGCTTTCTGACTGGGGTGTTTGATCAAAGTAATGGGCCATGACAGTCTCCTGAACATCAACTGGCAAAGACTTGGATCACAAGTCTGCCAAGGGCATTTCTCAAGGTATGCGGATAATCTTTGTTTTCCTCAACCCCGTCCAGAGCGGCCAGCCGATCAAATAGATGACAACAGTCTGCGACAGGAAGATCCAGCCGACAAATGATGCAATCATCGCAGCTGAGACAGGTTCACCTTCGCTGAGTAGAAAAGGCAAATACGTACCAACAATCAGGGCATTGAAGATGACACCAGGGAAAATGGCCAGCATCTGGCGAGCTGCATTCATCGGCGTGTTTGTGGCCAAAGTTTGCGCCAGTTTCCACGTGACAACTGCCGAGATCAAAGTGGCCAGGCTGCCCAGGATAATGTCAACAGGCCCGAGGGACATCGGATTTAATGTATTGGCCAGAAGACAGCCCAGAAAAAGGCCAGGGATGGCAGCTGGAGTCATGGCCGCCAGAACGGTCAATGCTTCCGCGAGGCGAAACTGGATCATGCCAAAAGCGAACTGGGCAAAGGGCAGGGTCAGTACAACATAGGCCGCAGCAATGACCGCAGCCTGGGTCAGGAACAAAGGGCTTTTCTTCATGGGATTCCTCCTGTGCTTGGGTGAAAAGTGTCACCGGCTTGATTGAAGGTTAAACGGAAGGCCTGGCTCGCATGATCGCAAGGGGACACTCCCGGAACCTTTGGCAATAGATACTGGTCGATTATGCCTGACATCGCAAGGAATGTCCAGCCTGCCAAACACAACAAAAGAGCCAGTATTGCT
>DIFN01000083.1:1004-9586 GCA_002419145.1 Mageeibacillus sp. UBA5747 | reverse complement strand
GCCCCGGGTCTCAGGTCTCAGCCTTCTCCTGTCGCATTTTTTCAGAAACACCTTACCCAGGCGAAGACATCAGCACAACTATTCCTCGTCCTGCAATGCTTCATAACCTTCTTCTCCGGTACGCACTCTGACCACATTCTCAACATCATACACGAAAATTTTGCCATCACCGATATGGCCCGTGTAAAGGGCTTTTTTGGCTGTTTCGATGACTTTTCTGACCGGAACCTTGGACACCACGATGGCAACCTGAACCTTGGGCAGGAGATTGATCTCCTTTTCGACTCCACGATAATATTCCGTTTTGCCTTTCTGGATGCCACAACCTAACACCTGTGTCACAGTCATTCCTGAAACACCGATGTCGTTCATGGCTTCTTTCAAGACTTCAAACTTATTCTGTTTGGTGATGATATCAATTTTTGTGAGTTTGACATCAGAGGCCAGGGTCACTGCCGGCTGCGAAACCAATTCGACTGGGACAGCACGGTCAATATGGACCTCCGGGTTTTTCGGAACATTTACCAAAGCTTCTCCGGTTGCAAGGCGATGGTTGAATCGAGCGAGCTGCGGGATCGGAGCGTTGTCTGCCGAATCATAGTCAAGCTCGGATGCGGCACGGACATTGTCCGGATAGGCGAGCACACCCATTTCAGGCAGATCGACACCTTCGAGTTCGTCCTCCGGGGAGACACGCAAGCCCCAAACTTTGTCCAGCACTTTGAAAAACACCAGGGATACACCAAATCCCCAAACAATCAGGACTGCAAGAGCAATTACCTGAGCGAGCAGCTGTGAAGCATCACCAAAGAAGAGACCACGCACACCACCGGCAACGCCATTGAGCCCGTCACCATAGGAACCATCGGCAAACAGACCTACCGATAGGACGCCCCAGAAGCCATTGACACCATGGACAGAAATCGCACCGACCGGATCATCAAGCTTCCACTTGTTTTCAACAAACGGAACGGCAAGACAGACCAGGATACCGGCAACAGCACCAATAACCAGGGCTGACATTGCATTGACGAAAGCACAGGGAGCTGTGATCGCCACCAGTCCAGCCAATGTGCCGTTAGCGGTCATCGACGGATCGGGTTTGCCGAACTTGATCCACATGTAGAACATGGCCACCAGTCCACCGATTGCACCGGCAATCATGGTATTGGTTGCAACGATCGACAGGCGGAAATCCGAAGCACTCAAAGTCGATCCTGCATTGAAGGCGAACCAGCAAAAGAACAAGATGATGGTACCGATGATGGCCATCGGGATATTGTGACCTGGAAATGCACGGGCAGTCCCATCTTTCTTGAATTTACCGATTCGAGGCCCAATCACAATCGCACCGGACAGTGCCAGCATGCCACCCATGGAATGGACAACCGCCGATCCTGCGAAGTCAACGACGCCGTGGCCGATGCCGAAGTTCTTGCCAAGCGTTGCCATCCATCCACCCCCCCAGACCCAGTTGGCGAAAAGCGGGTACAGGAACATGGAAATGAAGAAGGACGTAATCATGATGGCCGAGTATTTGACACGCTCAGCCATGGAACCAGTGGGGATGGTCACGGTCGTATCCATGAAGACCATCTGGAAGAAGAACAATGCGTAAATCCCGGCGTCATAGGTGCCGATCAGGCCAAAACCCTTGTAACCCAGGATTCCACCCAGCCCAGGAATGGAAAGCATCGCATTCAGGGCGGCACCGCCAGAACCGAGTCCGGCTGCGCCGCCAGAACCGCCCATCTGCAAAGCGAATCCAACAAGAAAGTAGCCGACAGCGCCAACCAGGAAAACCATGAAGTTCATGGCAATGGTATGCGCGGCATTCTTGGATCTGCAAAAACCAGTTTCGACCATGGCGAAACCACACTGGAAGAAAAAGACCATAAAAGCACAGATCATGATCCAGACATAGTTCGATCCGAACAAAGCTTTGTTGGCTGTAGCTGCAACTTCACCCAACGACTCGGCTCCGGTCACACGGACATAGGAAGCGCCGGTTGGATCCGCAGCAGAGGAATCGCCGCTGAATGCGTTCGCCAAGAGGAGTATTCCAACTGCTACAACAACACACACGATCAGCAGACGGATGAATTTCTTTTGTACTTTCATAACATTACCTCTCAATCTTGAATGATTCGAATCCTCATTTCTTTTTCATCCTCTGAGGTTGGCGAGCATGAGCGGGCTTGAAATTGCTCCAGGAAAATCCAGATTTGCTCTGATAAACCCTGACCTTCAGCTTCTGAACGGAAAGAAGATACCTGATGCCAAGTAACACCATGACTACACCCCAGACCGCACCATGAACTTGATGATTTAACACTGGGAAACGGATGTCTCGGATCACACTGTAAATACTGAAAACAGTACTTGTCAGGATAATCATGCCAGCCATCATGTAGAGCACCATGATCGAAATAGATTTCGAATGATCCACCCTGGAAATCGTCTGACTTTTCATAAATCCTTTACCTCCTCACAAAAATGATGAAAAAAAATGATGAAAAAAAACAAAGGTGTATCCGGAAAATTCCATCAAGCACCTTTGCTCATTTCATTTATATAAAATAGAAAGGCGCTGCTGGCTTTTGGCCAGAGCGCCTTTGCTCTATGCGTTGAATATATAAGCATTCAAGCTTGCTGTCAAGAGATAAATGAAAGAAAGTTCTGAATATCATGCAGATCATAGATGCTACATAGCGATAAATGCTTAATACCCTCAAAATACGCAAGGTTCATAAAAGAAACTTGCAAAGACAGGATAGGTTCACATGTACTTTTGCATGACTACGGCGTTCAAATCTTGTTTCGCCGCTGATAGGTTGTATGGAGAAGCTCATGAGCCAGCGGTGAACCCGGTTGGCCAAGAAACGCCTCATAGAGTTTCCTGATGTCGGGATTATCGTGCGACTTGCGTAAGGGCTTGCCCTCGTCTTCGCGATAGATTGCCTGCAGTCTTAATTGACGGATTTCCGGGTTTGTCGGACGAGGCTGGCCACCTCCTGACAGACAACCACCAGGGCAGCCCATGACCTCGATGAAAACGTAAGGACTGGTCCCAGCTGCAATTTCATCCATCAGCTGTCTCGCCCCGGATAGACCGCTCGTAACCGCTATTGGCACCTCGATTCCTTCAAGAAACGACCAGGCTGGCAGGACAGTTTCGAACCGAATGGAAGCTGTCTTGATGCGATCCAGGCCGACGATGGGCTGGATATGGAGATTTTCAAATGGCAAGGGACGGCCGGTGACCACCTCATAGACCGTGCGCAGGGCGGCTTCCATGACACCTCCCGTCGTACCGAAAATTGCCGCGGCTCCAGTTGATTCCCCCATCGGCGAGTCAAACGGTGAATCTGGCAGATGTGCAAAGTCAATCCCGGCTTCCCGGATCATCCGCGCCAGTTCGCGCGTAGTCAAGACTGCATCCACCGTATCCAATCCACGCGTCTTCAACTCCGGCCTGGTAATTTCAAATTTCTTGGCGGTGCAAGGCATGACCGAAACAACATACAGTTCGGTTGGGTCCAAGCCATTGTTCTGGGCGTACCAGGTTTTAGCCAATGCACCCAGCATCATGTGCGGCGATTGACAGGTCGAAAGATGGGCCAGCAGATCGCCATGAAAATGTTCTGCGTACTTGATCCAGCCAGGGCTACAGCTTGTCATCATCGGGAGGACCGGATCCGGCAGATGATGCGGCAGATTCAGGGCAGCCAGCTGACGATCATCCACTCGTCCTTGCTTCTTCGCCAGCGCTGCAAGACGGGCGAGCAACTCATATCCTTCTTCCAGAACCGTCAAGTCAGCCGTGAAGTTGGTATCGAAAACAACCTGAAAGCCCAGTTGCCGCAATGCGCTGACCATCTTCCCCGTGACCAGCGTCCCCGGAGCCAGGCCGAATTCCTCGCCGAGTGCTGCCCGAACGGCGGGAGCGGTCTGCACGATCGTCTTTCTTGTCGGATTGCTCAAAGCCTGCCAGACAGGGGTGATTGAATCCTTTTCATGCAGGGCATCGACCGGACAAACCGTGGTGCATTGACCACAAAAGGTACAGACAGCTGTTCCCAGCCGTTCACGGCCGCCAGGTCCGATTTCTGTTGAAAAACCTCTGTTCTGTGCATTCAGTGCACCTACACCTTGGACCTCGTTACACATGGAAACACAACGCCGGCAAAGGATGCATTTGGTTGTGTCCCGGATAATTGCCGGACTGCTGTCATCAATGGCATTTTTCGACCGATTGCCAGCAAAGCGGGACTCTTTGATCTGAAGCACTTCACCCAGATCCTGGAATTCGCATCTTCCATTCCGATCGCAATGCAGACAGTCTGTCGGATGATCTGAAAGCATCAGTTCATAGAGGATTTTTCTCATCTGCCTAACTTGGGCCGAATGCGTCATAACAACCATACCTTCAGTCACAGGCGTCACACAAGCAGCCATCAGGCCTTTTGCTCCAGCAACTTCCACCGAGCAGATCCGGCAGGAACCGATTGCATGCAGCTGGTTGAAATGACACAAAGTCGGGATCCCGATCTTGTTAGCCGAGGCTACATCCAAAATCGTCTGGCCCTCTTGAGCTGCGACGTTCTGACCGTTGATCGATAGATGAATCATACCCTCATCCCCATTCCTTCAGCGCCGGTCACACCGCAGGCAGCGCATGGCTTCGGCAATCGCATCAAGTTTGTGGAAACCTTGAGCGACTTCAGCAAAATTCTGCTTCCGGATGCTGGGTTCCATGTATTTCATGACAAATCTGCCATGCTCAAGCAACTCATCATCATCATTTGCACCAGGAATAGCGATCGGTTCTCCTTTGTTCAGTACCCCGTCGCCTCCCAGATACTGGTCGATTGCCTGGGCAGCATTTTTGCCGTCAGCAATAGCCGCGATTACGATGTCCGATCCCCGGACCACATCCCCGCCGGCAAAAACGCCGGGCAAGGTGGTTTTGAACGTATGGCCCTCGGTCACAAAAGTTCCCAGGCTGGTCATTTCAATTTCATCCGGACGGACGAAGGGCAGATCCGAATACTGGCTGACGGCAGGAATCACCAGATCGACAGAAAAATTGACCTGGGTCCCGGGAATCGCAACTGGCTGCCGGCGGCCTTCAGCATCAAATCCCTGAAGTTGCATTTGCTGGCAGACAACCTGTTCAACCTTCTGGTTACCCATCAGGGCTAGCGGTTCAACCAGTTCATGGATGATAACCCCCTCTTCGACTGCTTCACTGATTTCCCGCGGGTCGGCAGGCATATCCGAAATGCACCGGCGATAGAGAATATGCACTTCCGCTGCTCCCAGACGCAAAGCTGTCCGGGCTGCATCAAATGCCGTGCTGCCTCCGCCAATCACAGCGACCACGCCGCTGACACCAACTGGGCGGCCCAGATTGATATCGCGCAAAAAATCCAGTCCATGATAGACGTTGGGCAAATTTTCGCCCGCCAAGCCGATTTTCCGTGAACGCTGAGTCCCCGTGGCAATATAGACAGCATCGGACTGGTCACGGATCGTCTTGAAGTCGATGTCCTTGCCAACTTCCACACCGGTCTTGATTTGAATGCCAACCCGGCGGATCGCTTCGATTTCCTTAGCCAGCATCTGTCTGGGCAACCGGTATTCTGGGATTCCATACGCCAGCATGCCGCCGGCTTCAGGCTGGGATTCATAAATGGTAACCGGATAACCGAGGCGCCCCAGATAATAGCCACAGGTCAATCCGGATGGACCGCCGCCAATGATGGAAACCGTTCGACTTTTCCGGGGAAAAATCAGATCCACCTTGGGTGTATCAGTCTTGAAGGCCTCATCGGCCGCAAATCGCTTCAAGTCGCGGATTGCCAGGGGTTCATCCACTTGGGCTCGCCGGCAGCGGCTTTCGCACGGGTGCGTGCAAACCCTTCCACAAACGGAAGGAAATGGATTTTCCTGCATGATCAGGTTATAAGCTGCGATGGGTCTGCCAGCAGCGATCAGAGCAATATAACCAGGTACATTGACGCCCGCGGGACAGGCATTGGAGCATGGAGCCAGGAACAGCGATGAACAGACGCCTGCCCGGCAATACTTGTCCCTGATATGCTCGTCATATTCTGCCCGAAAATATTTGATCGTGCTGAGAACCGGATTCGGCGCCGTTTGCCCCAAACCGCACAAGGCTGTCGCCTTTACGGTCTCACCCAGTTCGACCAACCGTTCGACATCACCTGTCTGGCCCTGACCCTGGGTGATCCGTTCAAGGATATCCAGCATTCGGCGAGTGCCCAGGCGGCAGGCCACACATTTACCGCAGGATTCATCCTGGACAAAATCCATGAAAAAACGGGCCACATCGACCATGCAAGTGTCTTCATCCATGCAGATCAAACCGCCCGATCCCATGATCGCGCCCAGTTCTATCAGGGACTGGTAGTCGATTGGCGTGTTGAGGTGGGACCTGGTCAGACAGCCACCAGATGGTCCGCCAGTCTGGGCGGCCTTGAATTTTTTGCCATTCGGGATGCCGCCGCCGATGTCAAAGAGAATTTCCCCGAGCGTTATGCCCATTGGCACCTCTACAATGCCAGTGTTTTTGACATCACCAGCCAAAGCAAAGACCTTTGTACCCTTGCTCTTTTCGGTGCCGATCCCTGAAAACCAGTCGCTGCCATTGCGGATGATGGCCGGGATGTTACACAACGTTTCGACATTGTTGATCACGGTGGGCTTGCAAAACAAACCCTTTTCCGTCGGAAACGGCGGCTTTTGCCGGGGCTCACCTCGCTGCCCCTGGACCGAGTTCATCAATGCGGTTTCTTCGCCACAGACAAAGGCGCCTGCGCCAATCCGGATTTCGACATCAAATGAAAAATCAGTATTGAACAGGTGCTCCCCCAGCAAGCCGACGTCACGCAATTTGCCGATTGCATGGGTCAGACGCTCGATCGCCAGCGGGTATTCCGCCCGGATATAGATGTAGCCGATGCTGGCCCCAATCGCGTAGCCTCCGATGGTCAGTCCCTCCAGCAGGACATAGGGGTCTCCTTCGAGCAGACTGCGATCCATGAACGCACCCGGGTCGCCTTCATCTGCGTTGCAGATGATGTATTTTTGATCGCCGGTCGCTTTGCGCCCCAACGCCCATTTCATACCCGTGGGGAATCCACCACCACCGCGTCCGCGCAGCCCAGACAACCGGACTGTTTCAATCACTTGCTCAGGTGTCATTTCGTGCAGAACTTTCTCCAGGGCAGTGATTCCATCGTTGGCGATAAATTCATCCAGCTGGCTAAAGTCGATCTTCCCGCAGTTGGCCAGGACAATTTTCAGCTGACGACTGAAATAGTCAATGTCGTCCAATCGGATAATCCGCTGGCCTGTTTTCTGGTCAACGTAGCAGAACTGTTCCGCCACCTGACCCTTGAGCAAGTGGGACTGGACAATTTCATGAACGGCTGCAGTCGTCAGTTTGCAGTAGAAGACATTGCCAGGATGGATAATCATGGCGGGGCCGACATCACAAATCCCCATGCAGCCGGTCGACTTGACCAGAATGCTGGCGCGGATGCCTGCATTGTCCAGTTCTTCAACCAAGGCCTCATGAATCGACTTGCTGCCACAGGAAATGCAACCTGCCCCACTGCAGACCAGGATGGTCTTTGAATATTGATTCTGGCTCTCGAAAAAAGCCTTCCGAATACGCGCGAGATCGCAAGCGGAACGGATCCAATCGGCAGACGGATCAGACATGTCAAATCCCCCCCTCTCTCTTCAAGGATATTGGTTCAGAATTTCCTGCAATTTGTTAGCGTTCACTCGATTGTGTATGACATTATCAATCGCGATCGCCGGGGCCAGACCGCAGGCACCGAAACAGCGCTTGACTTCCAGTGTAAACCTCCCATCGAGCGAGGTTTCACCGACTTCGATCTGGAGCGTCTTTTTCAGATTGTCCAGCACTTTGGATCCGCCTCGGACATAGCAAGCCGTTCCAAGGCAGACCTGGATGGTGTGGCGGCCATGCGGTCTGGTCTCGAAATATGAGTAGAATGACACAACACCATGGATTTTCGACAATGGCAAATCCATTTCTTCCCCGATGAAATGGAGGACATCGTCGGAAAGATATGGAAAAATCGCCTGAGCCATGTGCAGGATCTGGATCAGGTTGCTGTCTTTCCGTTCATAATTCTGTATGACTTGGTGAAGCAAATCGAACTGCGCCTGTTGATCGGCTTGTAGCTCTGAACAACTCCTTGTTCCGGCCATAATCAGTACCTCCGAAACGTCAATGGATACAATCACAGCATTTTGTTGGCATATTAGTGAGCCGGTTCTATTCAACAGCGCCTGGGGGATGTCTTGTAAACGTGTACAGAATAAGATCATTTTAGCACAAATGCACCCACCGCGACTAAAAAAGAATACGCTGGCGGCCGATCAATCAAGGTTCAGACCCAAAGAGATGGACTGCGTTCGATGGAAGACGGCACTGGTATTCTGGAATCCGCGTAAACGAAAAATCTGTAAAAATTAGCGCAAGAGGAAAATATAGTAAAATATTTTCGGCTGTTTGAGCC
>DIFN01000083.1:0-919 GCA_002419145.1 Mageeibacillus sp. UBA5747 | reverse complement strand
TACTTGCAAACTCAAATGAAGCCCTTTTATCTGGCAAAGAAAGCGCTTGGCTTGGATAAAAATTATCATCTATAGTAAAAACAGAAAAATATAGAAAAAGATCGAAAAGGGAGATTACCAAAATGAACATCGGCTATATGACCAATGCCTTTGGCCAGCTCGTCGGTTCGGGCGGCGGAGTGACAAACATGAAGGACATCGCCTACGTGACACTCGTTGACGATGAAACTGCAATCCAGAAGATCGCCTCGTGCGGTTTCAAGAACATTGAAATTTTCGACGGGAACCTGATGCGCTTTGCTTCTGAGCCTGAAACGTTCAAAGCCCTGCTCGGAAAATACCAGGTCAATCTGCTTGGCGTCTATGTCGGTGGTCAATTTATTTACCCGGATGCTTTGCCGGATGAACTTTACCGCATCGAACAAGTCGCTATCCTGGCCTCCAGCCTCGGTGCTAAGCACCTTGTGGTTGGCGGTGGTTCGATCAGCTCCAGTGGTATCCGTGAACCCCACTACCAGCTCCTTGCCAAAGCACTCAACCAGATCCAGTCCATCGCGCATCGTCACGGCCTGATCGCCAGCTATCATCCGCACTTGGGTTCCATGGTCCAACACCCGGAAGAGATCGATAAGATTTTCGCCCTGACTCCGATCAGTTTCTGTCCGGACATCGCACATCTCGTGGCTGGTGGAGGCGATGCTCTGGAGCTCGTCAAGAAATACTATTCGCGCATCCAGTATGTCCATCTCAAGGATTTGTCCGATAAAGGATTCGTCCCGCTCGGCAAAGGCAAGATCGACCTCGCTGCCATCATCGATTATCTAAAGGCGCAGGGCTACACGGGCGACTATCTGGTTGAAATCGATGGATATGACGGAGATCCGACTGAAGCGTGCCGGATATCCTACGAATACCTCCA
>DIFN01000020.1 GCA_002419145.1 Mageeibacillus sp. UBA5747 | reverse complement strand
TTCCACGCGCATCCAGATGATCGATTTTCTGCTTTCGACATATGAGAGCGCCATCCAGAAAAACCAAGAGCTGTTCATTTCCAACAACAAGCTCAAGGAAGCGCTCGACAACATAATCAGTCTTCCCGCCAGACCCTGACCGCCCAGCTGCGTGAGCGCCAGCAACAATTGGCAGAGCTCGAAACCAGCTGGGCCGCTCGTCTGGCTCAGGCAAACTTTGCCAGCGAGGCGGACTATCAGGCTTGCCGGATGCCCGCCGCCGAGCTTGTCAGACTGCAGCGCCAGATCCAGGAGCTGGACCTGAAACGATCGGACCTCGCCACACGGATCAAGGACCGGATAGACCAGAAAGAGCAAGCCCTGGCCGAACCCCAAACGCCACACAGCCAGGATGTCCTGATCGAAGAGCAAGCAAAGCTCGATCGCCAGCAAAAAGAAATCCAGCAAAAAATCGGCGAATTACTGGCGCGTCAGGCAGACAACCAGGAGGCAAAAGCAAAAACAGCAGCGATTCGAGAGCAGCTTTACCGGCAGCAGGTCGAATGCCGCACATGGGATCGCCTGCAATTTTTGATCGGCTCGTCCGATGGCAAGAAATTCCGCAATTTCGCCCAGGGCCTGACCTTTGAACGCATGGTGGCCCAGGCCAATTTGCAACTGATGCAGATGACCGACCGTTACCTGCTGGTCCGCGACACCGAGCAACCGTTGAATCTGAATGTCATTGACAATTACCAGGCAGGTGAGACGCGCACGACTCGCAACCTGTCCGGCGGCGAAAGCTTCCTCGTCAGCCTGGCCCTGGCCCTGGGCCTTTCCAGAATGGCCAGCCGCAAGATCCGGGTGGACTCCCTGTTCCTTGACGAAGGCTTCGGCACCCTCGACGATGAAGCCCTGGAGACCGCCCTGGAAACTCTTGCCAGTCTGCAGGCAGAAAACAAGCTGATCGGCGTCATTTCCCACGTCCCAGCCCTCAAGGAACGGATCAACACCCAGATCCGCATCCAGACGCAAGCCGGTGGAAAAAGCACAATTTCCGGCCCTGGTGTCGAAAGGATACACCCATTGGCCTGAGATAAGATTATACTTAAAGCAGAGAGTAACCCCGTAACGACCATGATCCTCAAGGGAGGTCCTTTATGAAAAAGATAGTAGCGGTTACATCCTTTGACTGGGACGGGTTCCTCGAAGAGACCTCGAAAAATCTCGAGAACCTGATCGATGACGATCACCTCGTCATCAAGGTGGTCGATGGCCAGGTGATCTTTTTTGAAGATGGCTGGAAATCCGCCGACCTGGTGGAAGAACTTGCGGCAGCGGAGACCCGGCTGTTTGTGCCCTTTGCCGTCGACAACCTTGACACGGCCGTTGTTCTGGCTGATGGCACCACCAAGCTTTACGTGGACCCGACCTTGGTCAGCCCGGAGGACGAAGACGACTACGAACAGGCCATTGAGCAGGCGAGAGAATTATTTATCGAAGAGAAATCCGAAACCGTCGGGTTCCTCTTTTCCCTCGATGGCGAAGACCTCGTCATCACGGCCGGATGGTTTCGTGACGCATCTGACGACGGTCCCGCTACGATTGATGCTCTGGTCAATAACGAAGAGCTCGACTTCTATGGCTACGCAATGGAGCGCTACATCGATCAGTTCGAATTGACTTGACGCCAGGACGCCTTGCCGTTATCATACGATTGAACAAGCAGTTTTCCGGGGCAGGGTGCGATTCCCTACCGGCGGTGATGCAGCCTGATTGCTGATAAGCCCGCGACCCTCCCATCAAAAGGAGGCTGACAAGGTGAGATCCCTTGGCCGACAGTAAAGTCTGGATGAGAGGAAAAACTGGACATGCCTCGGCAAACATGCCTGAGGTAAGGCCGGATGCCCCCTGCATAGATCGTGCAGTGGGTTTTTTATTTCTCATCATGCTGACAACAGACCGGATGATTCATGCTCCGGGAACCTGCTTTGTCACCACAATAATCCAAGATGAGAGAAGAGGTCTTCACCATGTCCACACAGCATTATTCGAAATCCAGCGCCTTTGCCACTCGCCGCACGACCCACTGGGTTGCTAAAACCGGCATCCTGGCCGCGATCGCGATTCTCCTGATGTACATCGAAATGGCCCTGCCGCTGATGCCCACTTTCCTCAAGTTTGACTTCAGCGAAGTGGCCGTGCTGCTTGCAGCCTTCACCCTGGGCCCGGCAACCGCGATCCTGGTCGAACTGATCAAAAACCTCGCCCACCTGCCGACCTCCCAGACCATGTATGTCGGGGAACTGGCCAATTTCGTCATTGGCTCCCTCTTAGTTGGCACGGCTGGCCTCGTCTACCAGAACAACAAAACACGCAAGGGCGCCTACCTGGCCATGGCAGCCGGAACCATCGCCATGACCGCTGGTGCCTGCCTGATCAACTATTTCTTCATGCTGCCCTTCTATATCAAGGTGATGGAATTCCCGCTCGATGCGATCATCGGTATGACCCAGGCAGCCGGCAACAAACTGGTCACCGACCTCAAATCTCTGATCCTGTTCGTCTTTGTCCCCTTCAACATCCTCAAAGGCATTGTCGTCTCCCTGATCGTTGGAGTAATCTATAAGAGACTCAGTCCGATCCTGCACAAATGACAGGGTGAGTGGAAGTGCAGGTGACTCGAAAAGGAGGGCATTTTTATGTTCTGTAATCGTTGCGGTCAGCCTATTGAAGCAACCGATGCGTTCTGCCGTCACTGTGGTGCGTCCAATCCACCGGCTGGAACGGCAAATCCCACGGAAGATGCGAATTCAGTAGAGGAGGCCTCCCAAGAGCAGGCCTTTACCCGCTCAGACTATACCCCTGGCCAGACCAACCGCCCGACTGCCGCAAGTCTAGCTCAGTCCAGCGGTAACCAGCCTGGTGTGACCAGATCGATCATTTTCTCCATCATTAACATCGTCGCCTTTGGCTTTGGCATCAGCATGATCCTCGGCATCATCGCCCTGGTCATCACCCTTAACGCTAACAACCAGCTGACCGGCGAAGCCCTGGCAGCCAAACTGCGCACTGCCCGGACGCTCAACATCGTTGCCATCGCCATCGTCCTGCTCCAGATGATCGCTATTGTCAGCGCCATCGTCTTCGCCGTGCTCGGCGGTGTGATGTGGGGGATCTGGGGCTAAGAAGTCCGAAGCCGCTCAACTTGTTTTATTATTCCGAAATCTCTCGGTTTAGCGCGAAGCTTTATGGCTTGGCTGGGCCGGGAGATTTTGATTTTCAACAAAATCAAAACCAAATTTTGGAAAAATTTTAGTCAAGTCCTAAAAGTTGGTGTCAATTGCCATTCGGCATCTGCATGATTCAGGTGACAACACGCAGGTGGGCGGCTCGTTCTGCTAACGCTTGCTTTCTAGCTACATCTCTCTCTTCGAAGTAGTGGTCCATTGTAAAATATTTCTTGCCGGTCATCCACTTTTCGTGGTGCTCCATGAGCACGG
>DIFN01000076.1:212219-231206 GCA_002419145.1 Mageeibacillus sp. UBA5747 | reverse complement strand
GCGATGGATGAACGGGAGAAGAACGGACCGCGCAAGCCAAGCCTGGCATCCCACGTGATCGAGCGCATTCCCTTCACCCGGGAGATGAAGAAAAACCATACCATCCTGGCTCCTCAACTGTCACCGATCCATTTCCGCATGATCGAAGCCGTTTTCAACCGCAATGGCTACCGCACCCGCATCCTTGAAAATGCCTCCAACGAGGATATCGAGACCGGACTGAAGTTTGTCAACAACGACGCCTGCTATCCGTCTATCCTGGTCGTCGGCCAATTGGTCAATGCCCTGCTGAGTGGCGAATATGACCCGGACAATTGCTCGGTCGTGATCACCCAGACCGGCGGTGGCTGCCGGGCGACGAACTATGTCGCCTTCCTTCGAAAAGCCCTGCGCGAGGCAGGATTCCCCCAAGTCCCCGTCGTTGCCCTGAGTGCCGGTGGGATTGAGAAGAACCCCGGCTTTACCTTCTCGCCTAAGCTGCTCAACCAGGCTGCCCAGGCTCTGGTGCTGGGTGATCTGTTGCAGACGGTCCTCTTGCGGGTTCGCCCTTATGAGGTGAAAAGCCACAGTGCCAATGCTCTGTATCAATACTGGGATCAGGTGACGCGCGAATGGTTCCTCAATGATGGTTACCCGCCTCTGCTGGGCAGGAAAATATCCTACAAGGGCCTGATTGAGATGATTGTAGAGCAGTTCAATGCTTTGCCGATCCGGCCGGAACGCGACAAACCGCGGGTTGGCATTGTCGGGGAAATCCTGGTCAAGTTTCATCCCGACGCCAACAACAATGTCATCGGCGTGGTCGAGTCCGAGGGCTGTGAAGCTGTCCTGCCAGGCCTTTTAGACTTTTTCTTCTATTCATTCTCCAACGCGCGCTGGAATCACGAGCAGCTCGGAACGAGCGCCAAATCGGCCCTGATGGGAGACACTTTAGTCCGCGTGCTCGAGCTTTACCGCCGCCCGATGGTCAAGGCGCTCCAGAAAACCAACGGCAAGTTCACGCCGCCTGTCTCCATCCATGATCTGGGCGAAAAGGCGAAACCGGTCTTGTCATTGGGCAACAGCTCCGGTGAAGGCTGGTTTTTGACCGCTGAGATGATTGAGCTGATTGAAGGTGGGGCACCTAATGTCATCTGCGCTCAGCCCTTTGCCTGCCTGCCCAACCATGTGACCGGCAAAGGTATGATCAAGGAACTGCGGCGCCAGTTCAAGGATGCCAATATTGTTGCGATCGACTATGATCCCGGAGCCAGCGAGGTCAACCAGCTGAACCGGATCAAGCTGATGATCTCGACGGCTTTCCACCAGCACCGCCTGCCGGTGGAAGTCCACATCACCGATCCATCCAGCAGGAAACTCAAACCCAATCAACTCGCGGAGGACAAATGCTGATGAAAACAGTCAACACCCTTCATGCTCCCCAGCCTATTGGGCCGTATGCTCAGGCAGTGATCAGCAATGGCCTGTTGTTTGTCTCCGGTCAGATCGGCCTCGACCCGGCCAGCAATGAAATGGCAGGGGAGGATATCAAACACCAGACCGATCAGGTGCTCGCCAATTTGGCCGCCATTCTCGAGCAGGCTGGTTCCAGTCCTGAAAAAGTTGTCAAGACGACCCTCTTCCTGGCTGATCTGGCTGATTTTGCTGTCGTCAATGGTCTGTATGGTGATTTTTTCGGTGACCACAAGCCCGCCCGGTCCACCGTCCAAGTGGCAGGGTTGCCCAGATCCGCCCGGATCGAAATCGAACTGGTGGCCGAGGTCTGACTTTGCTGATAAACAAACGGTCCATCAGACCAGGCGGCAGATAGACCGTTCTTGAGGAATCATTTTCTCCTGGGATTGAGGTGCTGTCTGAGACGGCGCCTTTTTTCTCGCAACTTGACCCGACGTCGGCGTAACGTGGCCTGATGGGAAGCACTGGCATCGGCTACAAAGGCCGAGAAAGACATGGCGGTCGGCTCGTGCAACCGGCGGACAAAGACCAGGAGGGTTAAAAGCCTCAGGGAAAAGGAAAGCATCAACAGGACATGAAACGGGTTTAAGACTTGGCCGCGAAAAAAGGGCAGTCTTGCTTCCAGCAGAATCGGGCGCAGAAAATCAGACAAGAACCCGCCGATCAGGATCGCAGGAACAAAGCCTAACAGAGCCATGGAGATGCTTTTCATGGCCAGATAGGCACTGCGCTCGGCATGCGGCGCCAGGAAAATGGCCAGGCTCATGATCGCCAAGTCAATCCCGATGTTGAAGATGCCGGACAGGACATTGGACAGGTAGACAAACCAGTTGGAATCAATGGTGGCAAACATCCAGGAGATGGGCAAGACCAGAGAAACACCACAAGACAGGATCAGAATTGGCTTGAATCCATACTGGTCGAAGGCCTGTCCGATCCGGCGCAAAAACAGGATCGTGGCAATGGCTGGGATGATCTGGCTGAGCAAGGTCATCTGGCCGAGGGTGAATTTCAGATCGTTGAACATGTAGACATTAAAGTAGGGTCCGGCGATCTGCATTGAAAAATTCCAGCTGATGGTAAACAGCAGGTAGGACCGGTAGCGGGTGTCACGCAGGGGCATCAGAAATTGGTGCATGGTGAAGGTCTGGCTTTTTTGCTCCGGACTGGTGTGAAACCAGGGCAGGTATGCCTTTTCAGGGGGGCGAACCTTGGTATAAAACAAAACATCGATGAGACCAAACAAGACAGCCAGACCAAAAAACAAGGTGTATTTCCAGGGCCAGTCACGAAGGATCTGGAGCAGTTGCGACATGGTCAGGGCATAGAACAGCATGGCGATGGTGAAAATCATCTGGCGCGTGGAGAAATAGCGACCTTTGATCTCGGTCGGGATCAGCGAGCCAAACCAGGTATTGATCGCTGAATCAGCAATCCAGTTGAAGGTAGAAGACAAGATGATCGTGACCACCACTACCAGGAAGGAAGCCTGGCTGGAGAGACGGTTGCCGAGAATCGGCAGGAACGCCAAGGTCAGGAATGTGATCTTGGCCAAAACTCCGGCGAGCAGGAAAGACTCTTTGATCCGGCCATGACGGGCGACATAAATCGTGAAGGGGACCTGGATCAGAACGGTGATGAAGGGCAAGGTCAGGATCAGGCCGTAGGCACTGTCGCTGACACCTAAATAGTCCTTGAGAAAAGAGGTGAAGAGCGGGGAAGCGCCCGGATAGCCGGTAATGACGAAATAAGCCATGCCAAAAACGATTGAATAAATGGCTGCTTCCAAGTCTTTCTGGGTGGCAGTATCCAGAGGCATGCCATACTTGGGCATGATTTCTTCACGGGAAACAGAAAATCGTTTAAGCATAAAGACCTCCCGGCAGGCCTATTATACCACCCGGAGCTGGAAAGAGATGCCTCAGGAGAGGATGAAATGATATAATGGCGGTATGTTTGCCAACAATGAAAAGGAATGGATCGAACAAGCGATGAAAGGTGACGGGGAGGCGTTTGGCCAGCTGGTGCAAAGCCATATGGCACGTATTTTCAACGTCTGCCTCGGCCTTCTTGGCAACCGCCCCGATGCCGAGGACTGCACCCAGGAGACCTTTCTCAAGGCCTATCGCTCTCTGCCCCTCTACCAGGGGCGGTCTTCTTTCTATACTTGGATCTACCGGATCGCCGTCAATGTCTGCCATGACCTGCAGCGCACCAAAAAGCGTCATCTGACCACCTCGATCGACCAGGAAAGCGAAGAGGGCGATCTTTTCATCCAGGTGCCAGACAAAAGTCCGCTGCCCGATGACCAGGCAATCAACCATGAGCTCGGCCGTACCCTTATCTACCAGATCGGCCAGCTCAAACCAGCCATGCGCGAGGTCCTGATCCTGCGAGACTTGCATGGCCTGTCCTACGAAGAAATTGCCAGCCGGCTGGGCCTTTCCGAGGGCACGGTCAAGTCCCGCCTGTTTCGGGCCAGAAACCAGATCATGTCCAGCCTCGAAGACAACGCCGGGCCCTCATTCGGCCAACCGGAACATCTGCAAGCACTTTACCGTCCAAAACGCGGAAGGGAGGTGTAAGAATGTTCCATTTTAAACGCCCCATGAAACCAAGCCTGAGCGAAGAGCAAATGATCCGTTACCTGGAAAACCAAGTCCAGGGTCAGGAAAGAGATGAGCTGGAAGCCATTCTGGCCAGCTGTGCACCCTGCCGAAAAGAACTGGAGCACTTGCGCCGCTGGCTGCCCTACCGTACGCTGGCCCGCAAACAAATCCCGGCATCAGCGCCGACACCTGAATTTTCGACTCGCCTGCTTGCGTCCCTCCGCCAGGAAATAAGCAAAGCCCCTGCCCCATCTGCTCAGCCCCAGACTGCCTGGGGGGCCAAACCAGCCCAGCTGCGCCGCCTTGGTCTGGCTGCAGCGTCCCTCGCCCTTTTGGCCGGACTGTGGTCTGTTTATTCGCTGGACAATCAGCCAGCCCGCTCCACCGCAACGCTGCAGGAGACATTGACAGCAGCACAGGTCGACCAAGCCTCGGGCGAGACCGCGGCCTCGGGCGAGACCGCGCTGGAAGCTACCCTGGCCCCCGATGCCAGCGCCGCCCGGCAGACTGAAAGCGCCAAAGGCTTGCCGGAAACGGATCCGGGATCCGGCCAGATTGCCGAGGCCAGGCTCTTTGCAGCTGCCGTGCAGACCTGGTTTACTCTTGCGGAAGATTTTATCCTGCCGGTCACTCGCCAGTCTGCTCCGGATTTACCGGTCCTAGCCGGAGAGATCCTGCCTGATGCCCGCTCTGCCATCTGGGTCGAGCCCAATCGCCTGATTGCAGCCTGGCCCGATTCAGCGGACGAGGATCCAGCCGAGGTGATCTCAGATTCCCTTTCAGACCTGACACCCGAAGTAAGCCTTGTCATCGCATCTGCAAGTGAGGCCGAACAGCAGCTCTCAGACTGGCTTTCTGCCGAATCCGGCCCTGCCTGGCAGGCACTCCGGCAGCCTGACTGCCACTACCTGATCCTTGAATTTGGAGGAAACTGACTTTGCCAGAAAAATTAATGCTGATCGATGGCAATAGCCTGATCAACCGGGCTTTTTTCGGCCTGGCCGGACGCAACCGCCTCACAGCACCGGATGGAACCCCAACCGGTGCCCTCTATGCCTTCCTGAACATGTTCTTGCGTTTCAAGACCGAATATGGGCCCGACCAGATTGTGGCTGCCTTCGACCGTAAGGAACCGACGTTCCGTCACCAAATGTTTGACGGTTACAAGGCCACCCGCAAAGGTATGCCAGACGATCTGGCAGTCCAGCTGCCCCTCCTGAAAGAACTTTTGGACCTGATGGGTGTGGGGCGGGTGGAAGTGCCTGGGTTTGAAGCCGATGATATCCTGGGAACACTGGCCCGCCAGGCTGAGTCTGAGGGCTGGGAAGTTGCGATTCTGACCGGTGACAAAGACAGTTTCCAGCTTGTCGATGAGCATATCTCGATCTGGCATCCTGTGACGACGACTGGCAAGACCGAAGTCCAGATCTACACCCCGCAAACGGTGCGCGAGCGCTACAACATCGGTCCGGAACAATTTGTCACTCTCAAGGCGATCATGGGTGACCCGTCTGACAACATCCCCGGCGTCAAAGGCATCGGAGAAAAAGGTGCCCTGGACCTCGTCGCGCGCTTTGGCAGCCTGGACCAGATCTATGAACATCTGGCGGATATCAAACCCAGCCTGGCTGCCAAACTGGCCGAAAGCCGCGAGATGGCCTACCTGTCACACCAGTTGTCCCAGATCAACTGTGCGGTCCCGCTGCCGGTTTCCCTGTCCGATCTCAAGTCCCTCCAGCCGGATCGCCAGGCTTTGCTGGAACTGCTGGCCCGTCTGGACTTTCGCAGCCTGGTTGCCAAACTGGGCCTGGATTCAGAGCCGTTGCCAGCTTCCCTGGAGCAAACGGCTACGGTTAATTTTTCTGCCGGATCGTTCGCGGCCTTCCAGGCTGCGATCCAGACGGTCAAAAGTCAGCCAGATGGCTGCCTGGCCTTTATTCTGGCACCGGACGGTCAGTTGCTCTGGTCCGTGCCCACTACAGACCCGTATCAGGTCAAAAGCTTGCCAGCTCATGATCTGGCCCTGGCCTGGGCGCTCTTGAACCAGGATGAGCTGCCGGCATTGACCTATGATTACAAGAAGACCTTGCGCAGCTTTCGTTTGCCGACTTTGCCCGGTCAGGTCTGTGATGTGCTGGTAGCCGCCTATCTGTTGAACCAGCTCGATGGCAAACCGGATTTTCCCCGTCTTTACACCCGGGTGACTGGCCAAAATTGGCCTTTCCAGGAACCAGGTACGACCATGGATCCATCCGGTGGCGTTCCATCACCCGGACCGAACAGGCAGCAAGACTTGTTTGCGGCACTGGATTCGGCTGACTCAGGCAGCCTAACCGGAAAAACGCCTGTCACGTGGACGCTCGAACAGTCTCCGGCAGCGGTGGCCGCCTTGTTTGATCTCTGGAAAGTCCAAAAACAAGCCATTGCCGAACGTGGGATCCAGCATCTGGCTTACCAGGTCGAACTGCCCCTCACCGGTGTCCTGGCCGAAATGGAACTGGCCGGTTTTGCCATCGACCAGGCGATTCTGGCTGACTTGGCGCAGGATATGCAAGAGCAGATAGATAGGCTGCAGGACCAGATTTTTGAACTGAGCGGCAAGACGTTCAACCTGATGTCCCCGAAACAGCTGGGCGCAGTCCTGTTTGACCATCTCGGCCTGGCCACTGGCAAAAAACGCAGCGGGGGCAACTTTTCGACGGACTCGGAAGAGCTGGAACGATTGATCGACAAGCATCCGGTGATTGCCCCGATCATCGAGCATCGTTTGCTGGCCAAGCTGCGTTCGACTTTTGTCGAAGGACTCAGGAAAGCCATTGACCCGACAGATGGGCGTGTCCATACAACTTTCAATCAGGTCCTGACCACAACGGGTCGCCTGAGCAGCACCGAGCCTAACTTGCAGAATATTCCGATCCGCAGTGAACAAGGCAACCGGATCCGAGCCGCCTTTATCGCAGCCCCCGGCCATGTCTTGCTTGATGCGGACTATTCGCAGATTGAACTGCGCCTTCTGGCCCACCTGGCCCAGGACCCGGCGATGCAACAGGCTTTCAACGAAAACGAAGACATCCATACCAATACCGCTTGTCACATTTTCAATATTGCGGCTTCAGAGGTGACATCCGCACAACGTGCCGTGGCCAAGACCGTCAATTTCAGCATTGTCTATGGCATCAGCGATTTCGGTCTGGCCCGTGACCTTGGTGTCACCGTCAAACAAGCTCATCAGTACATCGCAGGCTACAACAGCCAGTACCCACATGTCCGGGCTTATCTCGATCAGCTCGTCAAACAGGCGTATGAGCAAGGATATGTCGAAACGTTGTTTGGTCGGCGCCGGTATTTGCCGGAATTGCAGTCAGCCAACCGTAATTTGCGCCAGTTTGGGGAACGAGCGGCGATGAATACCCCGATCCAGGGCACGGCCGCTGATTTGATCAAAATGGCCATGGTCCGGGCGCGCAGTTTGTTTGTCCAGGCAGGACTGAAGGCCCGTCTCGTCCTGCAAGTCCATGACGAACTGATCGTCGAAGCTCCGCTGGCCGAAGCTGCCACCGCGTCCGCCCTGCTCAAACAAGCCATGGAGAACGCCCTGGAGCTCACCGTGCCCCTGATCGCCGAGGTCAAGCAAGGCCAGCGCTGGAGTGAATGCAAAGATTAATAAAACGCTCTGTGATCATGGCAGCTTGGAGACAGGCTGCTGCCACGCCGCACGTGAAGGAGAAAAACACCAGATGTTCATCATAGGAATCACCGGCGGGATTGGCTGCGGCAAGACAACCGTCGCTAATCTGTGCCGCACAGCGGGTCTGTCGGTCATCGATGCGGATGAAATCTCGCGCCAGTCCACGGCTCCCGCTGGCCTGGCCATCGAGCCAATCGTCGCTGCTTTCGGCCGCTCGGTGCTCGATGCCAAGGGCGGCCTGGATCGGGCCAAAATGGCCCGCCAGGTCTTCGCCGACCGCAAAGCTTTAGACCAGCTGAGCCAGATCATCCATCGTGAAGTGATCGCGGAAATGCAGCGTCAGATCGAAAAACTCAAGGAAAAGAAAATCAAGGCTGCCGTGTTGGATGTCCCCATCCCGGTCAAACAAGGTTTTCTTGATTCTGTCAACCAGGTCTGGGTCGTCTGGGCACAAGAAGAGGTGCGCATCCGCCGCCTTCTTGACCGCGGTATGGCCGAGGATGACGCCCGGCGCCGGATTGCCATGCAAATGACCCGGGACGAATACGAGGCCCTGGCGGATCACCTGATCGATAACAGCGGGGACTATGCCACGCTGGTTAAAACAGTCGAGAACTTGTTCAAGGATGAGCTGGCCAGCCGGGGCATCCGCTATCAGTCCTTGATGCCTGAAGCTCCTGGTGGATGACCGTGAAATCCATCCGGCCTGAGAGGCATTCTACCCAGCCCGCCAGCAATCAGGACCTGCTCTCGCATCCTGCGAGCCTGGTTATGGCCATCTTGAACCTGGCGGCTGCCCTGGGGACCGGGCTTTTCTTGGGAATCCAGTTCAAGCCTGACTTGTCCGGCCTTCCATTAGTCCAGACAAGCCTGATTTTTAGCGGCGGTCTGGTCTTGGTCGACCTGGCCTGGCTCGGTCTCATCGGTGCTGGCAGACATGGCATCCGTTCTGGAAGACCCGTCAATAAGGCCAGGTCTTTGCCGTACCTGAAGGCTCTGTTCCGGCCGCAGAGCCTCACTGCCTGGCTGATTTTTCACAGTGCGGTGATTCCGCTCCTGATCTTGGGTCCGCAGTCAGGATCGCTGGCAACGTCGCAATTTGTAGTCTTTCTTCTTGTGGTGCTGTTCATGGGGCTGATCCCGATTATCCTGATGATCTGGCTCGATGTGTACCTGGCCCAGAAGCTCAGACATTGAATCGGAACAGGACGACATCGCCATCCTGCATCACATAGTCCTTGCCTTCGGACCGGACAAGACCTTTTTCCCGGGCGGCCGCATAGGTACCACTGGCCATCAGGTCGTGAAAACTGACGACCTCGGCCCGAATGAAGCCGCGTTCAAAGTCGGAATGGATTTTGCCGGCCGCCTGGGGTGCCCTGGTGCCGCGCTTGATCGTCCATGCCCTCACCTCGGTCGGCCCGGCGGTCAAAAAGGACATCAGCCCCAGGAGGTGATAACCGGCTTTGATGATTTTGTCGAGGCCAGATTCTTCCAGACCCAGATCCTGGAGGAACAGCGCACGTTCTTCATCTTCCAGCAAGGAGATTTCTTCTTCGATCTTGGCACTGATCGTGACGACCTCAGCGTTTTCTGAAGCTGCAATGGCACGGACAGTGGCGACATAGTCCGGTTCCGGACCAGCCAGGGCATCTTCGGCGATGTTGGCCACATAGAGCACCGGCTTGATCGTCAACAAGAACAGGTCTCTCAGGTATGGTTTTTCATCTTCTTCCCACGAGAGCGTCCGGGCAGATTTTCCGGATTCAAGGCAGGTGAGGATTTTTTCCTGGACCTCCAGCTCGGCCTGGAATTTTTTGTCGCCACCTTTGAGCATTTTCCGGGTCTTGTCGATCCGTCGCTCCATGTATTCCATGTCACTGAGGATCAGCTCGAGGTTGACGGTCTCGATGTCGCGGGCGGGATCGGTTTGGCCATCGACATGCATGACATCCGGGTCATCAAAACAGCGCACGACATGGACTATGGCATCAACTTCGCGGATATTGGCCAGGAATTTGTTGCCAAGGCCTTCGCCTTTGCTGGCGCCGCGCACGAGGCCGGCGATGTCGACAAATTCGATCGTGGCAGGGGTGTATTTCTCCGGATGGTACATCTCAGAGAGTTTGTCGAGCCGGGGATCTGGCACGGCGACGACGCCGACATTTGGATCGATGGTGCAAAAGGCATAATTGGCGACAGCGGCGCCCGCCTTGGTGATGGCATTAAAAAGCGTGCTTTTGCCAACATTGGGCAAACCGACAATTCCCAGACGCATGAAGGTCCTCCTCATCAATAAACAGAGGTATTATGGCAGATTCTTTCCCTTCGATCAACTTGCAACGGACTTGTCGAATTCCAAATTGATTTTTAAGACCTTCAAACCTCTGGCACGAGGGCGTGAGGAGATAAGTTGCAAAAACACCTTGTCGAATCCTGGCGCTTTTCGTCGCACGATCCTGTCTATCAGGCACAGACAAGCTTTGATAGGGTGGAAGTCAGAACAAGGGGGGGTCCTAGCATGCAACTCAAATACGGCCGGTTTTGTTCCGCTGCCATCCACGGAATTGAAGGTATTCTGATCGAAATTGAAGTATCCCTTTTGCCCGGCTTACCATCGTTTGAAATCGTTGGTCAGGGGGATTCGGCAATCCGGGAATCTAAAAACCGGATCCTGGCCGCGATCAAGAACAGTGGCTTTACCTTCCCGCCCAGCCGGGTGACTGCCAGTCTGGCCCCAGCCTGGATGCGCAAGGAGGGCAGTGCATTTGACTTGCCTCTGGCATTGTCCATCTTACTGGCATCCGGCCAGGTTCACCTGCATCCATCTTTCAACGGCCAGGTGCCGGGGGCTTTCGGGGAACTAGGCCTGGATGGCACGATCCGGCCGATTCCAGGCGTATTCAACCGGACTGCGGCCATCAGCCAAGCCTCGCTGCGCCATCTGCTGGTGCCCGCTGACAATGTAGCGGAAGCCAGGGTATCGGCCCCTGCTGCGCTCATGGTTGCGGGGACGGTTTCACTGGCCGACAGTGCCCGGATCCTGGCTCAAGGAATGCCAGTAGATCGGGACGATTCTTTACCTGTGCCAGTAAAAGCAGTTGCAGCCACCCAGGCGCCGGATATCCGGATGATTCAGGGTCAGGCAAAGGCGGTCCGAGCCCTGATTCTGGCGGCGGCAGGCTGGCACCCTGTTCTGCTGCTTGGTTCGCCCGGCAGTGGCAAGACAGCTCTGGCGTCCACCCTGCCTGGGATCCTGCCGCCCCTTGATCCGGAAGAAGCGCAACTGGTCACCAAGATTCACAGCGCGGCCAGCCAGATGATCGGTCTGCCGGCACTGATTTCTGAACGTCCTTTCCTGGCTCCGCATGCCGGGGTCACGCGCCATGCCCTGACCGGTGGTGGAAATCCACCGGTCCCCGGACTGTTCAGCCTGTCGCATCGGGGAGTGTTGTTTCTCGATGAGCTGACCCAGATGGACAGCTCGGTCATCGATATGCTGCGCCAGCCTCTGGAAGCGCGTGAGATTCATCTCTCCCGGCTGCGCTACAACCTCGTGCTGCCAGCAGATTTTCTCCTGGTCGCTGCGACCAATCCCTGCCGCTGTGGAGAATATTTCGAACCAGGTCAGCGCTGCCATTGCACGCCTGATTCGGTGGCACGCCATCTGGGCAAGATCAGCGGCCCTCTTCTGGACCGCCTGGATCTCGCCGTCGAGGTCCGCCGCCCGGCGCTTGATGACCTGATCAAGACGGTCCAGCCGCAATCAGAAGACCCGGCTACTCTCTCATCCCCCCAGGCCCGGCAAAAGATTGCAGCAGCCTGGCAAGTCCAGCTGGACCGCTGCCGAGCTCTGGGCAGAACGCCTGTGCTCAACGGCCGGTTTGAAGATCCTGACTTGGCCAGACTCCTGGCCATTCCCCCTCCCGTCCTCAGACTCGCCGGCCAGGCAGCAGAACGCTATCATCTGAGCGTGCGTTCCTACCAAAAGTTGCTCAGGGTCACCCGGACCATTGCTGATCTGGATGGGACCGAAGAGGTCTCCACCGAACATCTGGCTGAAGCGCTTGGTTACCGGATCAATTTATTCCCGGAGGGCCAGTTGTAATGAAACAACCATCTGATACCATGAATTTAGCCATGGCCATCCACCTGACCTTTTGCCAGCGCACATTGAACATCAGGCACGCAGATCTTAGAAAACTGACGGATTTTTATCCCGACCTCTCACAACTGATGAAACTCGATCAGGATGCGATCATCCAGCTGCTGACCGGTGATAAAGACAGTCAGGCCGATGCCTTTTCAGACGACACCTGGCGCATCAAGGCCAGGGCCGAATCGTTCCACCAGATCCTGCATGACCAGGTCAGGCAGCGTGAAGCCATTGTCCTGGCCCGGCAGTCTGCCCATCTTGCCATCACACCGGTCTTGAGCGGAGACCCGTGTTTTCCCACAGCGTTGCATGACCTCAACACCTGCCCTGCCTTGCTCTATGTCCGCGGCAGCCGCCTGCCTCAGATGCTTCAGACAGATCCCTGGGTCACCGTGATCGGAACCAGGCGTCCGACCGTGTATGGCCAGAAAGTGACCCGCAAGATCGTGTCGGATCTGTGCCAGGGGGGTGCTGTGATTGTCAGTGGCCTTGCCCGGGGGATCGACACGCTGGCACATCAGACTGCTTTGAAAAACCAGGGTTTGACAGTCGGGGTGATTGCCAGTGGCCATGATTTTGATTATCCGCCGGAAAATGCCGACATGATCGCCGAAATGGCCTGCCACGGGGTCATCATATCGGAACATCCGCCAGGTGTGCCGCCTGTCCGCCAGAATTTTCCTGCCCGCAACCGTTTGTTAAGTGGCCTGTCAAAAGCGGTCGCCGTAATGGAAGCGGCTCAGAAAAGCGGGACCTTGATTACTACCACGTACGCAGCTGACCAGAATCGCGATGTTTTTGCCGTGCCTGGAAGCATCCTAGACCAGGCCAGTGCGGGTTGCCACCAGTTGATTCGCGATGGTGCCCATGTGCTTGAATCAGCCGAAGATATCTTACTGATGTGCGGACTAGAGCGTCAGATAACCTGGCTTACGCCTGCCCAACAGCCTGGCTCCGCTCCACTGACACGTGATTTGGCCCTGATTTTACAGGTTGCACGCATCCATGATTTAACGATGGATGAGATCATTGCCGAAATCCCTGCACCGGCCCAGGAGACCATTGCCCGGGTCGCCTTGTTGGAACTTCAAGGCTATCTGACCCAAAACCGAGGCCGATTTGCTTTGACAGAGCTTGGAGATTCAAGTATATAATGGACGAATAGCGCTTACATCCGGCCCGAACGGCTGTAAAAACAAGGATAGGACTGCATGGGAAAAAATTTAGTTATCGTAGAATCACCGGCCAAGGCGAAAACCATCGGCCGATATCTCGGCAAGAATTACCGGATCACCGCATCGGTGGGCCATATCCGCGATCTGCCCGCCTCTAAGCTGGGCGTCGATGTCGAACATGAATACAAGCCTCAGTACACGACCATGAAGGGCAAGGAGAAGGTGATCACCGAACTCAAGGACATGGCTGCCGCCTCAGACCGGATCCTGATCGCGACTGACCCTGACCGCGAAGGAGAAGCCATCGCCTGGCACATCGCCCAGGTGCTTAAGATTGATGAAACCAGCCCCTGCCGCATCACCTTCAACGAAATCACCGAGCAAGCTGTCGTCAAGGCTGTAGACCAGCCCCGGCCAATCGACATGAACCGGGTCAATTCCCAGCAAGCACGGCGTATCCTGGACCGACTGGTGGGCTATGAGCTCAGCCCGCTGCTCTGGAAGAAGGTCCGCAAAGGCCTGTCCGCCGGCCGTGTCCAGTCGGTTGCCACCCGCCTGGTCGTCGACCGCGAGCGGGAAATCGTCCGCTTCAAACCGGAGGAATATTGGCTGCTGACGGCATTTTTGCACAAGACAACCAAGGATCCCGTATTCAAGGCTCGCTATCACGGCGAATGGATCAATGGCAAAGTCGAAAAAGTCAAACTGACCAACCAGGCTCAAACCGAGGCCATTCTTGCCGCCGTGCAAAACCAGACGTTTACCGTTGTCAAGCTTAAGAAAGGCAGCAAGCTCAAACAGCCGAATGCACCGTTCACCACCAGTACGTTGCAGCAGGAAGCGTCGCGCTACTTGGGTTATACGGCAAAAAAAACCATGAGTGTGGCCCAGCAGCTGTACGAAGGTGTGGACATCGAAGGCCTCGGCGCAACTGCGTTGGTGACCTATATCCGTACTGACTCAGTCCGCATCTCAGACGAGGCAAAACAGGAAGCTCGGGCCTATATCCAGGACAAGTATGGTGCGGACTATCTGCCCAAGGCACCGCGCTTATTTAAAAACCGCAACAAAGCCCAGGATGCGCATGAAGCGATTCGCCCGGCACATTTTGACCTGCCGCCGCAGAAAATCAAGGCCCAGATCTCCACTGATCAGTTCAAACTCTACCAGTTGATCTGGGATAAATTCATGGCATCCCAGATGGCAGCTGCCCAGATCGACACGGTTGTGGCTGATCTGGTCAGTGGCAACACCCATTTGTTCCGGGTCAGCGGTGAAACCGTCCGCTTTCCTGGCTACCTGGCCCAGTACGGCGTGGCTCTGGTGGATAGTGAGCCTGAGAAAGAGTCAGAAGAAGACATCCGGGAGAAGCTGCCGGAGCTGGAGGAAGGCCAGACATTGCTGCTCGACAAGATCATACCCGAGCAGAAATTCACTCAGCCACCGGCGCGTTACACCGAAGCCAGCCTGATCAAGGCGATGGAAGAGAAGGGGATCGGCCGTCCTTCGACCTATGCCCCCACCATTTCAACCATCCTTGAGCGCAAGTACGTTGAAAAAGACAAAAAATATCTCCTGCCGACCGAATTGGGCAAAGCTGTAACCGAACTGCTGGAGCATCATTTCGAATCAATCGTCGATGTTGAATTCACTGCCGACATGGAAAAAGAACTGGACACCGTAGAATCAGGTGAAAACAACTGGGTCGCCATTCTGGACCGTTTCTATCCGCCTTTCCATGAGAAAATTGTCAAAGCGACAGATGCCGTCGAGCGGGTCAAAATCGCTGATGTCCCGACGGGTGAAAAATGCCCGGAATGCCACGAAGGGGATCTGGTGATCAAGGAAGGCCGCTACGGTAAATTCATCGCTTGCTCAAATTATCCCACCTGCAAATACACCAAGAATCTCGAACAGGAGATCAAAGCCCATTGCCCCAAGTGTGGCTCCGGTCTTGTCCAGCGTGTCTCCAAGAAATTCAAAGGCAGTCGCTTCTACACCTGTGACAAAAAAGGCAGCGACCCCAACTGTGATTTCATTTCCTGGGATTTGCCGATTGACGGCCGAACCTGCGAGGTCTGTGGCTCCTACATGGTGCTCAAGCACTTTAAAGGCCGGTCTTACCCCAAATGCGGCAACCGTGCGTGCCTGACCAACCAGAAAAAGGAAAAGCCGGCAGCTGCAGAGGAGAAGACCCCTGAGGACAAGGCAGCAGGGAAAGAAGCATGACGCGTAAAGTCACCATTGTCGGTGCTGGCCTGGCAGGCTGTGAAGCCGCCTGGCAGGTCGCCAGCCATGGCATCCCCGTCCGGCTGATCGACATGAAGCCGCACCAGAGGACAATGGCTCACCACAGCAGCCAGTTTGCTGAGCTGGTCTGCAGCAATTCTCTGCGTGCCAGTCGCCTGGAAAATGCGGTCGGCCTGCTCAAGGCAGAAATGCGTCGCCTGGGATCCTTGATCCTTGCATCCGCTGATCAGACTGCCCTGCCGGCCGGAGGTGCGCTCGCTGTTGACCGGGATCTGTTCGCTGCAGCTGTGACCCGGGCGATTGAAGAACACCCACGGATCGAGGTCTGTTCGGAGCGAGTCGACACCCTTCCTGAGACATCAGATGGACCTGTCATCATCGCAACCGGCCCTTTGACCGAAGGTGGCTTATTCGATGCGATCCGCGACCAGCTGGGCCTGTCCACCCTGCACTTTTTTGATGCGGCCGCTCCGATCGTCACCTGTGAATCCATCGACCTGTCGATAGCCTTCCGCCAGTCCCGTTACGGACGCGGCGGCGATGACTACATCAATTGTCCGCTGGACCGGGACACGTATGAAACATTCAATCGTGAACTCGTTGCCGCCGAGCTGGCCGATGTCAAGGATTTTGACCGCGAAATTGTCTTTGAAGGCTGTATGCCGATTGAATCCATGGCCAAGCGCGGTCCGGACACAATCCGTTTCGGACCTCTGAAACCGGTTGGATTGATCGATCCCCGCACGGGCAAGGAACCCTATGCTTGCGTCCAGTTGCGCCAGGACAACCAGGCGGCCAGCCTCTATAACCTGGTCGGATTCCAGACCCGGCTCAAGCAAGGTGAGCAGCAGCGCGTTTTCCGCCTGATCCCTGGCCTGGGCCAGGCAGAATTTGTCCGCTACGGGGTCATGCATCGCAACACTTTCCTGCCATCCCCGGAAATTCTCAACCCGGACTACCGCGTCCGCAGGCCACAGCCGTTATATTTTGCCGGCCAGATGACCGGCGTCGAAGGCTATGTTGAATCTGCTTCCTCCGGACTTCTGGCCGGCATCCAGGCAGCGCTTGAGTTTAGCGGGCTCGATGAAAACGACCGCCAGTCTTATCTGCCCGGTCCGGGAACGGTCATTGGTTCTTTGGCCCACTACATCGCTCAAGCCAATGTCAGGCATTTCCAGCCGATGAATGCCAATTTCGGCCTGGTTGCCCCTCTGGAAGGACCATTCAAAGGCAAACCTGCCCGCCAGCAAGCCTTGGCCAACCGTGCCCTCGCCGAAATCGACCAGTTGGCCGAACGATTGAAACTTGCCTCGAGCGCCCCGAAACGATAAGATTGGTTTTAATGAACTTTAGATCAGATCAGACAGGATGGTTGAAGCAATGGCAGGATTTTTCGGCTTACTCGATTTTACCAAGGAAGGTCCAGGAGTCCGCAAGGATGAACCTGACAAAGGGCCCGTGCGTGGCACCCTGGAGATCCTGACCCGGCGGTTCTGGGAACTGATCAAGCTCAACCTCATGATGATCTTGTTCAACTTACCAGCCCTGATCGTTGCCTTTTTCCTGGCGATCTACCTGCTGGCAGCCCTGTTCCCGGGCCTTTCGGTCGCCACTCTGATCGAATCATTCCAGGCACTTGGCTTGGAGGGGACAGCAGATCAGTCCCTGGAAGCTGCCGCTATTTCCCAGCTCACATTGTTTTACTTGATCACTGCCTTTGCACTGACGGGCTTGCAGCTGGTCGCAGCGGGCCCTTTCCAGGCAGGATTTTCCTTTATTCTGCGCAATTACATCCGGGACGAGCATGTCTTCACCTGGACGGATTTCTGGGATCATACCAAAGCCAATTGGCGTCAATCCCTGCTGGCCAGCCTGATCAGCGCGGCAGCCCTGATGGTTCTGGTCATCAACCTGACTTTTTACCGGACCGCTGATTTTTTACCTGGATCGGTCCGCCTGGCGATCCAGATCCTTTTGTCGACAGCTGGAATGGTCTGGCTTTTGATGCAAATCTACGTCTATCCCATGATTGTGACCTTCAAGTTGACGCTTGGCCAAATCTATCGCAACAGCCTGCTGTTTGTAATCATGCGCCTGCCATACAACCTGCTGTATCTGTTGATCGCAGCGGTCCTGCTCCTGGTGATTCCGGGTGTTCTGATGCTGAATGGTTCAGTTGCCGCGATTCTGATTGCGGCAGTCTGGTATCTGGTCCTGGCCTTGGCCGTAAACCAGTTTTTGGCCATGGCCATCGCCTGGCGCGGCATTCACCGGTTCATGCTCAAGGAACATGACGAAAATCCAGCCTGATACACAACAAGGGCTGTTTCAAAACACCATGTTTCAAAACAGCCCTTGTTGATTTAAACCTTGTGTTGCCCCGTTACCCGATCAAGTCTTTCATCTCGTACCGACCGGCTGGTTTGCCAGCTAAAAATCTGGCTGCAGCGAGAGCGCCGCGGGCGAATACGTTGCGCGACTGGGCACTGTGATGGATGCTGATGGTTTCCTCGCCGCCGGCAAAGAGGACGGTGTGCTCTCCAACGATGGTGCCGCCGCGGATAGAAGACAAACCCAGTTCCCGCTCGCCGCGTTTTTGCCGGACTTGCGAGCGGTCATAGGTGTACTCGAGCTGGTTGGCGAGGGTTTCATTGATCGCATCGGCAATCATCAGGGCGGTTCCGGACGGAGCATCGACCTTCTGACGGTGATGAGCTTCGATGATTTCGATGTCAAAATCCGGGTAGAGGATGGCAGCGGCTTTCTGGGCCAGGCTGATCAGGATGTTAACACCCAGTGACATGTTGGCTGAGACAAAGATGGCACTTTCCTGGGCCAGGCCGTCGAGTTCTTTTTTTTGAGCTTCCTCGAGACCCGTGGTACAAATGACAGCAGGTTTTCTGGTGCGGCGGATCAGTTCGAACAGATTGGGCAAGGCGGCCGGGTTGGAAAAATCGATGATGACATCAAATTCGACGTCGCATTCCTGGGCTTGGGCCCAGACAGGGAAGGGCTGGGTTACTGACTGGTTCACGTCACTGCCGGCGACGATCCTAAGGTCCTGGCTTTCTTGGGCCAGACTGGAGATGACCTGACCCATGCGCCCATTGCAGCCGTTCAGGAAAATACGGATTGCCATGATAAACTCCTCAATTGTCAGGGTTGTTGTACAAAAACCTTTTCAGCTGGGCCGGATCAGATCAGCTGGTAATCGGCCAGCGCCTGGCGGATGATGGCAGAAGCGGACGGACTCGGTTCACACAAGGGCATGCGGCAGTCACCGACTGCGTAGCCCATCAGCGCCAAGGCATGCTTGACCGGGATCGGATTGACATCACAGAACATGGCCTTGATCAGGGGGACGAGGTAGGTCTGGATCCGGGTCGCTTCCGGTGCGTCGCCCGACAGATAAGCTGCGACCATGTCGTGGCACAACTGGGGGACAATGTTGGCTACGACTGAGATCACACCCTTGCCGCCATAGGACAACATCGGCAGGACGAATCCGTCCTCACCGCTGTACAGGTTGATTCTGTCACCGCACAGGCTGGCAATGTCGGGGACTTGCTCGAGCTTGCATTCCTTGAGACCATTGATGTTGGGCAGCTCAGCCAGGCGGGCAACCGTTTCCGGATTGATGTTCATGCCGGTCCG
>DIFN01000076.1:185445-212025 GCA_002419145.1 Mageeibacillus sp. UBA5747 | reverse complement strand
TGGGCAATGATCGCCAGATGTTCTTCATCAGGCATGGTGGATGCTTCACCGGTGGTGCCAGCGACGATAATGGCATCGGTGCCATGCTGGATTTGGAATTCACACAACTCAGACAGGACGTCGAAATGGACACCCGATTCGGTAAACGGTGTGATGATGGCGACACCGGATCCTTGGAACAAGGGCTTTTTCATAAGGTGATCCTCCAGAAAGGGCTCTATTTTGAAAGGTATGACTGGAACTCCTGCAAAAATGCGCTGGCCGTTAGATGGTTAAGGCTCTAAAGCCTGGTGTCATGATACCATCGGCTATACTTTATCGTCAATTCTCGCTATAATGCCAAGCTATGATTAAACGTACTGATTTCAACTATTTCCTGCCCGAAGAATTGATCGCCCAGCATCCGTTGGCCAATCGGGATGGGTCGCGCCTTCTGGTCCTGGATGGTTGCACTGGTGCGATCCAGCATCAGATATTTTCCGACTTGCCGGATCTGCTGGCAGCAGGGGATTGCCTGGTCATCAACAACACACGCGTCATTCCAGCCCGACTGCTGGGCCAGCGCAGTGACAGCGGCACACCAGTGGAATTCCTGCTTCTGAAACGGCTCTCCGACACCGACTGGGAGGTCATCGTCAAGCCCGGGCGCCGAGTTAGGCCCGGCCATCATATCTCCTTTATCCCAGGGGTGCTCGAAGCTCGTGTCCTTCAAATCTGCGACGACGGCAATCGGATTGTCCGTTTCGAGTTTGACGGCGTTTTTGAATCTGTCCTCGCCCAGGCCGGAACGATGCCTTTGCCACCCTATATCCGGGAAAAACTCGAAGACAAAGAACGCTACCAGACGGTTTATGCCAAATTGGATGGCTCTGCAGCTGCCCCGACTGCTGGCTTGCATTTCACGCCTGAACTCCTGGATCGCCTGCGGGCACAAGGTGTCGTCATTGCCGAGGTCACGTTGCACGTCGGGTTGGGCACATTCCGACCGGTCAAGGCAGACAACATCCAGGATCATCAGATGCATGCTGAGTTTTATGACCTGCCCCAGGCCTCGGTTGACGCGATTATGAAGGCCAAAACCAACGGTCACCGCGTGATCGCGGTCGGAACGACCAGCAACCGCGTGCTGGAAACCGTTGCCAGTGCCCATCAGGGCCAGCTGGTTGCTGATTCCGGCTGGACAGATATTTTCATCTACCCCGGATATGTTTTCAAGATCGTAGATGCCCTGATCACCAATTTCCATTTGCCGGAATCCACCTTGCTGATGCTTGTGTCAGCCATGGCCGGCAGGGAGAACATCTTCAGGGCTTACCAGGAGGCCATTGACAAACGTTACCGTTTCTTCAGTTTTGGAGATGCGATGTTCATCACCCGACGAAAGGATGCCTGTCAGTTTCATGAAACCTGAGACCAGCACACCTGAGACCAGCCCAGAAGAAGGATCAGCTCAGGCACACAAGCCATCGCACACAAGCCACCATGCGGTCTGGTATGAGCATCAGCATACCTGCCGCCAGTCTGGCGCTCGGCAGGGGGTGGTTCACACGCCGCACGGTTCGTTCGAGACTCCTGCTTTCATGCCGGTCGGCACTCAAGCCACGGTCAAAGGTATGGCTCCGGAAGAACTCAAGGCCATGGATGCCGGGATCATCTTATCCAACACCTACCATCTCTGGATGCGCCCAGGCAGCGACATCGTGCGCGACGCCGGCGGCCTGCACCGGTTTATGAACTGGGACCGCCCGATCTTGACCGACAGCGGCGGCTTCCAGGTTTTCTCATTGTCAGACCGGCGCCACATCACCGAAGAAGGCGTCCGCTTCAAATCGCACATCGATGGCTCGCGCCACATCCTGACGCCGGAAAAGTCGATCGAAGTCCAGAATGACCTCGGGTCGGACATCATCATGGCTTTCGATGAATGTACGCCCTGGCCGGCAGACGAAAGCTATGTCAAAGAATCCCTCGAGCGCACGACGCGCTGGCTCGACCGCTGCATCACCGCTCACAAAAACACGGACCGGCAGGCGCTGTTTGGCATCATCCAAGGTGGCACCTATCCCAAATACCGCCAGCAAAGTGCCCGTGAGATCACGTCTTATGACCTGCCTGGCTATGCCTTGGGCGGCCTCTCGGTCGGTGAACCGGCTCACCTGCTCTACGAGATGCTTGAGGAAACAGTCCCCCTGATGCCGACGGACAAGCCGCGCTACCTGATGGGTGTCGGCACTCCGGACTACCTGATTGAAGGAGCCATCCGAGGCATCGATATGTTCGATTGCGTCCTGCCGACCCGGATCGGCCGCAATGGCACCGTCCTGACGAAAAAGGGGCGACTGATCGTGCGCGATGCCAAATATGCGCGCGATTTTGCGCCGATTGAGTCAGACTGCACCTGCTATGTCTGTCAGAACTATTCGCGGGCTTATATCCGCCATCTTTTGAAAGCGAATGAAATGTTTGGCCTGCGCCTGACATCCTGGCACAATCTCCACTTTCTGATCCAGCTGATGGCCAATGTCAGAAAGGCCATTGCCAAAGATCGCCTGCTCGATTTCCGGGATGAGTTTTTTGAGAGTTATGGTTATAAAAAGGGATGATCCTTGCTTCTTGCGCACAAGCAAACGCTCGTGCTAAACTATTTTTGCTCATCAGGAACCAGCCCGTCGGCTGGACCTCGACAGATTTTGGAGGAGATTGCTATGAATTTAACGACATTCGCAATGACTGAAGCAGCCGCAGGGGGCTGGACAGGCATACTTGGCACCTTGCTGCCGCTGGTTTTGATGTTTGGTTTAATGTATCTGCTGCTGATCCGTCCCCAGCGGACCAAGGAGAAGAAACTGCGTGAGCAGATCAATGCCATGGCTGTCGGAGACAAAATTATCACCGCTGGTGGTGTTGTAGGTAAGATCGTTAACCTCAAAGATGACGAGGTCACCATCTCAACCAGTGTTGCCAATACCCTGATCACATTCAAAAAAGCCTCGATCAGCTCCGTGATCAAGCCCGTCAGCGAATAATCCGCTACCTGCAGCTTTATGGCTGCAGCCATTCCAAAGGGAGGAATCTTACCGATGAAACACATCCAGACCATCAGCGAAGCTTGCATTCACGTCTCAGCCAGCCAGAGCGCATGCGGCGAATGCCAGACATCCTGTCAGTCCGCCTGCAAGACCAGCTGCACGGTTGCCAACCAATCCTGCGAATCCTTCGAGCGCTGAGCAAAGCATCCCTGACCTGCTGTCAGGATTTCTGCCCGGCTCCCGAGATCCTATTGCCCACCGTCTGTTTTGAGACAGCAAGATAGTGGATAGCCGCCGGCTTTCCGCTATCTTTTTTTCAAGAACGACACGTCCATTTACAGGCGTCGTCCCATCTGCAGAACGTATATTTAAGGAGACCCCCCTTGGTCCATCTGTTTAATTTCCAGAAAGACACCCTCGCTTTTGATTCAGAGAGTGGCGCTCTGCACAAGCTCGATGACTTGTCTGCAGCTGTGGTCCAATCCTACATCGAACACGAAGGCCAGCGTCCCGGCGAAGCAGTCATCTTGCAGCTGGAGAGCCGCCTGGGCCCTGATGTCCGTGAGTGCTGCAACGACATCGACGAGTTGATCACCCAAGGCGATCTGTTCGCGCCTGCCAAGACCATCACGCCAGACCAGCTTTACCCCGACCAGCCCCGCATCAAATCGATGTGTCTGCATATCTGCCATGACTGCAACCTGCGCTGCGAATATTGCTTTGCCAGCACGGGTGATTTTGGCACTGGGCATCGCACCATGCTCGATGTCGAAACCGGGCGCAAGGCAATTGATTTCCTGATCGAGGCTTCCGGCCCGCGTCGCAATCTCGACATTGACTTTTTTGGCGGTGAACCGCTCCTGAACTGGCCGGTCGTGGTTGAACTGGTCGATTACTGTGAGAAGAGGGGCCAGGAGAGCGGCAAAATTCTGCGCCTGACCATGACGACCAATGGTGTTTTGCTGGATAAAGAAAAATCCCAGTTCATCAACCAGCATTTCAAAAATGTGGTCCTGAGCCTGGATGGTCGTCCAGAGGTCCATGACCGGATGCGTCCAGATGCGGGAGGCAAGGGTTCCTATCAGCGCATCGCCCCTCACTTCAAAGATTTCGTCGCCTTGCGCGGCGACAAAGAGTACTACTTGCGTGGTACGTTCACCCGCCACAACCTCGACTTCACCGAGGATGTCCGGCATCTGGCTTCCATTGGCCAGCAGCTCTCCATGGAACCCGTCGTAGCGCCGGCTGGTGTCGGCTATGAGATCCGTCCCGAAGATCTGCCGGTCATCGAAGCCGAATATGAGAAATTGGCCATCGAGATCCGCCAGGCACGCGAAAAGGGCCAGCCTTTCAACTTTTTCCATTTCATGCTCGACCTGTCCCACGGTCCCTGCGCCTTCAAACGGATCAAGGGCTGCGGTGTCGGCATCGAATACATTGCGGTGACGCCTGAAGGCGACATTTATCCTTGCCATCAGTTTGTCGGCGAAACCGAGTACAAGTTGGGCAGTGTCCACGATTGGCCCATTCGGATCGATCCGGCAGTCCAGCAGCCCTTTTACTCGCTGCTGGTTCCGGACAAGCCAGAATGCAGCCAGTGCTGGGCGAAATATTTCTGCAGTGGTGGCTGTGCCGCCAACAGCCTGCATGTCAACGGCCATATCCATGGTGTGGACCCGATCGGCTGCCAATTACAGAAGAAGCGGCTGGAATGTGCCCTCTGGCTCAAGACTTGAATCAGGAACGGATCCATGATCCCAAAGAAGGAGACCTGCCATGCACAAACCTTTGATCCGCTCTTACCAGGGCAAAAAACCGCAGATAGACCCCTCGGCGTTTATTGCTGAAACAGCCGTCCTGATTGGTGACGTGACCATCGGGCCTGAAAGTTCAATCTGGTATGGTGCCATCTTGCGCGGTGATGTCCACCCGATCGTGGTCGGTGCCCAGAGCAATATCCAGGACCAGGCGGTGGTCCATGATCAGGTTGTGATCGGTGACCGGGTCACCATCGGTCACGGTGTGATTCTGCACGGTTGCACGATTGAAAATGATGCGCTGGTTGGCATGGGGGCGGTGGTGCTGGATGGTGCCGTGATCCAGTGCGGAGCCATGGTTGCTGCAGGTGCCTTGGTCTCCGGTGGAACGGTGGTGGAGGCAGGATCCCTCTATGCCGGCATACCAGCCACATACAAACGAGCCCTTGATCCGGACCGGCTGGAACATAACCGGCTGATCGTCAAGCATCATATCATGCAGCGGGAACCGTACCTGGAAAATGCAGCGGATCCCTGGGAACAAGAGCAGGAAAACGGAACAAGTCCGTCGAATAATAGAGTGTGAGCAATACAACTTCCAGTCGCACGATCCCTGATGAGCTGATCGAGGAAATCAAGTCCAGAAACGATATTGTCACGGTCGTCGGGCAGTACGTTCGTCTCGACAAGCGCAGCAGTGCCAATCTGTTTGGGCTGTGTCCCTTTCACCATGAGGACACACCTTCCTTTAGTGTGTCACCCAGCAAACAAATCTTCTATTGCTTTGGCTGCCACAAGGGAGGCAACGTCATCACCTTTATCCGCGAAATTGAGAAATGCACGTGGCCTCAGGCTTTGAAAATCCTGGCTGACCGCGTGGGCATCCAATTGCCGGAACCAGATGACCAAGCGTATCGCGAGCGACTCGAACGCACAACCTCGCTGCAGAAAATCTATCTGGAGGCTGCCCGCTATTTCTACCACAGTTTGCATAGCCCTGCAGGAGCTGTCGCCCGCCGCTATCTGCAAGAACGGGCCATTTCTGACAGCACAGCCAGGAAATTCGGCCTCGGCTACGCCTTGGATGAATGGGACGGGCTGCTTCTGCATTTGCGTCGTCAAGGCCTTGACGATCATCAGCTGATCAGTCAGTCCGGCCTGTTCAAACGCGGTAAGACGGATGGCTTCTATGATTTGTTCCGCAATCGTCTGATGTTTCCGATTTTTGACGCCATGGGCAAAATCGTCGCTTTTGGCGGGCGCGTCCTCGACGATTCGCAGCCCAAATATCTGAATTCACCTGAGACGCCGCTCTATACCAAGGGCCGCCATCTTTATGGCCTGAACCTGGCCAAATCCAGTCCGGACAAGCGTCTTGTTCTGGTCGAAGGCTATATGGACACCCTGGCCATGCACCAGGCCGGGATTGACAATGCCGTAGCTGCTCTCGGCACGGCGATGACCGAAGCTCAGGCCAACCTGATCCGCAAATACACCGACCAGGTCATCGTCGGCTTTGATGCCGATGCAGCCGGTCAGAACGCGACCTTGCGCAGCCTGGACATCCTGACATCACGAGGACTTAAAGTTACAGTTCTGCGCGTTCCGGATGGTAAAGATCCAGACGAATTCATCCGCAAACACGGCCCAGAGCGTTTCAAAGTTTTGATAGACCAGGCTCTGCCGCTTTTGGATTTCAAGCTCGATGTGGCCCGGCGCTCCTGCGAAGTTCATGGCAATCTCGACATCCTGGCCTTTCAGGACCAAGCTTGCACGATCCTGGCCAAGGAAGACAATGCCATCGTACGTGAGCTGTATGCTGGCAGAGTCAGCGAATGGCTCCATACCTCCGCAGACAGCGTCGTGCGCGAGATTGAACGGCGGCGTGAAGGCTCCCAAGCCAGTCCGACCGGGGATATGCTGCATCAGCAGCTGGCAGCCCGGAAAAAGTCAGATGCGACCCCGCCTCCTGACAGGACGCAAACGCCTTCGCACCAGGCAACCCGCGAGGAGATCTACTTGTTGTGTTTTCTGGCAGAACACCCCGCTCTCTGGGGACGCCTGGAGCCTAAACCTGTGCCTGCGGATTTCTCCGCCGGCGCCATGCAGTCGGTAGCCAGGCGCTTGATCGAGCACCTGAGCGCTGGAAAACCGGTTGACAGTGGCGGCCTGATGCTCTGGTCGGAAGCACGGGTCGTGCATGGCCGCATCCTGACCGATTTGCTGGCCAAGGCCAGTATGAAACTTGACGAGACTTTTGCCGGCCAGGACCCGCTCCAAACCATGAATGAGCTCGTGCGCACGATCCGCCTCGAGAATTTGCGTCGTCAGCTCAAGGAAACTGCCGCCCTGGCCCAAGATCCGGACCGACCGGAAGAAGCGGCCCTGGCCAGGAGGAGACTGCTTGAAATCAACCAGATGATCCAGAAATTGCGATCCCGCTGAATCAGCAACCTGAAAAGAATTGAATTTATTGGAGGATACACCCAACCATGCCTGAGAAAAAACAAGGACTCCTGACAGATCTTTTGAACAAAGCCCATACCTCAAACAACCAGATTTCCTACAAGGATGTCATGAGCGCGATTGAGTCATCGGACATCGACCTTGACCAGGCTGAGAAGGTCCTGGATCGTCTGGAAGCCATGGGCGTCGAAGTCGTCGCCGACGCGGTTGTCGAAGACGAGGCTTCATCGGAAAATGACCTCGACATCAGCACCATTGAAGGCGTTGGTGTCGACGATCCGGTTCGTATGTACCTCAAGGAAATCGGCAAGGTGCCCCTGCTGACTGCCGATGAGGAAAAAGAGCTGGCCCAGGCCATGCTGGAAGGCGACATGGATGCCAAGGAACGTTTGTGTAATGCCAATTTGCGCCTGGTTGTCAGCATAGCCAAACGCTATGTTGGCCGCGGCATGCAGTTTCTGGACTTGATCCAGGAAGGCAACCTGGGTCTGATCAAGGCTGTCGATAAATTCGATTATGAAAAGGGCTTCAAATTCAGCACCTATGCCACCTGGTGGATCCGCCAGGCCATCACCCGGGCCATCGCCGACCAGGCCCGCACGATCCGCATCCCGGTCCATATGGTTGAAACGATCAACAAGCTGATCCGCATCCAGCGCCAACTGATCCAGGAACTCGGCCGTGAACCTGAGGCGGAGGAACTGGCTCAGGAAATGGGCATGACGGTGGAGAAGGTGCGCGAGATCATGAAGATTTCCCAGGAGCCTGTGTCCCTGGAGAAACCGATCGGTGAAGAAGAAGACAGCCACTTGGGTGACTTTATCCCCGATGACGATGCCCCGTCGCCGGCCGACCAGGCAGCTTTCACGCTCTTGAAAGAACAGCTGCTCGAAGTCCTCAAAGGCCTGACCCCGAGGGAAGAAAAAGTCCTGCGCCTGCGTTTCGGCCTTGACGATGGCCGGACTCGGACGCTGGAAGAGGTTGGCAAGGAGTTCAACGTCACGCGTGAACGCATCCGCCAGATCGAAGCCAAAGCCCTGCGCAAAATGCGCCACCCCAGTCGCAGTAAAAAGCTCAAGGATTACCTGGACTGAGACTGCAGGCGGCCTGGCAGTATGCAAAAACAGTTGCGGCTCCCTGTCCTATCAGCTCGCCTGGAAGCAGTTTCCAATCTGGTCAAACCGTGCGAGCGGGTGTTTGACATTGGCACCGATCATGCATTTTTACCCATCGAACTTGTCCGGCGCGGCATCTGTCAATCAGCGGTGGCTTCGGATATCCGGACAGGCCCGATCGCCGTAGCCAGGCGTAACATTGCCCGGGCCGGCTTGACCGACCGGATTGAAACAGCAGTTACCTCGGGCCTCCAAGGGCATGTCATCAATCCAGATGATGCGGTGGTTCTGTCCGGACTTGGCGGGCTGGAAATGATCGAAATCCTCGCGATTCTGCCTGAGCCCTTAAGCCAGGTCATCTTGCAGCCCCAGAAATCTGCCATGGAGCTGCGACTGTGGCTCGATGCCAATCAGTATCGGATCGACAGGGAAGAGCTGGTTGTGGACCGGGACCGGATTTATGTCATCATTCGGGCGGTGCCAGAAGAAACAGATCCAGTCAGATTGCTTCATCGCCCGGCCATGAGCCTGACCGAGGCTGTCCTGGGTCCAGTTCTGCTCCAGGAAAAGCCACCCTTGTTTGGTTCCTATCTGCACCAAGTGGCCCGCCATGTCCAGTTTGCCAGCCGCCGAATGCCGGAATTATCTGAAGTGATGGCTGCCATTCAAGAATGGCTCGATCCATGCCTTGAAGCCACGAAGACAAGGGAGGCGCACCATGACTCTTGAATATGATGCTCAGCAAACACACTCCAACCTTCGCCCCTCCGTCCGCCTCGGCGATCTGGTGGAACAAATCGATCAGGCGATCCCCTTTGCCCTGGCGGAAACCTGGGACAAGGTTGGACTGTTGCTTGGTGATCCAGACGCGCTGCTCACAGGTGTCGTTGTCACTCTCGATGTCACCGACCGGACGATCGAACTGTGTGAGACCAATCAGGCCAATCTGATAGTGACGCATCACCCGCTGATTTTTTCACCGCTGACAACCTTGCGCGAAGACATTCCGGAACAGTCCCTGATCCGGACGCTGATCCAGAAAGACATCGCTGTTCTGACCTTGCATACCAATCTGGATGCTGCAGCTGGCGGAACTGCTGATTGTCTGGCCGATGCCTTGGACCTGGTCGAACAACAGCGCTCAGTCTTTTTGCCTGTCACGGTCGAAAATCCGCTCGTCTTGCCGGCGCTGGGTTCTGATTTGACTGAGGCTGGCCACGGCCGCGTGCTTGAGCTGGTAGAGCCTCAGGACAGCCGGGAGCTGAAAGAACGGATCCGGACCAGCCTGGAAAGCAGCGGTGTGCGCCAGAATTCCGACGCCATTGCCCTGGTGCATCGCCTGGCTGTTTTCCCGGGTTCATTTGATGAGAGCTGGGTCGAACGCCTCCTGGATCTGGAGGTGGATGCCATTGTCACCGGTGAGATCAAGCACCATGTCGGGTTAAAACTTGCCTTGCGCGGGATTGTGGCCCTGGATGCCGGCCACGATGTCACCGAGCGAGTGGTCCTGCCTAATTTGGCGCATCACCTCTCCCAGATGACACCGGAATTGACCTTTGCCGTCGACTACGGCTTCGATTATAATAAGGTGACTTTCTGAGCAAGCTGGACAACCGCGGGCGCAGTGCCGAAAGGCCGCGCGTGAGGAAAGTCCGGGCTCCACAGGGCAAGGGTGCCGGGTAATTCCCGGTGAAGGCGACTTCAAGGACAGTGCAACAGAAATAGACCGCCGGTTTTGGCCGGCAAGGATGGAAAGGTGAGGTAAGAGCTCACCAGCAGCCTGGCGACAGGCTGGCTCTGTAAACCCCACCTGGAGCAACACCGTGGAGGGACATATTGTGGCCCGCAAGTCCCGGGGAGGTGGCTGGAGCCGTTCAGAAATGTTCGGCCTGGATAGATGGTTGTCCACGACAGAACCCGGCTTACAGGCTTGCTCAGAAAGTCACCTGATTATCTCAAACGGCGCCCCGGCGCGGAGGAACACATGAAGGCAAAAAGCTATCTTTCACGCGGCGTCTCGCCGACCAAAGACGACGTCAAAAAGGCTGTCGCTCGACAGTCCAAGGGCTTGTTTCCGGGCTCGTTCTGCAAAATCATACCGGATCTGGCCGGCGATCCGGATTATTGCTGTGCTGTTCATGCCGATGGTGCGGGGACGAAATCCTCAGTTGCCTATCTGATGGCCCAGGAGACCGGCGATCCGGCCTGGTACCGGGGCATCGCCCAGGATTCTCTGGTCATGAACACCGACGATTTGCTCTGTATCGGTGCGACCGATGATTTCAAAATCTCCAATACGATCGGCCGCAATGCCCATCGCATCGATGCAGCTGCCCTCGCCGCCATCATCAATGGCTATGACGAAGTGATTGATGCCCTGGCTGCTCAGGGCGTGACCGTCGAAATGACGGGCGGCGAAACCGCCGATGTTGGTGACCTGGTTCGCACGGTGATCTGCGATTCTACCGTAGTCGTCCGTCTGAAACGCAGCGAGGTCATCCATGCCGCCACCATCCAGCCTGGCCAGGTGATCGTCGGCCTGGCCTCATTTGGCCAGACCACCTACGAGACCAGGGAAAACAGTGGCATCGGCTCGAATGGTCTGACCGGAGCCCGCCATTTACTTTTACACAAGGATTACCTGACACGCTATCCAGAGTCCTGCTCGGATACGCTGTCAGCAGACAAGGCCTATTGCGGCCGCTATCATTTATCTGACCCGCTGCCGGGTTCGAGCCTGACTGTTGGGGAGGCCATCTTGTCACCGACCCGAACCTACCTGCCGGTCATCAAAGAAATCTTCGCCCAGTATCGTTCGTCGATTGCTGGCATCATCCACTGCACCGGCGGTGGCCAGGTCAAATGCAAAGATTTTGGCAGTGGCATCCGCTATGTCAAAGACAATCTGTTTTCAACTCCACCGATCTTTACTGCCATCTTTGACTCCGGTGAGGTTGGCGCAGCGGAGATGTACCAGATTTTCAACATGGGCCATCGATTGGAAATCTACTGTGATGATACGACCGCAGCAGGTATCCTGGAGATCTGTGCCCACTTTGAACTGCCTGCCAGGATCGTTGGCCGGACCGAGGCCAGTGCCACTGCAGAAGAGAATGAGGTCGTCATCCAGGACCGGGGCCAGACTTTCAGGTGGTGATTTTGACAAATCCATAACCTGATGCTAAAATACCATGGAATATGCCATGGCAAGGTCGTGGGACAGTCCGACCCCAACGTTGCCAGAGGCGAATCATATGGAGGAATACATGGACAAGATCCGCAAAGCAGAACTCATCAAAGAGTACGGCCTGAAGGAAGGCGACACCGGTTCACCGGAAGTCCAGATCGCCCTTTTGACCGAACGCATCAACCACCTGACTGAACATCTCAAGACCCACAAGGGTGATCATCACTCCCGCCGTGGCCTTCTGATGATGGTTGGTCGCCGCCGTGGTCTTCTCGACTACTTGACCAGCATCGATATCGAACGTTACCGTACGATCATCTCTAAGCTCGGCATCAGAAAGTAAGGCTCGATCAGACAAATGAATGTTGGCGGACGGGTCCACCGTCCGCCAATTTTTCACTAATCAACTGATTCATCCCATTAAAACCGGACCTGGTCAGTCTGTGTGCCGCTGTAGAGGGTAGATTGCACCTCTGGAACATCTACTAAGATGAAGTGCTCCAGGAGCGGAATCTACAAACTACCGCCGTGCATGGACGAAAGATTCAAATCATGGAGGTATTCACATGAGTGCACGTACATTCGAAACCGTCCTCGCTGGCCGCAAACTGGTCATCGAAACCGGCCATCTGGCCCAGTTCGCCAATGGCTCCTGTCTGGTCCGCTACGGCGAGACTGTCATCTTGTCCAGCGCGACCGCATCAGCCACACCCCGTCCCGGCATTGACTTTTTCCCGCTCAGTGTCGATTACGAAGAAAAAATGTACAGCGTTGGCAAATTCCCCGGCGGCTTCATCAAGCGCGAAGGCCGTCCAACCGAAAAAGCCATCCTGACATCCCGCGTCATTGACCGCCCGATTCGGCCATTATTCCCGAAAGATCTGAGAAATGACTGCGCTGTCAGCAACTTGGTCATGTCGGTTGACCAGGACAATGCGCCGGAAGTAGCCGCCATGCTCGGCACATCGATTGCCATCTCAATCTCAGACATCCCGTGGAATGGTCCGATTGCCGGTATCCACGTCGGTCTGATCGATGGCCAAGTTATCATCAACCCCAACGAAAAGCAGCGCGCTGAGAGCCAGATGCACGTCACTCTTGCCGGCACGGAAGAGAAAATCTGCATGATCGAAGCCGGTGCCAATGAAGTCCCGGACGATGTCATGCTCAATGCCATCATTGAGGGCCACAAGGTTATCCAGGATCTCTGCCGCTTCATCAAAGGCATCGTCGCTGAAATCGGCAAACCGAAGTTTAGCTATGTTTCATCTGAACTGCCGGCAGAAGTCTTCGCGGCTGTCAAAGAATTTGCCTACAGCGGCATGCGCATGGCTGTCCTGTCCGATGACAAATCGGTCCGGGACGAAAAAGTCAGCCAGCTCAAGGCCCAGACCCTGGAGCACATCACCACTCTCAACCCTGACTGGGCTGGTTATGTCGGCGATGCCATGTACAAGCTGGAAAAGAAAGTCGTCCGCGAATACCTGTTCAAGGAACACATCCGAGTCGATGGCCGTGCTCTTGACCAGATCCGCCCCCTGTCGGCCGAAGTCGGCATCCTGCCGCGCGTCCATGGCACCGGGCTGTTCCAGCGCGGCCAGACCCAGGTCCTGACCGCCTGCACCCTGGCACCTCTGTCCAAAGTCCAGATGCTCGACGGCCTCGATAACGAAGAGACCAAGCGCTACATCCACCACTACAATTTTCCGCCGTACAGTGTTGGCGAAGCCAAGGCTAACCGCTCCCCCGGCCGCCGCGAAATCGGACATGGCGCACTGGCTGAACGCTCGCTCATCCCGGTCCTGCCCAGTGAAACCGAGTTCCCCTACGCGATCCGCTGTGTTTCGGAAATCCTGATGTCCAATGGCTCGACCTCCCAGGGATCTGTCTGTGCCAGCACCTTGGCACTCATGGATGCCGGTGTCCCGATTAAAAAGCCGGTCGCGGGTATCTCCTCCGGCTTGATTGTCAATGAAGAGAACGAAAAAGATTATCTCGTTTTCATGGATATCCAGGGCATTGAAGACTTCTTTGGTGACATGGACTTCAAAGTCGCCGGCACCGTCGATGGCATCACCTCGATCCAGGTCGACATCAAAGTCGATGGCTTGTCTTATGACATCATCCGTGATGCTTTCGCCATGACCCGGAAGGGCCGCCTGCAGATCATCCATGAGGTCATGATGCCGGTCATCAGCGCTCCGCGCAGCGAGCTGTCCAAGTACGCCCCCAAGATCGTTCAGATCATGATCCCGGTTGACAAGATCCGTGAAGTCATCGGTTCCGGGGGCAAGGTCATCAACCGCATCATCGAGGAAACCGGCGTCGAGATTGACATCGAGGATGACGGCCGCGTCTTTGTTTCTTCGCCCAACAGCGAAGCTGCTGACAAAGCCATTGCGATCATCCAGGGCATTGCCAATGATCCCGAGCCAGGCCAGGTCTTTGAAGGCCGCGTCACCCGCCTGATGAACTTTGGCGCCTTCGTCGAATTCCTGCCGGGCAAGGAAGGCTTGGTCCACATCAGCAAGCTCTCCTGGAAACGGGTCGAGAAAGTCGAAGACGTTGTCAGCGAGGGTGACCTGGTCAAAGTAAAGGTTATGGAAATCGACGGCCAGGGCAGGATCAATCTCTCCATGCGCGACTGTATGGATAAACCGGCTGACTACATCGAGTCTGACACTGGCGAACGCCGTGGCCCGATGCGTGACCGGGGAGACCATCGTGGCCCGCGTGATTCCGGTGACCGTGGCCCCCGTGGTGGGGATCGGGGCGATCGTCGTCCGCGTCCTCAGAGCCCCAGCCAGGGCCATTCCGAGCGCCCCCAGCGGTTCCAGGAACGCCAGGACAACACAGCCACACCTGAGAAACACCGCGAGATCGAATTCTAAGGAACGTCAGGGAAATCAAGGGCTAAGACCTCTCCCCGATGACTTGACACAGGCTGGGAATACCAGTAAAATCAACAAGTCGCCGGGGTGTAGCTCAGTTTGGCTAGAGTGCTTGCTTGGGGTGCAAGAGGTCGCCTGTTCGAGTCAGGTCACTCCGACCACCGATATAAAACCGCTGAAGTGTAAGCTTCAGCGGTTTTTTTGCCAGAGTGGTGCATTTTAGTTACAATAAAATGAATAGATTTGCCAGGTACAGGGAGCCATCCACATGCCTTCACGCATTTTCCCGGGCCGTCCTGAAAAGCCGGATTGGAATAGAATTGAGTGTCTGGAGCGAAACCGCTATCCGTCACATGCATACCTGGTCCAGTTTCCGGACCAGGCGACTTGCGAGCAAGCCCAGGAGGATAATCGACGCTACCTGTCACCCTTTATCCAGATGCTGACAGGTACTTGGGATTACAAATGGTTTGATTCGATCTTACAGCTGCCGGAGAATATTTTCTCCTATCGCAGCGGTTTTGACCGGATGGCAGTCCCAGGTTCACGGCGGGCTTTCGTCCGGCCTCACAGCGAGCCCAACGCGTGGCCTTTTGTTCTGGACCCACCTCATGTTCCGGAAACAATGCCGGTTGCAGTCTACCATCGCAGTCTTGAACTGCCGAAAAGCTGGAGTGCCCTGCGTAAAAAGCTGGTGCTCCAGGGAGTTTTAGCAGCCTGCCATGTGGTCCTGAATGGAAAAATCGTCGGATATGTCCAAAACGGGCGCCACTTGAACGAATTTGACATCACTTCGCGGCTCCATGACGGGGTCAATGAAGTATTTATTCTGGTCTATCCATACCATGCGGCCAGTTATCTTGATGGCCATTGTCACGCAAATCTGGCAGGACTGGCAGGAGACATCTATCTGGAGGCAACGCCTGCTTTGTCCGTCTTTGATTTATCCGTGCGTACCCACATGGATCCTTTGTCGGGTCAGTGGGAACTTTCCGCCCAGGCGACGGTCCTGACTTTCAAAGTGACTCAGGGCCTGCCTCTGGTGCGATTCACATTGGCCAGGGAAGGCCGGGTCATTCTGGAAACGAGCATCAAACCGGAAAAAACCCAACTGGATCACACCGGGTTTGATGCGAAAGTCCAGCAGGCTGGTCTGGCCAGATTACAACAGGTTTGTCCGGAGGTTGAACCTTGGTCTGATGAGCAACCTGAACTCTACGACCTGCTGGTTACCTGCCTTGATGCCAATGGCAGAGAGGTGAGTACGGTTCACCAGTCAGTGGGCTTTTGTGATCGGACGGTTCGGGATGGATTGCTCCATTTCAATCAACAGCCGCTGTTTCTCCGCCTGGTTGATTTTGATCCCATGGATAGCCAGACAGGCCTTCTGAGACCTCTGTCAGGTCTGGCTCGTGATTTGCGCCTTGTCCGGCAGCATTTCAATGCGATCCGTCTCCTGGGTGGTCCTGTGGATCCTATATTCTTTGAATTGTGTAACCATCTGGGGCTGCTTGTTCTGGTTGGTCCACCCTCACAGCCTGTTTCAGATTGGCAGACTGCTGAGGGGAAAGGGGGAGAGAAACCGTGGCGGGGCGAGCCATGGCTGACAATTCAGAAAGACCGCTTGCTAAGCCAAGTGACCTTGCTCAAAAATCAACCGTGCATCCTGGCCTGGGTAACAACCAATCAGCCCTTTGCAGGGGATCCTTTGCATCCTGCTCTGTTCAGAGATCTGGATTCATCCCGCCCTCTGGTTCAATTCGCCCAGGTTAGCGAAGAGATTGAGAAGAATCCTGTTGCTGACCAAAGCCAAAGTCCAATCAGCCAGATTCTCGCACCAGGCTTCAGCTTACAAGGTGGTGGCACCCATTCAATGATGCAGTCATTGACAAATGAGGCAATCCGTTCCCGCTTTTCAGGGCTGGTCCTGGGATCCTGGCAGGAGGTTATCGACCAGATCCACACACCTCAGGGACGCTCCCGGTCCGTTGCACTGGCAGCGATCCGGCAAGCCGGCCGACCGGCCGAGATCAAGCCGCTAGACCTTCAAGCTGGCCATTTTCAAGTTAAAAACCGAATGAGGACCTTGAAACTGGATCTGTTCCGCCTGCATTGGCAGATCGTTGCCAGTGGTCGCCTGGTCCTGGCCGGAGAACTGGACTTGCCGCCCGCTCTGCCGGGCGAAACCGCTGACCTTTCAATCCCATATGCGGGTGTCGGGCGCCCTCAGAATTTGCCCTGCCTTTTGCAGCTGACAGTTCACCAGATAGATGCCAATCTGTGGTGTCCGGCCGATCAGATCGTTTCCACAGACAGCTTTGAGCTGGATCACCAAACGACTGCCCGGGATCCTTTTCTCAATCAGCTGATTCCCGTCATAGCTCCAGGCAGGAATCGACTCCGCCTAGAACAAGACCGACATTTGCTGGTCGTTTCTGGCCATCGCTTCTGGCTTGTGTTCAATCGGATCACTGCCCAGATTGAGAGCTGGCGCTGTAAAGACCACGAGTACCTGGCTTTTGCCCAGATGAATAGCCAACTGGCACCCTCGGCACTGGTCTTCTGGCGGCCTCCTTTGAATCAGGACCAGGCCTGGGCTCGTGACTGGAACCAGCTCGGTCTTTCTGAGCTGGAGCAAGTGGTCGACCGGATCGAGGCTGAATGTGATGGTGAAACAGCTGCCATCGTGGCGCACTGCCGTTTTGGACCAGCCGGTGCAAAGCCCTGGCTTTCAGCATGTCTGCGCTACACGATTCACGAGAGTGGCAAGATCGAAATCCGAGTCATCTTGCCGTGCAAAAGCCAGAGCCTGCTGGCCGAATTGCCCCGGATTGGGCTGCGCTTTTTGCTGCGCCGCCAGTATGAACGGATCATCTGGTCCGGCCAAGGCCCCGGTCCATCCTGGCCAGACCTGCGCGGGATGACCTATGACGGACAATTCGAACAGCCTCTGACCGACCTTTTGCCCGATCCGCGCCAACCCTTGCCGCCGGAATTGCCTCATGCAATGACACATTGGGTAGCTGTGGCGGATGCCAGCGGCAGTGGCTTACTATTTGAGAGCAACCAGCCCTTCAGCTTTTGCGCCAGTGACCGCCTGCCTTGCCTGCCTGATTCAGGTTCGCTCCAGAACCACGAAAAGCAAGCTATGTATCAGAATATGATGGACTGGAAAATCGACTGGCATTACAAACCGTCCGGCGGCGAGCCTGGTCAAAAACTGGTCAGAGAAGATTTTGCCGAAACCCAAACCACAGTTGAGTATGATGTCTCGCTGACGCCTGTAACGGGACTATAAAGTCGCGAGGATTCACGCACTGGCAAAAGGCTGGATAAGGACTCACTGCGGTCCGGTGAGTATGGGGCATCCGAGGGTGTCGTCATCAATATCGCCGAGGGAGGACCACCACAACAACCGGAGAAGGATCACAGAAAATGTGATCAAAGAATTTGACAAGAACCAGGCGTTCTATACCCGGATCCTGACCGAGGACGACTTCCGCGGCAAAATCATCGATCTACTGGCGTTTGAGGTGTACCGAGCGTTCAATAATGCAGAGTTCTGATTTGACCATGCTATTCAGAGATGTTTTAAATAGTTTGCGTAAGGATAAGCTATCAGATAATAATGATAAATATATTAATAGATATTGGTTAAAATAAAAACCCGGAGATCCTGCAGCTGCAGGTATTTCCGGGTTTTACTTGGCAGGGGAGACGCGATTCGAACACGCAACCAGCGGTTTTGGAGACCGCTGCTCTACCATTGAGCCACTCCCCTAAGCGCGAAACCAATCATAGCATTGCCGCCGGGAGCTGTCAATCTGGAAAATTTATTCGCACGGTCAGATTAACATAGACCGTTCGAATTGCCACGTGATCGTTTGAAATGGTATGATTTGACTGCAACCGCCAATTTTGGCGACTCTGTTTGCTGTCAAAATTCCTGCAGGAGGTTCTCCTATGAAATTAGCAGTCATTGGCACCGGTCAGATGGGCCAGGCCCTGGTTCATGCCATGATCAGTCAGACGGCCATTTCTGCCGAATCAGTCATCTTGTATGACACCCAGACGGACAAAGCCCAGGCCTTGGCCGAAACATTGGGTTGCCAAGTGGCCGGATCAGGCCGTGAGGCAGTCAGTTGTGCAGATGCTGTTCTGCTGGCGATCAAACCCCAGGTTATGAAGACAGTCCTCGAGGACTTGGCTGGTGATTTTCAGGCAGAGGTCCTTTTAATCTCGATCGCTGCCGGGGTCACGCTGGCTCAGCTGCGCAACTGGTCTGGGCCTGCCGTTGCCTTGGCCCGGGTCATGCCCAATACACCTGCCATGGTTCACAGTGGCGTCAGCGCAATCTGTTTCGACCAGGCCAGTGAAGAACTGCAAGCTTGGACCATGAGCCTGCTCGAATCGAGTGGTCTGGTTTTCAAGGTTCCGGAAACAGCCATGGATGCGGTGACTGGTCTGTCCGGCAGTGGACCGGCCTATGTCATGCTGGTGATTGAGGCGCTGGCAGATGGCGGTGTGCGCATGGGGTTGCCCCGTGAGATGGCACTGCAAATGGCAGCTCAGACGGTTTATGGCTCGGCTAAGCTCGTGCTGGCTACTGGCAAGCATCCGGGTGTGCTCAAAGACCAGGTCTGTTCCCCCGGTGGTACAACCATCGAAGCGATTGCCACACTGGAGAAAAATGGCTTGCGTTCGAGCCTGATCGAGGCAGTTACAACTGCGACAGAACGTTCGCGTGAGCTGGGCCGGGGGCCTAAAGCTTGAGCATGCCACAAGTCGAGATCTACACGGATGGTGCTTGTTCTGGCAATCCCGGACCCGGCGGCTGGGCAGCGATCCTGATCGCTGGGGGCGTTGAAAAGGAAATTTCTGGTGGTGAGGCTTCAACGACCAATAACCGGATGGAACTGACGGCTGCGATCGAAGCTTTGAAAAAACTGAATCGGCCCTGCCAAGTCAGGCTTTACAGTGACAGTGCCTATCTGGTTTCCGCTTTCAACCAAGGCTGGATCCATAACTGGCAGAGGAATGGCTGGCGCAATGCGGCCAATGACCCGGTCAGCAACCCTGATCTCTGGCGTGCTCTGCTCGATGCCGCCCGACCCCATACCATCGAATGGATCAAGGTCAAGGGCCATTCGGACAATGTATTCAACAATCGCTGCGACAAATTGGCAGTCGCTGAAATTAAAGGAAGAGGATCCAATGCCTGAAGCCGAACACAATTTTCGTGAAGAAACGACCGGTATGGACCAGAAATTTGCTGGCCGTGTTTTCCAAGTCGAGGTCCACCAGGTTCGCCTGCCGGATGGCCGCCTGGCCAGCCGGGAGATTGTCCGTCATTCAGGCGGCGCCTGCGTGGTTGCCCTCGATGACCAGGAGCATGTCTACCTGGTCCGCCAATTCCGCAAACCATATGACACCGAATTGCTGGAGCTGCCTGCAGGCAAACTGGAACCAGGAGAAGATCCGCTGGCCTGTGCCACCCGAGAACTGACCGAGGAAACAGGCATGACTGCTCAATCCATCGAATGGCTGGCCACCGTCTACCCTTCGCCGGGTTATTGCAGTGAAACTCTCTCCATTTATCTGGCGACCGGATTGACCTATGGCCAGAGCAATCTGGATGATGGTGAGTTCCTGAGCGTCCATCCCTATCCGCTCGAAGAAGCCCTGGCCATGGTGGACCGCGGCGATATCCGTGATGCCAAGACCATCGTCGGCCTCTTACGGGCTCAACGTGTCCTGCTCCAAAGGAAGGGGACCTGATCCTTGGCCAACCAGAAACAGGTCAATTACCACAAAGAAGTGTCAGTGGTCGTACTGCTGGCTGTAGCCATCCTGTTTGGAGCCGCTTATTATTGGCCATCTGCCAAAACGGGCTGGCTGGGCCATTTGCTGTACGATCTGGGGCGCGGCCTGTTTGGCGTAGCAGCCTTTTTGCTGCCACCGCTGTTGCTGTTTTTTGCGATCGAATTTCTGTTGGGCAGAAATCAGCGTAAGTCGAATGTTCGCATGACGTTTGTAGCTGGACTGATCTTGGCGACAACGGCCGTTCTGCATTTGGTGACAGTTGACCAGCTGGTCTTGCAGGCTCGTTTTGCTGATGCTACAGGAGCGGCATCAGCCATCCAAGCGTTATCTGAACTGTGGCACACTGGGATCGATCCGTCTCTGGCCGGTGAAGGGCTGGTCCTGACCGGTGGACTTGCCGGTGGTCTCCTCGCCCAATCCATGCTGGCCGTTGCCGGACCTGTGGGCGCCCTGATTCTGACCATTGCTCTGGTCATGGCTTTTGTGGTCCTGATTTTCAATGTGTCCTACACCCAGACAGCCCAGTCGACTGCGAATGTGATCAAACGGACCGGCACCAAGATGGACCAGGCGATCCGCCAGGGTCTCGACCAGGCGCGGGCGCGCGAGGATCTGGACCTGATCCATCCTGTCCGTACGAAGGATTCTTTTGATATTGAACTTTCGCCGCGGACAGCGGAAGAAACACGGCGCTCCCTGCTCCAGGGCTGGCAGGATTTCTGGCAGCGCCGGACGGCTGCGCGTGCCGCGGAGGACCACCCTCCTGAAAGATCCACGGCGGGAGGGTTTGCCACTGTCACTGGCTCGACGGATGATGCCTTAGCTGGCTTCTCAGAAGATGAAGCGAAGGTTGCCCAGTTCGTGACAGAAGCCCAATTGCCTTTCACAATCCAGAAGGATAAAAATGGCTTTCTGACGATTTCGCCGGTCGAAAGCGAAGCTGCGCCGAAATCAATCAAGCCAGAGCAACCGACACCCCCCGTGCCTGGGCCAGCAGCGACGACGACAGAACCTGCTTTGGCACCAGCTGGATTCAAGATCCCGGAAGCGCCCAAGCCAGCCGAACCTGCTCTCGACCGGTCGAGCTGGGCTGATCGCACGAGCCCGGAACAGCCGGTGATTCCACAGGTACATGCTCCGGTCAAACGTCAAGCTGCAGTCGGTCCGGATGGCCAGCTGCGACTGGTCGTGCCTTATGAGCCACCACCACTCTCGCTGCTGCGGGAAGACCATTTGAAGCAAGCCATCACCAACAGCCAGCACTCGATCCAGGCTTTGGGCCAAAAACTGGAAAAAACCCTTGAGAGTTTCGGGGTTACAGCAAAAGTAATCAACTTCACAACAGGACCTACGATCACCCGGTTTGAATTGTCGCCGGGTCCAGGGGTCAAGGTCAGTAAAATTGTGAATCTGGCAGACGATATTGCGCTCAATCTGGCTGCCATGGGTGTGCGCATCGAAGCACCGATTCCGGGCAAAGCTGCGATCGGGATCGAAATCCCCAATAAAGAGACCATGCCGGTCCTTTTGCGCAGCCTGATTGATTCCCGCGAGTTCCAGCAAGCCCAATCCCCCCTGACTGCGGCGATCGGGCGCGATATCCAGGGCAACCCGTTGCTGTGTGACTTGGCGCGCATGCCGCACATGCTGATCGCCGGCGCTACTGGTTCCGGCAAATCGGTCTGCATCAACTCGATCTTGATGAGCATCCTGTACAAGGCATCGCCGGATGAAGTCAAAATGCTCATGATTGATCCGAAAGTTGTCGAGCTGAATATTTACAACGGGATTCCGCACCTGATCCACCCGGTCGTGACTGATCCGAAAAAAGCTGCTGGCACCCTGCAATGGGCTGTCAATGAAATGGTCCGCCGCTACAGCCTGTTCGCGGAAAAATCAGTGCGGGACATCAGCTCGTACAATGCGTCGATTGGGTTCGGACTGGAAGGAGAAGAGGAAGAGGAAGAGAAACTGCCGCTGATTCTCCTGGTGATCGATGAATTGTCTGACTTGATGGCAACGACGCCGACTGAAGTCGAAGATGCCATTGCCCGCCTGACCGCCATGGCCCGGGCAGCCGGTATCCACCTGATCATCGCCACCCAGCGGCCCTCGGTAGATGTCATCACGGGTGTCATCAAAGCCAACATTCCGTCGCGCATCGCTTTTGCGGTGGCTTCGCAAGTTGACTCCCGGACGATCCTGGATATGGCCGGGGCGGAAAAACTTTTGGGCAAGGGCGATATGCTCTATTATCCGCAAAGTGCTGCCAAGCCGATCCGTGGTCAGGGCGCCTTCATCACCGACGCCGAAGTCGAACGGATCATTGGCCACATCAAAAGCCTGCACCAGTCGAGTTATGATCAGAAAGTCGCAGACGCTATTTCGACAGCCGCTGTTTCCAATGGCCGCAAAGACAAAGACAAAGACAAGGATGAGGGAGACAGCGATGAACTCCTGCCCCAGGCCTTGCAGATCTGCGTCGAGACCGGCTATGCTTCTGTCTCTTTGCTGCAACGCCGGATGACTGTCGGCTACCCCCGCGCCGCCCGCCTGATCGACCGCATGCATGAACTCGGCTATATCGGTGGCTTTGAGGGCAGCAAGCCAAGAAAAGTCCTGATCACATTGAACCAATTGATGGAGATACAAATGAAAGCACAGACCCATGCGTCTGACGAGGATTTGAAATGACCTTGATCCCTTTGACCCGGCAAGAAATGAATGAGTGTGGCTGGGATGAAATTGATTTTCTTTTTATCACCGGTGACGCTTATGTGGATCACCCCAGCTTTGGAGCGGCTCTGATTGCCCGCCTGCTGGAACAGGATGGCTATCGCATCGGCATCATCGCCCAGCCTGTGCTCCACGACTCTCGGTCTTTGCTGACCTTTGGCAAGCCACGCCTGGCTACCCTGGTTTCTTCCGGCGTGGTGGATTCGATGGTCAACAACTACACAGCCGCCCGGAAACCTCGCTCGGACGACCGCTATTCTCCGGGTGGCCAGGGCGGCCTGCGGCCCGACCGGGCCATGATCCGCTATTGCAACCTGGTGCGTGACCAGATGGGTGATGTACCTCTGATCATCGGCGGCGTCGAAGCCAGCCTGAGACGCTTTGCCCATTATGATTACTGGGACCACACCGTGCGCCGCACCATCCTGCAGGATACCCAGGCAGATCTTCTGGTTTACGGCATGGGCGAACGGGCCATTCTCCAAATTGCCCGGCTGCTGGCAAAAGGGGTGCCGATCCACAAAATCAACAAGATTGCGGGCACCTGCATCCTGGCCCGCCCCGACCGATTGCCCTCCGATCTGCAGCGTTTTATTGAAAAAGAATCCACCTTTGCTTTTGCCAGCCTGGGCCAGGATAAGAAAAGACTGCTTCAGCGACCTTTTCCGGAAAGTGATGCCTATATCCTGCTGCCCGGCTACCAAGAGGTAAGCCAGGATAAATGGCTCTATGCCACAGCTTTCCGGCTGCAATACCATGAACAGGCTCCGGTCGACGGCAAAACCCTGGTCCAGCGCCACAGCGACCGCTACCTGATCCAGAACCCACCCCAGCCCCCCCTGTCGACCCAGGAACTGGACCAGGTGTTCGCCTTGCCGTTTACCCGCAAGATCCACCCCTCGTATGTGGCCCAGGGAGGGGTGCCGGCGATCGAAGAAGTGCGCTTTTCGATCAACAGCCATCGCGGCTGCTACGGGGGCTGCCACTTCTGCGCCATCACCTTCCATCATGGCCGGATTGTTACCCGGCGCAGTGAAGCGTCCATCTTGAACGAAGCCAAAACCTTGATTGCGGATCCAGATTTCAAAGGTTACATTCATGATCTGGGCGGGCCGACCGCCAATTTTTTCGAACCAGCCTGTGCCAAACAGGAAAAGGGAAGGATCTGCAAAGACCGCCCGTGTATGACGCCGGATCCCTGCCCAGCTCTGCGCACAGACCATCGCTCGTATCTTGGCATCCTGAAAAAAGTTCGTTCACTCGAAGGTGTCAAAAAAGTCTTCATCCGTTCCGGGATCCGGTTTGACACCGTTCTGATGGACGAAAAATCCAACTTTCTCGAAGAAGTCTGCCGCCATCATGTCAGCGGACAGCTGAAAGTGGCACCCGAACACATCAGCGAGGGAACTTTGCGGGCGATGGGCAAGCCAGGACCTGCTGTCTACCAGACCTTCAGACAGCGTTATGAACAGATCAACACCCGACTGGGTAAAAAGCAGTACTTGGTGCCGTACTTGATCTCCGGGCACCCCGGAACGAGCCTGGAAGATGCCATCGAACTAGCCCTGTATATCAAAGCCAACCGAGTCGTACCCGAACAGGTCCAGGACTTCTACCCGACTCCAGGCACTGTTTCCACCACCATGTACTACACGGGGCTTGACCCTGAAACCCTCGAGCCTATCCATGTACCCGATCTTGCTGAGAAACGTCTCCAGCGTGCGCTGCTCCAATATGCCAAACCCAAATACCACCCGCTGGCACTCCAGGCACTGCACAAAGCGAACCGGACGGATTTGATCGGCTACGGACCCGACTGCCTGGTACCGCCCAAACCCTATTCAGTCAAGACCAACGAAGATAAAACCCATGCAAAGAGGGAGGCCCAAAGCCATGACCACCATGATCCGCGGCAAGGAACTCGCCGCACAATTGCGCAGCCAGCTGGCCGGAAAGATTCAGGAAACGTACGAGCGGACGGGGAAAAGACCTGGCCTGGCCGTCGTCCAGATCGGTGATGACCCGGCTTCTGCCATTTATGTCAACAACAAGAAAAAGGCCTGTGAAGAAGCGGGGCTGATGTCCTATGGGTATCATTTGCCATCTGATATCGAAGAGCATGAACTATTGGAATTGATTGAACAGCTCAACCGTGACCCCTCTGTACATGGGATCTTGTGCCAGTTGCCGCTGCCAGACCAAATCAGCGAATTCAAGGTCATCAACGCGATCGATCCGAAAAAAGATGTGGACGGGTTTCATCCGGTCAATGTCGGCTTGCTCTCCCTGGGTAAAGATGGCCTGGTTTCCTGTACCCCTGCTGGCGTCCTCGCGATGCTCAAAGCATACGAGATTCCGCTGGTTGGAGCCCATTGTGTCATCGTCGGCCGCAGCAACATTGTCGGCAAGCCGGTTGCCCAGCTGATGCTCAAGGAACATTGCACGGTGACCATCACCCACTCCCGGACGCGTGATCTGGCTGCGGTCTGCCGCCAGGCCGATATCCTGATCGCTGCGATCGGCAAACCGGAAATGATCACAGCCGACTATGTCAAGCCCGGTGCGGTGGTTATCGACGTCGGCATCAACCGCAATGCTGCTGGCAAAGTGGTCGGTGATGTCGATTTTGCCAGTGTCGAACCGATCGCATCCGCACTATCGCCCGTACCCGGTGGCGTCGGCCCGATGACCATCGCGATGCTGCTGGAAAACACGTGGCAAACCTTTCTGCGCCAGGAGGGAATCACGGCATGAGCACCACATTGGAACAGAAAGCAGAGTCCGGTGATCTTANNCGATCCATGTCGGCGAAATCCTGTGTGTCGGCACGGAGCTGCTTTTAGGGCAGATCGTCAATACGAATGCAGCATGGCTGGCCCGCCAGTTGACGCTCCTGGGGATTTCATCCTATTACCAGACCGTGGTCGGTGACAATCCGGACCGAATCCGGTTGGCCATGGAAACAGCAGCCAGCCGGTCGGATTTGATCGTAGTCACCGGCGGTCTGGGTCCGACGGCAGATGACCTGACCATGGCCGTTGCTAGCCAGGTCGCGGGCCAAAAACTGGTCGAACATCAAGAAAGTCGCGCGGCCATCACGGATTATTTTCAGCGCCTGGGCCGCCTCACCATCACAGACAATAACTGGAAACAGGCGCAGTTGCCGCAATATGCCCGGGTGATGCCTAATCACAACGGCACAGCACCCGGGGCGATCCTGGAATTCACCTATCAGGGTAAACCGAAAGTCATGATCCTTTTGCCCGGACCTCCATCCGAAATGACCCTGATGTTCCAGGAATCAGCTGCACCGTATCTGGAAATGCGCACAGCAACGCGGTTTCGCCATCATTTTGTCCGCCTGATCGGCATCGGTGAATCAGCGGCTGAGAATCTGTTCAAAGACTTGATCGACAACCAGGACAATCCGACCCTGGCTCCCTATGCCTCCGAAGGAGAGGTTATGTTCAGGGTCACCCAGCTGATCCACGACGAAAACGAACCTGACAACACCGCCGCCCTGCTGGCCGAAATTCAGAACCGGGCAGGCGACTATATCTATGAGATTGGCCCCAG
>DIFN01000076.1:146708-185379 GCA_002419145.1 Mageeibacillus sp. UBA5747 | reverse complement strand
TTTGGCGAAATTTCCGGCGTTTCAGCTGTCTTCAAAGGCAGCATGGTGGCCTATGCCAACGAGGTCAAAGTCAGCCAGCTTCATGTTCCTGCTGACGTGCTTGCTGAATTTGGTGCTGTCAGCGAGGAAACCGCTGTAGCCATGGCAAAAGGATGTCGTGACGTCATGAAAACAGATCTGGCCGTTTCCATCACGGGAATCGCCGGTCCTGACGGCGGTACTGCGGATAAACCAGTCGGACTGGTCTATTTGGCTGTGGCCAGCGAGCGTGGAGTTGACGTTCGCCGGATGCAGATCCCGGGGAACCGAGCCCGTGTTCGCAAAGTCGCGACATTGAACGCGTTTGACCTGGCGCGGCGGGAATTGTTGCGATGAGCCAGCGCGCCCCCCACAACTTGCGCCTGGCCACCCTGATCATGATGGCGGGACTGTTGCTGTCCAAAATCAGCGGCCATCTCCGCGAAATCCTGATTGTACCCATGCTGGGCTATGGAGTGGTTTCCGATGCCTTCATTATTGGTTTCCAGATTCCGGATTTGTTCTATCAGCTCCTGGTCGGAGGCGCGATCGGTGCCGCGGTGACCCCCACCCTTTCCCAGGCCTTGGAAAAAGGGGAGGAGGGGAAAGGCTGGCGCAGCCTGTCTATCCTGATCAATTACGCCGCCCTGGGTATGCTGGCTGCTGTCCTGTTGGGTGAATGGTTATCACCTCAGCTTCTGGCCCTGTACAACAGCAGCAAGGACCCGGCCATTACGGATCTGGCAGTCCGGGTTTCCCGGGCTTTGTTCCCGCAGGTCTTCTTTATGATGCTGGCCGCCCTGTGCATCGGCATCCTGAACGCCTACCGCCAGTTTGGCCGGACATCCTTTGGTCCATCCATCTACAACATTGCTGTGGTTCTGGCAATGATCCTGCTGGGAGAACGCAGTGAGAGAGGGGCGGTCCGTGTAGCAGCGGGCGTGATGGGTGCTGCAGCGATCTATTTCATCTTCCAGGCGATTATGGCAGCACCCTTGCTAAAACAATATTCGTTATCCCTGGATTACAAGGATCCTGGATTTCGCCAAATGGTGCGCTTGGCCGTGCCAACGCTGATATCTGGTTCGATTGTCCAAGTCAACACCATTATTTTAACCGGATTTGCCGACCAGTTCCCCGGAGCGGCCACATCTCTGCGCAATGCCGCAACCACCTGGCAGCTGCCGTACGGCATATTCGTGGTTGCGATTGGCAATGTCATGCTGCCCTCTCTGGCACGCTACCATGCCGCCCAGGATGAATCCAGCAGCAGCCAGTTGTTTGGCCAGAGCCTGCGGCAAGCCCTGTTCTTGATGATTCCTGCGGCAGCGTTGATCCTGTCGATGCAACAAGATGTCATCCGGGCTATTTTCCAATGGAGCAGCAGCTATTCGGCAGAGCAAGTCATCACTGCAGCCAGTGTCCTGCGCTGGTATGCCCTGGCCATGATTGCCCAGACCATTGTCTTTTTGACCAATCAGGCTTTCTATGCCCGTAAGATGACGCGGGTGGCTCTGGTCAATGGGCTTGTGACCCTGGTTTTGAATCCACTCCTGTGCCTGATCCTTTTAAGGGGTTTCAAGATGGATATCAGCGGTTTGTCACTGGCTTACACGCTGACCAGCACGGTCAGTGCTTTCTTTCTGTACAGGATGCATGCCTTTATAGCCCCCCAGGCAACACCTCGCCACATCGGGGGATATCTGCTCCGCCTGATGGCAGCAGCCAGTGCGATGATGGTGCTGCTGCTCTTCCTGAACCGGATCAGCTATGTCCCGCAGGGCAAACTCTTCGAGCTGATCTGGCTCTTTGCGCGCAGTGCCCTGGCCCTTCTGGTGTTTCTCGGTGTCGCAGTTCTCATGCATGTGCAAGAAGCCTCAAACCTGCTTACCACAGTGCATTCAAGGTTTTCAGCCCTGCTGGCCTTGTCGAAAAAACGCGAATAATGTCGAACAAAAGTTTGGTAATCTACAGCAAGATACGTTGACGGTATCTGAAGCGAACTCTATAATGAAACGTATACAAGAACGAATGTTCTTTTTGGAGGTAAACATGGCCAGGACAGATAAAGGTGCCGGAAAATCGACTCAGGAGATCAGCCAGAAACAGGCAGCAGACCGCAACCGGGCGCTGGATGCCGCCCTGGGCCAGATCGAGAAGCAGTTTGGCAAGGGTGCCGTCATGAAACTCGGAGAGCGGACCGCCATGCAGGTCGAATCCATCTCCACCGGTGCGCTCTCGCTCGACCTGGCACTGGGGATCGGCGGCGTTCCGCGTGGACGCGTCATCGAGATCTTTGGACCGGAGTCGTCCGGCAAGACCACCGTCGCCCTGCACATCATTGCAGAAGCCCAGCGGGCTGGCGGCACAGCGGCATTCATTGACGCCGAGCATGCTCTCGACCCCAATTATGCAGCCAAACTGGGAGTCGATATCGACAACCTAATCGTGTCCCAGCCTGACACCGGTGAACAAGCGCTGGAGATCACTGAGGCCCTTGTCAGAAGCGGAGCCATCGATGTGATCGTTGTGGACTCCGTTGCCGCCCTGGTTCCCAAGGCGGAGATCGACGGCGAGATGGGTGACTCCCATGTCGGTCTGCAGGCTCGCCTGATGTCACAGGCTTTGCGCAAACTGGCCGGTGTCATCTCCAAGTCCAGCACCGTTGCCATTTTTATCAACCAGCTGCGTGAAAAGGTCGGTATCATGTTCGGTAACCCCGAGACGACCCCAGGTGGCCGTGCCCTTAAGTTCTACGCTTCGGTCCGGCTCGATGTGCGCAAAATCGAGACCTTGCGCAATGGTACGGATGTTGTCGGCTCGAAAACCCGGGTCAAGGTCGTCAAAAACAAAGTCGCCCCACCCTTCAAAGAAGCTGAATTCGACATCATCTATGGTGAAGGCATTTCCAAGGAGGGCTGCATCCTTGATCTGGCCGTCACCATGGACCTCGTGGAAAAGAGTGGCGCCTGGTTCTCCTACAAAGGCCAGCGGATTGGCCAGGGACGCGACAACGCCCGCCTGTTCTTGAAAGCCAACCCCGAGATCCGCGATGAGCTGGACAGCAGGATCCGGGCCCGGATCGATAGCCCGAGTGTTGCAGATGAGCCGGTGCCCGAGGATGGCGAACGTGAAGAGGACATCCTGGGACTCGATCTGTAAGATCCGGATACACCCATGACGCTAGACCCTTTTGAATTTTTAGGCCAGACAGCCCGATCCGAAACTGAAAAAAGTGTCGAAGATGCCCAGCGTGCGGCTAGATCTGCTGCCGTACGCTGGATGGGTCTGGGTCGCAAACCGTCAGGTCAGGTCCGAGATTATCTGCACCGCCTGGGATTTGATGCAGAAGTGATTCACTACGTGATTGACGAACTGAAAACTGAACATAAAATTGATGACAAGCGCTTGGCACACAAGATAACCAATGCCCGTCTGGGGGCAAAATCCGAGTCAGCCCAGCGTATCGCCCAGCGTCTGGCAGCCCAGGGTCTGGACCAGATGGCGATCGATAAGGCTCTGGCAGACCGGCCAGCGGACCGGGAGCTGGCCTTGGCCGCCTTGCGAGGTAAATTCCCTGTACCCCAGCCAGGCGCAGGAGGCAATGACTTCAAAATGAGATACAATCGTTTCCTCATGAGTCGCGGGTTTTCTCCTGACTGCATCCGGACAGCGATTCGAGAATTCTTGAAAGGTCCATCAGAACCAGATGATTTCAATGACTGAACCGCTCCCATCCCAGGAAAACAGGCACGTTTTCCTGCTTTCCCTCGGCTGTGCCAAGAACCTGGTCGATTCTGAGTGTATGAGCCAGATCCTGCGTGATGCCGGCTTTTTGATGGTCGACGAACCTTCTCAGGCTGATATTTTGCTGGTCAATACCTGTGGGTTTATTGAGTCTGCCAAAAAGGAAGCCATCGAGAGCATTTTGCAGCTGGCCGATTATAAGCAGCCAGCCGGCCGGGCCAGGTACCTCATCGTCGCAGGTTGCCTGTCCCAGCGCTATGCCAAGGACATTTTATCCCAGATGCCGGAAGTCAATGCCGTTCTTGGCACTGCAGACTATCATCAGGTTGGCGAGGTGATCAACCAACTGGACCGGGACACGGCTTTTGCGGATGAACAGATCCTGACTTTACCGGGTCCAGGTGGTAGCCTCACTCACTTGGCAATCCCGCGCCAGCCGTCCACACCGGGCAATTATGCCTACATTAAAGTAGCTGAGGGCTGCTCCAACAACTGCGCCTACTGTGCCATTCCGGGCATCCGGGGGCCCTTTGTTTCCCGGCCTTTCGCAGAGATCGTCTCAGAGGCAGCCCGTCTCAGTGCGGCTGGTTATGGCGAGCTGATCCTGATTGCCCAGGATACGACCCGGTATGGTCTTGACCTGTACGGCCGCCGCCGCCTGCCGGAATTGCTCCGGGCTCTGTGCCGGATTCCAGAGGTCCAGATGGTCCGGATCCTGTATGTTTACAACGACGGCCTGACCGATGAGCTCATCGAGTGCATGGCCAGCGAAGCCAAAGTCGCCCATTATCTGGATTGGCCGATCCAACATGCTGCCGATCCAATCCTGCGTGCCATGAACCGCCGGGACACTCAAGCCAGCATCCGGGCCACGGTGCACAAATTGCGCCAGACCATACCAGATCTGGTTTTGCGTACGACCGTTCTGGTTGGATTCCCCGGAGAGACCGAGGCAGATTTTGCTGCTCTGAAAGATTTTCTTACGGAGATCCGGTTTGACCGGCTGGGCTGTTTTGTCTTTTCAGCCGAAGAAGGCACAGCCGCAGCCCAGATGAAACCAAAAGTCAAAAGAACGGTAGCCCAGGCCCGAATGAAAGAAATCATGACCCTGCAGCAGGGGATTTCCCTTCAGGCGAACCAGAAAAGACTGGGGCAGGTTCTGGATGTCACACTTGAAAGCGTCTCTGAAGATGGTGTATTCTACAAAGGCCGCAGTTTTGCCGAAGCTCCGGAAGTCGACCCGGTCATCTGGGTCGCTGCCTCAGAGGCAGACCTCAAGCTAGGCCAAACCTTGCCTGTACGCATCGTTGATGCGGGAGAATACGAATTAACGGGAGTAACGCTCTGATGAATCTGCCCAATAAGCTTACCATTCTCCGGATTATCATGGTTCCTTTTGTCCTGGTTTTCATGTTGCCGATCCCGAGCCAGTCAGCTGCCTTTGCCGGGTGGAATGCGTTCATCATGAGCTATGGTCAAATCATTGCCCTGGTGATTTTTATTGCAGCGTCCCTGACCGATCTGCTGGACGGAGCCATCGCCCGGAGTCAGAATCTGGTGACCAACCTGGGCAAATTCCTTGACCCAATAGCGGACAAGATGCTGGTCATCTCCGTCTTGATTGCCCTGGTCCAAAACAACCGGATCCATGCTCTGGTGGCGATCATCATCATCATCCGTGAATTCATGGTCACTGGTATTCGCCTGCTGGCCTCGGATCATGGTGTGGTCATCGCAGCCGGCCAGCTTGGCAAACTGAAAACAGTGACTCAGATCATTGCGATCTCGCTTATGCTGGTCGAAGGATTGGTCTATATCCTTTTGTTACCGGTGGCACCAACCTTGGCAGTCAATTTTCACTGGGTGGGTGACGGCGCCATGCTGATTGCGGTTATCATGACCATTGTTTCAGGTTATGATTACATCAAACGCAATTTGCATTTCCTGCTTGACTGAAATTCATGTGATACAGGCCGAATTGATTGGCTAACTGACTTGACAATTGCTTGATGATCAAATAAAAATAGGATAGGTTTGGCAACGGACCCTAAACTATTTTGAAAATGCCCACTTGAGGAGGAGCACTTCATGTCTACAGATAACATTTTTACCAGTGTCCAGAATATTTTGGTCGACCAGCTTGGCGTTGATGCCGACAGCATCAACATGCAGTCCAATTTTATCGACGATCTCAATGCCGACTCACTCGACATTGTTGAACTAGTCATGGCGATGGAACAGGAGTTCAACATCTCTATTCCTGACGAGGATGCCGAGAAGATCAAGTCCGTCGGAGATGCCGTCGAGTACATCAAAGCCAATACCTGAACAATCACCTGATCAGACAGCAAAAAAGCCCCGGCCAGGGGCTTTTTTTTCGAAACAGGGGGGGACATCATGCAAGAACAATTCCGGGCTGGCTATGATCGCCTTTGCCGGGCGATCGGCCATGAATTTGCCCAACCGGACCTTCTGGTTCAGGCCATCACCCATTCCACTTATGCCTATGAGCACCGGGCTGAAAAAATCCCCGACAACGAGCGGCTTGAGTTTCTCGGTGATGCCGTCCTCGACCTGGTTGTCAGTGATTTTCTTTTCCGCGTTCCGGCCGCTTTATCCGAAGGGGTCATGACTAAAACCCGAGCCCTGATTGTTTGTGAAAGCACCTTGGCTCGCGTTGCCCGGGAACTGGAGCTCGGTCACTTGCTGATGCTGGGTAAAGGTGAATGGACGACAGGGGGCGGGGATAAGTCATCGAATCTTGCCAATGCCGTGGAAGCGATTTTTGGCGCGGTTTATCTGGATGCTGGCTATGAAAAGGCACGCTCCGTCATCCTCGATATGCTAGACGAATACATTCAGCAAGCTTTGACGGGAGACATGGTTTACGATTACAAGAGCCGCCTTCTGGAAATGGTCCAGGGGACGCGCGGCAACAGCATCCTGCGGTTCGTCATTGTCAATGAAGAAGGCCCGGTCCATGATCGCGTCTTCACAGCTGCAGTGGTGGTGGACGACCGCCAGATAGCCACCGGCAGCGGCAGCAGCAAGAAGGACGCTGAACAGAAGGCCGCCCGTGAGGCATTGCGCTACCTGTCCTGCAATCGTGAAGGTTGCCAGGTCCTGGACGACCAGGAATCACAAGCATGAGCCGGAGCGCACAAGCATGCATCTGAAAACACTGGAGATCCAGGGTTTCAAATCTTTTCCCGAACGCACCGTGATTGATTTCCATCCAGGGGTAACAGCAATTGTCGGCCCCAATGGCAGTGGCAAGTCCAATGTCACCGATGCCATCCGCTGGGTCCTGGGTGAACAAAGTGTCAAAACCTTACGCGGTGCGCGCATGGAGGATGTCATTTTCACTGGCACTCAATCGCGCCGGGCGATGAGTTATGCCGAGGTTAGCATCACCTTTGACAATTCCGACCGGACATTGCCAGTCGAGTACACCGAATTGTGTGTGACCCGGCGCTTGTACCGGTCCGGAGACAGCGAGTACCTTTTGAACCAGACGACAGTCCGGCTCAAGGACATCACGACGCTGTTCATGGATACTGGACTTGGCCGCGACGGTTATTCCATCGTTGGCCAAGGTCGCGTGGACGACATCCTGAGTCATCGTTCTGAGGACCGGCGCAAGATCTTTGAAGAAGCTTCCGGTATCGTCAAATTCAAGAGCCGAAAAGAAGAATCCGAACGCAAATTGCTCCAGACCGAGCAGAATCTGGTCCGGATCAATGACATCATCCAGGAATTGTCAGAGCGGATCGAACCATTGAACCAGCAAGCTGAGACGGCCAGGCGGTTTCTGCGTCTGTCCGATGAACTTAAAAGTTTGGACATTGCTTTGATCCTGGATTCGATCGACCAACATGAACTCAGCATGGCTAGCGCACGGGAAGAGAGACAGTTGTTGGAAAACGACTGGATGATCGAACAAGACAGACTGGTCACCTTGCGCGATGAACATCGCACAGCGACGGAATCGATCCGGGCGATTGAGCAGGAAATTGAAGGGTTGCGGGACCAGTTCAACCAGAAGAACAACCTGATGGGGCTTCTATCGAGCCAGAAGGCAGCAAACACGGAGCGTGCCGATCAGCTTGCCAAAAGAATCGAACAGAGCGGTTCGTTGCAGCAGGATCTGGCGCGTCAGATCGAGATGCTGCAAACGGACTTGGCTGCGCGTGCGAAAAAGGCTGAGACCCTGTTACACCAGCAGGATCATTTCTCCCGCCAGCTGGAGTCAGCCGAACAAGCGATGCAAGCTATTTTGGCCCAGCTCTCCAGCAGTGAACAGCAGGTCGAAAGCCTCAAGAACGAACTGGAAACAAAAACTGAAGCCGTTTACGAGCAGAAAAACCGGGCAGGCCAGCTCAAAAGTCAATTGCCCATGATAGAAAGCCGGCGCAAGTCGATCAGCAATGATCTTCAGGCTCTGGTCAGTGATGCCGACCGTATCCAGCTCCAGCTTGAAGATGTCAGTGAAAGTCTAAGCCGGGTCCAAAATGCGCTCAAAGAAGAAACAGCGACGCAAGCGACCCTGCGCCAGGCCATTGAATCTGCCCGCGAACTGCAGAGCCGGGCCCATGCCCAGACGGAGGCTCTGCGTCAGTCCCAGCGCAATGATCAATATCGTCTGCAGACTTTGGTTGAACTGGAAAAAAGTCATGAGGGTTATGCGGACTCGGTCAAGCGAATCATGAACCAGGCCAGCGAGACAGCAGAATTTGGTCAGGGAATCGTAGGCACACTCGGAGAATTGATCAGCGTCCAGCCGGATCTGGAATTGGCGCTGGAAACGGCCTTGGGCCCCGCAGTCTCAAATATCGTGACCGACACCGAGGCAACCGCCAGCCGCTTAATCAGCTTTCTCAAGGACAACCGGGCTGGACGGGCCACCTTCCTGCCGCTGGCCACGATCCGGGGCCGTCGTCTGGATGGGGCGATCTTGTCCCAACTCAAATCCATGCCTGGATTCATCGGTCTGGCCAGCGATCTGGTCGAAGCGGATGCAACCTTGCGCGATATCCTGGAATCGCTTCTGGGACGGATTGTCATCGCCCGCCAGCTTGCGGATGCAACGGCGATGGCCAGGAAAATCCAGTATTCTTGCCGGATTGTCACGTTGGAAGGCGATGTGGTCAACCCAGGTGGCTCCCTGACAGGTGGATTCAACCGCCGCGGTCCCAGCGGTCTTTTGGGCCGCACCCGGGAAATCGATGCCCTCCGGAGCCGCTTGTCAGATGCGGATGCAAAGATCCATGATTCCATATGCCTTGAGCAAGAACAGGATGCACGCCTCAAGGAGCTGGATCGCCAATTGTCAGCTGTCGAGCATCAGCTGCTCCAGCTTTCCCATCAGAAAATCAGGGATGAAGCTCAGATGGGCACACTCCTTGAGCAACAACAACAAGCAAGTACCCTGCGCCAGCGTCTGGAAGCTGAACAAGGTGCCTTGCGCAAGCAAGCCCAGGATCTGACCAGCCAGATCGGGGAGCTGGAACAAGCCATCCTCCGGGAAGAACAGGAAATTGCAGTGATTCGCCAGAAAATCAGCCAGCAGGAGGGAGTCAGCAAAGCAGAACAGCAGCGGCGTGACGATGTGCGTGAAGAACTTTCAGATCTTAAAGTTTCCTTGCACTCCATCACAGAGTCTCTCCAAGCTTCCAGTGAAATCCTGGAACGAATCGAAAAGGAACGTCTGACTATCGAAGAACGCCAAGTGAGAGGACAGGCCGAAGTAGCTGAGCATGCCGGCGAGATTGAACGCCTGGCTGCAGAAATCCGCGCCCTGGACCAGCAAGTAGCGATGGCTCATCAGGAAAGTCTGGCTCTGTCCGAACAGGTTCGTCAGCTCAACATCCAGCGTGAGGCCTTGGAAACCAGTCAGGCGCGCTTTTTCGACACACTTGAAGCCCAGTCAACCAAGATCAGTTCCCTGCAGGCTGAAATCACCAAGAATCAGGCTAAAATCGAGCGTCTGGAGCAGACAAGCGATGAGGCCAGGAATCGCCTCTGGGAATCTTACGAACTGACGACCCAGACCGCCCAAGCTTGGCGCCAGCCGGTGGAAAACCGGGCCGAGGCTAGCAAGACCATTCTGGCCCTGAAGGCCAGCATCAAAGCCCTGGGATCTGTCAATCTATCTGCAATCGACGAATACCAGTCGGTTCATGAGCGTTTCGAGTTCATGGTCCGGCAACGTGATGATATCGAAAGCTCGCGCCAGAAACTGCAGAGTGTGATTGCCGAATTGACCGAAGCCATGAGCCTGCAGTTTGCCCAGCATTTCCAGCTGATCAACGAGAACTTCAAAGGTGTCTTTGCCGAACTATTCGGCGGCGGCATGGCCGAAGTTCTGCTGGACAACCCGGACGATGTCTTGTCGAGCGGAATCGAGATCAAAGCCCAGCCACCGGGCAAGAAACTGCAGAACCTGCTGTTGCTTTCTGGGGGCGAGCGCTGCCTGACCGCCATCGCACTGCTGTTTGCCATCCTGAAATTGAGGCCTACACCTTTTTGCGTGCTGGATGAAGTGGAAGCTGCCCTGGATGATGCCAATGTCGTCCGTTTTTCCGAATATATCCGGCGTTATGCCGCAGAATCGCAGTTTATCCTGGTCACCCATCGTAAGGGGACCATGGAGGCGGCGGACCGGCTCTATGGTGTGACCATGCAGGAACGTGGCATTTCCCGGATCTTGTCAATGCAATTGTCCGGCTGAGCCAGCACGTGTAGGCTGCTGGTCAGAGCCTGGCCGATCCGGATCGGCCCAGGCTTGGGAAAGGGAAGAATAACCATGGGAATTTTTGATTCATTTCGCAAAGGTCTGCAAAAAACACGTGATTTTGTCGCTGATGGCATCAATCGAATCGCGGCCAACATGGGCTTTTTCGACGAAGACATGCTCGATGATCTCGAGATGTTGTTGGTCCAGGCCGATGTCGGGGCAGCTTGTTCGATTCACCTGATGGCCAAAGTCCGCCAGGAAATCAAAGCGACCGGGGATGCTTCGCGCAAAAATGTCATCTCGACTTTGCACCGGGAAATGCTGGCCGTGCTCGGACAGGCTAAACCTCTGGCTTTTGAGAAAGGCCAGTTGAACATTCTCCTGTTGGTTGGGGTCAATGGTACGGGTAAGACGACGACCGCTGGCAAGATCTGCGCTCGCTACAAAAAGCAAGGGTTCAAGATCCTGCTCGGGGCTGCAGACACGTTCCGGGCTGCTGCCATCGAACAATTGACCCATTGGGGGGAGCGGACCGATACACCCGTCATTGCGCACCAGGAAGGGGCAGACCCGGCTGCTGTTGTTTTCGATGCCATAGCAGCCGCCAAGTCACGTGGCGTGGACCTTCTCATTCTTGACACAGCAGGGCGACTGCATAACAAGGCCAACTTGATGAACGAACTGGGCAAGATCCGCCGCATTATCCAGCGCGAAGCCCCTGCGGCCAAGGTGGAAACTTTGCTCGTGATTGATGCAACCACCGGTCAGAACGCTGTCACCCAGGCCAAAGTTTTCACCGAGGTGGCAGAAGTCACCAGCCTGGCCATCACTAAGCTCGATGGTAATGCCAAGGGCGGAGTCGCCCTGGCCGTCGCGCACGAGACGCATACGCCCATTTCTCTGGCGGGTCTGGGGGAAAAATTGGACGACCTGATCGACTTCGATCCTCAGGCTTTCGTCGAGTCATTGCTGCCCCTGCATCAGGAATCATTCTAATCATCCAGCGCCTTTTCATTTAACCGCAGCATCATTGTCAAGTATAAAGACTTGACAGACGGGCGCAATTCGGCTATCCTGAGCACGATGAAACGCAATCAGACAGATATCCAGGATTACCGGACCGTTGTCCTGTGGCTCGATTTCTACAGCCAGCTGCTCACGGATCGCACCCGTGAGGTCCTTGAGCTGCATTACAACGAGGACATGACGGTCTCTGAGATAGCCGAGCATCTGGCGATCACGCGCCAGGGTGTGCACGACAAGATCCGCCAGGGCATCAGCCAGTTGGCTGATTACGAAGCCAAGCTGGGCCTGGTCCAGCGTTTTCTCACCCAGAAAGAACAGATTGCCCAGGTGATGGAAGACCTTGACAGGGGCTTGGCGGAAAAGGCCAGAACCACCCTGTCTTGTCTATACCAGTCACTCGGTTAACGGAGGCATCATGGCACTTTTCGAAGGCCTGTCTGCAAAATTACAGGACATCACGGCAAAAATGCGCGGCAAAACCCGTGTCACTGAGCAAGACATCAAAGAGATGATGCGTGAGATCCGGCTGGCTCTTTTGGAAGCCGATGTCAATTTTACGGTCGTCAAAGAGCTTATCGCCGAGATTTCCGAGAAAAGCAAGGGCGTCGAGGTCATGGAGAGTCTGACGCCTGGACAGCAGGTGGTCAAGATTGTCCACGAATCACTCGTTGACATTCTAGGCCAGACCAACAGCAAGCTGCTGGTCTCACCTTCTGGATTCACGGTCATCATGCTCTATGGCCTCCAAGGCGCTGGCAAGACGACCACCGCCGCCAAAATGGCCCTGATGCTCAAGAAAAAAGGCAAGAGGCCGATGTTGACATCAGTCGACGTCCATCGTCCGGCTGCTGCCCGCCAACTCGAAATTCTGGCCAAGTCCGTTGATATCCCCTGCTACATCCAGCCTGAGGAAAAAGACGCGGTCAAGATCGCACGCCAGGCTGTCGATCGGGCCAGATACTTGCTCTGTGACACTCTGATTGTTGACACCGCTGGCCGGATGACCATCGATACTGAGATGATGGCAGAGCTCAAAGCCATCGGCAATGCCGTCAATCCCACCGAAAAACTCCTGATCGTCGATGCTATGATCGGCCAGGAAGCCGTCAACGTCGCCCTTGGATTTGACAAGGAAATTGGTCTGGATGGCTTCATCATGACCAAGCTCGATGGCGATGCCCGGGGTGGTGCGGCTTTGTCAATCCGCAAGATCACCGGCAAACCGATCAAACTGATCTGTGTCGGTGAAAAAATCGACGCCATCGAGGAATACTACCCAGACCGCATGGCTTCCCGCATCCTCGGCATGGGCGATGTCCTGTCCCTGATTGAAAAGGCGACGGCCAATCTCGACGAGAAAAAAGCCGCCGAGGCAATGGACAAGCTCAAAAAGAACCAGTTCACGCTGGAGGACATGCTGTCGCAATTCGAGGAAGTCAAGAAAATGGGGTCGATCAAGGATGTCTTGGCGATGCTGCCTGGTATGGGTAACAAGGCGATCCCTGATGAGCACATTGATGAAAAAGTCATTGACCGCAGCGCAGCGATCATCCGCTCGATGACAAAAAAGGAACGGCAAAACCCGGGGATCCTCAATGCCAGCCGCAGGAAGCGGATTGCAGCCGGATCTGGTACAACCGTCCAGGAGGTCAACCGGTTGATCAAGCAATTCGAAGAAACCCAGAAAATGATGAAACAGTTCTCCGGCATGATGAAAGGCAAGGGCAGGATGCCCAATCTAGGTTTTGGCAAACGCGGTTTTCCTTTCTGAAGCACTGCCAACGGGCAACGACAGAACAGAGACTGATATGCATATACACACATCCACATAGGAAGAATCACTCTAGGAGGAACCAGACAATGGCAGTTAAAATCAGACTGAAGCGCATGGGCGCTAAAAAAGCACCGTTCTATCGCGTCGTGGTGGCAGATTCCCGCTATCCCCGTGATGGCCGTTTCATCGAAGAAATCGGCACCTACAATCCGCTGACCGACCCGGCCGATGTCAAAATCGACGCCGAAGCCGCCAAGAAATGGATTGCCAACGGCGCCCAGCCGACAGACACCGTCCGTGCTCTCTTGAAAAAGAATGGCATCATCGGCTAAGAAGATTTTGGAGGTCAGGCTATGAAAGAACTGCTCAGCACGATCGTGCGACCCTTGGTCAGCGATCCTGACGCTGTCAGCATCAAGCAGGTCGACCGTGGCCACACCATCGTGCTGGAATTGCACGTGGCCCCGACCGACATGGGCAAGATCATCGGCAAGCAAGGCCGCCGGGCCCAGGCCATCCGGGCGATCGTCAAAGCCAGGGCTGCCCGCCTGGGCAAGCGTGTGATCGTTGACATCATCTGATGATGAGCCAGACGAAGCCCCTGCGCGACATCCTTCATATCGGACGGATCATCGGGGCTCACGGTCTGAAGGGGGAGCTAAAAATCATCCCCCTGACCGATGATCCGAAACGATTCCTCACCCTTGTTGATTGCCTGCTTTCATCAGATGATGATAAAGAACGGGTGCCTGCCCAGGCGGAAGGCGCCCGCTTTTCGGGTGACCAGGTGCTCCTGAAACTCAAGGGTATCTCGGACCGGACCGCTGCAGAACAGCTCAAGGGCCGCCTGCTGAGCGTCACCCGTGAGCATGCTGTGGCATTGCCGCCGGATACTTGGTTCATCTGCGATCTTCTGGGGTGTGATGTACATGATCAAAGCCACGGCTATCTGGGGCAACTCAAAGACGTCCAGGCCGGACCGGCCCAGGATGTCTATGTCGTAGCCAAGCCTGGACAGAAAGATGTGCTTTTCCCGGCGCGCAAAACCATCCTCAAACACGTAGACTTGGAACTGAGACGGATTGATGTTGATTTGCCGGATGGTCTGTATGAGATTTACCGGGAATCTTAAGTGAAGGACTTTTGGCCATGCGCTTCTCAGTCCTGACGCTTTTCCCCGAACTGATTGAAACAGTCGCCCGAACCAGCATCACAGGGCGGGCGATCAAGAATGGCCGGATCGAACTGGAAACCATCCAGATCCGGGATTTCGCCGTCAATGCTTATGGTCAGGTTGATGACTCCCTGTATGGGGGCGGAACAGGCATGCTGTTGCGCCCGGAACCGGTCTACCAAGCCTGGCTTGCGGCCACCGGCCAAGCAGGCCTTTCTGAGGTGACACACCATCCGGAAAAGACCCGGACAATTTTCCTCTCGCCGAAGGGCCGCGTGCTCAACCAGACCATCGTCGAGGAACTTGCTGCCTGCCCCCATGTGATTCTGATCTGTGGTCACTATGAAGGCATTGACCAGCGTGTTCTCGACACGGTTGTCGATGAGGATCTGTCGATCGGCGATTATGTTCTCACCGGCGGAGAAATTGCCGCCACGGTGCTGATCGATGCCATCTCCCGGTTGGTCCCCGGCGTTTTGCCCGACCAGTCAGCCCATGAGCAGGAATCCCACAGTCTGGGACGGCTCGAGCATCCCCAGTACACCCGTCCGGCAACCTGGATGGGCCAGAACGTTCCGGAGATCTTGTTATCAGGCCATCAGGCCAAGATCGACCGTTTCCAATATCTGGCCAGTCTGAAGGATACACTGGTTAAACGCCCGGATTTATTCAATCAACTTCAGCTTTCTGCCGCAGAATATCAGGAATTGATAGAATTCACTTGCCAGGATCAAAATCCACTGGTATAATTTCAACGGTTATCACGGATGGTCCGCTGCTCAATTGCGTGCATGAACGTCCTGAAGAAGAGAGGAGGAACGCAATATGAATCTGGTTTCAGTAATTGAAAACGAACAGCTCCGTTCGGATCTGCCACAGGTCGAGATTGGTGATTACGTCAAAGTTCACCTGAAGATCAAGGAAGGCAATCGCGAACGTGTCCAGATCTTCGAAGGCACCATCATTGCCAAGAAGGGCTCTGGCCTGACCGAGACCATGACGGTTCGCCGCCTGTCTTACGGCGTCGGTGTCGAACGCATCCTGCCCGTGCACTCGCCCAAGATCGACAAGATCGAAATCGTGCGCAAGGGTAAAATCAGACGGGCCAAGCTATACTACCTGCGCGATCGCGTCGGCAAAGCAGCCAAAGTCAAGGAAAAACTGGTCAGTAAGTAATCTCCATTCGCTTGATCTGGAAAGAGGCCTGTTGCAGGTCTCTTTTCTTTTTCATATCCTATTTATAGGGTTGGTCTTGACCACAAGATCGACACAAGCCTCCTGGAAGGAGAAACATGGACGTCAACTGGTTTCCCGGCCACATGGCCAAGACCTTGCGCGAAATGCGCGACCACATCAAGCAGGTCGATCTGGTTGTCGAAACCTGTGATGCCAGAATCCCTGAAAGCAGCCGCAATCCTGAGCTGGACCGCCTTCTGGGCACCAAGCCTCGCATCCTGGTCCTGAACAAGGCTGACCTGGCTGACCCTGTCCAGACCAGCCGCTGGCTTGAGTATTACCAGAAAGCCCAGATCCCTGTATTAGCCTGCGAAGGCAATCGCCGCGCGTCGCTGGAACCTTTACGCAAACTGATTATCAGCATGAACCAGCATAAAATTGACGCGGCCAAGGCCAAAGGTCGCCTGATCCGGCCGATCCGGGTGATGGTGGTCGGCATCCCGAACACAGGCAAGTCGACCATCATCAATGCCCTGTGCGGTAAAAAGATAGCCGCAACGGCCGATCGCCCGGGCGTGACTCGCCATGTCAACTGGTCGAAGTCTGGCACCGAGCTGGAACTTCTGGACACCCCTGGTGTGCTCTGGCCCAAACTGGGCAGTCCCTCCAGCCAGCGACGCTTGGCAGCCAGCGGCGCCATCAAGGATGACGTCCTGCCGATCGAAGAGATCGCCATGGAAGTCCTTTTTGACTTGAGCCAGGATTATCCCCAATTGATCCAGGACCGCTATAAACTGGACCAACTGACCGCAGAACCCCTTCAATTGATGGAGACTGCCTGCCGCCGCCGTGGCTGCCTGCTGCCGGGCAACAAGCCAGACTACACCCGTTTTGCGGTCCTGTTCCTGGACGAATTGCGAGCCGGCAAAATTGGCCGGATCACCCTTGAGCGGCCTGCCCAGTCCTGATCACGAAAGAAGGTCTGAGAGAAAATGAGCATGAGCGAACAGGAACGCTACGTCCTTTTGGACCAGTATGAAGAACAGGCACGTGCGCGCGGCTATCGGGCGATCGCCGGTGTCGATGAGGCTGGCCGCGGGCCCCTGGCTGGTCCGGTGGCTGCTGCTGCCGTCATACTCGATCCACTCCGGCCAATTCTGGGCCTGAACGACTCGAAAAAGCTCAGCGCATCAAAGCGTGAGCACCTCTATGACCAGATCCGGGATCAGGCATTGGCCTTGGCAGTGGTCCTGGTTGATGCTGCCGAAATCGACCGGATCAACATCCTGCAGGCGACTAAACAAGCGATGCGGCAGGCCATCAGCGGCCTTGCGATCCAGCCAGACCTCCTGTTGATCGATGCGGTTGCCCTGGACCAGGTCCCGGGTGAGGTCTGGCCTATCATCAAGGGCGATGCCAAGTCCAATTCGATCGCTGCCGCCTCGATTCTGGCCAAAGTGACCCGGGACCGTCTGATGCAAACTTTCGATAGTCAATATCCTGACTATGGCTTTGCCCGGCACAAAGGCTATGGCACGGCCCAGCATTATGCAGCCATCAGGCAGTTTGGCCTGACACCGATCCATCGTCTGAGCTTTCTCAAGAACCTGTCCGACCATGCTGGCACCTGATTTTGACCTTGGTCCTGCACCTGACAACAGGAAAAATCCCACACGTGGTCTTGCCAAGACCCGGGGAGACGCAGGGGAACTTGCTGTCGCCCGGTATTTGTTATCACATGGATTCACACTGCTTGCACACCAGTACTTGGTTCCACGCCTGGGTGAAATTGACCTGGTGATGAAAAAAGGAGCTTGCCTCTATTTTATCGAGGTCAAATCCAGATCCGGCCCAGCGTCCCATGGCAGCGGTCTGGAACAGATCACGGCAGCCAAAATCAGAAAAATCCGCAAAGCCGCTTTGGTTTTCTGCCAAAATACAGGCAATATGAATACTGAAACCAGATTTCTTGCAGCAGAAGTCCATCTGCAAAGTGGTGAACCAAGCGGTGATATCGAGATTGTACCGATATAATCAGGCTAAAACAAGCAATTATCGTCAATTATACGACTTGTTCACGTCGCCAGGATCCCTTATAATGAAGCGGCAATCGCGTCCGTTGTGCAAGGAGGATACAAAATGCTTTCATATTCTGCGATGAACCGCCAGCAGCTCGAAAGCGAGCTGAACGTGCAGGAAAACCGTTACCAGGCTTTTGCCGATCTCAAACTCAAACTCAATATGACGCGTGGAAAACCGTGTTCCGAGCAGCTCGATTTGGCCAATGGCCTGCAGACAGCTTTGACTGAAAAGGATTTCAAGGCACAGGATGGCACCGACTGCAGAAATTACGGCGGCCTGGAAGGTATTCCTGAAGCCCGCCAGTTGTTTGCCGATTTGCTGGGTGTTCCGTCCAGCCTGGTCCTGGTTCTGGGCAATTCCAGCCTCAACCTGATGTATGACACCATGGTACGGGCTATGCTGTTTGCCCTGCCCGGTGCCGAGCGTCCCTGGGGCAAAGAAGAGACAGTCAAATTCCTCTGCCCGGTACCCGGTTATGACCGCCACTTTGCCGTGACCCAGTCATTGGGCATCGAAATGATCCCCGTGCCGATGACCGCAGAGGGCCCGGATATGGATCTGGTCGAGTCTCTGGTCGCTTCTGATCCTGCGATCAAAGGCATGTGGTCCGTGCCTGTGTACAGCAATCCAGATGGCTATACCTATTCCGAAGCAACCTGCCGCCGCCTGGCCGAAATGAAAACGGCCGCACCGGATTTCCGCATCTGGTGGGACAATGCTTACGTTGTACACCACTTGTATGCTGATGACCGCGACAGCGTACCGGATATTCTGGATCTGTGTGACACCGCTGGCCATCCAGACCGTGTGTTCGAATTCGCCTCGACCTCGAAAATCACCTATGCTGGCGCAGGATTGGCCTGTTTGGCCACCAGCCCGGCCAACCTCGCCTGGTACAAAAAGCAGCTGACCATCCAGACCATCGGCCCGGACAAAATGAACCAGCTGCGCCACATCCGTTACATTGCTGCGGCCGGTGGGATCGAGGCCATCATGAGCCGTCATGCTGAAATCCTGCGCCCGAAATTCGAACTAGTCCTGGAACGCCTGGATCAAGAGCTGACCTCTACCGGCCTGTGCACTTGGAAACGTCCGAAAGGTGGCTATTTTGTCAGTGTCAACGTCCCTGCCGGCACGGCTTCTGAGGTGGTGCGCCTGGCCAAGGAATGTGGCGTCGAATTGACTCCGGCCGGTGCTACGTATCCCTATGGCAAGGATCCCCAGGACAGCAACATTCGCCTGGCACCTTCTTTCCCACCCATGGCCGAATTGCGCCCGGCGATGGAAATTTTCTGCACCTGTGTTAAATTGGCAGCAATCCGCCAGCTGCTGGCCTGAAATCCGGCACGTGGGCTTTAGTCCAGGAAATGTATGCAAGGAGAGAGAGACATGAAAAACAGCTACGAAAGTCCGTTCAATTCGCGCTATGCCAGTGAGCAGATGCAGGCCATCTTTTCGCCTGATATGAAATTCCGGACTTGGCGCAAACTGTGGATTGCTCTGGCTGAAGCTGAACAGGCTTTGGGCCTTGCGATCTCGGATGAACAGATCGCCCAGCTCAAAGCCCATCAGGATGACATCAATTACGACGTCGCAGCCCGGGAAGAGGCACTCGTACGCCACGATGTCATGGCCCATGTCCATGCCTATGGTGAACAATGTCCCCTGGCCAAGGGGATCATCCACTTGGGTGCCACCTCCTGCTATGTTGGCGACAACACGGACTTGATCATCATGGCTGAGGCCCTGAAACTGGTCCGGGTCAAACTGGTCGCAGTCATCGACCAACTTTCCCGCTTCGCCGCTGCCAACAAGTCCTTGCCGACCCTGGGTTTCACCCATTTCCAGCCGGCCCAGCTGGTCACCGTTGGTAAACGCGCCACCCTCTGGCTGTCAGATCTCGTGTCTGACTTGGCGGATCTGGACTATGTGCTGGGTTCGTTGCGCCTTTTAGGCAGCAAGGGCACCACAGGTACCCAGGCCAGCTTTATGAGCCTGTTTGACAATGATCAGAGCAAGGTCAGGCAATTAGACTCCCTCATAGCGGAAAAATTTGGCTTTCCCGGCACTTATCCGGTCAGCGGCCAGACTTATTCCCGCAAAGTCGACACCCGGGTGGTCAATGTCCTCTCTGGAATCGCCCAGACTGCGCACAAATTCTCCAATGACATTCGTCTGCTCCAGCACCTGAAGGAGATCGAAGAACCCTTTGAAAAGAGCCAGATCGGCTCATCGGCCATGGCCTACAAGCGTAATCCAATGCGCAGTGAACGTATGGCGGCGTTGGCCCGCTATGTCATTGTCAATGCCACCAACCCAGCCTTGACGGCTGCCGAGCAATGGTTTGAACGCACCCTCGATGACTCGGCCAACAAACGGATCGCTATTCCAGAGGCGTTCCTGGCGGTCGATGCCATCCTGATGCTGATGCTCAATGTGTCCAGTGGCCTGGTGGTCTATCCTGCCGTCATCGCTCGGCATATCCGTGATGAATTGCCTTTCATGGCAACTGAGAATATCATGATGGAGGCCGTCAAACGGGGTGGCGATCGTCAGGATCTGCACGAGAAGATCCGCCAGCACAGCATGGCGGCCGGTGCCCGGATCAAAACAGAAGGTGCAGCCAATGATTTGCTTGAGCGGATTGCAGCCGACCCGGCCTTTGGCTTGGACAAAAATGAATTGGACAAGCTGCTGGATGCCAATCTTTACATCGGTCGCAGCCCGGACCAAGTCACAGAATTCATCCAGGACGTTGTTCAGCCGATTCTGAATTCCCGCCCGACCGACGCGGACCCTGTGACAGCCGAATTGAAGGTCTGACTCACCCGCCGCGCGGGTCACTTGCCATGGACCTCGTTTCCGTTCCATGCTAAGATGTAAGGACAGGCAAACATCCCGCTTGCCTGTTTTTATTTTTGAAAGGACCGCTGGTGTGATGAAACTCGACAAACGCAGCAATATTCCCTTGTACGCCCAACTCAAAGACTGGATTCTGGAGCGGATCGCCTCCGGCCAATTCCCGGCCGGGCAACAGATCCCTTCCGAACTGATTTTATGTGAAGAACTGGCCCTGAGCCGGCCGACGGTGCGCCAGGCTATTGCCGAACTGGTTGCCGAAGGCACCTTGGTGATCCAGAAGGGCAAAGGCACTTTTGTATCCGCCGAGCCCGAACGACTGGAGATCCGTCAGTTTTCGCCATTTTCCTATTCTTTGCTGGCTGCCAAAAGCCTGTCTGACTACCTGTTCCAGTCGATTGAACAACTGCCACCAGATGAAGAGACCTTGCGCCTTTTTGAAGGAGCTCACGCCAGTGGCAACCCCGGTTTCTGGTCCCTGACCTGGCCCATCTTGATCCATGGCCGGGAAATCGGGCTGGGCCATTCACTGATCCCAGTCAACTTGTTTCCGGATTTTGGCGACCAGGTCCAGAGCGGTAAATCCATGATCGACATTCTGGCCAACAAATACGCCTATTTGCCCAGCAAGGGCAGCTGCCAGCTGGCGGTCCGCGCCGCCACCCACGAGGAAGCCCTGGCTCTCGACATCAGCCGCCGCTCGCCGGTGTTGTGCGCCACCAGTCGGCTCACCTCCAGGAGCGGCCATGTCTGTGAGTGGCTCGAATTGATCTGGCGCCCGGACTCTGTCAAATTGAGCCTGGAAGCAGGGAGGACCTGATTTGGCCGTGATTTATCTGGACCACAGTGCCACGACTTGGCCATCCGAAGAGACAGTGGCCGAATATGCCAGAGACCTGGGTCTGTATACGGCCAATCCAGCCTCCGTGCATCGATTAGGCCAGCAGTCAGCCCGCCTGATCCGCGACAGCAAAGCATCCCTGGCCCAATCACTCGACTGCCGACCTGATGAGGTCATCCTGACATCAGGCGGTTCTGAATCCATCAATATGGCTTTGAAAGGTACGGTTGGGGCCAATCCGAAGCGGGGACGGACCATTGTCACACTGGCTGGTGAGCACGCCGCCACGCGTGCAACGTTATCTTACCTGGAAAAACAAGGTTATGTCGTTCGCAAAGTGTCGCTCCGGGCAGATGGGCAGGTTGATCTTGACCAGCTGGCTGCAGCCATCGACGATGATACAGTCTTGATCACCGTCTTACTGGTCAATAATGAGACGGGCGTGATCCAGCCACTGGATCAGATCGTTGCCATCCGCAACCGCAAGCGGCCCCGGGCAGCCATCCATGTCGATGGGGTCCAGGCCTGCGGCAAAATTCCTGTGCATTTTGGCCAGCTGGGCGTAGAGCTCTTCTCAGGCAGTGGGCACAAATTCGGCGCTCCCAAAGGCGTTGGGTTCCTGCTGGTGAAAAAAGGGCTGCTCATCCAGCCGCTGGTTCACGGTGGGGGACAGCAAAGCGGCCTGCGCGGTGGAACAGAAAACGCGCCCCTGGCAGCGTCGCTCGCTCGCAGCCTCGCCCGATCTGTCACAGATCTGAAGCGTTGCCTGAGTCATTGCCAGAACCTGCAGGACACCCTGTTGCAGGAGCTCAGGCACCTTGACGTCGCCTATACCAGAATTTCACCTGAGACAGCAGTGCCTCAGATCTTAAATCTCGCCTTCCCGGGATTGCGTGGTGAAACCTTGCAGCATGCCCTGGAACAAGAGGATCTTTTTGTTTCGACCGGTTCAGCCTGCTCATCCCATAAAAAGGGACCTTCAGAGGTCCTTATAGCCATGGGAATCCCGCGTTCTGTAGCGGAATGCTCGATCCGGATCAGCTTGTCGGAGCAAAATACACCAGAAGAAATGATCCTGGCAGCCGGATCGATTGCTCGAGCATGCCAAAAATACCGGCGCTGAGCCCAAGAGCGAACAGGATAGCCCGGGATACCTGCGAAAAGGATAAAGATGTCAGAACAGAGCTTACAACCCAATCATCCCTTACCTAAAGATAAGATCCTGCTGGTCCGTTTGGGCGAAATCACACTCAAAGGGATGAACCGTCATCAGTTTGAACAGCAAGTCATCCGCAACATGAAACACCGGCTCAAGGATCTGGGCCAATTTGTCATTCAGCAGAGCCATTCCCGGATCTGGGTCGAACCGGATCCGGACAGCGGATCAGGCGGATTTTCCGCTGACTACCAGATAAATCCAATCATCGACCGGATCAAGGATGTGTTTGGCGTCGTTTCCATCAGTCCAGTCTGGCGCTTTTCCGGCGGCATCGAAGCCATCGAAGCCATGGCCATCGACTATGTCGGCCAGTTGTTGTCCGATGGCGGGAAACGGACTTTCAAGGTCGAATCGCGGCGCGGACTGAAATCTTTCCCCTTTCAGTCTCCTGAAATCAGCGATCGAATCGGCGGACTTCTGGTGGAACGGTTTTCCAGCCAGCTGACAGTCAAAGTCAAAGAACCTGATTTTATTCTCTACGTTGAGGTCAGGGGAAAAAACTACCTCTACAGCTCCATCATCAAAGCACACCGCGGATTGCCTGTCGGCACCAGTGGTCATGGTCTTTTGCTCTTGTCCGGTGGTATTGACAGCCCGGTGGCTGGTTATCTGATGGCTTCGCGCGGCATGATGCTGGATGCGATGTATTTCCATGCGTACCCTTTCACCAGTGATCAGGCCAGGGAAAAAGTGGTTGAGCTGGCCCGCCTTTTAGCCCGCTATGCCGGTCGGATCCGCCTGCATGTGGTCCATTTCACCGAAATCCAGATCACGCTGCGCGATTTCTGCCCTCCGGATATGATGACTATTGTTATGCGCCGGATGATGATGCGGATCGCTGACCGCTTTGCTGAGTCCAACCAGCTCAAGGCCTTGATCACCGGTGAAAGCCTGGGTCAGGTTGCCAGCCAGACTCTGGAAGCCCTGGTCACCACCGACCAGATCAGCACCCGCCCCGTTTTCCGGCCCTTGATTGGTCTGGACAAAGATGACACGGTGACCATTGCCCGTCGCATCGGCACCTTTGAGACCTCGATTTTACCCTTTGAGGATTGCTGCACGGTCTTTGTTGCCAAGCACCCCAAAACGCACCCCAGCCTGGCCGATGCCCTGAATGCTGAAAAAGACCTGGACATCGAAGCCTTAGTCGCGCAGGGCCTTGCAGCCATTGAAACCGAGGTCATCACACCCCGGTATGACGATATCACTCCGCGAGGTGAAGTATGAAAGTAGGCAAACTTGATCCGGCCAATCTGGAAGACCTGGTCTTACACCGCTTGCCAGTCCTGTCCGATGACATCGTCTGTGGCCCGGCCACCGGTCTGGATTGTGCCGCCATCCGGTTCAAAGATGGTCTGGCGGTCCTCTCGACGGACCCCATTACCGGAGCCAGTGCGGACATCGGCAGCCTGGCGATCCATGTTTCCTGCAACGACTTGGCGGCGTTCGGTATCAGGCCCAAAGGCATTCTCCTGGTCCTGATAGCCCCGCCTTGGGCCACTGCCGAAGATGTTGCAGCCGTGATCGAGCAAGCCAGCCAGACAGCGGAAAAACTGGGCGTCAGCATTGCCGGTGGCCATACAGAGGTCAGCGATGCCGTCAATCGCTTCATCGTCACCACCACGGCTATCGGATTTGCCGAGACCGGCCGCATGGTCCAGAGTAATGGTGGCCAACCAGGAGACACCCTTTTGATGACCAAGACCGGCGGTCTGGAGGGGACGGCTATTCTGGCAGCTGACCAGATGGGTCGGCTGGACAAGGTGTTGAGTGAGACAGACCTGGCCCAGGCCAGAGATCTGATCACCCAGATCAGCGTCGTGCCAGAGGGCATCATCGGCGGCCAGATGGGGGTCCATGCCATGCATGACGCCACGGAGGGCGGCATCCTGGGCGCAGCCTGGGAAATGGCCCAAGCCTGTGGCCTCGGCCTGGAAATTGAACTGGATGCGATCCCGCTGCATCCTTTGACGCGGCAAATCACCGCAGAGCTGGGCCTTGATCCCTACCGCCTGATTTCCAGTGGCAGTCTTTTAATCGCCACGGACAGACCCGGCGATGTCCAGAAAGCCCTGGCTGAGGCAGGTATCCTCTGCAGTGCCATCGGTCGTCTGACCGAATCTGTGCACTATGTCCAAATTGATTCTGGAATTACTTCTAAATTGGCCCCGCCAGGACCGGATGAACTTTACAAAATCACCTGATTGTTTACAATGAATGTGAAATTCCAAAGGAGAGGTACATTATGACTTACCAGCATTTGGCCCAGGTGGATCCGGAAATCTACTCAGCTGTCCAGCTCGAGATTGGGCGCCAGCGTTCCAAGATCGAACTGATCGCATCGGAAAATTTCGTCAGCGAAGCGGTCCTCGAAGCTGTTGGCACACCGCTGACCAATAAATATGCCGAAGGTTATCCGGGTAAACGCTACTATGGCGGTTGCGAATATGTCGATATCGCCGAGAACCTCGCCATTGAGCGGGCCAAGTTGTTGTTTGGGGCGGATCATGTCAATGTCCAGCCCCATTCCGGTGCCCAAGCGAATACAGCGGTCTATTTTGCCATGCTTGAGCCAGGTGACACCATCCTGGGCATGGACCTGGCCCATGGCGGCCACTTGACCCACGGCATGCTCAAGAATGTTTCCGGCCGTACCTATCACGCTGAATCCTACAAAGTGACTGAGGATACTTGCTTGATTGACTATGATCAGGTTCTGGAAGTCGCCCGCCGCACCAAGCCCAAAATGATCGTAGCCGGTGCCAGCGCCTATCCGCGGATCATCGATTTTGCCAAATTCCGCGCCATCGCTGATGAAGTCGGTGCCTTGCTGTTTGTTGACATGGCCCATATCGCTGGTCTGGTTGCTGCTGGATTGCATCCCAGCCCAGTCCCATATGCTGATTTCGTCACCACAACCACCCATAAGACGCTGCGCGGACCGCGCGGCGGTATGATCCTGTGCAAAGCCGAATACGCTAAAGCCATTGATTCGGCTGTATTCCCCGGCCAGCAGGGTGGTCCGCTGATGCATGTCATCGCCGGCAAGGCTGTCGCCTTCAAAGAGGCACTCGATCCTTCCTTCAAGGTCTACCAGCAGCATATCCTGGACAATGCCAAGGCTCTGGCTGATGGTCTGATGAAGCGTGGCATCAACCTGGTCTCGGGCGGAACCGATAACCACCTGATGCTGGCCGACCTGCGCGGGACGGGGGTCTCCGGTAAAGAAATGCAACTGCGCCTGGACGAAGTCAACATCACCTGCAACAAGAATGGCATTCCCTACGATCCGGAGAAGCCGACCATTACCAGTGGCATCCGCCTGGGGACTCCGGCAGTCACCACTCGTGGCATGACACCGGCTGACATGGATGAAATCGCCGATCTGATTACCCTGACCCTGAATGATTACGAAGGCCATCACGAGCAGATTCGCACTCGGGTCGCGGAATTAGTTGTGAAATATCCGCTCTATCCCAGCCTCTGATCCCACTCAGCCACAAACAGGCCAACCATGATAACCACCAACACATCCCGGCAACCCCTCGCTTACAGGATGGCTCCCCGCAAGCTTTCAGAGTATGTCGGTCAGGAGCATATCCTGGGCAAGGGCAAGATGCTGCGCCGGATGATCGAGGCTGACCGCCTCAGTTCGATCATCCTGTTTGGCCCGCCGGGCACCGGGAAAACATCACTGGCCCGGGTGATCGCACAGACCACCCAGGCCAGCTTTGTCATGCTCAATGCCGTGACCTCCGGCGTAGCGGATATCAAGCGCGTCATCGCTGACAGCCAGAATCCTCTGCTGACGCCATCGGGCAAGACGGTGTTATTTGTCGACGAAATCCACCGCTTCAACAAAGCCCAGCAGGACGCCCTGCTGCCTTCCGTCGAGGACGGCACCCTGATCCTGGTCGGTGCGACGACTGAAAACCCCTATTTCGAAGTCAACAAAGCCTTGATCTCCCGCTCAACCGTTTTTGCTCTCCAACCGCTGGAGACAGGTCAGATCCGCCAGATCATCGCTCAGGCTCTGGCAGACTCGGAGAGAGGGCTGGGCCAATTCCAGGTTTCCTGGGCTGACCAGGCGCTCGATTTTCTCTGCGACATCGCCAACGGCGATGCCCGGATCGCGCTCAATGCCCTCGAACTGGCCGTCGTCACCACCCCGCCCGGGGCTGATGGCATCATCTGCCTGGACAAGGACATTTTGCAAGACTGTGCCCAGAAACGCAGCATCGCTTATGACGCCACCGGTGAGAGCCATTACGACAACATCAGTGCGTTCATCAAGTCGATGCGCGGCAGTGATCCGGATGCCACGGTGTTCTACCTGGCCCGGGCCTTACACGGGGGCGAAGACATCGAGTTTCTTGCCCGTCGGATTCTGATCTGTGCTGCCGAAGACGTTGGTCTGGCCAATCCGCAGATGATCCAGGTCGCCATGGCTGCCTACCAGGGGGCGATGGCAATCGGCATGCCGGAAGCACGGATTCTGCTCTCGGAAGCTGCTCTGGCCGTGGCCACCAGCCCGAAATCCAACGCGGCTTATCTGGCGATTGACAAAGCCCTTGATGACATCAACAACCGCCGCACAGGGGAGGTGCCACTGCATCTGCGCAATGCACCCGCCAAGGGAATGGCGGAGCTCGGTTACGGAGTTGGCTACAAATACGCCCATGACTATCCTGGTCACATCGTAGACCAGGATTATTTGCCGGCAGACATAGCCGGCACCATCTATTATGACCCCAGCCAGAACGGCTATGAGTCCAAAGTGTCTGAGTGGCTGAAGCAGCGGCGCAAGCATACCGGGACCAACCCACCGGACAGCCCCCGGAACTAAATTCACTGGAATTCATTGTATTCCTAGTAAAATTATAGGATAAAGGCTTCCGTAGTAACAGAAGTTACCACGCAGCGGGTTTGAATCCCCTAAAGTGAAAGAGTATCTCGAGGCAAGGGAGTTTTTTTTCATGAGTGCCATTAAACGAGTCTATCTCGATCACGCTGCGACAACACCCGTCCGAACAGAAGTCATGGACGCGATGCTGCCGATATTCCAGGATCATTTTGGCAACCCGTCATCCTTTTACCATCGCGGCCAGGAGGCCAAGCGCCTTCTGGAGGATGCGCGCCAACGCATCGCTACCTGCATCCAGGCCCAGGTGCACGAAATCTATTTCACTTCCTGCGGCACAGAGTCCGACAACTGGGCGATCAAGGGTGTTGCGCGGGCCCTGGAGAAGAAGGGTCGCCACATCATCACTTCCAAGATTGAACATCATGCTGTTTTGCACAGTTGTGAGGCTTTAGCTGCGCAGGGTTACGAAATCACCTATCTGGATGTCGATGCGGATGGCCGGGTCGATCCGGAAGCGGTCCGGCAAGCGATTCGCCCCGATACCATTCTGGTCACCATCATGATGGCCAACAATGAGATCGGCACGATCCAGCCGATTGCTGAAATCGGCGCCATCTGCCGAGCTCACAAAGTCACTTTCCATTCCGATGCTGTCCAGGCAGCCGGCGCGATCCCGATTGATGTGTCGACGCTGCCGGTTGATCTGCTTTCGTTCTCGGGCCACAAAATGTACGCTCCCAAGGGCGTCGGTGCCCTCTACATCCGGCGCGGGACCCGGATTGCCACCTTCATGGATGGAGGGGCTCAGGAACGCAATCGGCGGGGCGGCACGGAAAATGTGCCCTACATCGTCGGATTTGCCAAAGCATTCGAGCTAGCCTCGGCTGAAATGGCTGAGAACACGAAGCGGATGACCGCTTTGCGGGATGACTTGATCGAGAAAGTCTTGCAGGCCATCCCACACACCCGCTTAAACGGCCATCGCACCGAGCGTTTGCCGAACAATGTCAATTTCTCCTTTGAATTCATTGAAGGAGAGTCGATCCTGATCATGCTGGATCATGCTGGCTTTGAGTGTTCGTCTGGTTCTGCCTGCACATCCGGTTCGCTGGACCCGTCCCATGTCTTGCTCGCGATCGGCCTGCCCCATGAAAAAGCGCATGGGTCCTTGCGGGTCACATTTGGCAAGAGCAGTGAGGCCGAGGACATCGACCGCCTGGTGGAGTCTCTGGTTAAAATTGTCGCTCGTCTGCGGGATATATCGCCCCTGTACGAAGCTTATTTAAAAGAATCACAAAGGTGAAGGAGAGAGGATCTCTATGGAATACAGTGACAAAGTAATGGATCATTTCATGAACCCGCGCAATGTCGGCGAAATTGCCGATGCAACAGCAACCGGCATGGTCGGTAATGCCAAGTGCGGCGATATCATGAAAGTCTATCTGAAAATTGAAAACGACATCATCGTCGATGCCAAATTCAAGACCTTCGGCTGCGGCTCGGCGATTGCCACCTCGAGCATGGCCACGGAAATGATCAAGGGCAAATCAGTGGATGAAGCCCTGCAGCTGACCAACAAAGCGGTGGCAGAGGCCCTCGACGGTCTGCCGCCGGTCAAAATGCACTGCTCCCTGCTGGCCGAACAGGCTGTCAAGGCCGCCCTCAAAGAATATTTCGAATCAAACGGCAAGATGACAGAAGAAAACCGCAAACTGTTCGACATGCTGGACGATGATGCCCACGATCATGACTCCGAATCTGGTGCAGATCGCGCCTGAATCCTTACATGATCCGTCAGGAGAGGGGGGTCAGGATGGGGCTTTTGCTGACAAAATGCGTCAGCTGGCTTACACCGACCGACTTGAGAAATTCGATTGCTTCCGGGAACAGGGTGGCCGCCTGGCCGCTCTGGTGGCTGTCTGAACTCAGGCTGATGTATTGACCGCCCAACTCCAAATAGCGTTTAAAAATGGCAGGGTCTGGCCAGGCATATGCACCGGTCAGACCCTGGCTTTTGAATTTCAGGGCAGTCCGGGTGTTCAGCTCCAGGGCTTTGCCATGGACAATCAAATATTCGAACAAGGCATCGAATTCCCTGGCTAACGGCGCGTAATCCATCCGGGTGGTTTGACCGGGGAAATAACGGCTGACATAGTCATAATGGCCCAGGATGGTAAAATCAGGGCAGCTGGACATCATGGCGACCATCTGGGTCAGGGCGCGGGAATAGGCAGCATAGGCTCCCTCGTCATAAACTGAGCGATCGATGAAAATATCCTTGTCGCCATCCATGTTGTGCAGGGATAAAATGACACTGTCAAAAGGCCAAGTGGCGATGATCTCGTTGTACAATCCGGTCAGGTGTGGCATCCAACCTAGTTCAATCCCGGTGTAGAGCGGTGGGTCCGTCGGTAAAATGGCAGCTCTGACCCGGTCCAGGTGGGAGAAATAGTCCGGCAAATTAAAAATATGTTCAATTCCGGTGTAGTTGACATCCTTGTCGTAATGGTCAGTCAGGCAGATACCAGCCAGATCATGTGCTTTGGCATCCTGGAGCAATTCATCAACCGTTTGCGCGGCATCGGTCGAATAATGGACGGTATGGGAATGGCAATCGACAAGTTTCATCATCACACCTCTAAGTAACGAGACTCACAACATCTGGGCAAACAAATCGATTATAATATGAACCAGTTGCCTTGGCGAGTCAAATCAGAGTTCTGATCGTGTAAAAAGCCAATGGCAGTTGACAGCCACAAACAAGACAGACTATGGAGGAATGATCATGGCAGCAGCCAAAAAAGACGAGGTCTCAAGCAAAAACCTCAAAACGAAAAAGAACCCCAAGGGACCCAGTGCCAAGGATCTTAAGCAAGAATTAGCCAAAGACTATCAGAACGCCTGGGATTTCAACCGGGAGGATGAGCAAGGTTTCGCCTTCGCCTTTGCGGATGAATACAAATCTTTCCTCGACCAGGCCAAGACCGAACGAGAATTTGTCACTCTAGCGACAGAGACCCTGGAGAACATGGGTTTTGTCCCCTTGAACACCAAGGAGAAACTCACAGCAGGTGACAAGGTGTACAAGAACATCCGGGGCAAAGGCCTGGCCATTGCTGTCATTGGCCGCCAGACTCCTGTAGATGGCTTCAACTTGATCGGTGCCCACATCGATGCCCCCCGGATTGATCTCAAAGCCAACCCCGTCTACGAGGATGGTGATCTGGCCTTTTTCAAAACCCATTACTATGGCGGGATCAAGAAATACCAGTGGACCGCCCTTCCGCTTTCCTTGCATGGCGTGGTCTACCGCAAGGATGGCTCCCTGCTGACCATCAGTCTCGGTGACCGCCCGGAGGACCCGGTCCTGACCATCACCGACCTGCTGCCTCACCTCGGCGCAGAGCAAATGCAAAAGAAAGCAACCGAAGTCATCCGTGGTGAGGATCTCAACATCCTCGTCGGAGGCATCCCGTTTGCCGACACAGAGGCCAGCGGCCGGTTCAAGCTGGGCTTACTCCAAGTTCTCAAAGAGCAATATAACATCACCGAATCTGACCTGGTCACGGCTGAACTGGAAATAGTCCCCGCTTATCCAGCGCGAGATATCGGATTTGACCGCAGCATGGTCGGCGCTTATGGCCACGACGACCGGGCTTGCTCATTCCCGGCCTTTGTTGCCCTGACCCGTGTTGACCGGCTCGAACGCACGGGCATCACGTTCCTCTTTGACAAGGAGGAAATCGGCAGTGTCGGCAATACCGGCGCCAAATCGCGCACGTATGAACAGTTCATCTATGAAATCTATGCGCGCCAAGTGGAACAGCCGACCCAGCTTGAGTTTTACGCACTGCTCGAAAACAGCCGCATGTTATCCGGCGACGTCACCAATGCCTACGATCCGACCTTCGCTTCTGTGTCCGATAACCGCAACAATGCCTACCTGGGCAAGGGTATCAACTTCATGAAGTTCGGCGGTTCGCGTGGTAAATCCGGATCCTCGGACGCCAGTTCCGAATTCTATTTTGCCGTCATCCGGCTGATGGATGAACACAAGATCGCCTGGCAGGCTGGGGAGCTGGGCAAAGTGGACGCTGGCGGCGGTGGCACCATCGCTGGTTACATGGCCAATCTGGGCATCGAAGTCATCGACTGCGGCGTGCCTGTCCTGTCGATGCATTCACCTTTTGAGGTGATCAGCAAGATTGACCTCTACCATACATTCCTGGCCTACAAGACCTTTTTCCAGCACATGAAGGCATGAGTGCCTGCCGCCTCTGCCCGCGCCAGTGCGACGCGGCACGGACGATGCAAGAACCGGGGCTATGCGGCAGCCGCACCGGCCCCGGTCTTTTCCGCGTCGCCAGGATCATGGCGCATCACTGGGAAGAGCCTTACATCAGTGGCACGCGCGGTTCGGGGACGGTGTTCTTTTCCGGCTGCCCGCTGGGTTGCCTGTTTTGCCAGAATCATACGATCAGCCAGCCGGATCCGGACATGCCCTTGCCCGGGACGGATTTCACCGTTCATGAATTGGCTTTCAAGCTGGCCCAGCTTGCCGGGGAAGGTGTCCACAACATCAACCTGGTCACGGCCAGCCACTTTGTCCAGGACGTGCCAGCCCTGGTCCGGGCGCTAAGATCCAGCGCTGTGACAATCCCAGTCGTCTGGAATACCAGCTCCTATGAAACGGTCACTGCTTTGCGATCGCTGGCTGGATCCGTGGATGTATACCTGCCGGATTTCAAATTCTGGGACCCAGACTTAAGTGCCAGACTGGCCCAGGCCCCTGATTATGCGCACGTAGCGGCCAAAGCCATCCTGGAGATGCAGCGCCAGCAACCGGAGACGCAATGGGACCCGCATGGTTTGTTGGTTCGTGGTGTAGCCCTGCGCCTTTTGGTTTTGCCAGGGCACCATCGCGATGCCTTCTCGATCATCGACTGGATCGCCCAGGAATTGCCCCCGGATATTCCGCTGGCAATCATGAACCAGTATACGCCATTTCCGAATTTGCACGCCCAGATGGCCGCCTGTCCTGAAATGAAACGCAAGGTCACGACCTATGAGTACCAGAAAGTCATTGAACATGCCGAACTCAAAGGTCTGACCCGCCTGCTGGGCCAGGAACGGACTGCGGCCAGTGCGACCTATACGCCGGATTTTTAAGAAGTCCGGGACCACAGCTTCACTTTGCTAAGAATATCTCACGCCCTGTCAATTCTTACGTCGCCGCCTGCTGAGAGGATTGCTTTCTACGGCCTGATGCAGGCTGTCCGCATCCACATGCGTGTAGATTTCAGTGGTCGCGATGCTGGAATGGCCGAGGATTTCCTGGAGGGCACGGATATCCACTTTGCCGTATTTGTACATCAAGGTGGCGGCCGTGTGGCGTAATTTATGCACTGAATAGCGCTGAGGGTCAAGTCCGGAAGCCGCGATGAACTTCTTAACCAGGAGTTGAACCATTTTAGTGCTGATCCGACGGTGGTTACGGCTGACAAAGAGCGCATCTGGATCACTGTTTTGCTTGTCCGGCCGGACTTTGAGGTAATCTTCCAGGGCATCGAGGCAGGCTGCATTGAGATAGATGGTCCGTTCTTTGCCGCCTTTGCCCAGCACACGCAAGGTATCTCCCCGGATATCAGACCGGTCGATGTTGCACAGTTCGGACAAACGCATGCCGCAGTTGAGAAACAAAGTTAGAATGCAGTAATCCCGGACCGACCAGGTGTGAGTGGATTCAGCTGCGGTCTCGAGGAGCTTCTCACTCTCCTCAAGTGATAAATGGCGCGGCAGGCGGCGCAACAGTCGCGGGGATTCCAGTTCCAGGGCGATGTTTTCGTCGAGAATTCGGGCTTTGTTTTTCAGATAGCCGAAAAAAGTTCGGATCGATGCAACGCGCCGGGCTCGGATGGCCGGGCCGTTTTTGCGTTCCACCGACAAGAAGGTGATAAAGGCATACAGGTCCGCCAGGGTGATCGAACGGATCAGGTTCTCGTCGACTGTGGCCAGCGAAATTTCATCAAAAGACAGATCAGCAGGGCAAAGGTGCCGGCGCCGGACCATGAAGCGGAAGAAGAGGACCAGGTCATAGCGGTACTCTTTGATCGTCAGGGGGGATCGTTCCTTGATCGACTGGAAATAACCCAGGAACTGATCGAGCCAGATAAAACTGTCCGACGGCCTGGGTTGCGGGCGCTTTTTCGGCTTGGGGACAACCTGTGGGTGGGGCAAAGCGTGACCTGTCATGTTCACAGTCCTTCCAGATAAGGTGAATTCATTGTCCCTTAAAGTCCAGTCGCTTGTCAAAGGCAACCTGCTATGGTACAATTCACGCGATAAAGACATATGTCCGCGATGGATGGACATATGAGCATGAGGAGAAGCATCATGGAAAAGAAATTGAAAGTTGGCGTTATCGGCGGCACCGGATATGTCGGCCAGCGCTTTTTAACTTTGCTCGATCAGCATCCCTGGTTCGAAACAGTGGCTATTGCCGCATCACCGCGTTCTGCTGGCAAGACCTATGCCGAGGCCGTCTCTGGCCGCTGGAAGATTGAGCGCAACCTGCCTGAGTCGATGGCCGGGATCACCGTCCAGAGCACCACGGACCTGGCCGCATTTTGCGAGCAGGTTGATTTTGTCTTCTGTGCGGTCGATATGAAAAAAGACGAAATCCGAGCTCTCGAAGAACAGATTGCCCGGTATGAAACCCCGGTCGTTTCCAATAATTCAGCCCATCGCTGGACACCGGATGTCCCGGTGATCATCCCGGAAATCAATCCGGAACACGCCCGGGTGATCGAAGCACAGCGCCGCCGTCTCGGCACCAGCCGCGGCTTTATCACTGCCAAACCCAATTGCTCGATCCAGAGTTACGTCCCGGCGCTGGCTGCGCTTCAGGAATTCGAACCCCAGCAGGTCTTCGTCAGCACCTATCAAGCGATCTCTGGCGCCGGCAAGACGTTTCAGGACTGGCCGGAAATGGTCAACAACCTGATTCCGTACATCGGTGGTGAAGAAGAGAAGAGCGAACAGGAACCTTTGAAAATCTGGGGCACGCTGCAGGATGGCCAGATCGTCAAAGCCACAAGTCCGGTCATATCAGCCCAGTGCTACCGCGTCGCTGTCCAGGAAGGCCACACGGCTTCTGTCGCTGTCAAATTCAAAAACAAGCCGAGCCAGGAGGAGATTCTTTCCCGCTGGGCCAACTATGAAAGCATCCCGCAGCAGGCCAAGCTCCCCTCGGCACCGACTCCGTTCCTGACCTATTTTAACGAAGACAATCGTCCTCAGCCGGTTCTCGACCGCGAGGTCGGCCATGGCATGGGCATCGCCATTGGCCGCCTGCGGGAAGACCCGCTATTGGACTACAAATTCGCCTGCCTCTCGCACAACACCATCCGTGGAGCAGCGGGCGGATCCGTCCTGACCGCGGAGTTGCTCGTCCACCTGGGTTATCTCGGGGCCAAATAAGGCCAGGCATGGACCGGATGACTTGTTCTGCGCTACAATTGGCATCATAAAGGAATCCGGGAGGACAGCATGATTACCATCAAAGATATTGCCGAACGAGCTGGCGTTTCTTACGCCACCGTTTCCAGAGCATTGAACAACCGCTCCGACGTCAGCAGTGAGACCCGAAAGCTGATCATGGAGCTGGCTAGTGAGATGGGCTACCAGCCTAATGCCATAGCTCGCAGTCTGGTCAAACGCAAATCGATGAACATTGCCCTGATCGTCCCGGATGTCTCGAATCCGTTTTTCGCTGACATCACCATGGCTGTCAATTCCGCAGCCGAAAACGCCGGCTATACCACCATGGTCTGCAACACCGGCTGGGATCAGCAGAAAGAGCAAGAGAAGCTGCGGGTCATGGTCGAGCAGCGGGTCGATGGCATCATTCTCAAACCAACCGGCTTTTTCAAGCCGGAGACTCTCGAAGCTTACAATGTTCCAATTGTTGTTTTCTGGCACGCCGGTGATGACGACCTGTCCTACATCGAGGTGGACCATGAGGCAGGCAGCCGGATGGCCGTCCAGCATCTGGTGGACCGCGGTTACAAGCGCATTGCGTATATCGGTGGCCAGGAAACTTCGCCTTCCAACCAGATCCGCCTGCTGGCATATCAGCAGACGTTGCAGGAAAATGGCCTGATTGTCGATCCGAAACTGATCAGCTTCGGTGGCTTTCGCCTTGAAAGCGGCTATGAACGCTTTGGTAAGATGATGCAGCTGCAAAAGCCACCCGATGCGGTATTCTGCAGCAATGACATCATCGCCCTCGGTGTGCTCCAGTACACGCGCGAGCACAACATCCACGTGCCCCAGGACTTTGGCATCATGGGTTTTGATGACATCAATTATGCATCTTTGCCCCAGATTGAGCTCAGCACGGTCTCGCAGCCGCGTGACAAGCTGGGGGAAGAAGCCTTGCATGCTCTGATTCGCGAAATGGAAGCCTTCCCGGAACGGACCCGGCAACGGATCCTGGTCGCACCCGAACTGAAAGTCCGCTCCACGACTTGACACTTGACTTGATCCAGAAGACTATGCTAGATTAATGCAAACGAACCTTTACAACCACACATCTCACGTCGAAGAGGACCAGTAGACCAGCGCATGGATTGACAGAGAGCTGCCGTCAGGTGCAAGGCAGTATCCGGACAGGGTCGAACTCACCTCGGAGTGCACGCACTGAACCTCTGGCGACAGGGCAGTAGGAGGCGTCGGGATCTCCCGTTATCGAGACAGGGTATCGGCCTTTGGGGCCTGCACCCGCAGAGTGCACCGCCATCTGGCGGTGAAGCGCAGTGGTACCGCGGAAGTCTTTTAACAGTCTTTCGTCTCGCAAAAGAGACGAAAGACTTTTTTTATGCCTTGAAAGGAGCACGAACCCCATGAAAAACGTTCAGAAATACCAGCCTTTTCCGCCGATCAACCTGCCGGATCGCCAGTGGCCCAACCGGACTCTGACCAAGGCCCCCCTCTGGTGCAGTGTCGATTTGCGCGACGGCAACCAGGCTTTGGAAGTACCGATGAACCTTGAGCAGAAGCTGAAGTTTTTCTCACATCTGGTGCGTCTGGGCTTCAAGACCATTGAAATTGGCTTTCCGGCTGCTTCGGACACCGAATTCGAGTTCACCCGTTATCTGATCGATCACCATCTGATCCCGTCAGATGTCACCATCCAGGTGCTCACCCAGTCGCGCCAGCACATCATCGAACGGACCTTCGAAGCCTTGCGCGGTGTCGGTAAGGCAGTCGTCCACCTGTATAACTCCACATCGACTTTGCAGCGTGATGTAGTCTTCCACATGGATCAGGCCCAGTGCAAAGAGCTGGCGGTGTTCGGTGCCAGATTGGTCAAGGAGATTGCTGAGCAGGACACCTGTGGCAGCGAGTTCACCTTCGAGTATTCGCCGGAAAGTTTCACCGGCACGGAACTGGATTTTGCGGTCGAGATTTGTGATGCCGTCTGTGATGTCTGGCAACCTACTTTGGAGCACAAGGCCATTATCAACCTGCCAGCCACGGTGGAGATGTCGACCCCGAACATTTATGCCGACCAGGTGGAGTATTTCTGCCGCAACACCCGCTATCGCGACCGCATCTGGGTCAGCCTGCACACGCACAATGACCGCGGCACCGCTGTGGCTGCGACTGAGCTCGCTTTACTGGCAGGCGCCGATCGGGTTGAAGGCACGTTGTTCGGCAATGGTGAACGGACTGGCAACAGCGATATTCTGACCTTGGGCATGAATCTGTTCTCACAGGGTATCGATCCCGAACTAGACTTTTCCAACATCAATGAGATCATTGATATCTATGAAGAGAGCACCCGAATGTCCGTGCCGCAGCGCCATCCATATGCGGGTAAACTGGTCTACACGGCCTTCTCGGGCTCGCACCAGGATGCGATCAACAAAGGCCTGGCGGCGATGAAAAAAGGGAAGGAGCACTGGGCGGTTCCTTATCTGCCGATCGATCCACTTGATGTTGGCCGTTCCTACGATCCGATCATCCGCATCAACAGCCAGTCTGGCAAAGGAGGTGTTGCTTATATTCTGGAGCAGAATTTTGGCTACCAGCTGCCCAAGCCTGTTCAGCAGGCATTTTCAGCCATTGTGACCCGCGTGTCCGACCAGCGCCAGTCTGACCTTACACCAGGCGATTTGCATGAGTTGTTCCTCGACACCTATGTTAACCTCAAGCAGCCGCTGGACCTGGTCAGCTATCGCGAAGAAATGCTCGATGACAAAACGGTCCAGATGAGTGCTCAGATCCTGATCAACGGCGAGGAAGCATCGATCAGCGGCACAGGCAACGGACTGCTCGATGCGTTCTGTCAGGCTCTGCAAACCCATCTCAAAAACCAATTCGAAATCACCGACTACCACGAGCATGCTCTGGAACGCGGCACTGGATCGCAGGCCATTACCTATGTGATCATCAAGAATGGTGGCAACAAAACCTATGTAGGTGCCGGCATTTCCTCCAGCGTCAGCCGATCTTCGCTGCGGGCCATCTTGTCTGCCGTCAATCAAATCCCAGGGATTGTGTCCTGATGGAACGCGCCATCATCCGTCCAGCCAAACCAGCCGATTATCCGGCGATTCGTCGTATCTTGGGCTACTATATTGAGCACACCACAGCCAGCTGGCGCTATGAAGTGCCTGGACCGAGCTGGATCGAGCAATTTGACTCCAGCCACCAGACCCCCGAACGTCCGGTTTTTGTCGCAGAAATCTCCGACCTGATTGTCGGCTATAGCTGTCTGTCCGATTTCAGGCCGTACGAAGGTTACTGGCCCTGTGCCGAAAACAGTATCTATGTACTGCCAGACTACCTGGGCCAGAAGATCGGCCAGCAGCTGATGAGCGTGTTGCTGGCTGCGGCAGCCAGGACTCGTTTGAAAAAAATCATTGCGGCCATTGACGGCAACAATCAGGCCAGTGTCCGTTTTCATGAACGATTTGGTTTCAAAACGTGCGGTGAGCTTAAAGACATTGGTTTCAAGCAGGACCACTGGCTGAGCCTGATCCTGATGGAGCTTGACCTGGCTGAATACCTGAAAGCCCACCCATAACGATCGCACATACCGCTCAAAGGAGGCTCATGACCAGCTTAGGCTGGAAAGGGCCTCTTTTCA
>DIFN01000076.1:127836-146521 GCA_002419145.1 Mageeibacillus sp. UBA5747 | reverse complement strand
TGGATTGGATTGTAGACATTCAGCAAAAGGATCGCCAACAGGACTGCAAACAAAATCAGCAAGAGACGGCGCAGGAAACGCTGCTGGCGTTCTGATTGCCGTTTGCGGTTGATCTTGGCAACGGTGGTATAGCCCTTGAGGCGATAGACGCGTTCCTGACCGACACGGCGGATGGCTTTGACAGCTTGTTTACTGTCGCGCTTGACATCCTGCCTGATCTGGCGTAGCCAGTATGGCCCATGTTTCTTGATATATGCCTGACCGCGCTGCAGGTACGTCTGCGCGCCTTCTTTCATGGCTACCAGACGGTCCAGGCCTTGAGGCTGGGCTGGGCGGACGGGATGATCCGGTTTGGTATCATAGCTTTTCAAGTGCAGGTCCATCCTTCACGATCAAATAACACAGCCATTATAGCGTAAAAAGCGGACTGCAACAAAACGAACATAAGTTTGACAAGCTCAGGACAGTTTGTTACGATTGGATGAAACAAATGTTTGTCTGGGAGGCGAGACATGACGACTTATCCATTCACCCGTTCCAATGTCGACGATACGGTCAACCGGGTCTATGAATACATCGTCGCATACATCCGGGACAAAGGTTATCCCCCTGCGGTACGAGACATCTGTGCCGGCGTCGGGGTTCGCTCGACCTCAACCATCCACAGTCATCTCCAGCGCTTGCAGCAGCAGGGTAAAATCGTCTATTCTGCGGGAAAGCGCCGGGCGATCACGATCCCCGAACAGGAGTCCAACCGGGTGGTTTCACTGCCCCTGGTCGGCGAGGTCACGGCTGGCATGCCGATCTTTGCCCAGGAAAACATCGAACGTTTCTTTCCTTTTCCAGCAGATTTTCTGCCCGATGACCGCGACATTTTCGTTCTCAAGGTCAAGGGTGACAGCATGGTTGGTGCGGCCATCCTTGACGGCGACTATGTCATTGTCAAAAAGCAATCCACTGCCCGGACCGGAGATATCATCGTCGCCCTGGTCGGTGATGAAGCGACTGTTAAAAAGCTGGCCAATGTCGATGGCCAGATCGTTCTCCAGCCGCAAAATCCTGCCTACCCTTTGATCCCTTTTGACAAGCCAGATTGCCAGATCCTGGGTAAGGTCTGTGGTCTATACCGTGACCACGGCTGAGTCACTGGATTTTGAAGATTTCTTTTGATTTTCCAGACGCTGCGGGTCATTGAAGATGTAAGAGAAATCCTCTTGCGGGTCGATCATGCAGATGGCCGACTTGAAGGCGAGGCGCTGGTGACCATTAGTCCTTAAAACGATACAAAGCTGGTCGAAACCGATGATCTGGCCATACTTGACGCTCTGGTCGATAAAATGTATGGCCACAGGCACGTGTTCGCGGCGGCATTGATTGAGAAAAATATCTTGGAGTTTGAGATCAGAGCCATGTCGTTCCTGGATGGTCTGAGATGTTGCTGACGCATTTGAATTCATCGTGCGCCCTCCTTTCAAGTATTAGGATGAGCGTACGCCATAATTGAGTCGATGAACATGAACTGATTCAGAAATTTTTCGACAAAATACCACCAGATGATCAGAATATTGCCTGTTTTTTCAGCTCATCCAGGATCAAGCACGCTGCCTGGTCCGGGCTGAGATCTTCGATCCAATGAACATCTGGCATTTTACGAAACCAGGTAAGCTGACGCTTGGCGTATCGCCGGGTGGCCTGAGCAATGTCAGAAACAGCTTCCTGGAGGCCTTTTTGCCCTTGCAGATAGGCGATGATCTCTTTGTAGCCTATGGCTTGCCAGGCTGTCGTTGCAGCCGTTCCGGCAGTTGAGGCCATCAGCTGCCGGACTTCCTCGACCAGTCCCTGGTCGATCATGGTCTGGACACGCTGATTAATTTTATCATACAGAACCGCCCGTTGATGGTTCAGGCAATAGACAATAAAATTAAACTCCGGTCCCTGGAGCAGCGATTCTGCCACGTGGTCTGTTTTGGGTCGTCCGGTCTGGTGGTAAATTTCCAGAGCTCTGACGATCCGCTTTTGATCTTGTGGCTTGATGGTTTGTGCTGCAACCGGATCCACCTCGCTCAGTTCCCTAAAAAGGCTGTTGAGCCCCTCTTCCCTCGCCCGCTGATTGAGTGTTGCGCGCAGGTTTAGATCTGCCGGTATTTCCACATATGTGATGCCCTGGACGAGTGCACGGATATATTGGCCTGTGCCGCCGCAAACAATGGCCAGCTTGCCCCGGGCTTGGATATCCCGGATCGCCGCCGTCGCCAGCTCTTTGAAGCGTGCGACACTGAACGATTCCCCTGGTTCACAACAGTCAATCAAGTGATGACGGATCAAAGCTTGCTCTTTGGGGGTCACCTTGGCAGTACCAATATCCATGCCGCGATAAATCTGCATCGAATCCGCTGATACGATCTCTCCGTCCTGCTGGAGAGCGATCTCGAGCGCCGTGTTTGATTTGCCGGAAGCCGTCGGTCCACAGATAACCAGAACGAATGGGTGTTTTACTGCTGCCACGTCAGACAATCCGCTTGAATTGCTTTTCCAGCTCATAGCGACTGATGCGGATGATCACGGGGCGCCCGTGGGGGCAATGATACGGGTCTTCCAGCTCGTCCAGGTCCGACAGCAGCTGCTCCATTTCGCGGCTATCCAGTTTGTCGTGCGCCTTGATCGCCGCTTTGCAGGCCAAGGTGTAGTACAGATCGTCAATTTGATCTTCAGAATGCAATTTGTCAGACAACAAGGCGTCCAGGAGGACCCTCAGTGCGGCCTGCGGTTTGATGGCAGTGCGGCCACTGTCGGGCAGGCTTCTGAGCAAAATGGACTGGCTACCAAAGGCTTCAAATTCAAATCCTATTTGCAGAAGATTTTCCTGCTCAGCCAGAAGTATGGCCTGTTCCCTGGCTGAGACTTCGACAGTCTGCGGGATGAGCAAAGGCTGGACGGCAGCTGGTCCCCTGGCCCGGTGACGTGCCACCAGCTGTTCGAACAAGATGCGTTCATGGGCAGCGTGCTGGTCGACCAGCAGCAAATCTTGTTCATGCTCGAGCACGAGATACGTGGCAAACAGCTGTCCGATCAGGCGGGCCGACCGCAAACTGGAGATGGACTTAGTCTGGACCGTCGCTGCAGAATCATCCTGGGCCGCAACCTGTGCTGACTTGGTCAGTGGTTGGTCCGGCCAAGCTGTCTGTTGTTGCCTGGCCAGATTAGCAGCATCCTTTACTTCCAGACCGGCTGGATCTTGTTCCGCTGATGCGGATTCTGGTCCATAAGATACGGGAAGCTCTTGCGGTATTTCTTCAGAAAGTGGCAGCGTGGTCTGGACAGGATCCGGTGAGGGCACCCGCTCAAGTTCTGCCTGCGGGGCGCTGGAAATGATGGCACCACCCGCGTGCAAGGCATTCTGGATGGCATGGTAGACTGCCCGGAACACCGTTTGCTCCTCCCAGAACCGGACCTCCATCTTCTGGGGATGGACGTTGACATCGACCAGCGGGGAGGGCAGATCTATTTTCAGGACAGCCAGAGGGTGCTTGCGTTTCATCAGGTGTGTGGCATAAGCTTCGTCAATCGCAGCACTGATGGCACGCGATTTGACCAGTCGGCCATTGACATACAAGCATTGCTGGGCTCTGCTGTTGCGCGCCGCTTCGGGTGTACCGACGAATCCCGACACATGGACGGGAGCCATTGTGTAATCGAGAGCGTGGTTGGCGCTGGCGGCTTCTTTGCCAAAGACGGCAAAAATGGCACTGCGCAGATCGTTGTTGCCCGGGGTGTGGAGCAGTTCATTGCCTTGGCTCACGAGACGGAAGGACACATCTGGCCGGGCCAGGGCAATCCGTTCAAGAACATCGGCTACTGCAGATGCTTCCGAACTGTCTTTTTTTAAAAATTTGAACCGGGCCGGTGTATTGTAAAAAAGGTTTTCGATCGTGATGGTCGTGCCTTCCGGACAACCGGCTGGCCGCACCGACATCATTTCCCCACCCGCAATTTCCACCGTTGTTCCTGCTGGCTGACCAATCTGGCGCGTCTCGAGACGGACCTGAGCCACAGCCGCGATGCTGGCCAGGGCTTCACCGCGAAATCCCATGGTTGTCAGTTGTTCGAGATCATCGATCGAGCGGATTTTGCTGGTGGCATGACGGCCAAAAGCGAGCTGGGCGTCTGCCTGGTCCATACCGCAGCCATTGTCGGACACGCGGATGAAGCTGATGCCGCCCTGGCGAATCTCGACATGGATCACCGAAGCCCCCGCGTCGAGTGCATTTTCAACCAGTTCCTTGACCACGGAAGCTGGGCGTTCCACCACTTCACCGGCAGCGATGCTGTTGGCAGTCTGTGCGCTCAGAACAGAGATCACACTCATCGGCTCTTCCCTCCACTACTGGCCTTGGCTTTTTGCTGCAGATCATACAAGGTATTCAAAGCATCCAGCGGCGTCATCTGGCTGATTTCCAGCTGCCGCAGGCTGGTGAGCAACTCGCCGGCACCCTGCCCTGCCATGGCAGCGGCAAATAGATCGATCTGCCCGTCCATTGGTTTGGCAAAGCGGCGGACTTTTCCCTTGGTTCTGGCCTCATTTTCATTTTCAAGCTGGACCAGGAGTTCACGGGCACGCTTGACTACCGATTCTGGTACGCCGGCAATACGGGCCACCTCGATGCCATAACTGTCATCAGAGCCGCCTTCGCGGATCTGGTGCAGAAAAATGACTTCACCCTTGGATTCGTCGACGGCCACATGGCAGTTGAACACGCCAGCCATGGACTCAGCCAAATCGGTCAATTCATGGTAATGGGTGGCAAACAAGGTCCGGCAGCCGAGGACCGCCGGGTCCGCAATGTGTTCAATGACCGACCAGGCAATGGACAAACCATCATACGTGCTGGTGCCGCGGCCGATTTCGTCGAGGATCAGCAGGCTGCGTGCGGTGGCATTTTCCAGGATGGTTGCCACTTCACTCATTTCAACCATGAAGGTTGACTGGCCACCGCCCAGATCATCAGATGCACCAACACGGGTGAAAACTCGGTCAACCAGGCCGATCTGGGCAGACTGGGCTGGCACAAAACTGCCGATCTGGGCCAGCAGGACGATTTGGGCAACCTGGCGCATGTAAGTTGATTTACCGGCCATGTTCGGTCCGGTCAGGATCATCAGGCGCCGGCTTCCCAGATCCAAAACCGTGTCGTTCGGGACAAACTGACTGTCACCGAGCATTTTCTCGACCACAGGATGACGCCCGCCACGGATCATCAGCTGATCAGACAGATTGACTTCAGGCCGGCAATAATTCTGGCGGTCCGCCAATTCAGCCAGGCCAGCCAGACAATCGATAGCTGCCAGAGCCTGGGCGGTCTGCTGCAGACGCGGCAATTGTCCCAGCACCTGGTCCCGGATCTCGCAGAACAGCTCGTATTCAAGGGCGATGGATTTTTGTTCGGCTCCCAGTACGGTATCTTCCATTTCCTTGAGTTCACTGGTGATGTAACGCTCACCATTGGCTAAGGTCTGCTTGCGGATGTACGTGTCCGGCACTTGGTTCAGGTTGGATTTGGTCACATCCAGATAAAAGCCGAAGACTTTATTGTAGCCGATCTTGAGACTGCGGATCCCCGTACGCTCCCGCTCTCGGTTCTCCAGGTCGATGATCCACTGCTTGCCATTCCGGGCTGCTGCACGCAGCTGATCGACCTGCTCCTGATAGCCTTCCTTGATCAGCTGACCTTCCTTGAGGCTCAGCGGCGGTTCGTCATGGATGGCCGCCGTCAGCAAGGCTTCAAGATCGGTCAATGGATCGAGTTTTTCCGACCAGGTACGAAGCGCTGGGCGGTCCATTGCGGCCAGAATTGCGACCAGACCAGGCAATTTCGCCAGCGAGTGGCGCAAGGCAACCAGATCCCGGGCATGGGCGGTCTTGAGCGCCAGTTTGCTGCACAATCGCTCCAGATCGTGCAGACCATGCAACCGCTCCCGGATTTCCTGGCGCGCCAGATAGGCCGCCTTGAAATCAGCCACCGCTTCCTGGCGAACCTTGATGTCATGAAGACTCAGCAGAGGCTGCTCGACCCAGCGGCGCAGCAAGCGTGATCCCATGCTGGTCATGGTCTGGTCGATCGCCCAGAGCAGGCTGCCCTTGCGTTGCTTGTCGCGCAGTGTCTCGGTCAGTTCCAGATTGCGCCGGGCATTGGCGTCTAAAGTCATGAAATCGGCAATCTGGTAGGGCTCTATCCGGGCGATATGATCGGGGGTCTGATGCTGTGTTTCTTTGAGGTAATGGACCAAAACAGCTGAAGCCCTGGCCCAGAGGGCATGATCATCGGCCTGGGGCAAGATCTCCCGCATGAATTCAGGGAGAAATTCATGATCAGGACGACAGGACAATGTGACATTAGAACGGATAATTGTTTGCATTTTAGACGCCGTTTCAGCAAAAACACGGTTGTGGACGATTTCAGCCGGATTCAGTCGCGCCAGTTCATCAGCCAGTTTGGCCAAAGTCTGACCCACCACCAGTTGCGTGGTTTCAAAAAGGCCGGTCGACAAATCACAGGCTGCCAGGCCAAAAAACTGGTTCAGCTGATAGACCGCAACAATGTAGTTGTTGCGCTTTTCATCGAGTGCGGATGGCTCCAGAACGGTTCCAGGCGTCACAACCCGGATCACCTCGCGGCGCACAATGCCCTTGGCCAGAGCTGGGTCTTCCACTTGTTCGCAGATTGCCACTTTGTAGCCTCGGCCGACCAGGCGGTTGATGTAGTTTTCAGCAGCATGGTAAGGCACACCGCACATCGGGGCTCGTTCTACCTGGCCACAGTCACGACCTGTCAGGGCCAGCTCCAGTTCACGGGCAGCTGTCACGGCATCATCAAAAAACAATTCGTAGAAATCACCGAGCCTAAAAAACAGCAGGCAATCCGGCCAAGCCTGTTTCTGGTCGAGATATTGCTGCATCATCGGTGTGATGCGCGTCAAATCGATGTCGGCATAGGTCAGTCCCATGGTAGCAACCGCTCCCATTGACCCTCCAGGGAAAACGTTTTCGCCCGGGTAATCCGTACCTGGCAGATCTGGCCTTCCAGGCGAGAGGTATCGACGGTTCCATCCGGGTGGTACCATTCAGCTGGAAAGGGATACTCGTCTGGCAAGCGAAAATTGATCAGGCGATTGTGGGCTGTACGTCCACTCAGAACAAGCGGGTCGTTTTCACTGCGCCCTTCAATCAGGACTTCCTGGAGCTGTCCTTCCAACGCCTGGTTGCTGGTCAGACTGTGTTCATTCTGCAAGGCAGTCAAGCGGGAAAATCGGTCGCGCAGGGTTTGGTCATCAATCTGGTCCGGATACTCTGCTGCTGGCGTACCGGTGCGCCGGCTGTACTGGAAGGTGAAAGCCGCGTCAAAACGGACTTGTTCCATTGTGGCCAAAGTCTGGACAAAGTCTTCTTCTGTTTCACCGGGAAAGCCGACGATCAAATCGGTCGAAATCGTCAGGCCGGGGCGCAGAGCTCTGGCCTTTTTTGCGATTGCCACAAACTCTGCCTGGGTGTAGTGCCGGTTCATGGCCTTGAGGATCCGGTCGCTGCCTGATTGCAAAGGCAGATGGATGTGAGGTTCGATTACCGGATATCGGGCGATCGTATCCAGCAGCTTGGGCGACAGATCCTTGGGGTGCGAGGTCATGAAACGGATCCGGTATAGGCCCGGGATCTGGGCTGTTTGGGCCAGCAAATCTGAAAAATCCGGCTGGGAGGGATCGTTTTTTTGCAAATCGTTGCCATAGGAATTGACATTCTGGCCCAAAAGCATGATTTCCTTGTAGCCATTGGCAACCAGATCCTGCACTTCTACCAGGATATCAGGCATCATCCGGCTGCGTTCCCGACCACGGGTATAGGGGACGATGCAATACGTGCAGAAATTGTTGCACCCATGCATGATCGTAACCAGCGCCCGGTGCTTTCTAGCCCGGTGGATGGGCAGGCCTTCAACCAGCGTGTCATCCTCCCCGACCTCATAGACGCGGCGGGTGTCGGTCAGGCGATGGTATAAAAGTTCAGGGAGACGGTAAATGTCCTGCGGGCCGAACACGAGATCGACAAAGGGATAGCTTTGCCGGATCTTGGCCACGGCCTCCCCCTGGGTCATCAGGCAGCCGGCCAGGCCGATGATCAAGTCTGGTCGATCACGCCGGATGTTTTTGACGATGCCGAGGTGGCCAAAAAAGCGATCATCGGCATTTTCGCGCACGCTGCAGGTGTTCAGAATGATCAGGTCCGCGTCTCGCGGCGTGGAAACCACCTGGTAACCCATTGCATCGAGAAGACCCGCCATGCGTTCGCTGTCATTTTCGTTCTGCTGGCAACCAAATGTGATGATATGGTAACTCAAAGACCGGTTCAGAAACTGGGCTCGTTCCTGATTCGCCTTGCGAATCCACTGGCTGTATTGGGTTTGCTGTTCCAGTTCTTGTTCCGTGATGGTTCGGATCGACAATGCGGTATACCTCTTCAAGCCAAATCGGCGATGGTCAGGACCAGTTCACGCGAATCTGGCCAACCCAGGCAAGGGTCCGTGATGGATTTGCCAAAAATGCCATCCCCAATGGTCTGGCTGCCCTCCTCCAGGTAGCTTTCAATCATCAGACCTTTGACCAGCTTTCGGATGTCTGGCGACAGGCGTCGGCTGTGCAGCACTTCTTTGGCGATACGCGGCTGTTCATTATAACGCTTGTTGGAATTGGAGTGGTTGGTATCGATCAGACAGGCCGGGTTATCCAGCTCACGCTGGCTGTACATATGAGCCAATGTCTGGAGGTCTTCGTAATGATAATTCGGGATCGAATGGCCGGAATGGTCGACGGCGCCACGCAAGACGGCATGGGCCAGAGGATTGCCGCTGGTACGCACTTGGTAGCCCTGGTAGGCAAACACATGGCCGTGCTGGGCGGCGTAGATCCCGTTGAGCATGACACTCAGGTCGCCGCTGGTCGGATTCTTCATGCCAGCCGGAATGTCGATACCGCTGACCGTGAGACGATGCTGCTGGTTTTCAACGGACCGGGCACCAATCGCCACATAGGACAGCAGATCGGAAAGATAGGTGTGGTTTTCCGGATAAAGCATTTCGTCCGCAGCTGAAAGACCGGTCTGCTCGATGGCATGCAGGTGCAACCGGCGCAGTGCGATCAAACCTCCCACCATATCAGGCTCGCGTTCCGGATCCGGCTGGTGGGAGATGCCTTTGTAGCCTTCACCCGTCGTGCGCGGCTTGTTGGTGTAGATGCGCGGAACGAGCACCAGCCGGTCGGCCACCTCTTCCTGCAGGCGGGAGAGACGGTGGCAATACTCGAGCACAGGCTCTTCGGAGTCTGCGGAGCAGGGTCCGATGATCAAAAGGAACTTGTCCGACTGGCCGGTCAGTACATCCTGGATCTCCTGGTCGCGCTTGGCTTTGATGGCCCGAACCGCATCTGTAGCAGGAAAGTGGCGGATGATCTCCTCGGAACTTGGGATGCGGGTGATGTATTCAAAACCCATGGTTGTTCTCCTTGTATCTGAGTCGTTTCGATCAGGGTTGTTTCGCGTCACTGGAAGCCGGGATGAAATCATACACCCGATCCTCCAGATTCTCACGCCGGATCACCTTTCTGAGTTCCCTGGCGTTGGTGCAGGACAAAATCAAGATGTCTGCATCACTGTCATCCTGGTCCGAACTTTTGATCTTCAGAAGCAACAGGCGCGAATGACGCAACGAGGTATAGCCACGGCGGATTTTCTCGCGCACCAGGGAGAGCAACCTGGAATTACCACCCGACAAGGCCGCAAGGATTTCCCGGTCTGTGAGAGAATGAATTTGCTCTGCGGTCATGATCACGATTTTGTCGAGCTGGCTGCGGGAGCATTGCCAGAGATCGTGATCTGACTCAAAACGGATAAAATCCTTGGTCAGAAAGAGATTGACAGGAGTGGGAACTGGAAAGGGTAACCCGCCCAGATGCCGGACCTGGCTCGCACTGCTGGCTCCAAGTTCGTGACTTCTGAGAATCATGCGGTGATGATCCTGATGGCGGCGGAAATTGATGGTAAACAGGGCAATGCCGCTGCCGATGACCAGTAAAGCCGCCTCGGTCGGCATCAATGAACCTGTCATAGCCAATAACACGCTGCTGATGATCAAGACCAGGATCAGTCCTGTCAAATCCGTACTCCTTCCCTGCTCGCACCAGGATTTACCGATTGTATCACAACTTAACGGCTGCTCCCAGACCTTCTGTGACTGAGCCAAAGCATGACCTTCTGATGCAGTTCTTGAAGATTATCTGCTCCGGAATGAAATGGCATCTGGCATCTTAGCGATCCTTCAAGCGATCAAATAGCGCTGCAGATCCTTTTTTCTCACCTGGGCGTCGGGAAGGAGCTGCTCCAGCAGGTGGTGGAACCGCGCGCTGTGATCAAAATAGACCAGATGGCACAACTCGTGGACGACAATGTATTCGAGCAATTCATCTGGCAACAGGCCTGCGCAAAGATTGATCGAAATCAGTCCGGACTTGCTGCAGCTGCCCCAGCGCCGTCTCTGGCGCCGGATCACCAACTGGCTTGGAACCAGGTGGGGATACTTTTCGATCACGGCAAGTGCTTTTTGCTGTGTCAGCTGGCGCAGGGCAGTCAGCTGATTTTGTTCATGTGGGGCCTGAACCGGGGTGAGACGGCTGTTTTCCAGCATTTTACGCCGAATCCAGGACTCCTTTTCACCGATGAAACGTTCGATTTCAACCTGAGGCAGGGTAAGGCCACAACGCACTTCCAGCTGATTGTCAGGGCGCAGGATCAAGGCCATCGTTTTACGCCGGCTGCGAACGACCGTATAAGAGATCGAGCGCTCCTGCCAACCGTCAGATTGGACCATAGTTTTGATCCAGGCAGCGCTGGGCGCGTTCTGCGGCTTTGCCCCCCAGTCTGATTTGTTCATGAAGGAAGTTGGGGTGCTCAGACAAAAACTGGACCATGTACTGGTGCGGGTCTTGCATGAAACGCTTGACCTGTTCGGTCTGCTCAGGCGTCAGAAGACCGGCCTGCTGGGCATTTTCAAACAAGGCCAGGTCGATTTTGGCCAACGCTGTCAGTTCGACGCCGGATTGAGCCAGAATTTCACGGCCGCCCTGGACGCGGTCAACGACGACAGCCGTGTTGGTGATTGTTCCGCCCAGGCGGGCAATAGTGGGCAGCCAGGTTCTGGTGTAGCTGGATGCCTCGGTTACCAAGTCTGCGACATGGAGGAACGTTTGGCCATGCAAGGCTCTGTCAGGCAGTTCACGCACCATCTGGAAATTCTGGTCACTCCAATAGGCCGTGCCATTCTTGAGGATCGCGACATGGGGTTTGCCAGTCCGTGCTGCCACAGGGATCGAAAAGAAGAAATCGCGTCTTTCACCGCCCGACACGACATCAAAGTCGAGATCCGATACCGCATCGACCAGGCGGTCAATGACCGCTTTGAACACCGGTTCTTGCTGATACTGCTCAAGAATGGCCGCTGACAGGACCTGGGGCAGATCCAAAGGGGCTTTGATGGCCTGTTCAATCAAGGTCAGCAGCTGGTTAGCCTGAGCTTCGCTGCCATAAAGGAAATGGGTATTGATGTAATAAGGACCTAAGGTTCCTGACGTGTACCAGAAGGGCTGGTCAGTAGGACTAACTCGGATGGCCAGGGTGTCGAATAAGGCTTTGATGATCATTTGATCTTGATCCATGGGATGGTTCCTCCAAATTCAAGGTCCGGATGACTTCCAGTATACAATCACCAGGGCTGCAGCAGGCCGGTATACTGGCTGATCTGTGCCATGTTTTCAGTCTGGGCGATGGCTGACATATTTGTTATAACATCATGACAGGCTGTCGGACTAATCAGATTTGCCGTTCCGACTTGGATGGCTGTTGCCCCGGCGAGCATGAATTCGATGCCGTCTTCGCCGTTCATGATCCCGCCCATGCCGATAATCGGAATCCGGATCGCCCGGTAGACATCCCAGACCATGCGTAAAGCGACCGGTTTGATGGCTGGGCCGGACAAGCCCCCCGTATTGTTGCGCAAAACAGGGCGCCGGCTTTTACGGTCGATGGCCAGTCCCAGCAGGGTGTTGATCAGACTCACCGCGTCAGCGCCGGCCGCTTCGGCGGCCAACGCCATCTCGGCAATGCTGGTGACATTGGGGGTCAGTTTGACCCAGAGCGGTTTTTGGGTCTTGGCTCTCACTGCAGAAACGACTTCTTCGATCATCGGCGCTGAGCTGCCGAAAGCCATGCAGCCTTGGCTGACATTGGGACAAGATAGATTCAATTCGATGCCATCCACATCGGTTGCGTCCAGCTGCTCAGCCATGGCGACGTTTTCTGCGAGTGAATGTCCAGCGATGTTGGCGATGATTGTGGTGCCCAGGCTTTTCATGAAAGGCAGCTCAGTCGCAATGAATGCCTCCAGTCCCGGATTTTGCAGGCCGACACTGTTTAGAAGGCCCCCTGTGGTCTCGGCTACCCGCGGCGGGTCGTTGCCCAGGCGCGGGTTTAAGGTCAAACCTTTGGAACAGATGGCGCCCAGCTCCGACAGCTCGTTCCACTGTTGCATTTCCCGGCCAAACCCGAAGGTGCCGGAGGCCGCAATGACCGGATTTTTCAGGGTCAGTGCACCGATCTGGACAGACAGGTTCACCATACGACCCCCTCCGCCGGAAAGACCGGTCCCTCGACACAACAACGCTGGTGGCTGATCGCCCCGGTTTCCTGTTCCTTGATTTTGCAGACACAGACGAGACAGATGCCAATGCCACAGCCCATGTGCTCCTCGAGCGAAACTTGGCAGGGCAAACCCGCCCGGGCTGCCCGTTCGGCGACAGCTTGCATCATGATTTTGGGACCGCAGGTCAAGACCACCGTGTTTTCCAAGGAATCCAGCCCGGCAAGCACGTGATCCAGGGCCAGGGCCGCATGACCTTCAACGTCCAGGCCGCCAGTGTCCGAGGCGAAAACAGCCTGACTGGCGACTTGGCGCAATTCATCGACGAGGATGGCATCCCGGGTGCTGCGATACCCGCAGACGGCCACAGTCTTGACCCCCGCTGCCCGGCACTGTTTGTGGACAAAGTACAGTGGAAAAACGCCCGTGCCGCCTCCAACTGTGATGATCTGGCGGTAGCCAGCCACATCAAAGCCGTGGCCCAGAGGGCCCAGGACTGAAACGACTGCCCCGGATTTCAAGGCTTTGAACTCCAAAGTCCCCTTCCCTTTGACTTGAATGCCAATCTTAAAGGTGCCGGTGTTCCGATCTACAGACATGATGCCAAAGGGCCGGCGCAGGAACTGCTGGCAGGAGAGGTTGACAAACTGGCCTGGCTGGGCGGTCTGGCTGATGGTTTCCCCCTGCAAAGTCAAGATGAAATACTGGTCATTGAGAGCCTGGTTCTCGAGGATGGTGCAATCCCATTCGATCTGCTGCATTCAGATATCCCCTTATTTTTTCAGCATGTCATTTTGCATTGGCATTTCATTTTGCGGCAGCGTATTTTCTCGTGTCGCAGCTACAATGTCAGCAAAGACCCGGATTTCATAGGGTTTGAGGTCAGAAGGCTTTAGCTCGCGCTCGAGGCACTCAACGACAGCCACCAGCGTATCCAGAGAGGTGATGGTGGCAATGCCGTGCTCAATGGCATGGCGACGCAGGCGAAATCCTTCGCGGTCATCGTTGGAGGCCGAGTTTTCTGTGTTGATCAGCATTTTGACGGTGCCTTGGTCGATCATATCGACGGTGGATGGATGGCCTTCTTCCACACGGCGTGAGACGCTGCAGGGAATGCCGTACTTGTTGAGGTAGTTGGCGGTCCCACCCGTACCGTAGAGCTCATAGCCCAGGTTGTTAAGCCGGCTGGCCAGTGGGACCAGATCCGGTTTGTCACTGTCCCTGACCGTCATCAGAACGCCGGCGCCCTTGGGCGGGAATTTGAAATTGGAAGCCAGGATTGCCTTGTACATCGCTTCACTGTAAGTCGTAGACAAGCCGAGGACTTCGCCCGTGCTCTTCATTTCCGGGCCGAGGCTGGTGTCGACGTCATGCAGTTTCTCAAAGGAGAATACCGGCGCCTTGATGGCATAGACCGCCGGGTAGCGGGCATAAAGGCCGGTGCCGTATGCAAAGTCAGTCAGTTTGGCCCCCATCATGACTCGCGTGGCCAAGTCGACCAACGGGATACCGGTAACCTTGCTGATATAGGGTACGGTGCGCGACGAACGCGGATTGACTTCGATCACATAGATCTCATCGTTGTACAAGATGAATTGGATATTGATCAGGCCAATGATTTTCAGGGCCCGGGCCAATTTTCTGGTGTGGTTCACCAGGGTGTTGCGGATTCGCTCGGAGATGTAGGCCGGGAAAATTGAAATCGAGTCGCCTGAGTGGACGCCAGCGCGTTCGAGATGTTCCATGATGCCCGGGATCAGAATGTCTTTGCCATCTGAAACGGCATCAACTTCCAGCTCGACGCCCATGAGGTACTTGTCAACCAGGATCGGGTTTTCCTGCTCGACCAGGTTGATGATGCGCATGTATTCGATCATGTCGATGTCATTGTGAACAATGGCCATGCCCTGGCCACCAAGTACATAGGACGGACGGACCAGGACGGGGTACCCCAGGTCGGCAGCAGCGTGGATGGCTTCATCCGCCGTACGGACCGTCGTGCCGCTCGGCCGCTTGATGTCGCATGCCTCGAGGATGGCGTCAAAGCGCTGGCGGTCTTCAGCTGCATCGACGCCATCGGCCGAGGTGCCATAAATGGGCAGACCCATCTCCGAAACGGCCTTGATCAGCTTGATCGCCGTCTGGCCGCCAAACTGGCAAATCGCACCATCTGGCTTTTCGTTTTCAATAATCGCTCTCACATCATCCGGTGTCAGGGGTTCAAAATAGAGCCGGTCGGAGGTATCGAAGTCGGTCGAAACGGTCTCCGGATTGTTGTTGGCAATGATGGCTTCATAGCCGAGTTCACGCAGAGCCCAGACAGAATGGACTGAGCAATAATCAAATTCGATGCCCTGTCCAATCCGGATCGGGCCGGATCCGAGCACGAGGATTTTTTTGCGTTCGGTGCGGATGGCCTCATTCTTCATATCGAACGTCGAATAGAAATAGGGTGTCACAGCGTCATATTCGCCCGCACAGGTATCAACCATCTTGTAGGTGTGAACCAGTCCGAGTTCTTTGCGACGCTGGCGAATCCTTTCTGCAGGGATGCCACTCAGCTTGGCGATCCAGGAATCGGTGAAGGCCATGCGCACCGCTTGGGTCAGCAGAGCGTCATCGATGGTTTTCATCGCACAGATGGCAGTTTCTGTAGCTACCAGTCTGGAGAGCTTTTTGAGAAAGAATTTGTCAATCCAAGTCCGTTCATAGATCTCATCAATTGCAAATCCACGACGGATACCTTCAGCGATCGCAAACAAGCGCATATCATCAGCCTGGATCATTCTGGGCCATAAATCGTGGTCAGAAAGATCCATCATCAGGGGCACCCGCATGCCATAAAGTCCCAGTTCGAGTGAACGGACTGCTTTCATCAGAGAGGCTTCGAAGGTGTTGGCAATGGCCATGACCTCACCTGTAGCCTTCATCTGTGTGCCCAACGTACGACGAGCTTTGACAAATTTATCAAACGGCCATTTCGGGATTTTGGTAACGATGTAGTCGACAGCCGGCTCAAAGCTGGCTTTGGTGGTGCCAGTGACCTCATTCGGGATCTCATCGAGGGCATAACCAACTGCAATGCGCGAGGCGACCTTGGCAATCGGATACCCAGTAGCCTTCGAAGCCAGAGCAGAGCTGCGCGACAGGCGGGGATTGACTTCGATGACAGCATAGTCAACCTGGGTCGGATGCTGGGCAAACTGGACGTTGCAGCCACCGACAATACCCAGTTCGGCAACGATTTTCAAAGCAGCGGTGCGTAATTTCTGGTATTCGAGGTCGGTCAGAGTCTGGGCGGGTGCCACAACAATAGAGTCACCGGTATGGACGCCAACCGGATCGAAATTTTCCATGCTGCAAATGGTGATGGCATTGCCCTTGGCATCGCGGATTGCTTCAAATTCAATTTCTTTCCAGCCGGCTATGCTGCGTTCAATCAGGACCTGGTGCACCCGGCTGGCATTAAGGCCGGAAACGGCAAATTGGCGCAGCATTTTTTCATCGGCTGCGATGCCACCGCCCGTGCCACCGAGGGTAAACGCGGGTCGGACAATGACTGGATAACCGACTTCTTCGGCCAGGCGGAGACATTCTTCGAGGTTGTTAGCAGTGCCAGAAGGAATGCAGGGTTCGTTGATCCGCAGCATGGCGGCCCGGAATTCCTCACGGTCTTCGCCCATCCGGATCCCGGAGGCGGGAGTGCCCAGCATGGCGATGTTGTGCTGGTCGAGAAAGCCGGATTCGGAGAGCTCCATAGCGAAGTTCAAGCCCGTCTGGCCGCCCAAGGTGGCCAGCAAGCCATCTACTTCTTCTTCCAGCAGGATTCGCTGGATCACGTCGATCTGCAGCGGCTCGAGATAAACCTTGTCAGCCATATTGGTATCGGTCATGATCGTCGCCGGATTGCTGTTGACCAGGACAACTTCGTAGCCTTCCGCCTTCAGGGCGCGACAGGCTTGAGTTCCGGCATAGTCGAACTCGGCAGCTTGGCCGATGACAATCGGTCCAGAGCCGATGACCATGATTTTATGTATGTCCGTGCGTTTGGGCATGTGGATCTCCTTTCAGGAAAGGGCAAGAATCTGTATAATTATACATTTCTATTTATAATTATTCAATCGACCGTCCTGCTCTTTTCAAGGCGCTGCGCAAATCATCACGCATGGCGATGGCTTCCAGCCGGGTTGCAGTGGCAAAATCCTCGGCGGGCAAACCATGTTTTTTATAGGCCAGCATCAAGCTGCGCGAAGCATTGACAATCGCGCCCTGGCCATCTGGTCCAAAACTGGCGACTGCATCATCGGCTGTGGCACCCTGAGCCCCATAGCCAGGCACCAGAATCAGGCTGTGAGGCATGATCTGGCGCAATTTTTCCGCCTGGCGCGGCCACGTCGCACCGACCACAGCGCCGACTGACGAATAACCAGATTGTCCCATCAGGTCGCGGCCCCATTCGGAAACCTTGTCAGCCATTGCTTCATAGACGGTACGGCCATCGTTCAGGACCAGGTCTTGCAGATCGCCGGCCGAAGGATTCGAGGTCCGAACCAGGATATAGACACCCTGACCGCCCTTATGGCACTGGTCGAGGAAGGGTTGGATGCCGTCAAGACCAAGGTATCCATTCAACGTGATGCAGTCTGCCCCCATAAAAGACTGGCTTTTGGCTGCGCCGAGATTTGTCTCACCCAGAATGGCCCGGGAGTATGCTTCGGCTGTGCTGCCAATGTCGTTGCGCTTGGCATCAGCGATGACCAGCAGGCCCTTCCCCCGGGCATAGGCGATGGTTTTTTGCAAAGCCACAAGTCCTGGCACGCCATACTGCTCATAATAGGCGAATTGAGGTTTGACTGCCGGGATCAGATCGGCAACTGCATCCATCAGCTGCTGGTTGAACAGATACAGGGCCAGGCCAGCAGCCTCGGCCGGATCTGTCAGTTCGAGCGTGGCTTGGCGTCGGATAGATTCAGGTACATAGTCGAGCATCGGGTCAAGGCCCATGACAGTTGGATTGCCAGTTTCCCTGATTTTATCGGTCAGCCGGTCGGCAAAACTCACCATGGGAAAACCACCTTTCCGTCGCACAGCGTCATTTTGATTTGCCCACGCAGCATCCAGCCGTGGTAGGGGGTGTTTCGGGCTTTGCTGGCCGAGGCATTCTTGTCAAACATGAAGGGCTTAGTGAGCTCTGCCAGCGTGATATCGGCCGGGTAGCCCGGCTCGAGACGGCCCATTTTCTGGTGCAAAAGTTCTGCAGGTCGGGTTGACATTTTGGCCACCAGTTCTGGCAACGTTAGCTGGCCGGTCAGAACAAGGTAGGTGTAACCGAGGGCAAAAGAGGATTCCAACCCGATGATACCGTTATTGGCCAAGCCAAATTCGATCTGCTTCTCATCCGCATGGTGCGGCGCATGGTCGGTGCCAATCATATCAATCGTGCCATCCCTGAGTCCGGCGATGATTGCATCCACGTCCTTCTGTGTCCGCAGGGGCGGATTCATCTTGGCGCTGGTGTTGAAATCGCGGCAGGCTTCCTCAGTCAGAGTGAAATAATGCGGGCAGGTCTCACAGGTCACCTTCACGCCGCGTGCTTTGGCCTGGCGGACCAGTTCGATTGAGCCAGCGGTGCTCAGATGAGCCAGATGGACGGGCAAGTCGACGTACTCAGCAATCAGGATGTCACGGGCAACCATGATCTCTTCCGCGATGGTCGGAATCCCTCTGAGGCCGAGCTCAAGGCTGACCAAGCCTTCATTCATGTGGCCGCCCTCGGCCAGTGAAGACTCTTCGCAATGGGAAATCACGGTCAGATTGAACTGGGCGGCGTACTGGATGGCTTTTTTCATCAAATCGGCAGTCAGGACCGGCTTGCCATCGTCCGAAATGGCGACGATCCCAGCCTCGGCCATCAAGCCGATTTCGGCCAGCTCTTTGCCATCCTGGTTCTTGCT
>DIFN01000076.1:0-127771 GCA_002419145.1 Mageeibacillus sp. UBA5747 | reverse complement strand
TGGTGTTGGGCATGCAGGCAACAGCCGTGATGCCGCCCCGGACCGCAGCTCTAGTGCCGCTGACGATATCTTCGCGATATTCAAAGCCTGGATCGCGCAGATGGGTGTGCGGATCCACTAGACCAGGCAGCACAGCCAATCCCGTTGCATCAATAACCTGATCCGGATCACCGCAAAAACTCGCGACAATGACACCATTTTCGATCAGGATGTCCTGTTCTGTTTCGGTCATGCCGACCGGATCAACCACTCGTCCGCCGGATATTCTGATTTTCATCAGCCGTTCCTCCTTGCTGAAAGCAGGTACAGGATCGCCATACGCACGACGACCCCATTGGTCACTTGTTCATTGATCACAGATTGTGAACCATCGTAGACACAGGAAGGCATTTCCACACCATGATTGCAGGGCCCGGGGTGCATCAGAATCGCATCCGGTTTGGCCAATTTCAGAGTCTTTTCATCGATGGCAAAGAAGCGGGCATACTCGCGGATCGATGGGTAGAGCGCCTTCTGCTGGCGCTCCAGCTGGACCCTCAGGCCCATGACGACATCAGCGCCCCGGACGGCATCCTGCACCGTCGGGCAGACGATTGCTGGAGTTTTGGCGAGATCTTTAGGCAACATGGTGCTGGGCGCTGCCATGCGGACCTTGGCGCCCATTTTATCGAGGGCCCACAAGTTGCTCCGGGCCACGCGGCTGTGCAGCAGGTCGCCGACAATGGCCACTTCGAGACCTTGGAGGCTGCCTTTATACTGGCGCATGGTGAACAGATCCAGAAGAGCCTGGGTAGGATGTTCATTCATGCCATCGCCAGCATTGACGACGGATGCTTTGACCAGCGGGGCTATCATGTGCGGTGCTCCGGACTGGCTGTGGCGCATGATCAGGATGTCTGTGGCCATGCCATCGATCGTCCGGGCGGTATCGATCAGCGATTCACCTTTGTTGATGCTGCTGCCCGCTGAAGAGATGTTGGCTGAAGATGCCCCCATGAACTTGGAAGCCATTTCAAAGGACAGACGCGTCCGGGTGCTGTTTTCATAAAAGAGGGTCACAACAGACTTGCCCTGGAGATGGGCAGTTTTCTTGCTGCTGGCAGACAGAACATGTTTCATGGTTTCAGCGGTGTCAAGGATCAGGTTGATCTCTTCTACTGACAGCTCCTTGATGCCGAGCAAGTCTTTGGATCGCAATTGCATCCGCTCATTCCCCTTTCTTCTTGTCGTCCAGGACGACCAAATCTTCACCATCGACTTCAGTGACATGGACATGGACGACTTCAGAGCTCGATGTTGGCACATTTTTCCCGACATAGTCAGCCCGGATTGGCAACTCGCGATGGCCGCGGTCGATCAGGATAGCCAGCTGGATGCTCTGCGGCCGGTCCACATCAAACAAGGCATCGATCGCAGCCCGGGTGGTCCGGCCGGTGAACAGGACATCATCAACCAAAACGAGTTTTTTGTCGTGGATGGCAAAAGGCATTGAGGTTCCCTTGATAACCGGATGTTCTGAGAGCATGCTCAGGTCATCGCGGTAAAAGGTGATGTCCAGGATGCCGACTGGGACTTTTTGACCTTCAATCTGTTCGATCTTGCTGGCGATCCGTTCCGCCAGGGGCACACCGCGGCGCTGGATGCCGATCAGGCAAACATTTTCCAGGCCTTTGTTGCGTTCGAGAATTTCATGGGCGATCCGGGTCAGCGCCCGGTCGATTGCAGCGCTGTCCATCAGGACTGCTTTGTAAGCCATGGGCTCTCCTTGCTGGACTTCTTAAAGTCCGGTCCAACTGATGGCATAAAAATAGCCATCTGTCGCTGCAAGACAGGTGGCTGCAAAAATCGTATCCCAAAAGCCCGGAAGAGGATGGCTGGATGTGATGGGAGGACTGTTGTTAACCTTTGAAGTCTCACAGGACTGCGTTAAAGGTAGCTGTTTTTTAGAGAATAACTGAATAACCCGCAGAAAGCAAGACCTGGTCGATTGACAGGATCCTTGAAGCTTGCTAAGATTGACCACGAAGTTCGAAAACGCCCGGGGATGTGGCGGAACTGGCAGACGCAGCAGACTCAAAATCTGCCGATTGAGAGATCGTAAGGGTTCGATTCCCTTCATCCCCACCAGAAAAGACCTTGGACTTTCCGCAAGTGGTTCCAAGGTCTTTTTTTTGTCTTTTTTACGCAAAAATTTCATGCTTGACAATGGCCTCTTACTTTCACTATAATCTCCCTTGTTGCTGAGGCAAGGTGCCGCGCAAGGCAAATGGGCCATTAGCTCAGTTGGTCAGAGCAGCCGGCTCATAACCGGTCGGTCCGGGGTTCAAGTCCCTGATGGCCCACCACCTCGCACAACAATCTCATAGGGGGGAATTCCCGAGCGGCCAAAGGGGGCAGACTGTAAATCTGTTGTCACCGACTTCGGTGGTTCGAATCCACCTTCCCCCACCACAAAAAGAGAACCATCCAGCCGGATGGTTCTCTTTTTGTGGACGTTCTCTTTTTCCCAGCTCATTCCAGTCCGTTGACCAGATTCTTAAACAGGTTGCCGCGTTCTTCAAAATGGCGGAACTTATCAAAGCTGGTCCCCGCCGGGGAAAGAACAACTATTTCCCCTGGCTCTGCCAGCGACCGAGCCAAGCTCACAGCCTCCTCATAGGAATCGACCCGTCGGATCTGGAGCTGCTCTGGATCGACTTTGGCCATCGGAGCTTCCAGCATCAGAGTGTGATGGATCAAATCGGAATTGTCGCCACACAGGATGATTTTGCTGCTTACTTTCGCAATGGCCTCGCCCAGACCGGAATAATCACATTTCTTGTCCTTGCCGCCGGTGATCAGGACCACCTTTTCCTTGCGGTCCCAAAGGGCTTGCAGGGCAGCTTTGGTGCGGCTCGGGCTAGTGTCGATTGAACTATTGTAATACCGGACGCCATTGAGCTCACGCACCAGCTCGAGTCGATGTTCCACACCGCCAAACCGGGTCGCCACAGCAGCCACCTGTTCTGGCTGGACATAGCCCTGCGTGGCAGCCGTCGCTGCCAGGTAATTTTCGATGTTGTGTTTGCCTGGGATCACAATGTCTTTGGTTGCGACAACAGGTGTGTCCGTGCCATCTTTTCTGAGACAAATCATGCCGTCTACGACGACCACTCCCTGAGCCAGGCCGGAATTTTTGCGGGCAAACAGGACCGTCTCGCCGCGAGCCTCGGGAATCATCGAACGGGTGACGTAATTTTCATTATTCAAAACCAGGCGCCCCATGAAGGACTGGTACAGGTAGATGTTTTTCTTGGCATCGATGTATTCCTGGTAGTCCTTGTGGACATCGAGATGATTGGGGGTGACATTGGTGACAACCGCGACATCCGGACTTTGCCGCATACTTGAGAGCTGGAAACTCGACAATTCCAGCACAACCATATCCTCTGGCTGGATCTGGTCGATCCGGTCGAGAAGCGGTGTGCCGATATTGCCGCCAAGGTGTACGGTGTATCCCGCCTCTTTGAGGATCAGGCTGATCAGGGTCGTGGTGGTCGTTTTGCCATCCGAGCCGGTGACCGCAAAGATCCGGGCGGGACAGAGCGCCATGAAAACTTCCATTTCTGAAGTTATGATGGCTCCTCGTTCACGCTCAGCTAAGAGCTGGGGGACATCCGGGCGCATCTTGGGCGTGCGGAACACCCAGTCAAATCCAGTCAGCCGGTTGAGGTAGTCCGGGCCGACGCACCAGTCCAATGCGATGCCTTCGGCAGCAAAATCAGCCCGCGTCCGGCTCAGGACCGGATCATCCTCAGCCAGCATGTCAAAAGCAGTCACGCGGGCACCGAGCTGGTGAATGTAGCGGATCAGAGGGCGATTGCTGATGCCGACCCCAAGGACGGCAACCTGCTTGCCACGGATCATGTGTTTGAACTGTTCCAGTTTCTGATTCATTTTTTGCCCTCCCCAAATAAGTGCTCTAAAATTATAAATCAGGTCTTGCAATTTGACCATCGGCAGGTTATTATATCAACGTCCCGCGGGGATGGCGGAATTGGCAGACGCGCTAGTTTCAGGTACTAGTGATCGAGAGGTCATGCAGGTTCAAGTCCTGTTCTCCGCACCATCAAGAACTGCATCGTTTCGTGTAACAGCACAGGCGATGCAGTTTTTGTTTTCCATGAATATTTTTTGTGGCAAAAACCTCATTCAAGAAAGGACGGCCGCTGAAATGGCACATGAATCACCCCCATCTCAGCAGCCCCCTGCCCTGCCAGTTTTGCCGGTTGCCGTCCGGACCCTGGCCGAAGCGGTCCATCACCAGGGCGGGTTGGGCGGACCAGCCTATGCTTCCGTCAGCGGTGCGGAGGGCACACGTTTGCACCAGAAACTGGTCCGTCATTACATCGAGCGGCTGGGTAAAGATGCTGTCTCAGCTGAGCATCGCCTCAGCGGCGAAGTCGCCTGCCAGACAGTCCGGCTCCAGGTCAGCGGTCGCTGTGACCTGGTGGTGCAGGAGGACAACCAAACGGTCCTGATCGAAGCCAAAAGTTTTGCCGGATCAGCCCGTTTCTTGCCCGAGCAAGGGGATCCAGTCCACTGGGCTCAGGCCAGACTGTATGCCCATCTTTTTCTGCTTGGGTCAGACCAGCCCAAAATCACCCTGGGTCTATGCTACATCAGCCAGGAAACGTTCGAACTCATCGAGCATCGTCGCACGGAAACCCGGCAAGACTTGCACGATTTTTTCCTGGAGACAGCCGAGCGCTTTGCCAGCCTGGCCAGCCAGATCCTCTCCGGCCACAAGCTGCGTGATGAAAGCGCCAAGACCTGCCCCTTCCCTTTTTCTGCCTTGCGTCCGGGCCAGAAACGGCTGATGCAGGAAGTCGTTGGTATCGCCAGGCAAAAAGGCGTGCTCTTTGCCCAGGCACCCACCGGAACTGGCAAGACCCTGTCCGTCCTGTTCCCTGCCATCCGGCTGCTTGCACATCATCAAATTGACCGGGTTTTCTATCTGACAGCCATGACATCGACCCGCAAAGTAGCTGAGCAAGCTCTGCATGATTTGCGAGCCCAGGGTTTGTTTCTGCGCAGCCTGACTCTGCGGGCCAAGGAGAAAAGCTGCCTGGCACCCGAGCTGTTTTGCAATGTCCGCCTGTGCCCATATGCCATCTCCTATTACCAATATCTGCCGGCAGCTCTGGCTGACCTTTTGCAAATGGGTGGACATTGTCATCCCGAGCAGATCCGGTCCGTTGCCCAGACCCGCCAAGTCTGTCCCTTTGAGCTGTCACTTGATTACGCTCTTTACTGTGATGTCATCATCGGTGACTACAATTATGTCTTTGACCCACGGATCCAGCTGGACCGATTTTTTAACAACTCCGACCAAACCCATCTGGTTCTGGTGGACGAAGCACATAATCTGCCGGATCGTTCCCGGGGCATGTACAGCGCTGATTTTGACTTTTCCCTCATCCAGGAAGCTTTGCCGGTGATCAAGGACCACCATCCTTATCTGGCCCAGGCACTGCTGCGGCTGGACCAGTACAGAGAACGGCTGACGCTGGAAATCAAGCCAGCTGCAGCCGATGGCCAGGGGCTTTCGGCCCCAGGCCTGACCGGTTTTGCAGCTGTAGAGCCCGACCAGACCGGTCGCCTGATGCAAAGTGACCAGTTCCTGGCCATGACTCAAAAACCGTTGCAGCTCTTAAAGCTCCTCGGCCCGATGATCCATTTTAGCCGTCAGTATCTGGATGATCATGCCGATGAACCTGATTCCAAAAAGATTCTCGACCTGTTCTTGGCAGCGCATTTTTTCAGCAAAGTGGCAGAGCTGTTCTATGGTCCGGCTTATATAACGACCGCTTTCCAGGAGGCCAAGGCTACCAAGGTCCGTTTGATGTGTCTCGATGCGTCGGTTTTCCTGACCGATGTATACCGTGACCGCCATCCCGTCGTCTTTTTTTCAGCCACACTGAATCCAATTGATTATTACATCGGACTGCTGGATAGTGATGCCAGCAGCAGTCCACCGGAAAAGCTCAGCTTACCTTCGCCTTTTCCGCCGGAAAATTTCCTTGTCCTCTTGGAAACGCGCTTTTCAACGCGTTTCCGGGATCGCACAGCGACCATCGAGCCCATCGTGGAGGAAATCCTGGCTGCCGTCCGGACCCGGATCGGCAATTACCTGGTATTTCTGCCTTCCTACGCCTATCTTGCTAAAGTCCGCCAGATCCTCAGGCAACAAAAAAATCGCTCCGACCTGGATTTTATCGTCCAGATTCCCAGCATGGATGAAAAGCAAAAGCAGGCGTTCCTCAACCGGTTCGAGCAATTCGGCAACAAAACCCTGGTTGGACTGGCTGTCCTGGGCAGTTTGTTCAATGAAGGCATCGATTTGACGGGAGAACGGCTCAGCGGCGTGGTGATCGTGGGCGTTGGCTTACCCCAGATCAGCCCGGAGCGTGAGATCATGAGCCAATATTTTGCCAGCCGTCTAGGCCGGGGGTTTGAATATGCCTACCAGTTCCCTGGTTTTAACAAAGTCCAGCAAGCAGCCGGCCGGGTTATTCGCTCGGAATCAGACACAGGCTTTGTGCTTTTAATCGATGACCGGTATAAAAAACCAGAATACAGGGCTTTGTTCCCCCGGGATTGGCGGCCGGCCGAGATCGCAGACCAGGAAACCATGGTCCAGATGCTCAGGGACTTCTGGTCCAGTCACAAATCCTGAAGCAACAAGAGGCGCTGATATTTTTTTTCCATGATGACGGTTAGATAGTGTTCGGAAAACGCACGGATTTCTTTGTGGACTGTTTCAGACACGTTGAAAGCAAACAGACGTTCGACGGGGCTCTGGAGGACATGGTTGAGGCAAGCCAGCGCAGGTGCCGATAAGCGCATCACATCCTGGTCTGAAGCAGGCCTGAAGTCTTCCGGGCCAACCAGGCCATGCGATTTGAAGTCATACCAGCCTTCGCCGACCGGGGTGCTTTTGCTTGTCTGGTAGCAAGATATCTGCGGGGTGAATCCTGAGACTGCCAGAGCCTTGAGCTGGGCAACATGCGTCACGAGGAGTGGATCCGGCTGGCTCAGGATGGCATGGCAGGAATAGGCCCACAGAACATACATCCGGTCATCTGACAGGTCATCGCGCACGAGATCGAGGAAAACTTCCGCCAGATGGGCGGCACAGACCAGTCGGTCGAGGTCTTCGCGCAGGCGCAGGAAAGGTTCAACCAGTTCGGCTGAATCGATGGTGGTGCGGCCTTTATAGTTGAACAGGGTGAAATCGCTCAGAGCGAACATCTGCGTCGCAGCCAGTAAGGGACTTTTGACCCGCCGCGATCCCCGTGCCAGAGCCGTCACCAGTCCTTTCTGAGCCGTGAGGATCTCAATCAGCCGGTCCGCTTCACCGATTGCGACCTCCCGCAGAACAAAACCACGGACGTGCTCATGGGACATCGGGGTTCAGGAGTGGTAGCCCAAGTCATTGAGGATGTTCTGGCGGTTGCGCCAGTCTTCCCTGACTCGGATGAACAGATCCAGATAACATGGGCAGTCCAGCATGGCTTCGATCTCCTTGCGGGCATCGGTTCCGATGGCCGTCAACATGCTGCCGTGCTTGCCGATGATGATGCCTTTGTGGGTATCCCTCTCGCACAGGATGGTCGCTTCAATGGTGACCCGGACGCGTTCACCCGCATCGTTGAATGTTTCCTTGAACGATTCGATCGACACTGCAGTGCCGTGGGGAATTTCCTCGTGGGTCTTTTTCAGGATCTGCTCCCGGATCAATTCCGCTGCGATCATGCGCTCTGTCTGGTCGGTCAGGCTGTCTTCCGGAAAATAACGAGGCCCCGGTTGCAAGTGTTTCTTGATTTCTCCGACCAGTACGTCCATTCCGTCGCCGGTCTTGGCACTGACCGGGATGACGGCCGTAAAGTCGTAGGCCTGACTGAAAGCTGCAATCAATGGCAGCAGGGCTTCCTTTTCATTGACATCGACTTTGTTGATGACCAGAATGACAGGTTTCTCGCTGCCTTTGAGCTGTTCGAGCACCTTTCTTTCCAAGTCCAGGACCCGGGGCGAAAATCCGGCCTCAATCAAAAGCAGCACGATATCCGATTCAGCCAGTGCCATACGGGCTGAATCAGCCATGTAGCGACCCAACTTACTTTTTGGCTGGTGCAGACCAGGCGTGTCGACAAAGACGATCTGGACATCTGGCTCGTCCAGGATGGCCCGGATGGTCGAACGTGTGGTCTGAGGTTTGGGAGACGTGATGGCCAGGCGTTGACCCGCCAGCTGATTGAGCAACGTCGATTTTCCGACATTGGGCCGGCCGACGAGCGATACGAAACCGGAACGAAATTCGGGTGATTCAGTCATGAAAGATCTCCTTGTCCTGCTTTAATAGCTGCGTCGCGGTTCAGGCCCAATTTCAAAAGGGCAGCCCGCTGCTGGCGCAGCATGTTCTTTTCACGCTCGGGTGTATCGTGATCATACCCAAGCAAATGGAGAAAGCCATGAGCAGCCAGGAACGCAATCTCACGTTCAAACCGGTGCCCCAGCTGTTTAGCTTGCAGCTCGGCTTTCTCCAGGCAAATCAGGATGTCCCCGAGAAATACGACCGGCTGGCTGGAGGAACGATCGAGGTCAGAGACCTGCAAAGGCGCTTGGAGAAAGCCGTCGGCAAGCTCCAGCATGGGAAAGGACAGGACATCGGTGACTGTATCCATTCCACGGGTGTTAGCATTGATCCGGCGGATTTCCGACCGACTGGTGAAGGTGACAGCAAGGGCACAGGTGATCCCTTTCTTTTTCATCTGGCGGCAAAAAGTGACTTGAGTTTCTAGTTCACCGAGGATGGCTTCAATCAAGGCTTTGGCTTGCTCGGTGGGATATTTGCGCTGCTTATTGACGAACTGGATTTGCATCGGGGTATTTGACCCTTTCGTGGAAATGTCCGGCATAGACTTGCAGGAACGAGGCGATGATGGTTTCGATGTCTCTGAAAGACAAGCCTGAGTGGACCAGCTGGTCTTGTTCATTCTTGATCTTGATGATCCGGCGGATCAGGCTCTCTGCGGCTTCGAGCTGGTGCGTGCTGGTCGATTTCATGGCGGCTTCGACTGAGTCCGACAGCATGACAATGGCGGATTCCCGGCTGGAAGGGATGGGACAGCGGTAGCGGAACAGGCCAGGATCGGGTTCTGCTGTTGCGTTCTCTTCTGCCAGTTGCCTGGCCTTCTGGTAGAAAAAGGCTTGCATGGTGGAGCCATGGTGCTCCTGGATGATGTTGATCAGGGGCGCTGGCAGGCGGTAGCGGCGGGCGATCCTCACTCCGGCATCCGGATGTCCCAGGATAATCCGGGCACTTTCAGCCGGATCGAGGCTATCATGAGGGTTTTCCCCGGACTGGTTTTCGGTGAACATCATCGGGGACTCCAGCTTACCGATGTCATGGTAATATGCGCCCACGCGGGCCAGGAGTGGATTGGCCCCGATGGCTTCGGCAGCAGCGTCTGCCAGATTGGCCACCATCATGCTGTGCTGGGACGTGCCCGGCGCTTCGATAAACAGGCGTCGCAACAGCGGATTGCCTGGCTGGGAAAGTTCGATCAGACGCAAGGGGGAAACTGAATTGAAGATCATTTCAAACAACGGCATGATGCCAATGGCTGCTATGACCGAAATCGTCCCGCTGAGTGCCGTGATCGCACAATTGAGGCTGATGGTTGGCCATTCTTCTTTTAAGAGAATACCAAAGGCCAGGGTCGTGATGAAATTCGTGCTGGCGGTGGCTATGATGATGTAGGCATAATTGTCCCGGCGGGAAATACCCTTCGTGAACAAGGAAGCGACACTGCTGCCACTCAGGGCCACGACGGCAAACAGGGGGTCAAAGCCTGCCATGGGCAGGATGGCAATCGTCAGGAGCAGCGTCATCAGGCTGGACGTGCGAAAACCGTAATAGGCTGCCAGCAGGACTGCTGTGAAATAAATCGGTGATGCCAGCGGTTCGACCCTGGCTATGGCGGCTGAAGCAATCAACGGAATCAAAATGGCCACGATCAAGGCAATGCGGTTGTTGCGCAAATGGATCGATTCGTTCTCGTACTTTTTCAGGTAAAACCAGGCAATGAACGCCAAAGGCAGCACCATCAGCAAGATACCCATCAAGTAGCGGAAATCAAAGCCATCGGTCTCGATCAGATCCAGTTCTTTCAGCAGCTCATAGGACTCGCTGGTGATGACATCGCCCTGGGAGATGATCCTGGCTCCGCGGTTGATCATGACGGGATTGTTCTGAACCTTATCATAGGCTGCCTTGCGGGCATTTTCTGTGGCGACGGAATCATAGGCGATGTTGGGTACCAGGATGAGCCCGAGGACATTGCCGATCAACGACACATCTTCACGGTTGAAATTCGTCGTGTCGCCAAGTGATTCAATCCGACTGCTCAAAGCCGAATTCAAGGAATAAGCATCAACCGGCTCACTCATGATCAGGGTAGCGATGGAACGGGCATGGCCGCGCACACTCCTGAAGCGCTCGGGATCCATGCGCAAAAAGGCTTCCAGGTCTTCCGAGGAGACGACCAGGTTCATGTCCCGGTCAAAGTCGTGCACGAGCTCTGTCACCAAGTCGCGAATGGTCGCATCTGATGCCGCCGGCTGGTCTGGATCTGCATTACTGCCAGGTTCAGGGAAAATTTCGGTGCGCTTGGCAGCAATTTTGTCAAAGAACAGATCCAGGCGGCCCATGACATCAGCGACAATGGTTTCGGAACGGACCACGACAATTTCGACATCAGCGGCTGCCTTATTGGCACGCTGATCCGTAGCCGTCTTGTCCCGGATGCTGCGTGAAGCTGTGATGTCGTAGGGACTGGTGTCTCCGACCATCAGTGGATATTTCTCTGGTATTGATCCGTAATAGATTGCCGCCACCGCGATGATCAGAAGCACAGGAACCAGAAGATAAGTCAGGATCGTCTGGATCTTGGCAGGCAGTTTCATTCGTTAGCCTCCCTTCTGATTTTCATGTTCATATGCCTTGATGATCCGCTGGACCAAGGCATTCCGGACCACATCACGCCGGGTCAGCTCCACAAAAGACACCCCCTCGACATCAGACAAAATCTTCCGGGCTTCTTTCAGACCGGATTTCCGGTCGCCTGGCAGATCAATCTGGGTGATGTCCCCGGTGATGACCGCCCGGGAATTGAAACCCAGCCGAGTCAGAAACATTTTCATCTGCTCCGGGGTGGTGTTTTGCGCTTCATCGAGTATGATGAACGCTTCGTCCAGGGTACGGCCACGCATGTAGGCCAAAGGCGAGACCTCGATCAGGCCCTTTTCCAAGTTTTTCAGGTACTGTTCCGGACCCATGAGTTCATGCAGGGCATCATAGAGCGGGCGCATGTAGGGATCAACCTTGTTTTGCAAGTCACCTGGCAAAAAGCCCAGCTTCTCGCCAGCTTCAACCGCCGGGCGAGTCAGGATGATCCTGGATACCTCATGGGAATGGAAGGCGTTGACCGCCATGGCGACAGCCAGGAAGGTCTTGCCTGTTCCTGCCGGGCCGATGGCAAAGGTCACCTCATGGTCTCGGATTGCCTGCACATACTGGCGCTGGCCCAAGGTTTTGCTTTTGATCGGCCGACCTTTGGCTGTGACAGCAATCGAATCCGGAGCATAGTGAATGACTTGATCCAGGTTGCCATCCCGTGCGGTATCGGTCAGGTAGGTTACCAACTGTAAATTGACTGGATGACCCTGCCGGGCCAGTTCAAGCAAACGCTCGATCACTGCCACGGCCTTCTCCAGATCCAGGCCGTCACCGATCACCACAAAGCCGTCGGAGACAAGCTCAATCTTGACTGCGAGCATTTTTTCGATCACATCAAAGTGGCTATTGAAACTGCCAGCCACTGTCTGCGCGATCTCCGGCCGGTCAACCATCACGTGTTTATCCATCATCCGTTTGCCCCATTCCGTTCCATCACTGCCCGGTGGTCTTTGGCATCAGCAAGTCAATTTTAAACGCCAGACTGTCTTCACTCAATGCCGGAATGTAAAGTTCCTTGACAGGCTGGAACAAGATCTCATACTGGTCGTTTCTCAGGGTTGCATCCGACAGGACTGATTTTTTGAGGGTTTCGAGGTAGGAAAGTATGTAAGCCTCTTTGCTGGGATCCGTGATGGCCCGGATGGTAAAGGTTCCCTGGCGGTTGTAGCCATTGCCATTGATGATGATCGACGAAGCCGTGGCCCTGATTTCCGATGTTGCGACCAGGCGTTCATCGTTGACTGAAATAGCCTGGGCTCCCAGGGCCCTCAGGTCGTTGACAAAGGTTCGGATCACACTGTCACGGATCAGGCTTTCGGGCGAACAGCTGATATCGATCTGGATGCCATAGTTCTTGACTTCGCGCAGGCCGGCAAAAATGGCCAGGCGTTCCTTTTCCTTGATGATGGATTCGATGCTGGCACTGCCTTTGGCGTAGTCATTTTCCAGCTGGGAAATGTATTGGTACAGTTCAGCATTGCGGGTGTTCAATTCCGCATTTTTGTTGGCGATGTCGATCAGCTTGTATTGCAAATCTTCCAGTTTGTCAGCTGTCACTTTGTTTTCGTTGACATTTTTCATTTGCAGGGAGATCAGGATTCCAAGGATCATACAAATCACTGTCATGGCTGTGTATTGGACTATTTTGGTTTTCATCCAGCCGGTACCTCCAGTCTGTTTATGTAAGGTTGAAGATCGTCCGCGCCGGCAAAGGCCGGGCAGGTCACTTCAGGAGATGTTTCGACCATGACAACCAGGCCGATTTCCGGTGTCTGGCGCAAGCTGAGCATGGGGTCATTCTGGATGCTCAAAGCCATGGCTTGCGGATCCTGACCAATAGCCCGGATCACATAGGGCGGTGTCAGGCGCTGCATGTTGCACAGGATTGTCGGGCCGATGCAAAAGATGTAGGAGGCATTGGTAATCCTCTGGTCGTTGACCGAAAGGGCTGCCGCTCCGGTAGATTTGAGCAGTTCGAGAACATGGCGGACATCGCTGTCATGGACAATGGCATCTGCCGAATCGCGGATGACATCAAACCCTGGCTTGTCATTCAAGGTCACAATCAGACCCGGCCCAGTCACATCGGTCAAGCCTGCAAGCACTTGCATGCGCTTGAGCTCGTCCATGAGCTCGGGCTGTCCTTCCTGGCTCAGAACCTTGGCGATGGCAGCTTCTTTAAGCTTGAGCAGACGGGCATTTTCCGCTGTCAGGCTTTCGTACTGGGCCAGGGCAACATCCAGTTCTTCCTGGCGGGTTTTGTACAGATCAGCTAAGTTCGTCTGTTCCTTGGTCTTGTTGACCATGGTCACGTGGTTGGTCACAATCACACCAAACAATAACAGCAGGACAAACAGGAACAGACTCTGGCGTTTCTGCGGTGTGTGCCAGAACTCAGACCAGGGTTTTGACTGGCATTTCATCGGCACCGCTGCACCGCTTCCAGGAAAGACTGGGGCACGGGACTATCGACCTCAATCGGTTTTTGTGTCACCGGATGAATGAAAGACAGTCTGGAGGCGTGCAGAACCTGACCGGTCTGACCGAAAGTGTCCCGGCCCAGGGCATAGACTGGATCGCCAATGATCGGATGGCCGATGTACTGGCAATGAACCCGGATCTGATGCGTCCGGCCTGTCTCAAGATTGACCTCCAGCCAGGTTGCCTTGGCCAGGCGTTCCACAACCCTGAAATGAGTAACGGCGCTTTTGCCGTCAGCAACGACAGCCATGCGCTGACGGTTTTTGGGATCACGACCGATCGGGGCCCTGATGGTCCCCTGGTCAACCGTCACCGTCCCATGGACCAAGGCTTGGTAGGTGCGGCGAACCTCATGGTGGCGGATCCGCTCAGCAATTTCACGGTGGACAGAATTGTCCTTGACGACGAGCAGCAGTCCGGTTGTATCTTTGTCAATCCGGTGGACGATTCCCGGCCTGATCACACCATTGAGGTCGGACAACTGCCCCTGGCAATAGCTAAGCAGAGCATTGACCAGCGTCCCACCCGAGTGGCCAGGCGCTGGATGGACGACCATACCCTGGGGCTTGTCAATGACCAGCAGCCACTCATCTTCATACCGGATAACCAGGGGGATCGCTTCTGGACGCACAGTGGAATCAATCGGGTCCGGCAGCTCGACGGCTATGATCTGTCCGTTTTTTGCCTTGTAAGAAGGCTTGACCGGTTTGCCATCGACCCGGATATGACCTTGGTCAATCAGTTCTTTCAGGTAAGCCCGCGAATGCAACGGCATTTTCCCGGAAAGCCAGACATCCAGACGGATAGTCGATGCATCTGGATTTTCAAATCTCCATTCAAGAAGTTCCATCAAACACCCTCATTCAGGATAGATACGTTTGCTTTCTGGAAAGCAAGCTGTCCTGATCCTTGTCAAAAAGGACAAACAGTGACAGCAGGATCGTGCCAACGACCAGGCAGATATCTGCCAGGTTGAAGGTCGGAAAAACATAGGAGCCAAAATGGAAATCCAGGTAATCGATGACGCCGCCATCTCGCACGCGGTCAATCAAATTGCCAATCGCCCCGGCCGCCATCAGGGACAATACAGCCTGGTAGCGCTTTTTGCGGATGACAAGTGTCAGGATCACCAAGGCCAGGGAAGCCAGTGCCGAGAGAATCGAAAGCACGACAATTCCCCAGGACTGGTCAGATAGAAAGCTCCAGGCCGCCCCCGTATTGCGCCGATTGACCAGGTAGAAAAACGAATCGATGACCACATGGTAAGTGTCACCAGGCAGCAGGCGGACCACCAGGCTTTTGATGAGCTGGTCAGCAGTAGCAAGGGCAGCAATGATCAAGATCCAGACCATATCCACATTTCCTCAATTCCAAGATAAGGTGTAGCAAGGGTCGGCAGACACTGGCCAATGACCCGGTCGCCATAGGCGATCGCAGCTTCTCCGAGCAGGATGCCGCCGCCGGGAGCAGCGATCGCCAAGTCAGTGAGCACCTGGCGGTACAGGCGGGACTGGGCATCGGCAGCAGCTTCATCTGCGGGCAGGCCATATCCCAGGTATTTGAAAAACGGCCAGCCGGTTTCCAATGCGTTCAGACTCTCATCATAACGGTTTGCGCCGTCTTCCGGCAATCCCTCGCCAGCAGTCTGCTCCACGGGAACTGGCGGTGCAAAATACCAGGAGGGCTCAGCAGATGCTGGCATCTCATGGGTTTGGAACGCCAGGGCATAGTCACCCGATACGAGATCAGCAGCAAGCTCCGCCTCAGGCAGGGGCACAACGACTGCAGTCTGGCCAGCCTCCTCCAGCCATTCTGCTGCTTGTTGTGCCAAATCCAAAAGCAAGGTCTGGTGTTCCGGCAGAATGATGCGCAATTCCTCGCTTGGTTGCAGCAGAAGCATGTCTGGCTGTGGCTTTGACGGGGCAGGCGCCTGTGCCTGCGCTGGATGTGAGACAGCAAGGCCATTGTGCGCCAGTACGCCGAGCCAGGCCGGTTCCAGATCCAGTGGCTGGCCATTCAAGCAGGCATGGAAAGCTGGAATTGGGATGTCAGTGACCTGCCCGGGCCAGGCGAGATTGGTCTTTGCCCAGCGCGAAGCCCGCAGGAAGTATTTATAGCGCAACCGGTCGAGGGGATCCGAAATGGCCTGGCCAAAGGAAAAGTACGTGTAAGATCGGCTGGCAAACCGGTCCAGGCGCAAGCTGCTGCGCATCTGGTACTGGTACAACGCCTCTGTTGGCAGGTAGGCCAGGTCAAGCTCATCGTCTTCCAGAGCGCGCATGGCCTGGATGGCCGAAGTATAAGTTTTGATGAGAATCTGCTCGAGGTGCGGCCCACCAGAACTAGACTCATCGGCAGGAATCGTTGCTGCATACTTTAGGACCAATCCTTCAGTGGACTGATTGGACATCTGCCAGGTCCGGGTCCCCTGCCAGAGGCTGCCGTCAGGCAGGGCAATTTCGCTGGCTTTCAGGACCGGAAACGTCAAGGCGTAGAGAAAAGCCGGGTCCGGCCTGGACAATTGCAGGACCAGAGTTTTGGCATCGATCAGACGGCCACTTGCGTACGAAGACAGCGCGTCTGAATACGGTGAAAATGAACCCAGGCGCTGGATTTCGTTGAGAGTGGCCAGGACGTCACTGGCCGTCACAGGACTGGAATCATGAAATGTGATGTCTGGACGAAGGGACACGGTTAGCTGAAGACGTTCCTCGCTGTAACTAAAATCCTGCACCAGTTCTGGCTGTGGCTGCCAGTTGGAGTCGAGCTGGAACAATTGGCCAAAAACCAGGGAATAGGCTGCTCTGGTGCTGGCGCCAGATGCCAGCAGTGGGTTTTGCGGTACGTCAGAATCCCACCACAGGCGCAAGGTTCCGGATGGCCCCTTGTCAACTGTCACGGCATTGGTGGTTTCGGCCGGTGCAACTTCAGCAGTCACGTTGTCGGTCTGTGCCGGAGCAGTCCGGACACAGCCTGCCGGAACGATCATGAACAAAAGGAGTGCCAGTACGATAAGCCGCCCTGGATGAAGCGTGCGGATCATTCCCGGATCTGGATCCGCTCAATGGCGGTGGCCCGGCCGGTGGCGGGATCAGCCGTGATCACCACGGCTGAAAACTGGCCTTTGCCACCGGCTGCCTCATATGGTGCGGGCAAATGTTCGACCAGACGGCGCAAGGACGATGCCGGATCCATGCCGATCACACCCTCGAAAGGTCCTGTCATGCCAACATCCGTGATGTAGGCGGTACCGCGGTCCATAATGCGTTCATCCGCAGTCTGGACATGTGTATGAGTCCCGACAACCAGCGTGACTCGACCATTCAAGTAATAGCCCAGGGCCATTTTTTCCGCGGTGGCTTCGGCATGGAAATCGACCACAGCCAGAGGAATTTGCTGCTTTTCCCGGGCTTGCTCCAACAGCAGGTCCATGGTTGTAAACGGGTCATGGAGGGGTTCCATGAAAACGCGCCCTAGCAGGTTGGCGACAAGGATCTTGCCGGCGGGATGATTGATGACTTTGAACCCTTGGCCAGGCCAGCTGGCGGGTCCGTTAGCCGGTCGGATCACCTGGGGCAACGTGTCGATGCGTTCAACGAGCTCGCGTCTGGACCACGTGTGATTGCCCAGCGTGATAAGGTCAACTCCCATAGCCAGAATTTCATGGGCCAGACGGGGTGTCAGTCCCAGTCCGGCAGCTGCATTTTCGCCATTGGCCAGGCAAATATCGACAGCGTGGCGTTTTTTGAGTCCAGGCAACGTATCTTTCAGCATCCGCCGGCCCGTTGCGCCGACGATGTCGCCGATCATCATGATTTGCAAATCTAATGTCCTCCACTTACCCGCTGATTATAAAGCAAATACAGGTAAAAATCGAGGTTTGGCAGCATCTGCCAGCCGGCATAAGGTGATCCAAGCCCGTGTGCAGGTCTTTTGCCACCATGAAAAAAAGCGTTCCGCAAGGAACGCTTTTTTATTGCTGGATAGTTCTTCATCTGCCAGGTGTTATTTGGCGAATTCGGTGACACGGGATTCCCGGATGATGTGGACTTTGATTTGTCCCGGATAATCCAGCTCTTCTTCAATTTTCTTACAAATTTCCCGAGCTTTGAGGATCATCTCGTCGTCCTTGACATTTTCCGGACTGACCAGGACTCGGACTTCGCGCCCAGCCTGGATGGCGAAGGATTTCTCAACGCCGGAAAAGGAGTTGGCAATTTCTTCAAGCTTCTGGATCCGTTTGACGTAGTTCTCCAGATTCTCGCGCCGGGCTCCCGGACGGGCTGCTGAGATCGCATCGGCAGCAGCGACCAGAACCGAGATCATCGAGTCTGGCTCCACTTCACCATGATGCGACAAGATCGCATTGATGACTTCCGGTCCTTCTTTGTACTTGCGGGCGATTTCTGCACCCAGCGTAATGTGCGAACCTTCCATCTCGAAATCGGCTGCTTTGCCAATGTCATGGAGCAGTCCACACCGTTTGGCCATCATGACATTCAGGCCGAGTTCTCCGGCCATCATGCCAGCCATCCAACAGACCTCAACCGAGTGCTGCAGGACATTCTGACCGTAACTGGTGCGGTAGCGCAGACGGCCGAGCAGTTTGATGATTTCCGGATGGATACCGATCATGCCAGTTTCAAAAACGACGCGCTCACCCTCCGCTTTGATGGTGGCATCTACTTCTTTGCGGGCCTTTTCGACCATCTCCTCAATCCTGGCGGGATGAATCCGGCCGTCGATGATCAGTTTTTCCAGGGCTATCCGGGCTATCTCACGCCGGATCGGGTCAAAGCTGCTCAATATGACAGCTTCAGGGGTATCGTCGATGATCAGGTCGACACCGGTCATGGTTTCAATGGCGCGGATGTTGCGACCTTCACGGCCGATAATGCGCCCCTTCATTTCGTCACTGGGCAGGGCCACGACCGAAACCGTGGATTCAGAGACATAATCCGCAGCATAACGCTGGATCGATGTGACAATGATCTCCTTGGCTTTGCGATCGGCTTCTTCCTTGGCAGTTTCTTCCATCTGGCGCAGCATGACAGCCATGTCGTGACGATAGGCCTGACGGGCTTCATCCAGGACCAAGTTCTTGGCATCATCTACAGACAAGCTAGAGATGCGCTCCAGTTCGATGATCTTCTGACGCTCAATCTCGCGCGCTCTTTCTTCGAGGGCCAGAACATCACTGACCCGGGAGTCAAGCGCCTCTTCTTTCTGTTCGAGCGTTTCAATCTTGCGGTCAAGGGCCTCTTCTTTCTGGTCGAGACGGCCCCGTTCGCGCTGCAGCTCTGCTTTCTTTTCCCGGACATCTTTTTCAAATTCCAGGCGAGCTTTGTGAATTTCTTCTTTAGCTTGAAGAAGAAGTTCTCTTTTTCTGTTTTCACCAGCCTTTTGCGCTTCACCCAGGAGTTTGGCTGCCTCGGTTTCTGCTTGTTCAGCTGCAGATTTCAAGGCAACGGATTGTTTGGAAAATCCCTGGCGGTAGTACGCAATTGTTACAACGGCAGCTAGGATGGCGCCGGAGAACAAGCCAATGACCAAATTAATTAGCCAATTAATGGCAATCACCTCCAATATTTACTTTTCAAGTTTCACGTATGGTTGACGCAAATGCGATATTAGCATCGCATTCATTCTATTAAAAACGAACGAATGTTGTCAATAAAAACAGCGCCTTATTGCGGGATTGAAAATTTTTCGTGAAGAATGCCATCCCCCCCAGACCACCGGACCCTTGCTGCAGCGGTGCAGACAGGAGCAGGTTTTGCTTGTCACAGTCCTGGCAACTGGCCGGTGCTTCCAGCTTTGACAGCGCTTTCAAGCAATCTAAAATTTTCTTTTCCATCCCTTTCGCTCCTTTGCTCACCTTGGGCTATAATGCACTTGATTCGAGGATAGGAGATTTGGGGTTTGGAGATTGTTTATCTTGTTACCGATGCTGACCATGGCCTGAGGGCTGTGGATGTCCTGATCTCCAGGACAGGGATGTCACGCCTGATGTGCAAACGAATCCGGCTTTATGGTCAATTATTGAAAAACGGCCAGCCCTGGCGGATGATCGATCCTGTGGAATGCGGGGACCAGTTGGTTGCCCGGACAGCCGGGCATACTGAGCAGGTTGTGCCACTTAGACAACCGCCGGGAATCGATCTGATTTTCCAGGATGACTGGCTGGTGATTCTGAACAAGCCTGCCGGCCTTGTCGTCCACCCGACGTACCGGCATGAAACCGGAACCTTGACCGATCTGTTGTCGGACCAGCCACTGCACCCCGTTTCACGCCTCGATCGTGATACCTCAGGCCTGGTGATGATTGCCAAAAACGGCCATGCTCATTATGTGGTCATGCAGCATCCCATGAAAAAGACGTACCTGGCTCTTGTCCACGGCCGGATGCCACAGCAGCAAGGCTTGATCGACGCACCCATCAGCCGGGATCCTGACAGCATCATCAAGCGGCGGGTCGATTCAGCTGGCGCAACCGCCCAGACACGGTATCGTCAACTGCACCATTTTCCTGCCGCTGATGTTTCGACGGTGGAGTTTGAATTGCTGACAGGCCGCACGCACCAGATCCGCGTCCACAGCCAATATGTCGGACATCCCCTGGTTGGTGAAACCTTGTATGGCCAGCCGAGCGGGGAGCTATCACCTCTCGATTGCCAACTGGGCCGCCAGGCCCTCCACGCCAGGAGCCTGGGGTTTATTCACCCTCAGACAGGTGAGTCGCTTCTGGTCCATGCCCCGCTGCCACCGGATCTGCGCCTGATTCTGCATCAGCTGACTTGAAGGCATGGGCAGCATCCAGTAAATGGACGGCCAGTTGCCTGGCTTTGTCATCGCCGCTGCCACCGGACAACAATCGCATCAATTCCGTCGTCCGCTCCTCCATGCTGAGTGCCTTCAAGGTCGTGACGGTGTGGTCGTCACCGAATGTCTTGCTGATCAGGACATGCTGATCCGCCATGGCAGCAATCTGGGCCATGTGTGTGATGCAAAAGACTTGGTGATGGCGTGAGATCTGGTGCAGCTTCTCTGCAACCCTGGTGGCTGTCACTCCGCTGATCCCTGCATCAATTTCATCGAAAATCAGCACAGGCGTTTCATCTGCCCGGGCCAAGATCGTCTTGATGGCCAGAAGGACCCGGGAGGCTTCACCACCGGAAGCGATCCGGGCCAGCGGTTTCAAGGGTTCACCCGGGTTGGCGGAAATCAGGAAGGAGACCTTGTCCAGACCGTGACGTGGGATGATGCCTTCCTGCCATTCAACGAAATCAACCTGAACGGCAAAACGGACCCCCTTCATGCCCAAGTCCTGGAGCTGATGGGCAATCTGCTCCTCCATAGCCCGGGCGTGGCGAGTGCGGATGTCGTGCACCGTGGCCGCCTGTTTTTTTAATTGTTCGAGGCTTTTGTCCTTTTGCTGCTGCAGCCGGGCAAAATGGGCTTCACTATCAGCCAGTCGTTCCTGGCGCTGCCTGGCAGAATCAAGAAAACTCAGGACACTGGCCAGATCACCGCCGTATTTCTTTTTTAGCCGATAAAACAAATCCAGACGGTCATCAATCCGCTGCAATTCTTGAGGGTCCAGCTCATCGTCGTCAACCAAATCCTGCAACTGCCCACTGGCCGCTTGCAAAGTTTCTGAAGCTTCCAGCAAGGCATCCCTGATTTCGGCTGCCTGTTTGCTGGAACGCGCGGCTGGTTCAAGGACATGCTGCAAATAGGCCAGACGGCTGATCAGGGATTGGTCCTCCAGACCTTGGAGTTCCATGAGTGTTTGGGAGGCCGCCTGCAGGATCTTATCCCGGTTCGCAAGCAGTTTGTGCCGTTCGACCAAAGCTGATTCTTCATCAGGTTTGATCTGGGCGGATTCGATCTCGTGAATCTGGTAAGCCAGCAAATCCAATTCGCGCGCCCGTTGCGCCGGATCCTGGCCCAATTCCTGCATCTGTTCTTTGATTTCCTGGATCCTGGCGGCTGTGGCCTGGTATTGGTTCATGGGGCCGGTCAATTCCTGGCCAGCAAAACGGTCGAGCAGACGGCGGTGATTCTGGAGGTCGAATATCCCCTGCTGGTCATTCTGACCATGGATATCGATCAGGTAGGTAAACAGCTGGCGCAGGCTGCCCAACGGAACCAGGCGGCCGTTGACCCGACAGGAGGATTTGCCCGCGGCACTGATCTCACGAGACAAAATCAGCTCGGACTCTTCTTCGTCCCCAAGCCCCAGCTGCTCTTTCAGATCCTCGGGCAGGCGGTCCAGCACAGCGTCAAAAACAGCTTCGACACGCAAGCGGGATGCCGAGCGCCGAACGTAATCTTTGCCGATGCGTTCACCGGATAAGGCACTGATTGCATCGATCAGGATCGATTTGCCAGCACCCGTTTCACCAGAGATCACAAACAAGCCCGGTCCAGGTGTGAGAACCGCCTGGTCAATCAGGGCAAAATCGCGGATTTCAACTCGATTGAGCACGGCCAAGCCTCCTACCCTTCTGTCGGCTGGTTTGAACCAAAACCGGGTGCAATCAGGCGGGAGAGGACTTCAGCCATCTGCTCAGCTTGTTCGGCTGAACGCGTCGCGATAAAAACAGTATCATCGCCAGCCAAAGTTCCTACCAGATCCGACAGGCGCATGGAATCCAGAGCGGATGCACAAGCCTGAGCCATGCCGGGCATGGTCCTGATCACGATCAGGTTCAGAGCCAGATCTACGGACAGGACTGATTCCGCATAGATTTTCATCAGACGGCCGGAGATCGATTCTCCCGTGCGTTGCATGGAGACATATTTCTGGGTGCCAGTCCCGGTCATGACCTTGACAATGCCCAGTTCCTTGATATCGCGGGACACCGTGGCCTGGGTGACATCCATGCCACTCGAGCGCATAGCCTGAACCAATTCTTCCTGGGTCGCAAGATCCTTGTCGCGGATCAGCTGCAAAAGTCGGGACTGGCGTTCGATCTTGTCTGGTCTCATCTTGTCTTCCCCCGCAAATGGATCTTGCCAGGCAAGTCAGCAAAAAAATGGTCCGGACTGAGGCGGATCAATTGCAAAGCCCGCTCTGCTTTGCGCACCACGACGCGATCCCCACTGTTGAGGGCAATCTCCCGGCGGCCATCGATGGCTAGCAACGCCTGGTATGGATAATCGACTATTTCGATCACCACCTCGCTGGTGGAAGGCGTCAGATAGCTCCGGTTGTGCAAGGTATGCGGGCAGACGGGTGTGATCAGCAACAGTTCAAGGCGCGGATGGACGATCGGTCCACCGGCAGACAGGGAATACGCAGTCGAACCAGTGGGCGTCGACAAGATCATGCCATCCCCCGGTATGCGCTCCAGGAAAACGTCATCGATGATCAGATCCAAAGTCAGGATACGGGATTTGCCCCCTCGGGAGATCACGGCGTCATTCATGGACAGGCCTGATTCGACCAGATTGCCCTGAGCATCATGGACACTGACGGCTAGCATCATCCGGCGATCGATGTAGGAATCTCCGGCCAGAAGGCGTTCGACCGCGTCCTCGAGGTTTTCAGGGTGGATTTCCTGCAGAAACCCGACACTGCCCAGGTTGACCCCGATGATGGGGATATCCTGGCAGCCCGGCAAATGGACCGCACTGAGAAACGTGCCGTCCCCACCCAGGACCATGATGAGGTCGCTGGTTTCGTAACTGGCAATATCGACACCCTGGATATCGGAAAACTGCTGGCCCAGACATTGTTCGTCCACGACAGGGATTCCGCCATGGCGGACAATCATTCGCGAAAGTTCGCGTGAAAGTCGACAGTCTTTGTCCTTATCCTCATTGGTGTAGATTCCTATGCGCATGATGCCTCTCCTTGCCTGTTATCGCTTGTGTTTGTTTCATCATAGCGCATGCGGGTAAAAAGTTCACCGCCAATCGTCCGTCAAAAAACGCCAGGATTCGACAAGATGAACGAAAGATACAGGTTGCTCAGACTCGGACGGTGTGGTTGCAAAGTTGCCTGGCCTGTCTGGCCAGACTGAGCGCATCCAGTCCCTGGTCACACAACAGCTGGCTGCGCTTACCCTGATGCAGGGGCTCGTCGCAGATCGCTGCCAGATGGAACTGGCAGTCTGGAACAGCCTGGATGATCTCTGGCAGAATCATCTGCCCTAAGGATCCAGCAGAAACAGTCTCTTCGGCAAAGAGCAGGGTGTGCGTTTTCTGGAGGGATGCGATCAAGGTTTTGTAATCAAAGGGCTTGGCTGTCTGGACGGACAGAACTTCACACTCGAAGCCCTCTTCGCTGAGGATCCGGGCTGCTTCCAGGGCCTCTGACAGCAACGTTCCGACTGCAGCCACGGTCATATCGGCCCCCGGTCTGACGACCTGGATGGTGAAACTGGCCGGATCAAAACAACCAGGGATCGTCACTGCAGCACCTCTGGGATACCGGACAGCCGTCGGATGCCCATTTTTCAGAGCCTTATCCAAGGCTTTTTCCAGCGCCCGTCCGTCTGCCGGACAGAGGATCTCAATCTCGGGCAAGGTCAGAAGCAAGTTTAAATCATAAATCCCCTGGTGCGTCTCGCCATCTTCACCAACAATGCCTGCCCGGTCAATTGCCAGGACAACAGGCAGGTTTTGCAGGCAAATATCGTGCAATATCTGGTCATAAGCCCGCTGCAGGAAAGTCGAATACAAGGCCAGCACCGGTCTGGCACCACCGGCAGCCATTCCTGCAGCCAAAGTGGCGGCATGTTGTTCAGCGATACCGACATCAAAAAAGCGGTGCGGCAAGGCGTCGGCAAATGGCTTTAGCCCCGTGCCGCTGGTCATCGCAGCTGAAATGGCACAGATCTGCGGGTTTTCCTGAGCTCTGGCCAGCAACGTCTGGCCAAATATGTCCGAATAGGTCAGGCATTCTGGTTGGCCAACCGGGCAGACTCCCTGCTCGACTTCAAAGGGAGCTACCCCGTGGTAGATATCCGGAGCCTGCTCAGCAAATGTGTAGCCACGGCCTTTCTGTGTGATGACATGGAGAACGACAGGTCCATCCACTGCCTCGAGATTGGCTAAATGACGTTTCAAGGCTTTCAGGTCGTGCCCATCGATCGGACCATAATACCGGAAACCCAGCTGCTCGAAAAAAATGCCAGACCGCCGGAGAACCATGCGGTCCATTTTCTTGACCTGCTGGAGAACTTGCAGCACCTGCGGACCTAGCAAGGGGATCTTGCGGAGGATCATTTCCAGTGCCGTTTTCAAACGGATATAGCGCCGTGAGATGCGCAGGTTTTCCAGATGATGGGCCAGACCACCGACATTTTTGCCGATCGACATCTGGTTGTCGTTGATGATCACCACCAGGCGGGCCTTAGACATGCCAGCGTCATTGAGTGCTTCGAAAGCCATGCCGCCTGTCAATGCACCATCACCGATCAGCGCAATTACCCGGCCTGGCTCATGATTGTTTTCCATTGCTCGGACCATGCCAAGAGCAGCTGAAATGGATGTGCTGCTGTGGCCGGTATTAAAAAAGTCATAAGGGCTTTCAGATCGTTTGGGGAATCCGGACAAGCCTGATTTCTGGCGCAAACTAGCAAACATGCCGGATCTTCCGGTCAGGAGCTTCCAAGCATAGCTCTGGTGCCCGACATCAAAAATGATCCGGTCCTTGCGGAAATCATAGACAGCAAGCAAAGCAATCGTCAGTTCGACCACACCAAGGTTGGACGCCAGGTGGCCCCCTGTCTTCGAAACCTGTTCAATGATCCGGGCACGCAATTCACTGGCCAGAGTTTGTTGCTCTTCCAGTGATAGCTGCTTGATCTCCTCGGGCGTGTGTAAATGATCGAGTATGTTTCCCATATCAGTGGTCCCGCTGCAGCAAGTAATCCGCCAGATCTTCAAGAAAAGTCGTATCGTAACCCTGCCCGGCTGCAGCCCCCAGTGCTTGCTTGGCCTGCCGGGTAGCTTCTTTGAGGAAAGTCCGGGCTGTGTCCAGGCCAAAAAGTGTGACATAGGTCGATTTCTGGTCTCTTTGATCTTTCCCGGTCGACTTGCCCAGCCTGCTTTCGGAAGCCGTGACATCGAGGATGTCATCCTGGATCTGGAAAGCCAAGCCCAAGTTTGCGGCAAAGGTCTGGAAATGGCTGGTCAAGGCTGCAGATGCGCCCGCCAAAGCACAGGCGGCCAGGACCGGGGCCAGAATCAGCTGCCCCGTCTTCAGCTGATGCAGCCGCTCCAGGTTTTCAGGGGAAATCGCTTGGTTTTCGGCTTCTAGATCCAAGGTCTGGCCAGCGATCATGCCGGATGAACCGGCGGCGTAAGCAATGATTCGGGCTGCCTCCACCTTGTTCTGACATCCGGTTGTCATGTCATCCAGCATGACCTCGAAGGCGCGGTTAAGCAGAGCATCCCCCGCGAGCACAGCCAGTGCTTCACCAAATTGCTTGTGACATGTGGGCCGGCCACGGCGCAAATCGTCGTTATCCATGCAGGGCAAATCATCATGGATCAAGGAATAGGTATGAATCATCTCCAGGGCGGCTGCATAGGGCAGTGCCAGCACAGGGTCAGCCCCAAGACAAGTCATCGTGGCCAAGGCAAGAACCGGACGGATGCGTTTACCGCCAGCCAGCAGACTATACCGGGCAGCCGTTGTCACTTCCCCGCCCCACGCTTGTTCCCGTTCTGGAAAAGCTCGATCCAGGTAAGGTTCGAACTGGTCCAGGTAGATCTGGTATTGCTGGCTAAACATCCATTTCACCAAAGGGTCTTTCACGAATGGTAGCGTCATCGTTGACCAGCAGCTCGCTGATCTGATGTTCAATGGCTGCCAGTTTAGCGGCGCAGATCTTGGCCAGGCTCATACCTTCCTGAAACAAAGCCACCGACTCGTCCAGCGTTGTTTCGCCACTTTCCAGGCGGCTGACAATGAGTTCGAGCTGGCGGAACGCTTGTTCATAACTGAGTTCCGGAGTGGCCCCTGCAGCCGGGGTTGTGCTTTCCATCATGAAGAAAAACTCCTTTCACGGATCTGGTTGACCGTGCAGTCGAGACGACCGTCACTGAGCCAGACATCAATCAGATCTCCGGGCTGGACCAGTGCGGTTGAAACCAGGCTTTTCCCCTGAGCATCCCGGGCGACGGCATAGCCGCGCGCCAGAACTTTCAAAGGGCTTAATGCATCCAGCTTGCCAGACAAAACGGCGAAATTGCGCTCAGAACGGTTCAGCTGAGCCTGCCCGGCGGAGCGCAGGTGATGAACCAGGGTTTCTAGTTCACGCTGTTCCGTTTCGATCCGCATCAGGGGCGAGGCCAGGACAGGTCGGCTGATAAGCGCATCCAGACGTTGATTTTCCAGCTGGGTTCTGCGCCTTAGGGCTTGATACAGGCGATTTTCCAGATGTGCGATTTTGTCTTCTTCCTCACTTTTGACCGGCATGGCCAGTTCAGCTGCTGCCGAAGGAGTCGGGGCACGCACATCAGCCACAAAATCACAGATGGTAAAGTCTGTCTCGTGGCCGACTGCCGATATAATCGGGATTTTCGAGCGATAAACACTTCTGGCCACCACTTCCTCATTGAAAGCCCAGAGGTCTTCGAGCGAACCGCCGCCCCGACCAACGATCAGGACATCGACACTTCCCAACTGGTTGAACCGGTCGATGGCCGCGGCAATGCTGGCTGCCGCTCCCTCGCCCTGGACTTGGACCGGGATCAACTGGAGACGGAAATTGGGGAAGCGCCGGCTGAGGACCTGAATGATATCCCGGATGACGGCACCAGAGGGTGAAGTCACCACCCCAATGGCTTTGGGCAGGCGCGGAATCGCCTTTTTGTGGGTGGGATCAAACAATCCCTCATCTTCCAGCCGTTTTTTCAGCTGTTCAAAGGCCAGGTATAAATCACCGATGCCATCGGCGTTCATGGATGACACATAGAGCTGGAATTTGCCATCCCGGTCATAGAGGGATGCCTTGGCAGTGACCACCACAGCCGTGCCGTCAACGGGTTTGAAGCGCAGCCGCATGGCCTGGCCTTTGAACATGACACAGCTGACCTGGGCATTGGCATCTTTGAGTGTGAAATACAAATGACCGGAAGCGTAGGCTTTCAGGCCTGAGATCTCGCCTTTGACTTGGATCGAATGGAGGAGCTCATTTTTCTCCAGATACAAAGCGACATAGTGATTCAGTTCGGTAACACTAATGGGCTGGCTCATTGCCAGACTCGACTTTCATCTGGCTGATTTTACCCAGCACAGCATTGATGTAATTCTTGGATTCTTCGCTGGAGTATTTCTTGGCCAGGTGAACAGCTTCTGAAATGGCGACATTGGCTGGTATGTCGGGACGGAAAGCCATTTCATAAACCGCAATCCTCAGGATGGTCAGATCGATCCGGGGCAAGCGGTCGATGGTCCAGCGTTTGAGCAGCGGGGCGATTTTTTCGTCCAGGGCAGGCTTCTGGTTAGATACGCCCTCAACCAGGGCAAGCAAGTATTCCTGGTCATTTTCCCCGACTTCACGCTCTGTCAGGAAATCTGCCAGCTGCCGGGTTGCATCGCCCTTCTGGATTTCCAGCTGGTACAGGAACATGAACGCTTTTTCGCGTGATTCGCGACGACTCATGGTTGAACGATCCTTCTACCGGAATTTCCCCGGTGGTAAAATTTTATCCAGCAAATTCCGGAAGTCATCAGGATTTGAAAACAGCCAGTTGCCCAGATAATAGCCGCCTGCCGTCAATCCCAGGATAAACAAAGTTTTCCAGAAACCAAAAATGACCAGCGCCAGAGCCAGGGAAAGACCAACTCCGGCGCCAATGAGAGCCGGGTTTTTGTCCTTCAGGATCGAATGCAAGTTCTGCCAGACGCTTTTCATGTCCGGTCAGCGCTCCACCCGAGCGGCTACTGGTTCGACGCGGGACACTTTGATCAGGACCTGGCCGACCGAGATCCCGGTGTAGCGTTCGATGTCTTTTTTGATGCGCTCCTGGACCTTGGCCATCATGACCGGCACTTCGACATCTGAATACAGGACTGCGGTCAAATGGATGACGATCTTGTCGCCTTTGAATGGGGCTACCCTCGCTTTGGCTGTCTTGATGCCACACTGGGCTGTCTTGGCGGAATTGAGGGCGATGCTCTCAATGGCATCGACGCCGATATCGATCTCGCCGATCTCATTGGACCGGACGCGGGTCCGCCGCAACCGGCCGCTCATGATCGCATAGACGAGTGAGGTCAGGGAAACGACAATAACCAGAGCAGCCAGCAAAAGGCCGGCCAGACGGGTTGAGGTCTGTTCGGTCAGGCGGGTCAGGACCAGGATCATGGCGCTTAAGACATCCGAACTCAAGAGCATCATCAAAAAGATGAAGGTAAAGACGGTCAGAATGAAAGAAAACAGGATCAGGGCTGTGCGGACCAGTGGATTCATTTGCGGTTTTCCTCCCTTGCGATCACACCCTTGACATGGACATGGACGGCATCAACGATCAGGCCTGTGTATTTTTCAACATCTGCCTTGACCCGCTCCTGGATCGACCAGGCTACTTCTGGCAGGATCGATCCAAAGTAGATCACAGGGTAGATGGTAATGGTGACCAGTTCATCGTGGTCCGGCTGGAAAACAACCGAAACGCCGCGGCCTTCGTGCTCGATCCCGATCGATTCTTTCAAAGTGACCAGGCTGCCTGGTTCCAGGTCAGCCACACCGGCAGTCTGGAGAGCTGCCTGAGCAGCATACTGGGCCACGAAGCCTTTCGACATCGTGCGTTCACCGCGGATCGACTGGGCTCTGTCTGACTCTGGCATCGATCGTCAGGCTTTGACGCGTTCCATGTATTCGCCTGTACGCGTATCAATACGGACGATGTCACCCTGGTTGACAAACAGGGGCACCTTGATGGTGGCACCGGTCTCAACCGTGGCACTCTTGGTCGCATTCTGGGCTGTATCGCCCTTGACACCAGGATCGCAGTCGATGATTTCCAGTTCGACGAAGATCGGTGGTTCGATGCCGAAAACTTCACCTTTGTAGGAGACGACCTTGCACACCATGTTTTCCTTGAGGAACTTCAGGGCATCGCCGATGGCCTGACCGGAAAAAGGCACCTGGTCATACGTGTCGACATCCATGAAATAATACAAATCCCCATCATTATAAAGGTAGTTCATATCCCGGCGTTCCAGCTGGGCTTGTTCGAATTTGTCGGAAGGGTTGAAACTGCGTTCAACCACGCCGCCAGTCTTGACGTTGCGGTATTTGGTCCGAACAAAGGCTGCACCCTTGCCTGGCTTGACATGCTGGAATTCGATCACCTGGTAAACCTGGTTATCCATTTCGAATGTCACACCGTTGCGAAAATCACCTGCACTGATCATAAAACCTCCCGACCGGTTCTTTTATAGTTATAATCCAGCCTCGTTCAAAAAATTCTATATTATTCTAGTTGATAGGACACAGGGTTGGCAAGAGTTTTGTTCTCACTGCCGTGGCCACAAGGTTTCATCCTTGGCATAACGGCGTAGAAAAGGCGCTTCAAACCAGCGTTTGAAGGCCACGTTCCAGATTTCCCGCGGATCAAGCGGCTGCACCAGGATGGCCAGGACTCGTGCCCGGCGGGCAGCGAGGATGTCCGTGAATAGCTGGTCACCGATCATGGCAGCTGCACTTGGGTCAATACCTGCCTGACGACAGGCGCGGAGCAGGCCAGTGGTGGCGGGTTTGTTGGCCCTGTCGATACAGTCGATACCCAGGCCAGCGGCAAAAGTGCGGGCCCGTGATGGCTTGGCATTCGAGACAATAACAGGGACCAGACCGGCGTTTTGAATGGACTCAACAGCTCTTCTTGCATAAGCATCCGGCTGGTGCGAGCCGTGGCGGACCAGCGTGTTGTCAATGTCCAGAAGCACCAGACGGATCCCCTGGGCTCTAAGCGACCGGAAGTCTATCTGTTCAATGGATGGATAGATCCGATCCGGTTTCAGTTTTTCAACCCATGACTGTAGCAATGAGCCCCCCTTGTCGTGATTTCAACGCTCTGACATCTTCAGTATCGGCTAACTGCAGCATCAGATCAAGTCTTTGCTTGAAATCATGGTCCCCCTTACATATAATTGGTTTGATTAATGAAGGAGTCATACTACATGAAAGTCTGCAAGTTTGGTGGTACTTCCCTCGCAAATGCTGAACAGATCCGCAAGGCCTGTGACATCGTCCTCAGTGACCCTGATCGCCGGATCATGATAGTATCCGCACCGGGCAAGCGCACTCGGGAAGACATTAAAGTGACAGATCTTCTGATTGCTTTGGCCAACGCCAGGATCAGTGGTTATGATGGCGAAAGCGAGCTCACAGCCGTCGTCCGCCGTTTCGCTGACATTGCCGAGGAACTCGAGCTCGGATCTGATATCGTAGCAACGATTGAGCGTGACCTTCGGGCCCGCATTGCAGCCGATCCGGCCAATTCATTGAAGTTCATGGACTCGCTCAAAGCCGCAGGTGAGGACAATTGTGCCCGCCTGGTCGCGGACTATCTCCAGAGCATTGGCAAAAAGGCCCAGTATTTCGATCCCCGCACTGCCGGGTTGCTCCTGAGCGACGAGTTTGGCAATGCCCAAGTGCTCGATGATTCCTATCCCAGGCTCGCACAGCTCAGGGACTATCCGGGTATCGTCGTTTTCCCGGGCTTTTTTGGTTACACCCGTTCGGGTGAAGTTGCCACCTTTTCGCGGGGTGGTTCAGACATTACAGGGTCCATCCTGGCGGCAGCAGTCGACGCCAAGGTTTACGAAAACTGGACCGATGTCGATTCTGTCTACGCGGTCAATCCCAACCTGGTCACCAATCCCCATGCGATCTCGGAAATCACCTATGACGAGATGCGGGAACTGGCCTACGCCGGATTCACCGTCCTGCATGAAGAAGCCCTGACCCCGGCCTATCGCAAGGCTATCCCGGTCAATATCCGCAACACCAACAATCCCACCGCCCGTGGCACCATGATCGTGAAAAGCCGGATCAATTTCGACAGCATCGTCACAGGCATCGCCGGTGCCAAGGGCTTTTGCACCCTCAACATGTCCAAGTACCTCATGAACCGCGAGGTGGGCTTTGTCCTGCGGGTCCTCAAGATTCTGGCTGACGCCTGCATCCCTTTCGAACACATGCCTTCCGGAATGGACTCCCTGTCCATTGTCATGCGCCAGGACGTATTCACCCCGGAGAAAGAAAAGCAAGTAGTGCGGCGCCTGGTCGATGAAGTTGGCATCGAGAAGATCTCGGTGGACCGCAACCTGGCCATCGTCATGATTGTTGGCGAGGCCATGGCCCATACCGTCGGTGTCACCGCCCGGGCAGCCAGTGCCCTCTCCAAGGCCGGTGTCAACTTGGAAATCATCAACCAGGGCGCCTCCGAAATCAGCGTCATGTTTGGAGTCCGCGAAGAGTACTGCAATTATGCAGTCAAGGAATTGTACAAGGAATTCTTCAACCGTTAAAAAGAGACCGTGCCTCCTGGTCAATGACCAGACTGGCATCAAAAAACCGATCCAGGTGATACAGTCCAGGATGAGTCAGGCTAAAACCACTCACCTGGACTTTGTCTGTATAAACAACATCTTCATTGCGGACGATATACGGTGTGGCCCCCAGTCCACTGAAAACTCGGATCCCCTGGTTCTCGAGGAACTGGCGCCGTGGATCATCGGCTTGCAGGACCGCTCCGTTGGGGAATGACAAGGCAGTAACCGGTCCCGTCAGCGGTTCGATCTGGTTCATCCATTTGGCCCAGTCTGATTGGACCTGCTCCAGACTGGCATTCTGGAGGTTGATCATGCCATAAGTGGAGGTGCCTATCTGCCAGCCTGTCCTCTGCAGCTGGGAAATGATCGCCCTGACCTGCTCACGGTTGGCCTCGTAATCGGCGGGACCAAGCTCCAGTTCCGGATAGCCTAGTGTTGCCAAGGCCTGGTTTTTGTCGTCAAGCTGGTCTGGATCGGTCACCAGGCCGAAAATCCCTTCATAGCCAGACAACGTGATCAAGCCTTTGGCTCCATCGAAAGAAAAGTCCGGATGTTCCTCCACAAAAGCATCCAGAATGCCGATGGCTTCTGATTCCCGCTGGACGATCCAGGTGCCATCCGGCCCCGGCCAGGTACCGCAGACCTGACCCGATTCATCCAGCTGCAAATCCCAACAATTACCGGTCTCGCGCCGGGTTACGAAATAGTTCAGTCCCTCCAGGACAACAACCAGTGGTTTTTTGCCTTCAGGCAGATCGAGCGCAAACCGCTCCCCTGCCCCAGTCATCAGGCGGGTCTGGTCGACGAGGATGTAGTTATTGGTATAGAGTGCTGCGAGAAGTCGTTTAAACTCCAGGGTGGTCAGCATGGTGTCGTAGGCTGCTGCGGCATAAGGGTCCTGATCGAAGGCCGTGGCTGGATCAACGATCAGAGGCTTGATCACCAGATGTTCAATGGCACCGCGGAAAGTCACCAGTTTCCCGGGCATTTTCTGCATGCATTCGTCGAGAGCAGCCTGGACCGCACGATCGCCCGGAAATACCTGATGCAAATCCTCCAGCTGACGATGCGCCGTGATGACACGATTCTGGCTCAGGACATCTTGTGCTGCAGCGAGCAAAGGTTGATACATGGCTGATTGGCACGCATCCAGGTTCTGGCGGGCAAAGTCCTGGACGAAGGTTCCGGATTGGGCCGTTTGAGCCAAGGCATCCCAGGCTGCATATGCTTCATACCAGCGCTGCTCTTGCTGCAGTTGGGCGGCAGCTTTGAAAGCAGGCTGCAGCTCGGGCCAGGATGAATATTCGTCATTCAGAACCTGCACACTATCCCTGAGGTTTTGCAGGGTGGATAACTGGGTGATCGTCTGGGACATCGTCTGGTAGTCCGTCTCTCCCATCAGATAGGATCGACTCAAGTCCCGGACAAATCGGGACAGGCGCAAGCTGGATATTTCCCCCAGCCCTTGTATGAATGCCTGGTCAGAAGCTGAGAGATTGTGGCCTAGCATCAGCTTGTCTTCAAGAATTACCAGACGATCGGACAATATGGATTCGAGTTCAGTCAAGGTTTTCTGGTATGGGTTCTCAACCGTCCCAGTCTGTGCAGGCAGCACAGCCTTGGCCTGGACTTCACGGTAAATCTCGAGAGCCTGTTCATACGACTGGTCCCCAAGGGCTGACTCGAAATCGGATTGGGCCCTTTCCGCAGTCTTCTGGTTGCGGGCAATCAAGAACAAAGTGATGCTGGCCAGGATCAGAGTAAGCGTCAGGCCGGTCAGGAGTAAGGACTGAAGGCGGGATTTGGCTTCCTTTTTCGGACGGACATAGAGCTGATTGGTCATGGTCACACGCCATCCAAGCCAACTTGCCGGTTTACCAGTGTACTTTCCTTAAGGTAGGTACCGACAGCCGGCAAGGACTTGGCCCGGTAGTAGTTCGGTTCGAGGATAGCAGTTTCGGACAATCGTTTGAGACTGGTCAGGGTACTGCCTTTTTTCGAAAGCATGACTTGGACCCCCTGGGTCGTCCGGGTCGTTTTGACCGGTATCAGTTCGCTGTTAAAAATGAGCACCTTGCGGATGGTGCTGAACGCCACAAAGTCTTCTGGCTCTGTCAGAAAGCAGATAGCGGCCAACGGGGATGCAGTGGAAAAGGCATTGACCAGCTTCTTGCGCTTGGTTTTCGTTTCATAAGACAGGCAAGGCAGGCGTACCAGTTTGCCATTGGCAAAGGCAATCAGGAACTGGCCGGCATAATCATCGGTCAGATGGACGAACACGACCCGTTCACCTTCGTCCAGGCTGAGCAAATTGGGTGTGAATTCGCCAAAATCCGAAGGCTTGTGATCTTTGATTTCGAAGGCTTTCAGCTTGTAGACATTGCCCTGGTTGGTGAACAAGAGCACATCCATCTTGTTTCTGCCTTCGATTTCCTGGATGATCTGGTCATCTTCTTTCGTCTTGAGGTCGCCAGCACTGCGCAGAGAGGTCAGAGGAATTTTCTTGACATAGCCGTGGTCAGTCAGGAATATCCGGAGCCTGTAATCCTCAATCAGCTCGTGATCAGAGATTCGTGTGACATCATCCGTGTGGACCAAAGTTGTCCGGCGGGCACAGCCATGCTTTTTCGCCACATTCTTGAGTTGCTCAATAATTTTTTTATCAATTTTCTCCTGGTCACCAAGGAGGTCCTCCAGGTCGGCGATTTCCTGGACCAGTGCCTTGATATCGGCGATCCGTTGCAACAGATACTGTCGGTTCAGCTGACGCAGGCGGATTTCTGCAACATATTCGGCTTGGATGGCATCGATGGCAAATCCTTGCATTAAATTGGGTACAACTTCACTCTCCTGCTCAGTTTCCCGGATGATCCGGATGGCCTTGTCAATGTCGAGCAGGATCAATTCCAGACCTTGAAGCAGGTGGAGCCGGTCTTGCTTCTTGCCCAGGTCAAAGACGATCTCCCGCTTGAGGCAAGACCGGCGCCAGGCATGCCATTCCCCCAGAATTGAACGAATGCCCATCACCCGGGGGGTACCATTGACCAGAATGTTGAAGTTGCAGGAAAACGAGCTTTCCAGCGAGGTCAGGCGGTACAGTTTCTGAATCAGAGCCTGTGGATCAGCGGAACGTTTGAAGTCAATGGTGAGCTTGAGGCCATCGAGGTCGGTTTCATCCCGGACATCATTAATATCCTTGATTTTCCCTGACTTGACCAGGTCCGAGATGTCATCAATGATCGCCTCAACTGTTGTCGTGTAGGGAATCTGCAAGATTTCAATGTAGCCGTTTTTTTTGTCAACCTGGTAGGTGGCGCGCAACTTGAAGCTGCCGCGACCAGTCTGGTAGATCTGGCTGATCTCCTGCGGGTGGTAGATCAGCTCCGCGCCTGTCGTGAAATCAGGGGCTTTCAGATATTCTTCAATGTCACAGCCCGGGTCGCGGATGTAGGCAATTGTGGCAGCACAGACCTCTGCCAGGTTGAAGGAACAAATGTTGCTGGCCATGCCGACAGCAATACCTTGGTTGCTGTTGACCAGTATGGTCGGAAATGAGGCTGGCAACAGGACGGGTTCTTTCATTGTGCCATCGTAGTTGTCAACCAGATCGACACTGTCTTTGTCTAAGCCTGAAAAAATATCCTGGCAAATCGGATCCAGACGCACTTCGGTGTACCGCGCGGCAGCATAATGCATGTCGCGCGAATAGACGCGGCCGAAATTGCCTTTGGAGTCAATATAGGGATGCAGCAAAGCTTCATTGCCGCGAGTCAGGCGCACCATGGTTTCATAGATGGCCTGGTCACCATGAGGATTGAGCTTCATAGTCTGGCCGACGACATTGGCTGATTTGGTCCGGTTACCTGTTAAAAGCCCCATTTTGTACATGGTATAGAGCAATTTGCGGTGTGAGGGCTTGAAACCATCGATTTCCGGGATGGCCCGGGAGACAATGACACTCATGGCATAGGGCATGTAGTTGTTTTCCAAGGTAGCCGTGATCGGCTCCTGGTGGATGGGGGCTGATTGGGTCATGAAAGGCTCCTCTGACTCGACCTGGGTCACCCGACGTCGAGTTGGTCGAGATATTTGTGGCCATTTTGCTCGATGAAAGATTTGCGGCCGGCGAGGTTGTCACCCAGGAGCAAGTCGAAGGTCTCGAGCATGTCTTCGGCTTTGTCTGGCATGACCTGGATCAGGCGGCGTGTTTCCGGATTCATGGTGGTTAGCCACATCATTTCCGGTTCATTTTCGCCCAGACCTTTCGAACGCTGGATGGTGCAGCGATCTGCACCCAGTTTGGCCAGCAGGTCACTCTTTTCGCGCTCTGTGTAGGCAAAAAAGGTCTTCTCTTCCCGTTTAACCCGCTGGGTGATTTCAAAGAGGGGTGATTCGGCAATGAAGATCTTCTCTTTGTCCAGCAAGGTGGGGGTCAGGCGGTATAGCATGGCGAGGATCAGGGTCCGGATCTGAAAGCCATCGACATCAGCATCGGTGCAGATGATGATTTTGTTCCAGCGCAGGCCATTGAGATCAAAAGATGAGAGATCCTTGTTATGGCGGGAATGGATCTCAACGCCACAGCCGAGGACCTTGATCAGGTCGACGACGATTTCATTCTTGAAAATCGCTTCATAGTCAGCCTTCAGGCAGTTGAGGATTTTGCCGCGCACCGGGATAATGGCCTGGAACTCCGCATCCCGGCCCATTTTGCAGGACCCCAGAGCGGAGTCGCCTTCGACTATATACAGCTCCCGGCGGTTGATGTCTCTGGTGCGGCAGTCGACAAACTTCTTGACCCGATTGGCCAGATCGACCGATCCCATCAATTTCTTCTTGATGTTCAGGCGCTGCTTTTCGGCGCTTTCCCGGCTGCGCTTATTGACCAGGACCTGTTCCAGGACTCGGTCTGCTTCGGCTTTATTTTCAATAAACCAGATTTCCAGGTGGCTGCGCAGCAAATCGGTCAAAAATTCCTGGATGTATTTGTTGTTGATCGCCTTCTTGGTCTGATTTTCATAGCTGGTCTGGGTGGAAAATGAGCTCGTGACCAGGATCAGGGAATCCTCGATGTCGGCAAAAGTGATTTTGGCCTCGTTGTTTTTGTATTTATCCTGCATTTTGGCTTGACGGTCAAACTCATTGACCAGGGCATTGCGCACAGCCTTGTCCGGAGAACCGCCGTGTTCCAGCCAGCTCGAGTTATGATAGTACTCAATCAAGTTGACTTCGTTGTTGAAGCACAGAGCCACTGAAGCCTTGACTTTGTACTCCGGTTTGTCAGCACGGTCGCGACCCTTGCCACTGCCTTCAAAAAACAGTGGGCTGGAGATACCTTTCCCCTGGTCCAGTTCCCTGACAAAGCCCAGGATACCTTCGGGATAATAAAAATCCTCCGTCGTGCCAGATGCCTCGTCATACAGCCGAAAAGTCACACCGGCATTGACGATGGCCTGACGTTTCAAGGTCTGCTGGAAATAATCGAGCGGGATCATGATATCGGTGAAAACGTCCCGGTCGGGCCTCCATTTCTGGGTCGTACCAGTCTGCTTGTGCCGGACGGGAGTCTTCGTCAAGCCGCCGATATTGTTGCCTTTTTCAAAATGCAAGTCGTAGCGAAAGCCGTCCCGCACAACCGAAACATCAAAATATTCGGAAGCATACTGGGTCGCACAGGCGCCGAGACCGTTGAGTCCCAGGCTGAATTCATAATGATCGCCGCTGATGTTGTTGTATTTGCCACCCGCATACAATTCACAGTAGATCAGCTCCCAGTTGTAGCGATTTTCTTTTTCGTTGAAATCCAGTGGGATACCGCGGCCCTGGTCTTTGACTTCCAAGGATCCATCCTGGTAGCGCTTGACCTCGATCAGGTTGCCGTGCCCTTCCCTGGCTTCATCGATAGAATTGGACAGAATTTCAAAAAAGGAATGTTTGCAGCCTTCCAGATCGTCAGAGCCAAAAATGACCCCAGGACGAAGGCGGACTCGATCAGCCCCCTTCAGGGCAGAAATGCTGGTGTTGTCGTAGGCCTTGCTTTTGGTCATGGATACTCCTGCTTCTCGTCAGAATCGCTTCATTATAGCACAGGCATCCGGAGCAAAAAATGAACCGCTCCCTTGATCAAAGGAGCGGTCCTGGCGAGCCTAGGAGGACTCGAACCTCCGACCCACAGCTTAGAAGGCTGTTGCTCTATCCAACTGAGCTATAGACCCATGTCTGCCTGATCTCGAACCTGATTATACAAAACCAGGCTGGATGAGGCAAGAAAATGGCGGCCCTTGGCCGCCTTGCAGGCGATGTTGGAGCGGGTGATGGGAATCGAACCCACGCAATCAGCTTGGAAGGCTGAGGTTCTGCCATTGAACTACACCCGCAGATAAAAGTCAGCGCCAATCTGCCCGTTGATTTTACCGCATCAGATCTGGTTTGTCCACACCCAAATCTGCAGGTTGAGGGGTAGATTGACGGGTGACGGGGGCACAGATCAGCCGCTCTGCATCAGGAAAAATCCAGCCAGGGCTTGCGTTTTTCCTGATGGGCTTGAAAAGACGCATAGGTTCGATTGATGATCTGTTCATCCGGAATCCCCAGGGAACGGACTAATTCGTAAGCCTCGTCTACTCGGCCGACCTGGTCAGCTGTATGTGCATCGCTGTTGATTACGATCGGAACATTAAGTTCTTTGCACCCCCGAGCAATTTCGTAACAGATTGAATTGCTGGGATCCCCTTTCAAAGTCCAGCGATTGACCTCGATCATGGTTCCGGTATCCCGGCAGGCTTTGAGAACAGTCGGAATATCATAATCGTACCCGCCCCGACCCGTGTGACCCAGAATATCCACCAGCGGGTTTTGAGCAGCGGCAACCAGAGCCTGGGTATGCTCCTGTCTGGTTTTGGGCTGGATCAGCAGGTCATGGAAGGATGCGATCACGACATCGAGCTTTTTTAAAAGCGAGTCCTCTAGATCGAGTTGGCCCTTGTAATCCATCAGGTTGGCTTCGATACCACGCAAGATCTTGACTCCCTGGAGCTCTCGCGGCACCATGCGGATGGCTGAGAAATAGATCCAGCTGGCGGAACCGGGCATGGCCGGCCCGTGGTCGGTCAGGGCAAATCCGTCCAGGTGAAAGGTCCGGCAATAGGCAGCAATTTCCTCCATCGTGCCAAAGGCATGGCCGCTGGCTACAGAGTGGACGTGACAGTCGAATTGGATCATATGGGAGCCTCCCTGGTCTTGGCTGATTCATCTGGTTGTGTACAATGAGATTGTCTGCTCTCGATGCTAGCACGAAGTGCGTGGCGAGGCAAATCAAGTCCCGAGCACGGTCATCCTTCAAACACCATCTTGTATTCGGGCCCAATCATCTTTAAACTAAGAACAGTTCTGATCAAGAAACCGATTTCCAGCACATGAATACGCCCGGGAGGTTCTATGTGGATGACCAGCCTGATCATCAATAGCCTGGCCATCCTTTGTGGGCTGGCCATGTTGTGGCAATTGCCCAGCCTGAAACAAGCCGGTCGTTTCGGGTCTGTTGCGGCTGATTTCCAAGCTGTATCGGTCATTATTCCGGCTTATAACGAGTCCAAAAGGCTCCGACCTCTGCTTGAATCCTTGAATAAGCAAAACCATAAACCCCTGGAAATCCTGGTGGTCGATGATCATTCCACCGATGGCACGGGGCAGTTGGCCAATTCCTTGGGCTGCCGGGTGATCCTGGCCGATCCGGTTGAGCCCGGGTGGGTGGGAAAATCACGGGCTTGCTGGTCCGGGGCCAAAAAAGCCGGTGGGTCCGTCCTGGTCTTTCTTGATGCCGATACCCGACTGGAACATCCTGATGCCCTGTCTGACCTGGTTGTGGCATTCGCAAAATTGGGCCAGCAAGGCATCCTTTCTGTTCAGCCCTATCATCGCGTCAAAAAACTCTACGAAAGTTTCTCGGCTATTTTCAACATCATCGTCCTAACTGGCCTGAACCGTTTCTCCATCCTGGGTAGCAAGATCAGGGGCACGGGTGCGTTTGGCCCTTGTCTCATCTGCAGCAAGGATGCCTATTTCCACACCGGCGGGCATCAGGCTATCCGGGCTGCGGTGCTGGATGATCTGGCCTTGGGCAACCTTTTTTCCAGTTATCAGCTCCCGGTGGCATGTGTGAGTGGGCGCGGGGTGATTTCTTTCAGGATGTATCCGGAAGGATTGCGGCAATTGTGGGAAGGCTGGACCAAAAATTTCGCCACAGCATCTTCTTCCACCCACCCTTTTGTCCTGGCACTGATCATTCTCTGGATTGGTGGTGGTTTCTCCACCGCAGGCGTTTTGACCCGAGCCTTGATAGCCGGAGGCCCAGCCGAGATTCTGTCAGCCAGCCTGGTCACACTGGCCTACCTGGCCGTATTTCTCTTTCAAGCCAGGCGTGCCGGCAATTTCCACTGGATAGTCCTGATCTTCTTTCCGTTGCATGTCCTGTTTTTTGCTGTTCTGTTCACCTGGTCGCTGTATTTGACCAAAATCCGCCGCTCTGTCTCCTGGCGGGGCCGCAACATCAAGGTTTGATCTTATGTTGCGCCTGATTGAACTGTCCTCGGTCTTCACCCTTGTGCTTGATTTTGCCGCCTGGTTTGTTTTTCATATGGCCGCTGCCCTCATAACCTTGAACATGCCGGACCGCTGGTTTGATTCGGACCACTGGCTGTACCAGACCAGGAACTGGGAGCGACAAGGACAGATCTGGCACCAGCTGTTTCGGGTCCGCTACTGGAAGGAACGGTTGCCTGACGGCGCTCAGATGATCGGCCGCGGGTATGCCAAGAAAAGACTTCGAGCCACTCATGACGAGGAATTGGCCCGGTTTGTGCAGGAGTCGCGTCGGGCAGAATTGACGCATTATCTGGCCATGTTGCCGGCACCCCTGTTTTTCCTCTGGAACCCGGCTTGGGCAGGCTGGTTCATGATAGGTTATGCCCTCGTAGCTAATGCCCCTTGCATTATTGCCCAGCGTTACAATCGGCCTCGCTTCAAAAAACTGCTTGAGAAACGCGCTTTGGGTACCAAAATCCATTCTTCATCCAACGACACACCATAGGAGGAGGTTCTTGTATGGCACAGAAATCAGCACTTATCATCGGTGGCGGCCTGGGTGGTGTCTCCAGCGCCATTACCTTGGCTCAGAACGGCTTTTCGGTTCGACTGTATGAGAAAAACCCGCACATTGGCGGCAAACTGAATCTCAAGGAACAGGACGGCTTTCGTTTTGATCTCGGACCGTCGATCCTGACCATGCCGCATATTTTTGAATCCTTATTTGCCAACAGTGGCAAAAACATGGCAGACTACATTCCGATTATCCGCTTGGAACACGAATGGCGCAGCTTTTTCCCGGACGGCACCATCCTGGATTTGTATAGTGACTTGGACCAGATGGCCCGGGAAAACCCGAATCTCACAGCTGAAGACATGCGCCAGTATAGAAATTTCCTGGATTATGCCAAAGGCTTGGATGACATTACGACGGAAGGCTACTTTGGCCGCACCGGACTGGATAACATCCGCGATGTCTTTGCCAAACATGGCATTATTAAATCAATCACCGGCTTTGACTATTTCTCCACCATGTACGGGGCCATCTCAAAACGCGTCAGCAACCAAAATTTCCGTGATATGCTGGCTTATTTTATCAAATACGTGGGCTCTTCACCCTACAATGCTCCCGCTGTGCTTAACATGATGATCCACATGCAGCATCAGATGGGAGAATGGTATGTGCCGGGCGGTATGAACAAGATCGCTCTGGGTCTTGTGCGCCTGGCAAAAGAAATTGGCGTCGAAATACATACAGCCAGTGAGGTCACAGGGCTGGAAACCACCGGCGGCAATCGCATCACTGCGGCCATTCTCGCCGACGGATCACGCCAGACGGCGGATTATTTTGTCTCCAATATGGAAGTCATTCCCGCCTACAAAAGGCTGTTGGGCTGGTCCGAACCCCAAATGGCAGCCTTGTTCAAGTTTGAACCAGCCTGTTCCGGTATCGTGCTGCACCTTGGTGTCGACCGGCTGTACCCGCAGCTAGCCCATCACAATTTCTTCTTTTCCGGCAATCCCAGGCAGCATTTTGACAAAGTGTTCAATCGCCATGAACTTCCGGATGACCCGACTTTGTATGTCGTCAATGTCAATAAGACAGATCCGGACCAGGCTCTGCCAGGTCATGAAAATCTCAAGATTCTGCCTCACATCCCCTACATCCAGAAAAGCCCGGCCAGCCGGGAGGATTATCTGGCACTCAGAGAACGGGTCCTCGGCAAGCTGGAGCGCATGGGGCTGACCGATTTGCGCCAGCACATCGTGACCGAAGATTTCTGGACACCGGTCGATCTGGAAAACACGTATTATTCCGACCGGGGGGCCATCTATGGCGTGGTTTCTGACCGCAAGGCCAATCATGGTTTTAAACATCCTAAACACAGTGCCCACTATGACAACCTCTATTTCGTCGGTGGGACCGTCAATCCTGGCGGCGGCATGCCGATGGTCACACTGAGCGGCCAGCAAACTGCTCACCTGATCCTGGACCGGGAAAGCCATGGTTGAGCCTGCTGCAGGCCGCAAGGCTCTCCTGGCGCTGCGGCAGATGATCACAGACCACGAGCAGGCCTTTCTCGAAGCCTTGCATCACGATTCCGGCAAACCGCCGGTTGAAGCTTATGCGTCAGAAATCAGCCTGGTCCTGGACGAAATCAGTTTTCTCTTACGTCAGGGTCGTAAAGTCCTCAAGCCAAGCCAGGTCAGAGGCCTGGGTCTCTGGTTCCAAAACCAGGCCACCATCAGCCGGGAGCCCTTTGGCCGGGTGCTGGTCATCAGCCCCTGGAACTACCCGTTCCAGCTCTCCCTGCTGCCTGTGGCCGGGGCTTTACTGGCCGGTAATACCTGCGTCCTCAAACCTTCTGAACTGGCCCCTGCGACCGCGGCTTTGCTGACCGATCTTGCCCCTCGTTATTTTCCTGCTCCCACTGGCCCTGGGGAACCGCGCCTGAGAATCGTGACTGGTGATGCCAAGGTTGCAAAAGAGTTGCTCCAGGAATCCTGGGACTTTGTCTTTTTCACCGGCAGCGGCAAGATCGGCCGAATCGTATCGGAATCGCTCTCTTCTCGTCTGATCCCCCATGTTCTGGAACTGGGAGGCAAGAACCCGGTCATCATTGGGCCAGGTGGTGTCACGCCGATTTTGGTCAGGCGTCTGGTCTGGGCCAAATTCATCAATTGCGGCCAGACCTGCATCGCTCCAGACGATGTCCTGGTGCCCCTGCATGACGCCCCCAAGCTCATCGAACTGCTGACAGCCCAGTTGAACAGCTTTTATGGTGCAGATCCGGCGCAAAGCCCGGATTATGGCCGGATCGGACATACCGGTCACTTCGACCGCCTCGTGCAGATGCTCGAATCCAGTCTGGTGCACGCTGGTTATCCGGGAGAGCAGCCAGAGTCAGCACCCCGGATTCTATCAGGAGGTCATTACGACCGGACGTCACTTTATTTTGCTCCGACCCTTGTAACGGGTCTTGCCGCAACTGTACCCCTGGCCACCGAAGAAATCTTTGGCCCGATCCTGCCCATCCAGACTTATCAGGACGAGCAAGAACTCATCGAGCTCTTGAAAGCCCGGCCACAGCCTTTGACGGTTTATTGCCTGAGCCAGGACAACCGGTTTGCCAAAAGGATGGCTCAGAACATCCGGACCAGCTCTTTTGCGCACAACCAGTTCATCTACCACGCCGCCAGCAGTCACCTGCCCTTTGGTGGCTTGGGCAGCAGTGGGCATGGCCGGTATCATGGCCTTTCAAGTCTTCGTACCTTCACTTATGATAAAATTATATACCAGAATTCTGGGAAATTTGATCTTGCCCAGCAGTTCCCGCCCTACGGAACGCGGGCTCTTTCTTTTTACCGCAACTTGGTCCGGTTCCTGCGGCGCTAAGAGGGAGCTGAATGCCAGCTGAAGCAAAATGGGGGACCGGACTATCTTGAGAAATGTCGGGCGTTGGGCAAAGAAAAACCCTGGAGCCGCTCTGGTTCCAGGGTTTCTCTTGGTGATCCACCGGAGGCTCGAACTCCGGACCCCCTGATTAAAAGTCAGGTGCTCTACCGACTGAGCTAGTGGATCGTTGGCTGGGGTGGCAGGATTTGAACCTACGAATGCGGGAGTCAAAGTCCCGTGCCTTACCGCTTGGCGACACCCCACCGGTCGGCATGATCGGTCACAGGTGCCTGGCGCCCCGATCGGGAGAAGAATGGGGTGGGATATGGGAATCGAACCCACGACTTCCAGAGCCACAATCTGGCACTCTAACCAACTGAGCTAATCCCACCACGTAGATCCCGGCTGCCGTGGCACGAAGTGATTATAAGGATCGCACACAGGCTTGTCAAGCGATCCGGGGGAAATCTCCGCTTGGTTTTTTTGAGGCGTAACAGGCCAGACCCCCCCTGTCGTGTTCAATATCGTTTTGATGGATTTACATGTTATATTTTCAAGCCAATTGTGCCATAATAGATAGATGGATTATTTATTGCTGATTGTAGGATTTACTTTGTTGATCAAAGGGGCTGACTGGATGGTACGGTCAGCATCGGAACTTGCACGGTCTTTTGGTGTCTCAACCATGATTATCGGACTAACGGTCATAGCTATAGGTACCAGTTTGCCCGAGGCGGCAATCGGAGTCATGGCCAGCATCAACCAGACCAATCAAATAACGCTTGGCACAGTTATCGGTAGCTCGATTGCCAATATTACCTTCATTATCGGTGTTGCTGCCATTATGCATCCTCTGAAAGTTGAACCGGCCAGCTTGAGCAGAGATATTCCGCTTGCCTTTTTGACCCAAATCGTTTTTCTCTTGTTTCTGCTGACAGGCCGTGGAATCAATCGTCTGGAAGCAGTTATGCTGCTCGTAGCATTTGTCGGTTTCCTGGTTTATTTGGGGAAGTCGGCAGGGACCGCTAAAAGGCTTCTCGGCGACACTCAAGAAGAATCCGTGGATGAAAAACGATTCATCCGGGACAATCGATGGAAGCATATAATCATCACGCTGGGTGGCCTTGCCTGTGTCGCCCTCGGATCTGAACTGGTTGTTGACAATGCCAGAAAGATAGCAATGAAAATTGGCTTGAGCGAGGCCGTCATCGGCGTAACCATTGTCGCGCTTGGCACATCATTGCCCGAATTGGTTGTTGGTATCGTTTCCGTATCGCATAAAGAACATGAGCTCATGGTGGGCAATATCATCGGTAGTAATATCTTTAATATTCTCTTTGTCTTGGGTATTTCTGCGACAATCCACCCCATTGACGCACCCGCGGGAATTTGGGTCAATCTGGTCAGCATGTTTTTGGCGATGCTGGTTTTCTGGGGTTTGGCTCTCCGGAACAGACATATCTCGCGCATGGAAGGAATCATTCTGCTGAGTCTGTATCTTGTGTTTTTGGGTATGACAATCACTGTGGCGTTGTTTTAAGGAACCACTGATGAATGCACAAGGAAGATGAAGTTTTGTAAAATAGATGTATCAACAGACAGGTGGTCAAGACAATGCAGCTTACAATGCTGGTTCAACCTGTCAGATGAGGGCGTTAAGGATGCGACGATACTGTTACATTGTTCGACGAAAAACCAAGGTAAGGCGCGAGACCCTGTTTGCAAGTTCGAATCTATATGCCTGTGCTCGTGCAGGGCGAACAGTGCGACCACAAATGGGCACAAAACCAAGAAAAACGGCGCTCTGAAGCGGACACTATTTGCCGTTTGCTCGAAGAAATTTGCCAAATCAGAGAGTACAAACAAAAAAACCAGTCATAATCAGTGGTTCCCTAAAAACACCCCCTGTTTCCAATGCTTGACCTGGAGGTTTGACCATGCCTGAATTTTCTTCCAGCCATCCGCTGCCGGTGGCAGAAAAACTGCCTTTGACAGGACCGCGATTGTCGTTGACTGCCTACAACGGGGACGATCTTGCTGCCTTGCTACCATTTTTCCAGGATATCTCATCCTTGCGCTATTATTTGCCGACCACCATACGGCCCTTCAATCTGGAACAGCTGGAAGGCCTGCTGTCAGGCTGGAATGATGGCCAGAGCAATTTTGTATTTGCCATCCGTCATGAAGGTCAGATCTGCGGCCTTGTCAATCTGGATGATCTTGATTTTCCCAATAGTCATGCTGAAATCGGCATTGCCATCACAACCAGATTACAGCGGGGCCAGGGATTTGCCAGTGAAGCGCTCGGGCTGCTCCTGGACTTCGCCTTTGGTGAACTCAACTTGCAGCGGATCTGGTGCCGGATCATCAGTGGCAATGAACCCTCGGTCCGTCTGTTCACTCGAGCAGGCTTTGTCCAGGAAGGTGTCCTGCGCCGCCACGTACGCCGCTCGGGTGATTTTCGCGATATGCTGGTGTATGGCCTTTTGCGCGACGAATACCTGGCAGCCAAGACTCTCTGAATGGTTGGGAGGCTGCCTGACCAATCACACCTGAAACGTTTGTCTTGTCCCACTGGGACTCACATGGTAAGATGATGTCGGTATTTGATGTTCCGGAAGAATTCCGGGAATTACAGGAGGATTTTTCATGAGCAAACTGATTGGTAATGCGATTTTTGGCCAGTCCGGCGGCCCGACTTCGGTCATCAACGCCAGTGCTGCAGGTGTCTTTACAGAAGCCCTCAGGCAGACTGGTGTGATCGAGAAGGTCTACGGTGCGGCTAATGGCATCGTTGGCATCCTGAACGAGAAATTCTATGACATTGGCCAGGAAGATCCGGCCGAGCTCGAACTGTTGAAGACGACCCCATCCTCTGCTCTCGGTTCCTGCCGGTATAAGCTGGCCAAGCCAGAAGTCGACGATACCGACTACAAGCGCATCCTCGAGGTCTTCAAGAAATACAACATCCGCTATTTCTTCTACAACGGCGGCAATGACTCGATGGATACCTGCAACAAGATCTCTAAATTCATCGCCCAATCCGGCTATGAATGCCGCGTCATCGGCGTGCCCAAGACCATTGACAATGACTTGTTTGGCACCGACCACTGCCCCGGCTTTGCCTCCGCGGCCAAGTACATCGCCACCACAGTCATGGAGGTCTACCTCGATGCCCGCGTCTATGACACCGGCATGATCACAGTCATCGAAATCATGGGCCGCAACGCTGGCTGGCTGACTGCCGCTTCTGCCCTGGCTGCTTACAAGGGTCTCGGTCCGGACCTGATTTACCTGCCGGAAGTCGACTTTGACCTCGATCAGATGCTCGCCAACGTCAAGACCATCTACGAGAAGGAAAAGAAAGTCATCGTCTGCGTTTCTGAGGGTGTCAAGACCAAAGAAGGCAAGTACATCCCTGAGTTGGTCGGTGAAGTCTCTGTCGATGCGTTTGGTCACAAGCAAATGGGTGGCACTGCGTCGGTCCTGGCAAATTACCTCAAGGAGAAAATCGGCTGTAAGGTCCGTGGCATCGAATTGTCCCTGATGCAGCGCTGCGCTGCCCACCTGGCTTCCAAAACGGACGTCGACGAGTCTTTCCTCTCCGGCCAGACTGCAGTCCGCATCGCTGTTGACGGCATGACTGATTTCATGGTCGGTTTCCAGCGTCCGGAACAGGGTGAATACAAGTGCGAAATCAAGCTGATCCCTCTGAACGAGGTCGCCAATACCGAAAAGGTTGTCCCGAAAGAATGGATCAATGACGAAGGGAACTTTGTCAATGAAAAATTCATCGAGTATGCCCTGCCCCTGATCCAGGGCGAGTCGAAGATCGCTATCGAAGATGGCCTGCCCCGCTTCGCCAAGCTCAAGAAAGTCCTCGTCGAGAAGAAGTAATTGATCCCTGGGTCGCAAGCACACCACGCAAAGGGCTGCACTGTCTTCGTGACAGGCAGCCCTTTTCAGTGGTCTTTCAGATGGCGGCCTTTACTGCTTTTTGTGCCTTGCTTTACCTGAGGCATCCGCTTGGCCAGTACTTTCGGCCGGGCAACGGAATAGCCAAAAAATCCCAGCATCTTACCCAGAGCATAATAATTGCCATGGGCATAGGCCACCAGCCGGGCTTTGTCCAGACGCAAGCGATTGTCTTCATCGAGCAGGTCTGGGCTCACTTCAACGGCTGCCACACGGGCAAGAAACAAGTCGTGCGAACCGAGGGGCAGGATTTGCTCCACCTGGCAGGAAAGCGTCAGAAGGCTTTGGGCGACGGCAGGCGCGTGGACCATCTGGCTGGCCTGGACCGCAGTCAGATGGCAGGCAGCAAATTTGTCCAAATCCCGGCCTGATTTGACACCACAGAAATCAGTCGCCTGGAGCAGCTTGTCATCAACCAGATTGATGACAAATTCTCGGCTCTGGCTGATCTGGGCATGGGAAAAACGGGATGGCCGGATGGACACAGAAATCATGGGCGGTTCGGAATTGATCGTGCCAGCCCAGGCGACCGTGATCAGATTGGGCTGGTCGCAGCCTTCACCAGGTAGGCCGCGGCAAGATAAGAGAACAACAGGAATCGGCGCCAGCAAGGTCGCAGGGTTCAGGGTTATCTTGGTGGGAGCAGTCAGCTCCGTTTCATTTTTCAAATCAGGGTTCAAATCCATGGCTCCTCGCTTTCAGATGCCCAGCATTTCATGGTTGAGCAGATAGGCTTTCAAGTTGATCCCGCCGGAAAATCCCACCAAATGACCGTTCTTGCCAATCACCCGGTGGCAAGGGATCATCACCGGCACGGGGTTGGCGGCACAGGCTGCTCCCACGGCCCTGGCCAGCTGGCGTGGCACCTGGCCAGGCTTGGCAATCCTGAAGGCCAGTTCTTCATAAGACCAGGTAGCACCAAAAGGGATCTGGCGCACCTGTTCCCAGACTTGGCGCTGAAAGGGACTGCCTGCCTGAATTTCGATCGGGGTGGTGAATTGCTGCAGCTGACCGGAAAAATATGCCCGCACCTGATGGCAGGCTGCGATGAGTACCGGCGGTGCATCATCCACGATCATCTGGTGACCTGGCCGACTGGCGCCGGGAAAGTCAGGGGGCAGGAAATGGATCCGGATGATGGCCTTTTCGTTGCTCTGGATGTGAAGGGCACCTGCTGCAAAGGTCAGAATGGCATCATAACAGGGCTGGTCGGGTTCTTCAGTGCGGCTCATGTGTCACCCTTCCTTTTCATCCCAGAGCTGCTGCAGGCTTTGGATGACCGGATCGATCTCTGATTCAGTGAGCAAGCGATAGGCTGACGGACCGGCAAGTTCCTGGTACAGGGCTGGCCAGGCAGCACTGGTGAATGATCCGCCAGGAGCAGGGCGCTCCATAAGATCTGGTAATTGATCCAGAGATCCGGTTCGGCCCGGGACTTGGCTCAGGAAAGCTGCCCAGACGTCCCTGTCCCGGATTATCGGGAAAAGGCCTGGTTGAGGTTTGAGGCGGTTTTGCAGATACAGCGCATCCGGATCTGCGGCCAAAAAAGCTGCAACTTGACTGGCCAGTTCAGGCTGGCCTGTGGATTTGCTGACAGAAAGAGCCTTGATGTTCACGGGATAGGGGTACGTCCCATCGACCGTTCTGGGCAACGGGATGACCTGCACAGCGGATCTGCCGGCTGATAAAGTAACCAGCTGACTGGAGTCCATGGCCTGGTAGGCTACCTGGTTAGCTCCCAGCATGGCCTGTGTTGCAAGCTGATAATCGGGGTAGCTGACAGCCGCATCCACGCCGGTGGCACCATCCTCGACCAAATGGCGCAAGGCAGTGGCGGTGCTTGTAAAATCCCGACTGGTGAAATCGAACCGACTGCCATCCCAGCCGGTCCAACCAGTTTGGGTATCCTGGCCCAAAGGCAGCACCGGCAAGAGAAATTCCGGATTGGCAAGAACCAGTCTGTTTTCAGTGGATGGACCCAGGCGGTGGCAATGCTCCACAAACTCCTGCCAACTGGGCACCTGATCGAACTCGACGGGTGCAGATTCAGGCACCGCTTGAGGATCAAACAGCAAGACCGGCACCGAAATACGCCAGGGAAGATAGAGCAAGCCCTGGGGGCTTTGACTGGCAGATAGCAAAGCGGGGCTGACTTTGTCTGCCGAGAGCCGCTTGTCATCCATTAAATAGGGGGTCAAATCCAGGAGCTGGTTTGCCTGGATTGCGGAATAATGGTCGGTCAGCACCAAATCCGGCCAATCTCCGGCAGCTGTCCAGGCGCGTGCCTGCTCATCTGTCAGCCATAGCGCTTGTGCCAGCGGCACAGCGACCAAGTGTAAATCAGATTCATAGGCAGATAGGTAATCCAGACTGATGTGGTTGCCCCGGCTGTCTTCATGTGCCAAGGTGCTGACTTGGTTCAAGGTAAGTTCATAATAGCGGCCCAGAAGGTCAAGTTGTTCCGCTGACCAGGATCCAGCCACACGCAAGGTAATGGTGGCATCGCTATCTGCTCCAAGATCGTCCGAGCCGGATAAATCGGGTTGCGGCAGGCTACCGGATGACGATTCCAGAAGACTCGATTGCGCCGGTACCTCTGGATAATTTGATTGAGCTGGCAGGGAGCAGCCCACCAAACTAAAGCAGGCAAAGATCAGGCAGATAAGCCTGGTCCGTCGTCCTGTTTTTTCACGGCTCTTATGATCGGTGTGCTTGTTCATAAATCAGATAATTGAACAGGAGGCCATTTTCTTCCTGAACAGGTTCTGACCGCACACACCGCCAGTCGGGCAGCGCATCGAGGTCAGGGAAAAAGGTGTCAGCTTGCTGGTGACGCTGGACTCGGGTCACATAGACATGCTGACAGTCCGGCAGGAACTCGCGATAAATGCTGCTGCCACCGATGACGTAGACATGTTTGTCCGGATACAACGCCACAGCTGTCAGGACCTCTGCGCGGCTATGGCACACCGTTGCTCCCTCGATGACCAAGGATGGATTCCGGGAAACAACCAGATTGACCCGCGCAGGCAACGGCCGCCCGCCGGGGAAAGTCTGGAGGGTTTTACGGCCTAGGATGACAACCTGTCCCTGTGTCATGTCTTTGAACCGTTTCAGATCGGCCTTGATTCGAAACAGCAATTCATTCTGGTAGCCAATGCCCCAATCCAGGTCGACGGCAACAATCGCATCCATTTCATCAGACCGCCACAGGAATCCGGGTCATTTTCTCGCCCGTCTGGTAGTTTTTAAGTTCGATGTCAGAGACTGTGAACTGGTAGAAATCTTTGATCTCGGGATTGATGGAAAGGGTCGGGGCAGGATAGGCTGTCCGTGTGATCAGCTCCCGCACCAGCGGCACATGGCGGTCGTAGATGTGGGCATCTGCAATGACATGGACCAGCTCTCCAACTGCAAGTCCGCTAACCTGGGCAAGCAGGTGGACGAGCACGGCGTACTGAGTCACATTCCAGCTATTGGCAACCAGCATGTCCTGGGAGCGCTGGTTGAGGATGGCATTGAGCGTGTGACCAGATACATTCAAAGTCAGGCTGTAAGCACAAGGATAGAGCTGCATGGCATGCAGATCCTGGTGGTTGTAAAGGTTGGTCAGCATCCGTCTGCTGCTTGGGTTGTGCTTGAGGTCGTAAAGCAAACGGTCAACCTGGTCAAATTCACCTTCTTTGTAGATTGCTTTTTGGGCCAGCTGATAACCATAAGCTTTCCCGATCGTCCCTTGGGCGTCGGCCCAACTGTCCCAGATGTGACTGTTCAGGTCAGCGACCCGATTTGATTTTTTCTGCCAGATCCAGAGCAGCTCGTCAATGGCTGCCTTGAAATGGATAGGACGCAGCGTCAAAATCGGGAATTCCTCGGCCAGGTTGTACCGATTGACAAGTCCAAACGTCTTGATGGTATAGGCAGGTGTGCCATCCTCCCATCGTGGACGGACATCGTTACCTGTCTCATCGTATCCCTGGCTCAGAATCTGCTCACAATTGGCAATAAAAAGATCATCGGCATGGCTCATGCTTTTCATTTCCTTCCTGTCTGTCACTAACACAGGTGTTTTGTTCCAGTATATGACAAATATGATGTGTCTCACAACAAATAAAAACCAGTCTCCTGCTGGCACTGCCTTCTGGAAACTGGTCATTTTTAACTGGTCGGAGTGAGAGGACTTGAACCTCCGGCCTCTTGGTCCCGAACCAAGCGCTCTACCACCTGAGCCACACCCCGTTGACTTTTGCTATTCTACTGGTAAAAAACCACAGTGTCAAGGGCGTTTTCGAACTTCGTGTTTTCGAACTTCGCCCAGATCCGGGGGGGATTCTGCGGCCGGCAGAAGCAAAAGTTAATCAGGGGGTCCTTAACGGGCAATGTAGCGGGTCTGGACTTCGTGGACAAGCTTAGCGCTCACCGCATCGACTGTCATGACCCCAAGGTCACCTTCCTGGCGGGAACGCACGGCGAGGCTGTCTGTTTCGATTTCGGCATCCCCGAGGACGAGCATGTATTGTAATTTGTCCATCTGGGCTTCGCGGATCTTCTTGCCGATTTTCTCATCACGGCTATCGATCTCAACCCGCAGGCCGGCCTGTCTCAGGCGTGCGGCAATGGACCGGGCTGCTTCGAGGTGACGTTCGGATATCGGCAAAATCCTGGCCTGTTCGGGTGCGATCCAGAGCGGCAGGGCGCCCGCATACTTTTCGATCAACAGGGCCAAGGTCCGTTCATAACAGCCGATGGAGGTGCGATGAATGATATAAGGGTGGCGCTTTTCACCGTCCCGGTCGGTATATTCCATTTCAAACCGTTCAGCCAGCTGAAAATCGATCTGGATCGTGATCAGGGTGTCTTCCTTGCCAAAGACATTGCGGATCTGGATGTCCAGTTTAGGACCATAGAATGCGGCCTCACCGATCTCCTCAACATAAGGGATCTGCGCGCGGTCGAGGATCTGGCGCATCGTCCCCTGGACAGCCTCCCACTCCTGGGCTGAACCAATGTATTTTTCACGGTTGCTTTCATCCCAGAGCGAGAAGCGGTAGCTGACATCATCATCCAGCCCGACTGCCTGGAGCATGAAATTTGCCAGATCCAAGGCACCCTGGAATTCTTGTTCCAACTGATCCGGGGTACAGATCAAATGACCCTCGGAAATGGTGAACTGACGCACCCGGATCAGGCCGTGCATTTCACCGGATGACTCGTTGCGAAACAAGGTCGACGTCTCGCCATATCGGATCGGCAGGTCACGATAGCTGCGGGTCTTGGTCAGATACGCCTGGAACTGGAACGGGCACGTCATCGGGCGCAAAGCCAGGACTTCCTCCGTATCGGCTTTCTCAGGATCGCCGATGATGAACATGCTATCACGGTAGTGGTGCCAATGGCCGGATATCTTGTACAGGTCCGATTTGGCCATGAAGGGGGTCTTCGTCAACTGATAGCCGCGGCGCTCTTCTTCGTCTTCGACGAAGCGCTGCAGGAGCTGGATCGTCCGGGCGCCTTTCGGCAGCAGAATCGGCAACCCCTGGCCAATGTAATCAACGGTCGTGAAGTAGCCCAGTTCCCGGCCCAGTTTGTTGTGATCGCGTTTTTTTGCTTCCTCTTGCTGGTCCAGGTAATCCTTGAGCTGCTGCTTGTCCGGAAAACTGGTCCCATAAATGCGCTGCAGCATTTTGTTTTTTTCGCTGCCGCGCCAGTAGGCACCAGCCACTTGAGTCAATTTGAATGCTTTGACCTCACCGGTGGAAGACAGATGAGGACCCGCACACAAATCAACAAACTCACCTTGACGATAAAAGCTGATGGTCGCATCTGATGGCAAATCGTCGATCAATTCAACCTTGTATGTCTCACCTGCCTCAGCCATCAGGGCTTTTGCTTCATCCCGCGGCAATTCGAAACGTTCGATCGGGAAATTGGCCTTGACGATTTTTTTCATTTCTTCTTCGATCTTGCCCAGTTCTTCGGACGCAAAGGGTTCGGCCCGGTCAAAATCATAATAATAGCCGGACTCGATCGCAGGTCCGATGGCTAGTCTGGTCTGGGGGTACAGGCGTTTGACCGCCTGGGCCAGGATATGGGCTGAGGTATGGCGAAATGCGTGACGATAGGACGCATCGGAAAAATCTGACATGGCAACCTCCAAACCTGCCAGTTAAATATAGGTCAGTCTGGACAGGTTATTCCATGATAATCAATCTGTCTGGATTTGTAAAATATGCCTGACCTTCGCGCGTATTGCCAGCAGCCTTTGTCTTGTTAAAGCAGATGCGAATTTTCAGGAGATGGTGATCAAATCACGGATGGCGTCGAGTCGGCTTTGCTTGATACCGGAGACTTGCATCAAGTCCTCTTTACTCTTGAACGGACCGTTTCTTTCCCTGAAATCCAGGATGGCCTTGGCGGTAGCCGGTCCAATCCCTGGTAGCTGGTCGAGTGCTTCCGCAGTAGCACTGTTGATATTGATCAACAAAGTCTCGGTCGAGGCTGTATCGACCAGGATCGCTCGTTTATCTGGATCCTCGGCTGCTTCAGACTCAGTTGGAATCCGGATGTGGCAATTGCCCGGCAAAGCCAGAGCCAGATTAATTTCATCCTTGGCTGCATCTTCCCTCAGTCCGCCCGCTTGTTCCACCAGTTCATACAGGTAGCTGCCACGCGCAACCAGGTAGATCCCGGGTTTGTGCACAGCCCCGACCAGATAGACGGGGACTAGATCCTGGCTCAGCTCTGAAGGAGCGGCAGCTGTCCCGGTCGGTTGGTTGTGGAGATCCACCTCTGCCACCGCACGTGCCTCCAGGCTTTCTTGGGTCGTGATCTCGAAACCTGCAGGCTGGCCGCGTCTGATCTCAAGTGCCACAGCTGCCAGTGAGAACAGGCAAAGCCCAATCAGGATCCAGATGGTATGCCGTTTCAGTTCGATTGTCTGCATGGCTCCTACTCCCCACTGAGTTCTTGACCAGCATATCAAAAAAGGGCAGGCTCCCCTACCCTCTTTTCATCGTCAAATCTCGACAAGATTCGACACCCGTCTTGGCCGGACCCTACGCCCCGAAGAGTTTGTGGCTCCGGTCAAAACGACAATTTACGCGCGGCTGCGGCTTTGCTGCCAGAGTTTCTCCAGGCTGTAGAAATCTCTTTCTTCGCTGTGGAAGATATGGACGACAACATCGCCATAATCCAGCAGGATCCAACGGGAGGATTCAAACCCCTCGACATGGTCCACTTGGCGATTCTCATTTTCCTTGATCATATACTCGACCTCATCGGCCAATGCCTTGACGTGGGTGGTCGATGTACCGGTGGCGATGACAAAATAGTCCGCCAGGATCGTCTTGTCAGAGACATCGATGACATCGATGTTCTGGGCCTTCTTGTCTTCCAGGATGGTTTTGATTTTCTGTGCTAAATCTGATGCAGTCAATTTGTTTCTCCTTTGTTCTTTCTATGATTCTTCCGGCAGCTTTGTGTCTGTCCGGTCTGTCTGTTGGACCCAAACGCCCAGTTTCATCAGCGCGGCCTGGGCATAGGGATGGGAAGGCTTGTTTTCCCGCTCGAGAAACGCTTCGACTTCGACCAGGCACAAGCGCATGGCTTGGACCAGATCGGTTTCAGCAGCCTCGCGGATGGCTTCGAGATTGTTGTAGGTCCGGGCTGGTTCGACTTTATCAGCCACATAGATCAAAAGGTCCAGGTCCGACATGTCCCCATTTCCTGTGGTATGGTAGTGGATCGCTTGAAGGATCTCCGGGTCTTCGATTCCAAACTGGTGCCGGGCCAGCCAGGCACCGGCCGGACCATGGGCCAGGGCTGGTTCAAGCAGTTCAGGGTCACCAGCCAGGCGAGCATAATGGAGCACCGTATGGGCTTCAAGGCATTTGGCGCAATCATGCATCAGGCCGGCAATACCTGCCTTTTCGACCGACACCCTATGGATTTGCGCCAAGTGCATGGCATAGCGCATGACATTGAGTGAGTGAAGCAGCCGTTTGTGATTCAGCAAAGGTCTGACTTGGCATTCATAATCTGACAATTGGTGCCAGATTGCCGGTTCGACCACAGCTAATTCATCATCATAGCCGTACAAATCATGCCGTGAGATCAAGCTGGCTACCCGTTCCGGAATCTTCCCGGTATCGAGCTCACCTCTGACTGCAGCTGCCCGAACTTCGGTTGCCGACAGTTCCAGCATCGGAGCATCCAGGAACTGGATCCGGGCGTTGAAATCCTGGCACAGCCGATCGGCCTGGGCCTTTGCATCCTGCTGGCTGATTCCGCCGCGGTGCGCAATCAGCAAGTCTGCTTCGGCCAGGATTTTTTCCGGAAAACGCCACGATGGCAGATCAAACAAGACATCTGAACCGTAGACCAGGACTATCTTGTCCTCCGGCGCCAGCTCGTGCCGCAGAAGTGCCAGCGTGTCAACCGTATAAGAACGGCCTGGACGCCTGATTTCCAAGTCAGAGACTTCGACCAGTTCCAGGTCTGACACCCCGCGCACGGCCATTTCATAACGGTACCCAGCTGCTGAGACTTTCAGCTTGGTCTTGTGCGGCTGCTGGCCGGCGACCATCAAAATAACCCGGTCGACCAGGCCTGATTTCAGGACCGCTTCGACCAGTTTGCGGTGGCCATTGTGAAAGGGATCGAAGGTCCCGCCAATCAAGCCAATTCTGATCACGTCCGCCCGATGTCCTTGCGATAGTGTGCTTGCACGAAATGGATCCTGGCAACATCCTGGTAGGCCTGGTCAATGGCATCTTCGAGTGAGTCGGCCACCGCGGTGACGCCCAGGACTCGGCCGCCAGCGGTCACGATCTGTGAGCCTTCCTGTCTGGTGCCGGCGTGGAAAACCAGACTCCTGGTAACCGTATCAAGACCAGATATCGGATAGCCGGTCGTGTAGGATCCCGGATAGCCGCCGGAAGCCATGACCACACAGCAGGCGCTGCGATCTTCCTGCCAGCGGATTTTGATCTGGTCGAGGCGTTCTTCCAGGACAGCCAGGCAGATTTCCATGAGGTCCGTCTCCAGAAGCGGCAGCACAACCTGGGCCTCCGGATCACCAAAGCGGGCATTGTATTCAATCACTTTCGGTCCAGTGGGCGTCAGCATGAGGCCAAAATAGATGACGCCCTTGAAGGGACAGCCTTCACTCGCCATGGCATCGATCGTGGGCTGGAAAATCGCAGCCATCAGGTGTTGCTGGTCCTTTTCTGAAAGGCTGGCCCCTGGGGCTATCGTCCCCATGCCTCCTGTATTGGGTCCCTGGTCCTGGTCAAAGGCACGCTTATGATCTCGGGAGGACACCATCGGCACCACAGTCTTGCCATCGGTAAAAGCCAGGACCGTCAATTCCGGACCCGTCAGGAAAGACTCGATGATCACCCGGCTGCCTGCCTGGCCGAACACATTGCCTTCCAGCATGGCGCGCACGGCTTGTTCGGCTTCCAGCTGGGTCTGAGCGATGATGACTCCTTTACCAAGGGCCAGGCCATCTGCCTTGATCACAATCGGCAGATCGCAGCCGTTCAGATAGGCCAGGGCTGCCGGGGTCGATTCAAACACGGCATAATCTGCAGTCGGGATCTGGTAGCGGTGCATCAGATCTTTGGCAAACGACTTGCTGGCCTCAATCCTGGCTGCCGCCTTCGATGGGCCAAATGCCCGGATACCAGCCTGCTGCAGGGCATCCACCATGCCCAGCGCCAGCGGATCATCCGGCGCCACAAAGACCAGGTCGATGTTTTGTGTCACCGCAAACTGGACCATTGCCTCCAGATCGGTGGCCTTGATCGGGACACACGTGGCAAGCTTTGCAATCCCGGCATTGCCGGGGGCGCAATACAGCTGGGTGATTTGGGGGCTCTGGCTGAATTTCCAGGCGATGGCATGTTCACGGCCGCCGCCGCCGACGATTAAAACTTTCATAGCAAGAAGGGTGCTCCTCGGCTTGTGTTGCAAAATTGTGGCTCTGGTCTACCTGGACCAGACTCAATGGCGGAAATGGCGCATACCGGTGAAAGCCATCGGTATGTGAGCCGCATTGCACGCATCGATCGATTCCTGGTCACGCAGCGATCCGCCCGGCTGGATGATGGCTGCAATACCAGCGGCAGCGGCAGCCTGGACGGTATCGGCAAAGGGGAAGAATGCGTCCGAGCCCAGAACCGATCCTCGGGCCTTGTCTTTGGCATTGGCAATCGCAATCCCGGCTGATGTGATCCGGTTGGGCTGGCCAGGGCCAATACCAACGGTCTGCCGATCCTTGACCAGGACAATCGCATTGGATTTGACGTGTTTGACCACTTTCATGGCAAAAAGCAAATCATCCTTGTCTGCATCTGAGGGCTGAGCTTCGGTCACAACGGTATACCCCGTGGCGGGTAAAACTTGGGTATCCTGGTCCTGAACCAGGATACCTCCGTAAACCGCTTTGATCATTTGCTCACCAGCCGAGATCGGTTCAGCCACAGCGGGCAACTTCAACAGCCGCAGGTTTTTCTTTTTCTGGAGAATCTCCAGGGCAGCGGCATCGTAGTCCGGTGCGATGATGACCTCGAGGAAGATCTCTTTCATCTGGTCGGCCACCTCTGCCGTGACAGGTCGGTTCAGGGCAACGATGCCACCAAAGATCGAGACGGTGTCTGCTTCGTATGCCTTCGCCCATGCTGAAAGCAGCGTATCCGCACTGCCGACGCCACAGGGGTTGGCATGCTTGACGGCGACGACCGTGGGCTCGGAAAACTCCTTGAGCAGGGCAATGGCCGCATCGGTGTCAGCTAGGTTGTTGTAGGACAATTCTTTGCCGCCCAACTGTTCGGCTTCGGTCAGGGAACCGGACTTGGGCAGGGCTTCACGGTAAAACGAAGCGCTCTGGTGGGGGTTTTCTCCGTAGCGCAGGCTGCTCACCCGTTCATAGGTTAAAGTCAGCTGCTCTGGCCATTTAGCAGGGATCTCCTGCCCATCGGAGCTGCTCTGGCTGGTCTGGCTTTGGAAGTACTGGGCGATCAAAGCGTCGTAGGCCGCCGTGTGTTCGAATACTTTGCGGGCCAGGCCAAAACGCGTATCGAGGGTTGTATTGCCCGTGGCTGCGATCTCTGCCAGAACTTTGGCATAATCGGCCGGATCGACCAGGACAGTGACGTCATGGTGGTTCTTGGCGGCTGCACGCAGCATGCTCGGACCACCGATATCGATGTTTTCAATGCATTCCTCCGCAGTGGCACCGGGCTTCATCACGGTCTGCTTGAACGGATAGAGATTGATGATGATCAGGTCAATCGGCTCGATACCCAGGCGGGTAAGGGTTGCCATGTGTTCCGGGTTGTCCCGGATAGCCAGGATCCCACCATGGATTTTCGGATGCAGTGTCTTGACCCGGCCGTCAAGGCACTCCGGAAAACCAGTCACATCCGAAACGTTGGTGACCGGGATTCCAGCCCGGACCAGCGCAGTGGCCGTTCCACCGGTTGAGAGCAGCTCGATGCCAAGCTGGTGCAGTTGGGTGGCCAGTTCAATCAGGCCGGTCTTGTCTGAGACACTGAGCAGAGCACGTTTCATCATTTTAGTAACCTCCAAATGCATGAAATCAAGGGTGAGTGATGGGTTCAAGGTTGGCTGGGGCTGATATGGACGTGGCGGCCTTCGATCCGGACCCGGCCTGCTGCTATCAACGCGATGGCCTGGGGCAAGATGATTTGTTCCGCTTCGATCATGATCCGCTGCTGCAAACTCTCTGGTGTATCTCCCTCCAGGATGTCAACTGCCTTTTGCAGCAGGATGGGACCTGCGTCGTAATGTTCATCCACAAAGTGGACAGTGGCACCAGATACTTTGACACCATATGCCAGAGCAGCCTGGTGCGGCTTGATGCCATACAGCCCGGGGCCACAGAAAGCTGGGATCAGAGCTGGATGGATGTTGATGATCCGGTTTCGGTAGCAAGACACCACGCCCGGCCCCAGAAGACTCAGGAAGCCTGCCAAGACGACCAGGTCCACGGCATAAGGCTGCAAAGCAGCAAGGATGGCCTGATCATAGGTGGCAAGATCCGGGAATGATTTACGGGCAATGACAAAGCACGGAATTCCGGCTTTTTCCGCCCGGATCTGAGCATAGGTATCTGGTTTGGAAGCCAGGACGCAGGCAATGGAGACACCCGGTAAAAGGCCAGATTCAATCTGGTCCAGGATAGCCTGCAGATTTGTTCCTCCACCAGAAACGAAAACGGCCAGGTTGAACATCTTTGTGCTTACCTTTCGTCCTGATGGCCAAAAAACCAGCTGGGATCAATGTGGCGGATGCTGGCAGCAATGGCTGCTGAGGGCGCAACCGGATAGCGGCCGCAAAAGCAGGCGGAACAGCTGGAATCCGGGTCACCGCAGGCCGCTTGCAAGCCCGCAAGGGATAAATATTGCAGGCTGTCTGCAGCGATGTGCTCCGTCAGCTCGCCCAGTGTCAGCTCGCAGGCCGAAAGGTCATGCTGGCCGGGTGTTTCCACTCCGTACAGGCACGGATACTGCAGCGGCGGCGACGCGACGCGCATGTGGACAGACTTGGCCCCGGCTTCGCGCAACAGGCGGATCACCCGGCGTGTCGTGGTTCCGCGGACAATCGAGTCATCCACCAGCACGATGGATTTGCCTTTGACCGCTTCGGTCAGGGCTGTGAATTTCAAGTCAATGAGCACTTCCCGCCGCAGCTGGTCGGCGTGCAAGAACGTACGGCCGACATAGCGATTTTTCAGAAGGCCGCTGCCGTGCGGGACGCCCAAGGCCTCGGCATAGCCGATGGAGGCAGCCAGGCCAGAATCTGGAGCGCCGATCACAAGATCGGCGGGGCAAGGGTGTTCCAGAGCCAGCTGACGGCCTGCAGCCGTGCGAGCAGCAAAGACATTGGTCCCGTCCAGGATGCTGTCAGGCCGGGCAAAATAGACATATTCGAACAAACAGGAATGGCGGGGCAAGGGTTGGGCTGGCAATCTGGATTTAACGCCCGTTGTCGTCAGGCTGATGATCTCACCAGGCCTGAGATCCCGTTGGAAGTGCCCTCCGGCCGAGTCGATCGCACAACTCTCGGATGCAAGCATGTAGATGCCATTTTGTTCACCCAGACACAAAGGCCGGATCCCGTGCGGATCCCTGACCCCGACCACGCGGTCTTGAGTTATCAGGACCAGGGCATAGGCGCCTTCCAGCTCAGACTGCATGGCCAGAAGTGACTGCTCCAGGTTGTCTTCGAGTACCTGGTGGCGGGCCAGTAATGCCAGGATGATTTCAGAATCAGCCCGGGACTGGAAGATTGCTCCTTGCTCCTGAAGCTGACTGCGCAGCTGGGCAGCATTGGTTAACGCACCGTTGAAAGCCAGGGCTATCTGGCCTCGGCGCGACTTGATCAGCATGGGCTGGGCGGCTTCGAGGCTCTGGTCCAAGGGTGATGGATACCGGACATGGCCGATGCTGGCATGCCCTTTCAAGACCGAAATAGCCATCTCGTCGAACCCTTCGGTCACCAGGCCGCGCCGGCGCTGGCAAATCAGGGTTCCGGACTGGTTGACAGCAATGCCAGAGCTTTCTTCCCCGCGGTGCTGGAGGCCAAATAAGCCCAGAAAAGTCAGCCGGGCGGCTGTCTCGATCGCGCCAGCAGGGTCATAGACGGCAAATACGCCACATTCATCATGCATCATGCGTGTTCTCCCACCGGTGTCACAGGCTTGCAAGCTTCTCCTGGAGGCGCTGGTCACGCTGAACCACAGCACGTGCCAGGCGAACTTTGTGATCTGCTAATTTCTCCATCAGAGCGGGCTCACCGAGGCTGAGCATCTGGACGGCCAGAATGGCTGCGTTGGCTGCCCCATCGATGGCAACCGTTGCCACTGGGATGCCACTGGGCATCTGGACAATGGCGTACAGAGCATCGAGGCCATTTAAAGCGCCACCGTGGATCGGGACGCCAATCACAGGCAGTGTGGTCATGGCTGCCAGGACACCTGGCAGATGAGCCGCCAGGCCTGCAGCAGCAATGATGACTCCAAATCCATTTGCAGCAGCGGATTTGGCAAGCTCTGCGGCCCGGTCCGGAGTCCGGTGGGCTGAGCAAACGGTCGCTTCAAAAGAGACACCGAATTCGCGCAAGGTTTTGAAACAGGCTTCCATGACAGGAAAGTCCGAATCAGATCCCATGACGACGAGCACGTTCCTGGACATTGTGTTTCCTCCGCTTTTGATGTTCAATCCTGTCAGATTGATTCAGGAATCATCCTGCAAATGCATTCAAGTTTAACAAGTGAGGACTTGGTTCGTCAAACCAGCCGGCTCATGGCCTCTTTGATCCGCTCTCTGGCTGCTTCGAGACTGAGCTGGTTGCGCCGGGCCAGATCGGCGATGTCTTCGTATTCCGGGTAAGCGTGTGTGACGTCTTGCCACTGCACAGTCTTGATCCGGATGGCTTGTCCTAGAACTTGAATGGATCTGATGCTGCGAGTCATGACATGGCGATCGATCCATTCACGCCGGATGCCGATGGTTCCAGTATGGGTGAACAGGAGTCGGACCGCGTCTTTTTCAAAGTTTTCTGACACAAGGACCGTCAAAAGGTGTCCAGGTCGATTCTTTTTCATCTGGAGAGGACTCAAAGCAACATCAAGCGCACCTTTCTGGTACATAAGTTCGCTCAGATACCCCAGTTGTTCAGCTGTAGAGTTGTCAATATGACAGGACAAAAGGACCACCCGGTCCATTTCCGAGGGATCAAATCCTGGCAGGGACCGAACGGGTGCCTGGACCAGACTCGCCTGTTCGGCCGGATCCGTTGTCATCGACGAGGCAGACTCGGTCGTTTCTCCCAGGATGATGCGCAGGGCATTGAGACGACCGATATCCCGCTGGCCAAACCCATAGCCAATCGCCAGACGCTTCATCTGAGGCATGGAGCCAAAAGAAGACGCCAGCGTCTTGACCAGGGAAAAACCGGTCGGTGTGACCAGTTCGGTGTCACTGGTGCCCGTCACATAGGGAATGTCAGTGTTTTCCAGCATCTTCATCACAGCTGGAACGGGAACCGGCATGGAGCCATGCTGGCACAGGATGCTTCCGGAACCATCCTGGAGTGAGGATGACTGGATCCGGTCGATCTTAAGATAATCAAGCGCAAGGACAGTGCCTACGATATCGACGATGGAATCGATGGCCCCCACTTCGTGGAAATGGACGTGGTCCAGAGCCACCCCATGCACGGCCGCTTCGGCCTGCCCGATTTCAAGGAAGACAGCGAGGGCCATCTGGCGAACAGGGTCCGGCAACGGCGCGGTTTCAATCAAATGCCGGATGTCCGCGTAGGTCCGGCCGTGATGGTGGTCATCGCCGTGGTGGTGATCGTGGTGGTGATGGCCGGTCAAGTGGACCGAAAAAGAGGTGCCCTGAATGCCGCTTTTGCTGGTCTTTTCAGCATGGAGGTGGTATTCGCCTGCCAGGCCAAGAGGCATCAGTCCCTGTTCAATGACAGACAGTGGGACTCCAATGTCAATCAGGGATCCCAGGAACATGTCGCCGCTGATACCAGAAAAACAGTCAAGGTAGAGAATTTTCTGTTTCATGTTCATGTTTATGGGTGCCTTTCAAGGTCTTTGCGAGCCAGTGCGGCACGGACGCGCTGATCGATCTGACGGCAAATGGTCGCAGCCATGAATCCGGCACCAAAGCCATTGCCGATATTGTGGACCGCCACTCCGCTGGCACAGGAATTGACCATGGCCAGCAAGGTCGTTACGCCGCCCAAATTGGCACCATAACCGATGCCCGACGGAACCGCCAGGACAGGCTTGTCCACCAGGCCGCCCAGCACACTGACCAGAGCACCTTCCATACCAGCGACAGCAATGATCACATCGGCTTTTCGGATGTCATCGATGACAGCCAGAAGACGATGCAGACCGGCCACTCCAACATCTGAATAGCGCGTGACCTGACAGCCCAGAGCTTCAGCGGTCAATGCAGCTTCTTCTGCGACCGGCTGGTCTGCTGTCCCAGCCGAAACCACCGCAACGTCTCCCATATAACCAACCGGATACCGGCGGACAGTGATCACCCGGGCCCGGGCTGAATAAGCGGCATCCGGCGCAATCGCCTGGATGGCTTCAAAATGCTCCAAGTCGGCCCGTGTGGCCAGGAGATTGTCACCATGGTCCAGGATGCTGATTGCAATCTGTGCGGCTTGCTCAGGGGTCTTGCCTTCACAAAAAACCACCTCGGCAAACCCATTTCTGGATTTGCGAGCATGGTCGACTTTGGCAAAGCCCAAATCTTCAAATTGCTCTGTCATGAGAATCCTTCCTGTCTGGTCAGGTTCGCCGCAGGATTCATGCTGCCGGTGCGATAACCCTGGAGGTCCAGGGTGGCAAATGCAAATCCTGCCTCCAAAAGGCAGTCACGCACCAGCACAATCCAGTCCGGAGCAAGCCCTTTTTCTAAAAAAGCTGGCTCGAGCTCGACCCGGGCCAGACCCGCATGGTCGCGCACACGAACCTGCCCCAAACCTTTTTGGCGCAGCAAGGTTTCGGCTGTGTCTATCCGTTTCAGAGCAGCCAGAGTAACAGGCGTATGGGTTGGAATGCGGGTCGCCAGGCACGCCATAGCAGGTTTTGCGGCAAAATCCGGACAAATCTGGGCTGCCAGCGCGCGCACTTCAGCTTTGGAAAAGCCGGCTCCAGCCAGAGGGCTCATCACCTTTAATTCTTCCAAAGCCCGGAGGCCAGGTCTGTAGTCTTTGAGGTCGTCTCGATTGGTTCCATCGCACAAAACGTTGAACCCAGCTCCATGCGCTAAGGCCAGCAAGGCATCGAACAGGATCTTCTTGCAGTGATAACAGCGATCTGGTGGATTTTTTGCAAAGGGTGGCAGGTCGAGTATGGACTCCGGCAGGCGAGCCGTCAAATGTCTGACTTGAGCCAGGCCGGCGACACGACTCGCATCCTCCTGGTCATCGCCTGGGACCATTGGGGCCAGTGCAGTCACGGCCAGGACGTTATCCGGACCCAGGATGTGTGCGGCAGCTACAACCAGAACCGTGCTGTCCACCCCACCTGAGCTGGCAACGGCGATTTTCCCCAGGGGCAAAATAACATCCGCCAGGTCTGCCAGCAACTCTTCCGGGCTTCTCAGGGCACGGTCACTCATTTGCTTGCCTTCTGACCGGACAGATAGGCGTTGATGAATCCGTCCAGATTGCCATCCATGACACTGTCCACGTCCACAACTTCATAGCCGGTGCGCAAGTCCTTGACCATGGTATAGGGGCAGAAAACATACGAACGGATCTGACTGCCCCAGGCGATGGCCATCTGATTACCCTTCAGGTCTTCAATCTTGTCCATGTGGGCCGCTCGGGCCATGGCAAACAATTTTGCTTTCAGCATACCCATGGCTGTTTCCCGGTTCTGGACCTGAGAGCGTTCGGTCTGGCAGGAAACAACCACGCCGGTCGGGACATGGGTGATGCGGATCGCAGACTCGGTTTTATTGACGTGCTGGCCACCGGCGCCGGATGAGCGGTAGGTGTCGACCTTGAGATCGTCGGACCGGATGTCGATCTTAATCGAGTCATCCAGTTCCGGCATGACTTCGACCGAGGCAAAAGACGTGTGTCGGCGTCCAGACGAATCAAAAGGGGAAATCCGGACCAGGCGATGGACACCCATCTCGGACTTCATGTACCCGTAGGCATTGTCCCCGATCAGCATGAAGGAGACACTTTTCAGACCCGCCTCATCCCCATCAAGGATGTCGAGCAGCTTGATTTCAAAATCGTGCGCTTCGGCCCAGCGGGTGTACATGCGGTACAGCATTTCAGTCCAGTCCTGGGCTTCTGTCCCGCCCGCACCAGCATGCAAAGTGACAATGGCATTGCTGGCATCGTATTCGCCGGTGAATAGGGTCTCAAGTCGCATCTGCTCATAGTCATGCTGCAATTTTTTAAGATTTTCAGCAATCTCCTGAGCGATTTCCTTGTCTTCGGCTTCTTCACCAAGCTCGCGCAGCACTTCCAGGTCTTCATACTCCCGCACCAGGGCCTGGAAACGGTCCACTTTCTTTTGCAGATGCTTGACCTTGGTCTGAATCTTCTGGGCTCTTTCGACATCGTCCCAAAAGCCTGGCTCCTGAGCCCGGGCCTCCAGCTCGGCAATTTCATCACGGACATGGTCAATGTGCAAGGCCAGCCGCAACTGGTCCAGCTTTTCCACATACTGGCCCAGTTCTTGACGGTACTGGTCGTATTCAATCATTTCGGGGAATTCCTTTCTACGAATCGTTTCAGGCGCACCATGGCTTCGCGGATGTTTTCCAGGGATGAGGCATAACTGATCCGGACAAATCCTTCACCGCATTCACCAAAGGCATTGCCGGGAACGATGGCAACCTTCTCTTCCTGGAGGAAGCGCTCGCAAAATTCGTTGGATGAAAGGCCGGTGCAGCTGATATCGGGGAAGACATAAAAGGCCCCCAGCGGTTCGAAACAGCCCAGGCCCATGTCACGGCAGGCCTGGACGACCAGGCGGCGGCGGCGATTGTATTCCTCTCGCATCGGCGAGATGTGATCATGGCTGTGGCGCAGTGCTTCGATGGCCGCATCCTGGGCAGTCGTCGGCGAGCTCATGATGACGTACTGGTGGATTTTGTTCATCGCAGCCAAGATGGGCTCCGGTCCACAGGCAAAGCCAATGCGCCAGCCGGTCATGGCAAACGCCTTGGAGAAACCGCCGATCAGGATCGTCCGTTCGGCCATGCCATCCAGCTCGGCAATCGAGCAATGGCTGGCTGGTTCGTAGGTCAGCTCGGCGTAAAGCTCATCGGACAAAACCAGGACTGGCAAATCGCGGATCACGGCTACGATGTCCTGCAGCTGCTCCCGACTCATCACAGCACCGGTGGGGTTGTTGGGGTAACCCAGCATGATCATTTTCGTCTTAGGCGAAAGCGCTGCCAGGAGCTGGTCTGGCTTGAGGACGAAATTGTCCTCAGCACGGAGCGGAATGGTCACCGGTACACCCCCGGCCATGAGCACACAATTTTTATAGGCCACAAAACAGGGCTCGGGGATAATGACCTCATCACCTGGGTTGATGACCGCGCGCACAGCGATGTCGATGGCTTCGCTGCCGCCTACGGTGACCACGATCTGGGACTTGGGCGCGTACGGGAGGTGGAAACGGCGCTTCATGTAATGGCTGATGGCCTCGCGCAGCTCGATGAAACCCTGGTTCGGCGAATAATGGGTATTGCCAGTTTCCAGGGAATAGATCCCTGCCTCGCGGATCGCCCAGGGCGTGACAAAATCGGGTTCACCGATGGAGAGGGAGATCACTTGCCCTTTCATTTCATTGGCCAAGTCAAAAAACCGCCGGATGGCTGATGGCGGAATGGCCTTGACCTTGTCAGATATCATGGAGTCTACCTTCATAAGACAACCGCCTCTCGGTTGTCCTCATCCTTGTTTTGGAATTCTGTGCCGTTCATCTTGTATTTTTTCAGGATGAAATGAGTCTGGGTGGAAAGGACTGAATCGAGTGGGGCAATTTTTTCGGAGACAAACATGGCCACATCCTTGAGACTCTTGTCTTCGATGATCACCATCAGATCAAAACCGCCCGACATCAGGTAGCAGGACTTGACCTGGTCGTGGCGGTAAATGCGCTGGGCGATGTGGTCAAAACCTTGGCCACGCTGCGGCGTGACCCGGACCTCGATCAACGCCGTAACGGGGGCTGAGGTGGTTTTCTCCCAGTTGACGACAGCGTTATAGCCCAGGATGGTTTTGTTTGCTTCCAGATCGGCGATGGTTTGTTCAACTTCTGCGGCGGGTCGTCCTACCATTACGGCCAGTTCTGCTGCCGACAGCTTGGCATTGCTTTCCAACAGACTGAGGATTTCTTCTTGCTTGTTCATGACGACCTCCATTTTTGATGATTAACCTTGGCCGAAGGCTCAAAGTTGTGGCTTCGATGGTATCACAATCGGAACTTTTTTTACAAGGAAAAGATAGAACATGCCTAAAAGGCGACCTTGGGCAAACACTTGGAGCACCACGAAAAACTGGGGAACGAGGATGGATGTTAAAAGGGTCTGCGGCAAAAAGCTCAGGATCAGGCTTTCCGGCAGGGAGAGGATGATCGAAAGGAAAAACATCTGCAGCAAGATCATCATTTTGAAACCTTTGACCAGCTGGATCGATGCCTGCAGCGCTTCAGTCAGTTTGCGATTTTCCAAGAGGAGCAAGACAGGCAGGACATACAGATTCGTGACCAGAATCAGGGCGGGAATCATGAAGAGCAATGAAGACAACAGGACGGGCACCAGCAGCAAAAGCAAGGTCAGCAAGAGCGCGGGAAGTCCTTTGGCGAAGCGAAGCAGTATGGTTTTGCCCGGAAGTCTGGCTTGCTCACCGGCCAATAATACCGAATAGCTCAGGGCAACCAGAAGATCGACCAGCCCGGTGACTGCAATCAAGCCCAGCGAAAGCAGATTACCGGATGTCAGCTGGGGCACTGGCTGGGAAGGATCCTGGATGAACTTTTCCGTGGCGTATAGAAAGCCAGAAAAATCCATGTCACCCACAGGCAGCACATAGGGGGCAATGTTGATCAGATACAATACGACGAAAGCGAGCTGGATCAGTCGTTCATGTTTGACTTTGTAAACTTTCAAGGCTTCGAGTGTCAGAATCAGGTTCATGTTCTCTCCTTAAAAAAGCCTTGCGGAGCCGTTGTCGAGTCCGCAAGGTCACTCTTTGACGGTCATTGGTCGGATGTCGAGTCCAGCCAGTTCAGCTTTCGATCTCATCGAGCACACCACTGAAAACAGCAGTCTGGTTCTCATGGATGTAGGCTCGAATCCAGTTCAGGACAGCTGGATCATCAACGGGCAAATCAGGGATCTCTGCCCTGATTTCAGTCATGTCGAGCTTGAATGTCCTGTCTTGTGCAGTCAGTTTGAGGGAATAGTCCAGACTCGGGTCAGCAGACAGCAAAATGTAAAATGTATCACCCAGATCGCCCAGAGGCAGACGATCGATGCTGGACAAGCCCAAAGTGGCCACCAGACAGGTCCCGACACCTGCACTGGACTCGATTTCCAGATGGCCTCCGGTCAGCTCGCACAACTCTTTGAGCAGCGAAATGCCGAGTCCAACCGAACGGGTTGTCCTTGTCGTTACAAAAGGGTCCTGCACGGTGGCCACCATTTCCGGCGGCATGCCGCAGCCATTGTCCCGGACGCGCAGGACGAGCTGGTCTGCATCAGGCCTGGCATCAATCTCAATCTCGATTGCAGTCGCCCGTGCTTTGACGGAATTCTGGACGATGTCCATCAGGTGGAGCGAAAGATCGCGCATAGGCTCTCCATTCAGTGTGAAACTGGGCCATATTATATCATTGCCTGAAGCGGGGTCGCAAGGCAGCGAGCAGATGCAGCCGGGCTTGAGCAGGATTGGACCAGGGCTGCACGTCAATCGGCCAGCCAGGCTCTTCGATCTGGGTCAGGTGATGGGCATCCGAATCGATCAGGCTATGGTAGCAGGCCAAGTCTGGATGATTCCGGAAAAACAGGGCAGGGTCAGACCGTTTGGACAATTCGATCCAATCCGTGGGAAAATCTTGCGGGACAGCGCCAAGGTTTTGCAGCATGCTGTTGGCTTCCCGGTCCAGATGGGCCGGAATACAGACCCCGCCTCGGGCCAGCACCTGGCGGGCAATTTCATCGCAAGACAGCTGGCAGGCCTGCAGCAGCAGGCGACTCTCGCATCCAGTTGCTTCATCCTCTTCGTTAAACAGCAACTGCTCGCCAAAAATTTCCGGCCGGTTTTTCAGAGGCAACATCGCCTGCTGGACGAGTGTCTCCAGCTCCTTTGCCGCCTGTAAATCAGGAAACAGGCAGAGCAAGTGGATTTCTTCGCTGGATTCGATCTCCATGCCTGGCACAACAACCGGTCCCTCATAAGCTTCGCCAAGGGCCATAGCGGCAGCACAGTTGCCACAAGACTGATGATCCGTGATGGCAATGAAATCAAGCCCAGCCAATTTGGCCAGGCCAACAATCAAGCCCGGTGACATGTCATCATCTGAGCAGGGCGACAAGGCCGAATGAATGTGAAGATCACAGTGGGCGATCACAAGAGAGGGTTGAGAAACGCATGCAGCTGCGCACTGGCCTCGTACGTCGAGGCCTGGGTGCCAAGGACCACCACCCCTTTGTCCTGAGCCCGGGCGGCTACGTCCGGGGGCAGTTCCACCCCTTCCGTGAGCAGAACACAGGCACAGTCAGTCAGGACTGCCACGGCAATTACATTAATGCTGTTCAGGATCGTCATCCAGACATCCGTCGGCTGGGCATGAGACATCACCCAGCTGAGCATGTCACAGGCATAGCCACCAGCGACCGGTCGTCGGGCCAGATCGTTGCCCACGAGAATCTGCGCTCCCAGGGCATCGCGCACCTGATCAAGTGTGACCATGTTCTTTCTCCCCTTCTGCTGGTTTGGAATGCCTGTTCATTTCAAATTCCAGTTCGCTCATCTGGGCAGCTACCGAGCGGATCCGCTCTTTAAGCTTGAAGATGCAGTCCGACTCAACCGCCAGACCGCGCACGATGTCTTCTGCCAGGGCAGCACAATCCGGGGCACCACAGGCACCGCAATCGAGACCTGGCAATTGATGGGTGATTTTCTCCATCTGTTCGTATTTTTCCAAGGCTTTGAAAATATCTGGATCCAGGGTCAGGGCATTGTTAGCCTGCGGCATATCGAACCAGGGGCGGATCACTTCCCGGTCTGGTTTGTAGACTAAATCCTGGTGATCAGCCTCGAAAACAAGAGCTTCCTGAATGTAGCGATTCATGCGTGATTTGGCGGAAAAACGGTTGGCTACCGTCAGGGGCCCTCCAATACAGCCACCCATGCAGGAATTCGCTTCAATAAACTCGATGTCGCGCAAGCGTTCGTTCTCAATCTCTTCAAGGATATCGATCACATTATGGATACCATCAACCACCAGGTATTTTTCAGTCTGGAGGCCCATGGCCTCACCGCCGCTGGCACCCCAGCCGACTCCGGTGGCATCAGCCAGGATCCGTTGCTCACATGCTTCCACCTGGTCCGGGTTTATTTTCTCAAGTTTAGCCAGAATCTGGGGGTAGATTTCGGCAATAGACAGGACGCCATCCACCTGGGTCGGGCGGTTACCAATCGGATTGGTCACGGCGGTCCGCTTGGCCGGGCAGGGGCTGATGAAAAAGATGCCGATTTCCTGTGATTTGAGGTTGGTCCGGGCCAGGGCATCGCGCCGGGCCAGTTCAGCAGTCACCTCCATCGGGGAATCAAACGGGACCAGGTTATCGATCAGGCCGGGATATTTTTCCTGGATAACCCGGACAACAGCCGGACAGGCAGAGGATATCAGTGGTAGTTGAGAAGACGATCGGGCCTGGGGCAGGTAATCGCAGGTCCCCTTGGTGACCACTTCCGCCCCGATGGCGACCTCGTAAACATCATCGAACCCGATATTAAGCAGGGCCGCCAGTACCATGGGGCGTGTTGCCGGGGCTCCGAACTGGGCATAGAGCGACGGTGCAGCCAGGGCAATGGTGTAACGGAAAGCTTTCAGGGCATTGAGGGTGTCCATTTCAGCACTTTTGGCATGATGGGGACACACTTTGATGCATTCACCACAATCGATGCAGCGCTCCTCGGCAATCCTGGCCTTGCCGTTACGAACCCGGATCGCTTCGGTTGGACATTTCTTGATGCAGTTCGTGCAGCCAACGCATTTGTCTTCGTTCAGCCGCACAGAATGGAGTTTAGCCATGAGAATTCCCTTTAGTCTTGGAAACGGACAATGATCGTGACAGTGGTGCCCTTGCCAATCTCCGTTTCGATGGACATGTCGTCCGAATGCTTTTTGATATTAGGCAAGCCCATGCCAGCGCCGAAACCCATTTCGCGCGCAATGTCAGGTGCTGTAGACCAGCCTTCCTGCATGGCCAGGCTGACGTCAGGAATGCCTGGCCCCTGATCGCTGATCCGGATGACCACATGGTCTGAATAGATGAGGACCTCTGCTTCGCCACCATTCGCGTGAATCACGGCATTGATTTCTGCTTCGTACATGGCAATAGCCGCCCGCTTCACGGCCGCGGGGGATACGCCAAGCCGGTTGAGAGCCTTTTTGGTGCCGCTGGATGCCTCACCGGCGTTGATGAAATCAGAGCCGCGGATCTTGTATTCGAGTTTGACCGGTTCGATCATTTACTCCCCCTTGCCCCTGACACCGTTCTGGTACAAGATGCCACAGGCCGAAAACATCGGCAGGGGTGTCGACAGGACACAAATGCCCTTCTCCCGAGCCAGGTCGAGCATGCCCTGGTCCGGTACTTTGCCGCGGACAAAAACGACCACTTTGACGTCCATCATCTCTGCGGTCCGGATGGTCTGCGGATTGACCAGACCTGTCAGCATCATCTGGTTGGTCGAGCAGGAAAAGGCCATCACGTCACTCATCAGGTCAGCTCCACAGGCAACTTGGACATCCAGATCCATATCTTCACCCGTGACCAGGACAGTAGCAGAGATGGCGTCGACACATTCACTCAGTTTCATAACGGTCTCCTTGCGAAGTAGTTCTGAATATAGGTTGATCTTGCACAGATCGCTGGTGGATTTCCAGCATTGTGTCCAACAGTTTGTCTAAACACACTTGAAAACATTATACCATGTATGCTATGATCCGAACAACGGATAAAGTTTGTTCACAGCCTGAGCCGGACAGAATGAGTAGGTCCTGACCTCCTGAATTCTTTGGAAAAGCCACTGTCACTTGCTTGATCCGAGATTAATTGGGAGGTTTTTCCAACATGCCAGACAAAATCTTAACATGCAAAGACTGTGGAGTCGAATTCGCGTTCACCGAAGGTGAACAGGCATTCTACAAAGAGAAGGGCTTTGAGAACGAACCCGTTCGTTGCCCAGACTGCCGCAAGGCCCGCAAGAACAGCAGACGTCAGCAGGGTGGCATGGACAACAGATTCTGATCTGCATAGCCTCTTTTCTGTCCTGATCTGTAAAAACAAAACCGTCCCATAGCTGACAGGTGCAGCCGGGACGGTTTTTTTAGTTTACAGGGTACTTTCGCAGGTGCAAAGTCTCATCCAGCCAGCCAGATAATCGTCCAAGATGGAAAGCTGGTCAGATAGCTGTCCTTCCAGCAAGGGATTTTCCGGATTGAAACCAACGGTGCAGGCTATTTCGCCTGGAAGGACCGGTTCAAGCCAGTCCAGGCCATAAGGGTTGAATAACGCCTCCACTTGGGTCCGGGAAACCTGGGGGTCGAGACGGATCAAGGCCTGGACAGGTGCCAGTTCATGCGCCAGGATGTTCTCCCTCCCTGTATCCTGCCACAGAGCGACATGAGGCTTTTTGCCCAGGTGCATGACACATTCGATGATGTCAGCCACGACTGCGCTGGCTGTGGGCAGTTTGCCGGCGCCACGGCCGTAGAACATGGCCGTTCCGAGGGCGTTGCCACGGACCTGGATCGCATTGAAAACATCATCCGCCACCGCAAGCGGTTCTGTGGTTCTGACCAGCATCGGGGCTACAATCAAGTTGTATGTGTGACCGTCATGGTGCAAAAACCGGCCCAGCAGCTTGACTTTACGGTTCAGCTGGCGAGCATAAGCCATATCCGCAGTGGTCACTGAGGCAATGCCTTCGGTGTGGATTTTGCGGCTGTCGATGTATTCTCCGGTCGCGATGCTGGCGAGAATGGCAATTTTGCGGCAAGCATCAATGCCTGCTATATCCGCGGTCGGGTTTTGTTCCGCATAGCCCCGCTCCTGGGCTTCCTTGAGGGCCGCAGTAAAGTCAATTCCGGCATGCTCCATCCGGGTCAGGATATAATTGGTCGTCCCATTCAGGATACCGGAGATTTCGAGGATAACGTTGGCTGCCAGGCATTTATGCAAGGGGCGGATGATCGGGATGCCGCCGCCCACACTGGCCTCAAACAGATAGTTGACACTGTTGGCATCTGCGAGGGCCATGAGTTCAGGTCCATGGGTGGCAACGAGTTCCTTGTTTGAAGTGACCACATGTTTGCCAGCCAAAAGAGCCCTTTTGGTCAGGTCATAGGCGATCGAAACACCGCCAATGGTTTCGACAACAACTGAAATTTCAGGATCATCCATGATTTCGTCGGCTGAACGAGTGACCCGGTCGCCATAAGGATCCTGGGGGAATTCCCGCAAGTCCAGAATTTTCTTGATGTCAATGCGCTGCCCAGTCCTGGTTTCGAGCGAATCCTGATTCATATGGATCACTTCGCCGACACCACTGCCGACAATACCATAGCCCAGAATGGCAATATTGATCATGACATGTCCTCCCAGTTGTTGTGATTTCAGTCGCGAGCCAGGATTTTGTACGAACGAACACCGGGGATCTTGCCCAGCTCATCAAGCAAATCCTCCAGGCTGCCGGTCATCCGGTCTGTTTCAATCGATATCGACACATCAGCCAGGCCGTTGATGGGAATGTTCTGGTTAATGGTCAGGACATTGGCCTTTTCTTTAGCCAACACCGTGATGATGCCCGAGAGAATACCAGGAAAATTTTCCACCGCGAAAATCAGCGTCACCATCCGTCCGCGTGAGGTCTCATAAAATGGCAGCACCGCATCTTTGTATTTATAATAAGCGCTGCGCGAAAGACCAATCCGGTTGCAGGCAACATTGATGGATTCAGCCTTGCCACTGCTGAGCAAACGCTTGACCGCCATAACTTTGTTGAACACATCGGGCAAGACTTCGGCTTTGACGAGGAAAAACTCGCTGTCAGACACGGTCAGGCATCCTTTCTTTGTACGCTCGGGAAGAACATTCGTCCGTGAATGATACTATATCATGACCCTTGCAGGTCCGGCAAGAGATCAATTCTGATTTTCCCCGCGGAGATATCTATCCAGATGCCCTGTGGACCAACGCGTCCGGGATAGGCCGATCCGGGGTTGAGCACGAAGATCTTCCGGTCCTCCTGGACCAGTTGCCGGATCCATTGCTGGTGAGTATGGCCGAATAAAATAAAATCCGCCCGCCAGGGATCCTGTATGGCAGTCTGGAGCAATGAATCCAAGCCACTCTTAACCTGGTAACGGTGCCCATGAGTCAGGAAAAACCGTCGCCCGGCCAGGATTACCAGTCGGTTGTCTGGCAAGTTGGCCGCTGGCTGCCAGTGATCGCAGTTGCCAGCAACTCCCAGGACAGGGCAGTCCAGTTCCCGGGCGATTTCTTCCAGCGGGTTCTGGTGGTCTCCCAGGTGAAGCAGCAAATCCGGCAGGCCGGTGTGCTGGATCAAGGATGTGATGCCGTCCAGGCGGCCATGTGAATCTGAGACCACCAGCAAACGGACAGCGCTGGCATTTTTCAGATGATTGAGCTGCGCATCCATTTCAAGCCCTGGCTGCCAGATTCGGACCGGAAAGACCGTGAGGCAAGACCTGGGCTGCCAGAGCCAGCGCCCGGGCACGGTGGCTGATCTGGTTCTTCAGAGCCGGATCGATCTGGGCCATGGTCTGGCCATATTCCGGCAAAAAGAAAATTGGATCGTAACCAAATCCATTCGACCCCGCAGCTTGACGCGCAATGTAGCCGCGGCATGTTCCGCGCACGACCTCTTCCCTGCCATCAGGCTGGATAATGGCGATGGCGCAGACAAACGAGGCCTGCCACGTCTCAGGTGGGAATGGGGCCAGCCAGGCATGCAGCTGGGCAATTTTGTCTGGATAGGTGGCATTTTCACCGGCAAAGCGAGCTGAATAAATGCCAGGTGCTCCGTCCAGCACATCCACGGACAGGCCGGAATCATCCGCCAGAACCCAGCCTCCCAACCGGCGATGCACGGTGCGCGCTTTGATCAGGGCATTTTCCTCGTAGGTCTTTCCATCTTCCACGATGGTACCTGTGAATCCGGCAGCTCGCATGCTGACCAGCTCAAAGCCAGAGTGTCTGGCCAAGGCGAGAAACTCGCCTATTTTCCCTTCGTTTTCTGTTGCCAGAACCATAACAGTCATCGTATCTCTCCGTTTTTTCAAGTCATTTTCCGCCAGCCCGGCGGGTAGAGGTTTTTCAGCAGGCCTTGATTTTGCGCCTTCGCCCAGCCCAGTGGGAACCGGTCAAGGCAGACGGCGACATAGGCTCCTTCCGGCCAGCCGGTGGCTGGCCACTGGGATTTTGGCCACTCCAGGGTTTCACCGCGCAAGTATTTCTGCAGCAGCGGATCGGCGGCATCCAGCCTCAGGGCATATCGAAAATCGTTGGCTTCCAAAGCCAGGGCCAGAGCATGGGCTGGTTCAAAAACAAGTTTGGACGCGGTCCGGGAGACTGGCCATCCGATGGCTGGATTCCTGTCCTTGCTCGAGCGGCAGGCATGGACCTGGCCCAGGTACAGACCCGTCTTGACCCAATGCAGGCCCTCCAGATTTCCGGCCTGGTTCGGCATCAGGTGTAAGCGATCCTGAACGATCCGATAAAAGGCAGTCTGCTCCATCTGATCTTGTCTTGTCAGACCTGTTGCAGAGAAGGTCGCCTGCGCCCATGCCCTGAAACAGGCTTGGGCGGCTGCATCATCCAGCACGGACTGTTCTGCGTCCTTAGTCGGATACTTGCGCTTTTTGCGGCTGCTCTGGATCTGATCATCAAGAATAGCTGGTTCGGCTGCGGTTGCCAGATAAGGCCTGGCATCCGGACTTTTTTGCAGCAGGGCACAATAATGTCCGTCACCGCGGGTCAGGTGGGGCCAGATCCGGGCCGTCTGCTCCAGGCCTGGAGCCAGAGACAATCCGGGGCTCACTCCTTTGCTGCGCGGAACAGGCACGATCTTGTAGCAGGGATGGCGTTCTAAAAATGACTGGATCATGGCCTCATCTTCGGAAACAGAAAACGAGCAAGTGGAATAGACCAGATAGCCACCTGGTTTGAGCATGCGGTCAGCCGCTTCGAGGATACCAGTCTGAACCGGCGTACAGGTGGCCGGGCCGTACCGTTCCCAGCTGGCCGTCGCCTGGGGATCGCGCCGGAACATACCGGATCCTGAACAGGGGGCATCGACCAGGATGCGGTCGAAATAATCTGGCAGTCTTTCGGCCAGTCGCTCGGGCGTGTCCTGCGTGATGATGGCCCGGCCAGTCCCGGAAAGCTCGAGGTTGCGCAACAATGCTTTGACCCGGTCGCCATTGATTTCATTGGCCCAGAGCAATCCATCGGATCCAATACCAGCTGCCAGCCGGGTCGATTTGCCCCCCGGTGCGGCACACAAATCGAGGACTTTGTCCCCCGGTTTGACCTCCAGCGCCTCCGCCGGCAGCATGGCGCTGGGCTCCTGGATATAGAACAGGCCGGCGTGATAGTGGGGCAGCCGGCCTGGACTGGCTTTTTCACGAGTGTAGAAACCAGAATCGGACCAGGGAACCGGGTCCTGCACCAGATCCAACAACATGCTTTGCAGCTCTGCAGGTGTCGTTTTGAGCAAATTAGCCCTCAGTCCTGACGCTGCTGCTTGGTCATGGACAGCAAAAAAATCCGACAAACTGCCTTCAGGGGTATGCTCAGACCACAAGTAACTCATTTCAGCGCGAAAATGTTCCGGCAGGCGCATGTTACAAACTCAATTCTGCGCTGATGGCAAAAGCAACTCGCTTGAACGAAGCTTCATCCCAGGGCGACAACGAGGTGAACTGTTCCAGCAATGGGTCAAAGGGCAAACTATTGCCCAATCCGATCATCCGCGTCCAGTCCTGGCTCAATAGATCAGGGGTTTTGCGGGACTTTTGCCAGATGGCCAATGCAGCAAATAACCCAAGCGCCCGGGCCAGTGAATCGCCAGGTTTTAACCACGCCTCGTGCGCCAGATGTTGCAGACCGCCGTTGCCCCAATAGGGCCAGTCCTCATGGGTCAGATCTGGCAGGTACAAATGTTCCAGTTCCAGCCAGAGGCGTGAACGATCGCGGGGGTCCTTGAGATTCTCCTGGTGGATCTGGAACGAAAAATCTGCCCACAGAGTGAGAAGAACGAGGGTCTCTGACAGCTGGGTCAGGCGCAACAAATGGTGCAGCTCGTTCTCCTGGATCAATTCCCCGAGATGCGGCTGGGCAACCAGCTCAGTCAGGTACGCTTGAAGGGTGGAGCGGGCGACGTCCGGCACAGCGGGCGCACCCACACCGCCTGCAGCACGGGCAATGGCCTGGTCAGCCAGTGCGGCCAGCAAAGGACCCGAGGCATGCAGATGATGTCCGATGTCCATCATGGTGCCATGATGCGGCAGGCGCCAATACACGGGGCCTTGGGAACTCAGCAGATAAGCTGTGGTCTCACCATACATGTCCGGGCCCAGCTGGAAATCTATCAGAGGATGTTCCAGGCAAGATCCGTCCAGAGTCAGGCTATCAGGATTTTGCTGGAGCAGTTGCGTCAGGACCCGGGTGATGATCTGGAACTGGATGTCACGGCTGAGCGTTGGCACCGGATGCCCATCCGGCAGAAAACATAAAAAATCCTGTTCGGACAGCGTTTCAAGGTTGAGGCGTTTGCGTTGCAAACGTCTGATTTCCAGTCCCATTGGGACAAAATAATGCTGGATCTGGCTTTTGAACAGCAGAAATTGGTCTTCTGTCACGTTGCGCAAGCCGGCCAAATGACGGGTCATCTCAAATGGATGGGACAGCCGGATTTTTTTGGCCATTTGACTGCGTAAATCAAGCAAATCGCCGATCTGCAGATTGAGCCAGTCCTCGTGCGTGAGAATAAAATCCTGGATGCCACGAACCGCCGCGCGGCGGATTGAACGCTGAGGGGACTCCAGCAAAGCGGGCAAAGCGGCCAGCGGCCAGCGTTGTCCCAGGCAGAAAATCCGGCTCTGGGCCAGCCAATCAGAAATGGCGCGGACTTTGGCGGCCTCAGCCTCACACTCAGACTGAATGCGTTCACTGGAAAGTTCCGACCAGAACAGCGCTGATTCCAGATGGAAAGGCCGGATCTGGGGCAGGATTTCTTCCCGGAAACGGCAGTCCGCTATGGCTTTGAAGGCCTGGGCTAAGCTGGCTTTGATGGGTCCATCCTCATGAAGGTAGAATTCCAGTTCGCTGCTGCCCTGGGGATCACTGGATTTCTGTTCATGAATCAGGCAGGCCATCGTCTTGCCATGGACGTACGCTTGCCAGCAAGCCATCAGTTCCTGGCTGGCCTGGCCAGCGGAGGCCGCATTCATGGCCAACCGCACGCGCAACCGAGCGCGCCGGATCTGCTCCAGAATTGCCTTGATGTCAGGCCGTTGGTAGTGGTTAACCAGGCCTTCCTTGTGGATGGAAACGGGCGGCGGGCTCATGGTCTCTTACATCCGTTCAACGGCTGAAATACCCAAAAGATCCAGACCGGTCCGGATCCCGATGCTGACCGCGTCGACCAACGCCAGGCGAGCCGCCCGCAAATCGGGATCTGGGGTCTTGAGGATGGGCTCGTGGTGGTAATATTTGTTGAAGACTCGAGCCAGATTGGTGATCAGGCGCACCAGCATGAAAGGTTCATGGACACTGACTGCCTTTTCCAGAGTCGGGCCAAAACTTTCCAAGAGCTTGGCCAGGGCGAACTCGTCATCCGAAGCCAGCAAGCGCAAAGAGTCCTCCGGACAGTTCTGGTACACGATACCTTCCTGCTCGGCTTTGCGCAGAATGCTGCGGGCGCGGGCATAGGTGTAGAGGACATAAGGGGCCGAATCGCCCTCGAAATCCAGCATTTCTTCCCAGGAAAAAACAATGTCGCGTTCGCGGCTGTTCTTGAGGAACGTGAAAATGACGGCGCCAATGCCGATTTTCTCGGCAATCTCCTGCATGTCACGATCTGTCATATCCGGATGGCGCAGGGCAGCATTTTTCTGGATGATCTCAAGGGTCTTATCGACACTTTCTGAGAGCAAATCCTCCAGCAAGATCACGTCACCGCTGCGAGTAGACAGCTTGCGGTCGGCGAATTTGACCAGGCCAAACCCGACATGGATGCAATCTCTGGCCTTTTCAAAACCGGCTTTCTCCAGAACGGCAAAAACCTGGCGGAAATGCATGGCCTGTGACGTGCCAACCACGTAAATGTTCTTGGTGAAGTGATAGGTTCTGTCGCGATAAAGGACCGCAGCGATGTCACGCGATGCATAGATCGTGGTGCCATCTGATTTCAGGATGATACAAGGCGGCAGGTTCTTTTCGTCCAGGCGGACGACCTGGGCTCCTTCACTGTCTTCCAGCAGTCCTTTTTCTTTGAGCCATTCGACTACAGCCGGGATCTGATCAGAATAGAAACTTTCTCCATTGAAATTGTCAAACGTCACACCCAAGCGTTGGTAGACTCGTTCGAATTCCAACAGGCTGAGGTCGCGAAAACGCTGCCAGAGGGCGATTTGCTCTGGTTCACCCGCTTCGAGACGTCTGAACTGGTCACGGGCCTGGGTTTCCAGTTCCGGTTGCTCTTTGGCTTCGTCGTGGAATTTGACATAGATCCGCAAAAGTTCCTGGATCGGGTGTTCATTCAGGGCGGCTTCGTTGCCCCAGAGCTTGAAGGCCACGATCAGCTTGCCAAACTGGGTGCCATAGTCACCCAGGTGATTCATCCGTACGGTGGTAAAACCCAGGTGCTGGTAAAGCCGGGCCAGGGCATTACCCAGGACTGTGGTGAACGCATGACCCACATGGAAAGGTTTGGCGATGTTGGGGGAAGAAAATTCGACCAGGATGGTCTGGCCCTTGCCCAGGTCAGAGGCGCCCAGTCGATCACCAGCCTGGATCGTATCATGCACGGTCTGGCTCACCAAAGTGGCATGATCGATGAAGAAATTCAAATAGCCACCCTTGGTTTCGATCCGATCGATGAACGTCAGCGACTGGCCCAGCTGAGCGGCCAGATCAGAAGCGATCGCGCCAGGTGCCTTGCGCCAGGTCTTGGCCAAGGTAAAGCAAGGAAATGCATAGTCACCCAGCTGGGGCTGGGGCGGAATTTCAAGCAAGTCACCGATCACCTGTGCCGGCAGCTGGGTCAAAGGGGCGAGGCCATCGATGATGGCTTGACGGAAATTCATGAAAAGTCCTCCTGGTCAGGTGTATAAGGTATCGTACAGGACTCCATCACGCAAGCCCGTTTCGCAAAAATAGATGGTCTTGGAACCAAGTATCCGAATGGTCTGGATCAAAGGCGCCAGTCCGGCCGAGATGATGTCAGCACGGTCCTTGTTTTTGCCGAGCATGACCTGGCGCCGATTGTTGTCTGCGTCCAGCAAATCCATGTAGAGGCTGTTGAGATTCTCCCGCGTGATGGTGTAGCCATGCAAGGGAGCATCATCATCCAGGTTGTTTTTCCAGATCTTGCCGGCAGCCCGGTGATTGCCGCCAACCGTGACCACAGGCAAACCACGCGCCTGTTCCAGCCAGTCAATCTGGGACAGCCGGGCATGGATGTGGTTGAACAGGCGGAAAATGGCGGCTGCGCTCATGTCCCCTTTGTCTGTGAATTTTTCCGATAAAATTACAGATCCGATTGGCAGACTGGTTTTTTCGATGCAGGTTTTGCCGCGCATCAGGATCAGCTCACAGCTGCCACCGCCGGTATCAATGATCAAAGCGTCGTCCAGGCCCATGGTATGGCGGACGGCTAGGAAATCAAAGTAGGCCTCTTCATCGCCCGTGATGATCCGGACAGGGATGCCTGTTGTCTGCTCGATCAACTCAGCCAGAGCTTTGCCATTCCTGGCCTGGCGCATGGCTTCTGTGGCGACAGCGAGGACTCGAGTGCCGGGATACTTCGCAAGGATCTGGGCGAAATCAGCCATGGCTTCCATGGCCCTGTTGGTTGCGGCAGGGTTGATCAGGTGTTTGTCATCCCCCATGTCCTCGCCCAGGCGGACCTTGCGTTTGGCTTCTGCCACCAGCTCAGGTTCGCCCTTTTTCCGGACAGAATAGATATTGAGTCGGGTCGTATTGGAACCCAAGTCAACGATTGCAATCGTCTCCGGCATGGCACACCTCCAGGAATAAGAATCCGCAAGGCCTGAAGGCCTTGACGCGTCTAGCGCCGGACTGGAACCAGAACCTGATCAGACAGGTCCGTCTTGACCTGCTTGCCGGCCAGGATGGCCTGATCACAAAAGTGCTGCTGGCAGTCCAGATGCATTTTACCACGTCGGTCTACACGCGTATACTGCCCGTCCGGTCCCATCAGCCAGCTGCGTTCGGTATCGGACAGCTGCGTTTCCAGCACAGTCATGACCTTTTCCCACGCCACCTCATCTTCGATCGGGAACATCAGCTCAACGCGGCGGTCCAGGTTTCTGGGCATCCAGTCTGCACTGGACAAGAACAATTCCGGCGCATTGTCATTGGCGAAATAGTAGATCCGGCTATGCTCGAGAAAGCGGCCGACGATGCTGCGCACGGTGATTGTCTGGGAAAGACCAGGGACACCAGGTTTGAGACAGCAAATCCCGCGAACAATCAAATCAATCTGAACGCCAGCCTGCGAAGCCTCGTACAGACTGGCGATCAGGTCCGGGTCGACCAGGGAATTGAGTTTGGCAATGATCCGGGCCGGCTTGCCCTGGAGAGCATGATTCTTTTCCCGTTCGATCCGGCGCGTTAAGCTGGTCCGCAGCCAGAACGGCGCCATGATCAGCTTGCGCCACGACAGGGGCGCAGAGTAGCCAGAGAGCATGTTAAAAAAATCAGTGGCATCCGTACCGATACCCTCGTTGCAGGTCATGAGACCCAGGTCGGTATAGATCCCGGCTGTGATGTCATTGTAGTTGCCGGTGCCCAGATGGATATAACGGCGGATTCGATCGTCGTCACGCCGGACAATCAGGGTGATTTTGCTGTGTGTTTTCAGTCCAACCAGACCATAGATCACATGGCAGCCCGCTTGTTCAAGCCGCCGGGCCCACTGGATGTTGTTTTCTTCATCAAAACGAGCTTTAAGTTCAACCAGGACCAGCACTTGCTTGCCCTTTTCTGCCGCAGCTGCCAAATGGCGGACAATGGGCGATTCGCCACCGACCCGGTACAAGGTCTGCTTGATGGCCAGAACTGCCGGATCTTCTGCAGCCTGGCGGACCAGTTCGATGACAGGGTCAAAGGTCTCATAAGGGTGATGCAGCAAGATATCAGACTGGCGGATAGCGGCAAACAAATCATCCGTTTGCAGCTGGACGATCGGCTGTGATTCGTAGGGCGCAAAGCGCAGGCCTGGATCGAGAGGCAAGTTATAAAGCCCGAACAGGAAGGTCAGGTCCAGGGGACCATTGATCAGGAAAATATCAGGTTCATGGATAGAAAGGGAGCGCGTCAAGACTGACAAGAGCTCATCGTCAATCGAATCCTCCGCCTCCAGGCGGATGACCTGGCCCCACTGGCGCAATTTGAGCTGTTTTTCAATGGCTTTCAAAAGGTCAGCTGCATCTTCTTCTTCCAAATCTAAATCCGCATTGCGCATGATGCGGAAACAAGATGCCTCACCATAGGACACACCCGTGAACAAATGGTCCAGATGCATCCGCACGATGTCCTCGAGCAAGATCAAGTCCTTGCCCGTGGTGCTGGGTAATTCATACAGGCGCGGGATCACCGTAGGAATCTGGATCAGAGCAAAGTCAAAAGCTTGTTCTTTGTCGGTGGGATCCAGCTTGGCCATGATACCCGTCCGTGCATTGCCAGTGATTTTCACGATCAGGTTCAAGGACCGGTTGGCAAGCAGGGGGAACGGGCGGGCTGCATCCACTGCCATGGGCGTCAGGATCGGGAAGACAGTTGTTCTAAAATAGTCAAGGGTCGCCAATTTTTGTTCACTGGTCAACTCTTCAGGTGTCAGGAGGCGGACAGTCTGGTTGGCCAGGGCGGGCAGCAAAGACCGGTTGAGGGTCGAATACTGACGGCTGACCATTTGGTGAGTCCGTTCAGAAATCGCAGCCAGCTGGTTTTCAGGTGTCAAACCGGCTGGATCAGGCTGGTTATAGCGGGCATTGACCAGATCCTTGAGTGATGCGACCCGAACCATGAAAAACTCATCCAAATTGGAAGCGGTGATGGCCAGGAACTTAAATCGCTCCAGCAAAGGGTTGTGTTTATCTCGAGCTTCTTCCAGCACTCGGTCATTGAATTCGAGCCAGCTCAATTCGCGATTGATGTAATGCGAGAAATGGACGGTCGAGCTATTGTCTTTCTTCATGGATTTTACTTCCTCCTGACCTTGATCCGGGGTGTGAGTCCGAAAACACTGCGAAACAACGGGGATTTGTGTTCAAAACTCCATTGGACCAGGGTCAAGTCTTCCGGAGAGGAGATGTTCAGGACCAAATTTTCATCGTCCGTGACGATGTCTTCGATCGTGACTGCCTGACGATGGCTGGCGTCAAGCGAATCAGATAGACGCAGGATTGCTGCCAGTTTGAGCACCTCCAGCTGAGCCGTGGGGCCAAGCTCCTCAAATCCAGGTTCAGAATAGCTGACCGCACCACTGTAGAAGCGGGCCACCCAAGCCACCTGGCGCTGCTCTTCGTCACTGAGGCCGATGATTTCAGTCGACAGAATGATGTGATAAGAGCGGATCTTGTGATTGTTCATGTTGATGAATTTGCCAGTGTCATGCAAAAGTGAGGCCAGCTGCAAAAGCAGGCGCTGCCTGGCGCCCAGCCGGTGCAATCGACGGGTTGCGTCGAAGATCCGGGCTGCGGCCTGCTCCACATACTGGACATGGCGTTTGTTGCTTTGATAGCGCCGCATCATCTGGCGGGCCGCATGCAGGATGTCTTCGTCAGGATTATGGCTGAGCTCGATGTGGCCATGCTGGCGGACCAGATCAACCAGCAGGCCGTCGGCAAGGGATGCCACCGGCATGCTGATGCTCTTGACACCTGAAAAATCGATGAATTTCTGGATCAGAATCGCGACTGGCAGCAGCAGCGAAGCATGCTCACCGGGAATGTCATAATCCATGGAGAGCTCTGCAGGGCTTGTGGCCAGGAGTTTGCGGTAAATGGACTCCAGCTGGCCAGCCGACAAACTGGCTGGTTGCTCAGGGGCAAGGCCGGCCAGCAATTTCACGTAGCAGGTATCCGCGCCCAGAACAATCAAATTTTTGTAGGTCGTTCCCTTGGGCTCCAAGGCCCGGTAGTTTTCCAGGTCTGTCGAGATGTAGTCTTCCATGAGGCGGCCAAAATCCGCTGTCCGGCGTTCAAGGTCCGCGAGCAGCTCACGGATGCGCAAAGCCCCCAGACGCATGTTCTGGCTGAATAGAAATATTCCTTTGTCATAGACCGTGATCTGGATGGATCCGGATCCTAAATCAAGCACCAAGGTTCCTTCCCTGATCTGGTCAGCAAACTGTGGCCAATGGGCAATGGTTGCCAGGTTGTGGAAATACCGCTCCTGGGCATTGCTCAGGACCTGGATCGGATGACGGAAGATCCGGTCAATCTGGTCCAGGACCACCTGCCGGTTCCTGGCTTCACGGATGGCGCTGGTGGCGACGGCCCGAACCTGGGTCACTTTGTACTCCCTGATTTTTTCTGCCATGCGTTCGATGACAAAGACCAGCTCGCGCGCCGTCTCATCACCGATCTCACCGGTCCGGTAGGTATCCGTGCCAATCGCCAGGGTTTGGCGGACCGTCTCCAGCTCGAGTGGCAATCCCGTGCGATCCAGCTGGGCAATCTTGAGGGTGATTTCGTGTGAACCCACATCCAAGGCCGCTATCGTTCGTTTCTTAGCCATCAATAAACTCCTGCTCTCTGTAAGCCTTCATCTTTCAATCGCCGATCAATCGTCACCAAAGCACGTGCCAATCGCCCGGGCAGAACGGATGATGATAGAATCCTCGGGCACTTTTTTCAGTTTGCCGGCCACTTCTGCCAAGGGAACAGCCACCGTCTGATTGTTGACCAGGCCAACCATGAATCCATACCGGTTGTCGCGGACGAAGTCGGCCGCAGCAGTGCCGAGGGTGGTGGCCAGCACACGGTCGTAAGCAACCGGCTGTCCGCCGCGCTGGAAATGGCCTGGAACAGTTACACGGATTTCCTGGCCCGTCTTCTCACCCAGGTCATGGGCCAGGCGATAGGCCGCAGATGGATAGGATTCCAGTTCCCTGATTTTCCGGAGCTCCTTTTTCGGCAAGCTGGCTTCCTCTTGAGTCAGGGCGCCTTCAGCCAGAGCAATGATTGAAAACCGCTTATGCTGGGCTTCACGCTGCTTGAGCGAACGGGCGATTGAATCAATGCTGTAGGGAATCTCCGGGATCAGGATGACATCAGCGCCTCCGGCAACACCGGCATGCAAGGTCAGCCAGCCTGCCCGGTGGCCCATCAGTTCAATGATGAATACCCGCCCGTGCGAAGTAGCTGTGGTATGGATGCTGTCGATCACAAGGGTCGCTATATCCACAGCACTCTGGAAACCAAATGTGACATCGGTCCCCCAGAGATCATTGTCGATCGTCTTGGGCAGCGTAATGATATTCAGTCCCGCCTGAGACAAGGCATGTGCCGTCTTGTGGGTGCCATTGCCGCCCAGGATGACCAGACCATCGAGTTTGAGGGCTTTGTAAGTGGCCACCATGGCCTCCTGCCGGGTCGGACCATCTGGCTTTTGCAGATCAGATGGGTCCTGGAGCTGCTTGAAGGGCTGGCGTGAGGTTCCGAGGATGGTCCCTCCCACTGTCAGAATTCCAGAAAAATCAGAAGGGGCCATTTCTTTATAGTCTTTTTCGATCAAGCCCCGGTAGCCATCCCGGAATCCGATCAGTTCAATCCCTTTGACTTGTTCATAAAGGGCCTTGGCCACCCCGCGCAAAGCCGTATTCAATCCCTGGCAGTCGCCGCCACTGGTCAATAACCCTATTTTCTTGCCCATCGTCCGTTCTCCCCCACTTGAATTTTGTGGATCAGATGATTGTCACAAATCAGCTGGTCACTTTCAATTATAACCATGTAAAATCTGATTGCCGCGAGGAATTGCAAACTGGAACCTGATTTGTTATAGTGATCAAGGTTAAACCAGATCGAGGTGTAGCGCAGCTGGCTAGCGCGCCTGCTTTGGGAGCAGGATGTCGGGGGTTCAAATCCCTTCACCTCGACCAGACAAGGACCGCCAGAGCTTTTAGCTCTGGCGGTTTTACATGTCGCGGGACATCTGTTTCTGGTAAAATTCAGACAGGGTTGCATCACCTGATTTAACTGACGAAACGGAGGTCACTCAATGAAAGCTTCTGACCTGCAGGTCAAAAACTTGTTTGAACTAAAACAGACCCTGGCTGCTGACTGGATGGAAACGCTTGAATACCCTTGGGACATTCTACCCAAGATCAAAGCCATGATCCTTGAGCTGGGTGCCAAATTGCCGAAAACGGATTATGAGCAGATTGCCGAAACCATCTGGGTAGCCAAAGATGCTTTGATTGCACCTTCTGCAGCCCTGAACGGCCCTTTGATCATCGGTCATGAAACTGAAGTCCGCCATTGTGCCTACATCCGCGGGAACGCGCTTGTCGGTGAAGGCTGTGTTGTCGGCAATTCCACCGAGCTGAAAAACGTGATCCTGATGAACCAGGTCCAGGTCCCGCATTACAATTATGTCGGGGACTCCGTGCTTGGCTTCAAGGCTCATATGGGAGCCGGGTCGATCACTTCCAATGTCAAGTCAGACAAATCACCGGTGACCGTCCGGATCGGTGAGGAAAAGATCGAGACAGGCCTGAAGAAATTTGGCGCGCTTTTGGGCGATAAAGTGGAAATCGGCTGCAACAGCGTCCTGAATCCCGGATCCATCGTCGGCCGGTCCAGCCATGTCTACCCACTCTCCATGGTCCGGGGCGTCGTCCCGCCCAACAGCATCTATAAAACAGCTGGGGAAATTGTCACGCGCGTGATCCTTTAGCGTTCCAGAGCAGGTCGAAAATAGGACCAGGGAGGGACATCAGGCGGTTGAATCGAAAAATCCAGCAATTCATCCCGGATCGGATGTTTGAAGCTTAAACGATAAGCAAACAAGGCAAGGTCCATCCGGACCTTGTTTTTTTGTTTGTCGTCGCGGCAGTCAGGGCCATAACGCTGGTCTCCCAGCAAAGGCCAGCCCCGGGTTGCAAATTGGACCCGGATCTGATGGCTGCGCCCAGTGCCCAGGGTAATGCGCACCAGGGAACAGTTTCGCGCGGTATCTGATGCAATGACCTCGTAATCCAGATCAGCAGGCTGCCCCTTCCCTGCTGCTACGACTCGCACCCTGTTGGCCTGGCGGTCCTTCTCCAGGTCATCTTCCAAGCGACCACGAGCCGGTACCGGGCAGCCAGAGACGACCGCGAGGTAGTATTTGCCCAGCTGATGGGAGCGGACCTGTTCCGACAGGCGTGCGGCAGCTTTGGATGTCCGGGCAAAAACCATCAGGCCAGCGACCGGCTGGTCCAGACGATGAACCAAACCGAGAAAAACAGCCCCGGGTTTCTGGTAGCGCAACTTGATATCAGCTTTCAGCAGGGACAAAAGATCTGGCTTGCCGGTATCATCAGCCTGGGACAGGATTCCAGCCGGTTTTTTCACAACCAGAACGTGATTGTCCTCATAGAGAATTTCCACAGGTGGGACTGGCTGCATCAGGGTGCCCACCGTCCGGTCGCGCCACAGGGCAAGATCAGCTCGCGCTGTGTCGCCGGCAGACCGAGTTCCTCTGCTTCCACCTGGCCGCCGTGGCGCGGCCGGATGGCCAGGCCAAGAATATCTCGCAAGACCAGTGGCGCCAGCCCCGTCGTGTAGGAATTGACCAGGAAGAACAACGGCTGGTCTGATAAGAGTTGGCTGGTCTTCGCGATCAAATCATACAGGGCGTCCTCGAGTTTCCAGAGCTCACCGGAAGGGCCGCGTCCATACGAAGGCGGATCCATGATGATCCCTTCATATTTGTGGCCGCGCCGGATTTCCCGTTCGACAAATTTCTGGACATCATCAGCCAGGCAGCGCACCACCTTGTCTTTAAGGCCGCTCTCGGCCAGATTTTCTCTGGCGCGGGCATTCATGCCCTTGGAAGCATCGACGTGGACAACCTCAGTGGCGCCAGCGGCACTGCAGGCCACCGATGCAGCACCCGTGTATGCAAATAAATTCAGGACCCGAACCTCCCGGCCAGCCAGTCGCGCCGTCACAATGCGCTCGGTGCAATAATCCCAATTGGCTGCCTGCTCTGGAAATAAACCTGTGTGCTTGAACCCTGTTGGTTCAATGATAAATGACAACGGAGCCTGGATCCCGGGATAGTGGATCACCCATTGCCGGGGATAAGGTCGATTGATCTGCCAATGGCCACCTCCGGATGCGCTCCTGATGTAGCGGGCATCTGGTTTGGGCCAGGGACCATGAGGCCAGATCGCCTGGGGATCCGGCCGCTGGAGAATCACATCACCCCAGCGCTCCAGCTTGTCGCCATCTCCGGCATCCAGCAATTCATAATCTAGCCATCGGTCAGAAAGGTACATATATCACCTGCATAGTTTCGATTGCGCTATTATATCATGGCCGACACGCAAATGTTGTTTTGGCGTCACAAAGCATTCATAAACAAGCGCTAGACTGGGAATCAGGGATCACAGGCCCCACCCTCCCTGTGAGAAAGGATTGGATCATGATACTGGTTTGCGTGACAGATCAGAATGCGTGTGATCGTCTGATATTCGCCGGCAAGAGGCTGGCAACGATCGAACACCTCGACCTCAAAGTCATCACCGTCCGGCCACATCATGCTATAGAAGGACTCTCTGGTGACAGCCTCGAATATCTCTTCTCGATTTCCAAGCAGCTGGACGCTGAAATGATTGTTTTATTCCATGACTATGCTCCGGAAGCAGTTGCCAATTTCATCCGGAACAACGATACTCATTACGTGATCGTCGGTATGCCACCCGATCCGGACCAAAGTGTCTTCATCCATGAACTTGAATCAGTCTTCCCGGAGATTCCGGTGATCAGCATTGATGGGGATGGATCCTTGCAGCTTGTCAAAGTCCAGGCTGAAGCGTTTGATGTCTGAACGGTCCTGTGGCCACGCAAAATCGCGGACGATCGGACAGGAGTCTATCAGGTGCATCTCGAAAATCCATCCTCCGGGGATCCAAACAACCACGGCGTCCGGATCAACAAATATCTGGCTGATACCGGCTATTGCAGCCGACGTGAAGCAGATCGCCTGATTGCTGAGGGGCACGTGACTCTCGATGATGCGGTTGCCCAGGTGGGCAGTCGCGTTCTTCCCGGCCAGACCGTGAGAGTGTATGGCGAACCGGTGCTGCCCGATGAAGACTTGGTGTATCTGGCCTTGTACAAACCTGTTGGCATCACCACAACGACGGATTCACGCCGCGGAGACAACATCATTGATTTTCTCAAGTTTCCCAAACGGATCTTCCCGATTGGTCGTCTCGACCGGGATTCAGAAGGCCTGATCTTTTTAACCAACGATGGCGCCATTGTGAACAAAATACTCCGGGCCGGTAACCGGCACGAAAAAGAATACCGGGTCAAAGTGGATCGCCCCATCACGGATGATTTTGTCAGATCCATGATGGCCGGCGTGGCGATTCTGGACACCGTCACCTTGCCTTGCCAGGTCATTCCGGAGTCCAAGAGGACGTTTCGCATCATATTGACTCAAGGATTAAACCGGCAAATCCGCCGGATGTGTGAGGCGCTAGGCTATGAAGTCGTCCGTCTGACCCGGATCCGAATCATGCATGTAACCTTGGGCAGTCTCAAGCCAGGGCAATGGCGCTACCTGACGCCTAAAGAAGTGTCAGAGCTGAAACGGCTGACCCTGCAATCACGCGGCTGAAGGCTATGCGGTGGCAGCGGTCCTTAGACAGACCGAGCTTAAGGGGTTTAGCGCGCCTCCAGTGCATAGATGAGTCCATTTTCTGCAGCAGGATCCAATGAAGGATAGTGACCGGAGAAGCAAGCATCGCAATAATGCTTCTCCTTCTCACCCATCATTTCAGCCAGGCTGTCCAATTCGAGAAAGCCCAGCGAATCGGCGCCGATCATCTGGCAGATTTCATCAAGCGAATGCTGGCGTGCCGTCAGCTGGTCTATCGATGGAATGTCCGTGCCAAAGTAGCAAGGCCAGAGAAACGGTGGTGCGCTGATCCGGACATGGACCTCGGTAGCCCCGGCCTTCTTGAGTTGCTGGACAATCCGGGCACTGGTTGTCCCGCGCACAATCGAGTCGTCCACCATGACGACCCGCTTACCTTCGACACTGCTGCGCACCGGATTGAGCTTGATCCGCACCGCATTTTCGCGTTGGCTTTGTGTCGGCTTGATGAAGGTCCGGCCAACATAATTATTCTTGACGAATCCGCGTACCAGGGGAATGCCCGACGCCATGCTGTATCCCATGGCCGCATCCAGACCGGAGTCCGGAACACCCAGGACGATATCTGCGGCAACAGGATATTGTGCGGATAGCAGGCGGCCTGCTCTGAGTCTGGCTTCGTAGACGCTGACCGAGTCCAGATTGCTGTCGGAACGGGCGAAATAGATGTACTCGAAAACGCAATGATGGCGACGCCCCTGGCAGTGTGATTTCAAGGATGTCAGGCCGTTTTTGTCGACGACCACTATTTCTCCGGGTTCAACATCGCGGATGAATGTGGCTCCGACTGTGTCCAGGGCGCAGCTTTCACTGGCAAACACAATCGCTTCTCCCAGCTGGCCAATGCATAGCGGCCTGAAGCCGAGTGGGTCTCGAGCGGCAATCAGCTTGCCGCGGCTCAGCACTAAAAGGCAATAGGCGCCCTCCAACTGTCCCATGGTCAAAGCGACCGCTTCTTCAACGGTCTCGGTCTGGGAACGATAGCGGGCAATCAGGTAGGCCATGATTTCCGAATCAATCGTCGTCTGGAAAATAGCGCCCTGATCTTCAAGTTGCTGGCGCAGTGAGATGGCATTGGATAGGTTGCCATTGTGGGCGATCGCCAGGGTCCCCTTGCTGTAGCGGGTGACGAGCGGCTGGGCATTTTCCCGAACGCTCTGTCCGGTTGTCGAATAACGAACATGACCGATCGCCGCCTTGCCTGGCAGTGAATCGAGTACAGGTTGACTAAAGACGTCAGAAACCAAACCCATGTCCTTGTAGACATGGACATCTCCCTGATCGTTAACTGCGATGCCGCAACTTTCTTGGCCGCGATGTTGGAGTGAAAAAAGACCATAATAGGTGGCAGCGGCAGCCTCCGTCCCTTCCGGTCCGAAGATGCCAAAGACACCACATTCTTCGTGAATCAAGATTGCCTCCCCTTGCACACATGGGCCCTCAAGAGGTGCCCGGTCCAGCGAGATCCACCCGCTGCCTCAACAGTGCAAGTATCACTCATACCGCCAAGTGTTGTCAATCTAATCCCAGACAAGCTAGAATAACTACAAACAAAGAAAGGTAGATCATCGGACCATGGCAAAAACACGAGAACAAGCTTGGGAATTGTTAACCAGATACAATCAAAGTGAAAGTTTGCGCCGCCATGCGCTGGCAGTTGAGGGAACCATGCGGGCTCTGTCAGCTCGTTTCCCTGGAGCAGATCCGGATGAGTGGGGCATGGCAGGACTTCTGCACGATCTGGACTATGAAAAATACCCGGATCAGCATTGTCACAAGGCTGCTGAAATCCTGCAGGACGATGGATACGACAGAACACTCATCCGAGCTGTCATGAGTCATGGCTATGGTATCGTCACGGACATCAAACCAGAGCGTGATTTGGAAAAGGTCCTGTACACCATCGATGAATTAACTGGTCTAATCACAGCAGCTGCTCTGATGCGGCCTTCTAAAAGTGTCCTCGATCTGGAACTGAAATCATTGAAGAAGAAATATAAAACACCCAGTTTTGCTGCCGGAGTTGATCGATCCATCATTGAAAAAGGTGCCGAAATGCTGGGATGGACCCTGGATGATGTTCTGGAATCAACCATTCAAGCCATGCGAACAGTTGCAACTGATATCGGTCTGGATGGATCAGCGGCAGGTACGTAAAATTTCACACAAATGTAACATTATCCTTTAGTGACAAGTGTATAATGAAATTAACCATAAGAAGTTGCCGCAGCCCCTGCACCGATTGACCCTTCGTAGAATATTCGCTTTGTTTTAGTAGCATCTGAAACTCGCTGCATCGAAAGTCACATCGGCCCCCCCACCTGGGATTCGTGAAAGGAGCTAAAGATCGCTTTTAGTCTCGAAGACACGACATGGTTAAAAACTGCATAGTGGCCTGAATAGATTGACTTGTATTACCAGAATACAAGAAAAGATTGGTCAGTAGCGGTTGCGGCAACAAAGTCCTACAAATTGGAGAACCTGCTCTTCTCATCCGAGGGCAGGTTCTTTTATGCGCAAGCCCAAAACGCTCGACACAGGCAGGGTCAGGCAGCCCGATCCCTGGAAAGAACAGATGCGTTGCTGGCGTCAGATTCAACCAAACCGCTGGTTCCGATCGCGAAAAATCCGGATGGTTCTAACAGATGAGGCGGAATGCTGGCGGGAACCTGCGGTGGATAAATTGCTTGTTGAATCTGGGCCAACTGACGATAAGCGGATAATTCCGCCTGATTTTGATGCTCCAGTGTCAGATAAGTGAAACAAGCCAGCAGTAAAAGTCCGATAAAAAACAGTCCGGTCAACAGTGACATGTGTGATCCCCCTTACAAAAACATATGTTCGGTTTATCTGTTTTCATGATAAACTGCGCAAACTTCACTGTCAAGGCCTTTCCGAACTTTTGTTCTTTTTTTGAGTATGTGCAGCTGACCGGATGCTTTGCACAGCAAAGAACCTGCCCGAGCGGCTCTCGCCGGGGCAGGTTCTAACAGGTCTGACAGGATCCGAGGCGATGGCTCAGATGTCGGATTCCCTGAAGGAAATGGTCAACGTCTCAAGGGGAGTGAGCAGGCGGCGATACGTAACGCCCGCCCGGTCCATCATGCGCTTGGATGCCTTGACCGCATCGGTTTCCTTGTACTTATCCGAGATGTAGATGACTTCGCGGATTCCTGACTGGATGATGGCCTTGCAACATTCATTGCAGGGAAAGAGCGGGACATAGATTTTGCAGTTTTCCAGACTGATGCCGATGTTGTTCAAGATCGCATTGAGCTCTGCATGACACACATAGGGGTATTTGGTCTCCAGTGGGGCGCCTTCGCGTACCCAGGGGAATTCATCATCGCTGATCCCCGTAGGCATGCCATTATAACCAACGGAAATAATCTTGTTGCGGGGATTGACAATGCACGCACCGACCTGGGTGCTGGGGTCTTTGCTGCGCTGGGCCGACAGCAGGGCGATGCCCATGAAATATTCATCCCAGCTGATGTAATTGTTTCTTTTGCTCATGTAAGGTGTCCCCTTTCAGTGTCAGATGAGAATTCAAAGAGCCGGAACAAATCTTCAATGGTTTCCCGGCGCCGGATCAGGCGAACTTCACCTGTTTTTGTGATCAGGATTTCGGCCGGACGCGGCCGGTTGTTGTAGGATGAGCTCATGGAATAGCCATAGGCGCCGGCGTCCAGGACGCAGAGGATGTCCCCTTCTGCCACACGAGGCAAGTCGCGATGCTTGGCAATGATATCACCACTCTCGCAGATGTTGCCAACGACGGTCACCGGGCTGGTTTCCGCGGACTCGACCATCTGACCGTTGTGATAGACCTCGATGTCATGCCAGGAATCATACATCATCGGCCGAGCCAGGATGTTGAATCCCAGATCCGTGCCAACAAAGGTGGTCGCATCATTTTGCTTGACAGCATGGACCGTACCCAGCAGAACACCGCTTTCTGCGACCACATAACGGCCGGGTTCACTTTTGAAATGGACCGGTCGACCATACCGTTCGACAAAATTTCGAATCAATGATGTCAGCTCGCGGCGCAGTGTGACAAGGTTCAGTCGGGGCTGTCCTTCCAGTTTGTGGTAGGGGATGCCAAATCCGCCACCAAAGTCGATCAACTCAAGCTCCGGGAACTGCTCGGCCAGCGACAGAAAATGGCGGGCCGCTTCCAGGTAAGGCTGTGGCTCCATGAACAAGGATCCGATGTGCTGGTTGACTCCAACCAGATGCAAGTTGTGGCGCTTCAGGATCTCGTGGACCTCAGTGACCTGATCCATACTGATGCCAAACTTGGTCTTCTTGCCCCCCGTGACAACTTTCTCATGATGGCCAGCCCCGACCCCCGGATTGATCCGGATCGCGACTCGGCCACCCGGATCGAGTTGGCCGTATCTTTCCAGCTGGGACAAGGAATCCAGGCTGGTCAGGACCTTATGATCGATGGCCAACTGCAATTCTTCGGCGGAGACATTGTTGGGCACAAAAAAGATCTGCTCCGGTTTGAACCCGGCTTTTTCCAGGAACAGGATTTCACCGGGCGACATCGCGTCGGCGTACATGCCTTCTTCTCTGGCGATGGCCAGAAGGTGTAAATTGCTGTTGGCCTTGATCGAGTAGTTGGCGGTGAACTGCTCATAATCAACCAGCTGCTGCATCTCCTGGCAGCGCTGGCGGAAGATCGATTCACTGTATACATAAAGCGGACTGCCGAATTCTGAGATGAGATCATCCGGGCGGTTGCCGGCGAAAAAGCCGGAACTTGCAAGGTAGGATTGGGTCTGCACGGGAAGCCTCCTGGTTTCGTCTTTAACTGAAATGAGAATAGACGAAACTGGCAAAAAGATCAAGAAAAGCCGGCCAGAAGGCCGGCTTTGTCAGGCAGATCGGGGATGGCGGAAGAATCAGCCCTCGGCCAACCAGAGACCGTGCAGGTTGCAATACTCGTAGACAGAGACCGGTCCGTCCTCGACACTGAAATCAGCAGCAGGTTCTGCACCGGCTGATAAAGCAACGCGTTGGCTGCGGTTTCCCTGGCTGACATAGATCCACTGGATCAGGTGCGCCTCAGTCATCGGATGAGGGACACTACCCACGGCAACATGAAGTTTATTGCCAGCGCGTGTCAGGACCGGGACGTGTTTTTCAGTCGCACCGTCTGAGGTATTGGGTACGAGAAGGGTCATAGGATCGCCGCAGCAAATCATCGGGGCGCCTGAATCATTGATGACACCGACGAGGTTGCCGCAGTGACTGCAACGAAAGAACTTCTTGGTAGCTGCCATTTCAAAATACCTCCTGTTGAGATAAAAAATCGATCAGCCTGACAGACAGGTGTCAGCAGGGCTGTTGGCACAATTATACCATATCCTCTGTACCGGTTTCAGGATCCTCTGTACCGGTTTCAGGTTGGAGTCGCGATTTCCTGCGTTCGAACAAGGCCAGGGCCAATAAAACCAGCAAAGAGGCGATGGACACCGCCAGACCTGGCCAAAATCCGGGGGGTGTGAATCGCAGGTCGATCTTATGGGTTCCAGATGCCAGATCAAAGGCTAAAAGACCATTGGATACGGCATAGGTCTGAACAGGCTGTTCATCGACTGTGACCTTCCAGCCCTGGTCGTATGGGATGGTCAGCAGAAATGTTCCATGGTCCTGCGTTGTCACGTGTCCCTTGAGATGGCTGTCGGAAAAATCATCAAGCACCAGGGACTGGCTGTTGATCTTGGCTATGGAAGCAGCAAAAGCAGGCAAGTCCAGACAACTGCTGTAGAGGCTGAAAGTCCCTGTGGCGTTGCTGCTGGCTTTGAACGTCAAATTGAATTCCACCCGGGCGCCGGCAGGAATAAAGCCCAGGTCGATCAGGGTCGAGCGTTTGGCATTGAAATCGATTCGTTCGTCATTGACCAGGACATAGCCCTGGTCTGGCTCGTTGGCTGTCACATCCAGGTAGAGATAGACTTGCCGGGCTTCGGGATTGTCGATCAGGATCTGGGCCCGCGAGGTCTGATCTTGGCTCGGCCGGTTAAAATTGTAGCCATGGGTCCCAAAGGGGACTAGTTCGATATTGGTTTGCTGCCCGGTGAGCTGGTTGACCGGCACCAGGACGTCCGGTTGTCCGCCCAGGGCTTGGAGGAATTCGTTCTGAGCTTGCAGAGGATTGTTGCCGGATGCAGACCAGTCCTTGAGTGTGGGCGGTGCCAGATAGCCCAGGGGCAGGGCAAACGGATTGCGGTAAATCTCCAGTTCGCTGGTTGTGGCTATCTGTTCACGCAGTTCATCATGGATGAAATTGCTGCGCCGGACCAGGTATTTGATTCCGAACAGGGAATCCAGAACCAGAGTAGATCCTTCGTACTTGTAGCTGTTGATGCTGTTGCTGTGAAAGCCCATTTTTTCGAAAAACTGGACTGGCTGGGTGGACATGGTCGAAGCAAAGATGGATAAGCCTCGATACTGGTACAGGAATCCATCGTTGGTTGTCCGGGGCGGATACACCTCGGCCCGGTAAAATTTTTCTCCTTCCGTCCGCTCGATCCGCGCCAGTTCCTCCCTGATCTGGGAAACCTCGATCCCTGCTGTGTAGCCTTCCCGGGAAGATAAGTATTCCGTCGTGTCGATGGTGTGCATCGTCAGCAGGGCGTACACCGATAGTTCCACGATCACCGTGATCAGCAAAGCGATCGCCATATCAGACGGATGGATCCGGTGAGCTTTGTCCAATGTCAGGACACCCGCATAGATCAGGAGGAAGATTAGGGTCGCATAGAGAGCCTGGGCTGGCAAAGCCTGCTCATTGATTTTCTGGGCCAGGAGCAAAAGCAGCAGCAACGTCGCGATGACGGCACCGATCTGTTTGCCGGTAAATTCAAGCCGGCTTTTCCAAGCCGGATAACTCATGGTTAGGATCAGGAAAATATAGACGAAGGAATTCCGGTACGGCAGCTGGTTGGGGTAGTGGAAACCATGCCAGGCAAAATTGAGCCAGTTGATGTTGAAACTGGCAATCAGGAACAGCAGCAAGGCCAGATGCAGGTACTTGACCTTGTGGGGAATCTGGCGGGCAAAGAAAAACAGGGGCAGCATCACCAGGGCAAACAGGCCGGCATAGAGATTGGGCATGCCGTCCCGGATGGTTGGTTTCATTAACATGAAGTGCTGGCTGATGTAGTCAAACAAGTCGAAGTATTCCGCCACTTTGCCCGTGAAAGCATCATCCGCTGCGGATGTCAGTTTGAGCGATAGGTAGGTTGGCCAAGTCAGCACAGCTGACAAGGTGCCGCCCAGGAGAGACAGGCCGAGAATCTGGAGCAGCTGTTGGGTCAGTTTCCAGGGACTGGGCAAGACCTGGTACAAAAACAGGGCAGCCAAGGCATAGATTGCCGTAAAAACAACCATGAAAAAGGCGATGTAGTAGTTCGACAGCAAGCTCAGGCCCAGAGCAACCGGGTAAAGCAGGTAACGCTGGTCGCGAATGATCCGGACAAGGCCCAGAATGACGAGGGGCAGCAGGACAATGCCATCGAGCCACATGACATTCCAGCTGTATGACAAGACATAGCTGGATAAGGCATAACTGCTGGCGATGGCCATCATGACCGGGCTTTCTTCTCGGTGGACTTCACGCAGGAAATAATGGAACGTTGCGCCAGCCAGACCGACTTTCAATAGGATGATCAGGAATATGGCTTCCGTCAGCAAACTGGCCGGAAACAGGACCAGGATCACATTCAAAGGACTGGCTACATAATAGGCCAGCAAGGCATAAAAATTGGTGCCAAGTCCGCCAGACCAGGAATAGAACAGGCCGTCCAGAGATCTCAGGCGCGCCTGCATTTCTGCAAGGAAAGGGGCATACTGGTGATACAGATCAATGGTCAGGACATCGCGGTTGCCGATCGGAAAAACACCGCGGCTGAAATATGTGACCATGAGGATGACAAAAGGAATGGCGAATGAACCCAGCAACATCCGGTTTTGCCGGAGAAGAGATCCAAAACGCTGTCTTTTTCCCTTAAGATGCAGGGCAGCAGGTATGTCCAAGCGAGGGGCTCCTTTGTTTCAGTTTGCTACTTCAGCCAGGAAGGGTTGTGTCACAGGCGAATGCAACAGGTCTCTGGCTCGATCAGGATCCAACAGGTATGGCCTGAGCAAAGGCCGGGGGACGATCAGGGGCATCCGGTCATGGATTGGACGGATGGATTCATTGGCTGCAGCTGTCAGGATGACAAATTGTCCGGTCAGCTGCAGGGGGTTTTTCTCGGGCGCCAAGGACCGGTAGAGTCCGGCCATGTAGAAAACCGCTTCTTGTGGCTGGGACAATTTCAGTTTGGTCTTCTTCTGCCCGGCTTCGACCGGCTTTTGCCATTCAAAAAACGCCATGGCCGGGACCAAAACCCGTTGTTCCTGGAAAGATTTTCTGAAAGTTGGTTTGCTGTCTGCCGTTTCTGCCCGGGCATTGATCAAGGGATAGGGATCGTCAAACCCCCACTGCATCAAGTCGGGCAAGAGCTTGATCCCTTCCTGGGTTTCCCAAAGCCGGATCACGGGGACAATGTCTGTCGGAAAGATCTCCCCTGATTTCAGTCGGTCAAGTGCCGGACGTTCTGGGAAACGCTCATTAAGGTCAGACAGGATTTTCCTGATCTCGACCAGATCTGATTCGATTTCGATGTAGTACCGGCCGCACACGGTGTGTTACTTCCCTGATGTTCAGGCAAACAGCAGGATGATGGCCAGAAGGACCAGGGGCTCCGCCTGATCGTTGCGGATGCTATGGCCCGCTCCATTGCCCGTCAACGTGGCCATGCCAGGAGAGACGATCGTTTCCTGGCCATTTTCGTTGAAGACGCCTTCGCCTTTGAGAATATAATAGATCTCTTCTTCCTGGCCATGTTCGTGAAATCCGATCGAGCAGCCCTGATGTATCGTCACTTGGGCGACCATGCGTGATTTGCCCGTCAGTTCTTCACGGTTAAATAAATGGAGGATTTCTACTTCCCCGGTGCCGCCACGCATCTGGGCCTTGATTTCACGGGTCATCTGTTCAGGTGTCTTGATCATCTTAGAGTCCTCTTTCCCCATTGTATACAATGATGAAACTGTTTAATTCCTGTGGTCCAGAAGTTTGGCAGCGGTCAGCCGGACCGGTGCGGCCGGTCTGATGATCGGCTCGAGGTCACTTTCGGCAAGCGGTTCTGGTTTGTAGCGCCGGATGCTGTGCCGTTTCAGGATGCATTCAATCGCGGCCAAGCCGAGTGCACCTTCCTTCCTCACTGCCCGGATCAGGACAGGCGGCCTTTAAAGTCGGCGTAACCAAAGCGTTTGATCACCCGGGTCTGGCCAGAGAGATCCGACAGCGCGATCGCTGGCAAACCGATGCCATTGAAGGTGTTGTTCTTGACCATGGTGTAATGGGCCATGTCGGTGAAAACCAGGCGATCCCCGGGCGAAAGGGGTGCGTCGAAGGAATAATCGCCGATCACATCGCCTGCCAGGCAGGTCGGACCGCCGAGGCGATACGTATAGGGCTTTTCTCCGCTCTCGCCGGAGCCGATGATCAGCGGGCGGTAGGGCATTTCCAGAACATCCGGCATATGGCAGGCGGCCGATGTGTCCAAGATCGCCAGCTGTTTGCCATTTTCGATGATGTCGAGGACCGAAGTCACCAGAAATCCGGTGTTGAGGGCAATGGCTTCACCGGGCTCGAGATAGACCTGCACCTGGTACTTGTCCTGGATGTAGGTGATCGAACGGATCAGCGACTCAAGATCATAGTCAGGCCGGGTGATGTGGTGGCCGCCGCCAAAATTGATCCATTTCAAGCCGCTGAGAAAGGGGCCGAATTTCTCCTCGAACACAGGCAGGGTGTGGGCCAGGGCGTCTGAATTCTGTTCGCACAGCGTGTGGAAATGAATGCCATCCACGCCGTCCATTTCCTCCGGGCGAAAATTGGCCCGGGTAATGCCCAGGCGCGAATAGGGTGCGCAGGGATTGTACAGGTCCGTGGCAATTTCCGAGTATTCGGGATTGACCCGGACGCCGATCTCGATCGGGCGACCGGATTGCTTGACACGCTTCTTGTAGAGCGCCAGCTGGTTGAACGAATTGAAAACGACATGGTCGACCAGGCTTAAAATTTCGTCAAAATCCTCTTCGATGTAGGCAGGGGCGAAGATGTGAACTTCCTTGTTCATCTCTTCCCGGCCCAGGCGGGCTTCATGCAGGGAGCTGGCTGTAATGCCGTGCAGATAACGACCAACCAGCGGGAAAGTGGCAAACATCGAAAAGCCTTTGAGGGCCAGGAGGATTTTGCAGCCGGTGCGCTGCTGGACCGAGTCCAGAATCTGGAGATTTCTTTCCAGCAGCTGCTCATCGACGACATAGCAGGGCGTGGGGACCAAACGAAAATCAATCGGCATGCTGGCCCCTTTTAGTCCAAAAGGACCGGGTTAAAATCTTCGACCCAGGGCAAGCCTTGCGGACCCAGCTCGGCCATGAACGGATCCGGATCAAATTCTTCGACATTGTAAACGCCCGGTTTCTTCCACAAGCCCTTCAAGAGCATCATGGCGCCAACAACTGCCGGGACACCCGTCGTGTAGGAAATGGCCTGGGATTTGACCTCCCGGTAGCAAGCCTGGTGGTCACAGACATTGTAGACATAGTAGGTTTTCGGCTGCCCATCTTTGGTGCCCTGGATGATGACTCCAATGTTGGTCTTGCCTTTGGTGCGCGGGCCAAGGGAAGCCGGATCGGGCAGCAGGGCTTTCAGAAACTGCAGCGGGACGATCGGGCGGCCTTCAAACATCACGGGTTCAATCGAGGTCATACCGACATTTTCGAGCACCTTGAGGTGGGTCAGGTAATTGTCCGAGAAGGTCATCCAGAAGCGGATTTTCTCGACGCCCGGGATATTGGCGGCCAGGGATTCGAGTTCTTCATGGTAGAGCAGGTAGATGTTCCTGGGTCCGATTTCGGGCAGGTCATAGGAGCTCTTGACTGACAGGGGGGCTGTTTCGATCCACTGGCCATTTTCGAAATAGCGGCCCTTGGCCGTGATTTCCCGGATATTGATCTCCGGATTGAAATTGGTTGCAAAGGGATAGCCATGGTCACCGGCATTGGCATCGACGATGTCGATCTGGCGGATCTGATCAAAATGGTGTTTCAAAGCATATGCTGTGAAAACACCGGTTACACCGGGGTCAAAGCCACAGCCGAGGATCGCAGTCAGTCCGGCGGCAGCAAAACGTTCGCGGTAAGCCCACTGCCAGCTGTATTCGAATTTGGCTGTATCGAGCGGCTCATAATTGGCGGTGTCGAGGTAATGCACACCCGTGGCCAGGCAGGCATCCATAATCGTCAAATCCTGGTAAGGCAGGGCGACGTTGATGACCAGCTCAGGACCGTAGCTCTTGATCAGATCGATCACTTGCTGCGTATCATCGGCATTCACCTGGGCCGTTGTGATCTGGGTCTTACCACCGTCGAGCTCCGCTTTCAGAGCGTCACATTTGGACTTCGTCCGGCTGGCAATGCAAATGTCGGTGAAAATGTCTGGATTGAGGCAACATTTGTGAACAACAACACTGGCAACACCGCCCGCCCCAATGATCAATACTTTGGCCATAGATCCTCCTGGATGTTCTGATTTCTTTCAAATCGACGAGGCCGATTATTCGTCACGATTGTACAAAAACGTGACGAAAGATTCAACAAATCGCCGGGGAACGCACGCGATTTTACCTGTTTCAAACAGGTTATCAATCTTTGATGGCCGCAATTTCAGCCAGGCGGGCAATGATTGGCAGATGCTGGGTGCACAGGCGTTCGCATTTGCCACAAGCTGTGCAGGCTGAGGCGCCCTCGACCGGCACGGACCAGTGCCATTCGAGCCGCTCTGTGATTGAGCCGCCAAAGAGCTGCTGGTTATAGGCATCCATGTATTTGGGGATTTCGATACCGACCGGACATTCGTCGCAATAGCCGCAGCCGGTGCACAAGTTGTTCAGCGCCAAGCCTTGCCCTGCCATCGCGGCTACAATCTCACGGGCCGGTTTCTCCTGAAGGTTTTCGACTGCTGCGCAGGCTTCATCGACCTGCGCTTTGGTGGTCAGGCCATTGAGTGTGACAGAAATCTCCTGATGAGAAGCGACAAAGCGCAAGGCCGCCTGGGCGACCGTCAGATCCGTACCAGCTGTCAGATACCTGAAATAATCTGGATTTTGCGGAATGACCCCGCCACCGAGGGGATTCATGACAACAACGCCCATGCCCTTGGCGGCAGCGGCTTCGATGCCACTCTGGCGGAAGCGGTAATTTAAGGCGTTGTATCCAATGAGCATGCCGCGGAACTGATCGCGGGCGATGACCAGTTCCAATTCATCACCTGGCATGTGAGATGAAAAGACAATGTTGCGGATCAGTCCATCTTTTTGCGCCTGCACAAAAAATTTGTACAGGGCATCGTTTTGCTTTTTGTAATCTTCGAGCGACATCAGGCACCAGAGGTGATAGAAGTCCAGATAATCAACCTGAAGGCGGGTCAGCGTTTTCTCCAGACGCCTGCGGAAGGCATCTGCGGTGACCGGTTTGCCGGTGGTGCCAATGTTGGCTTTCGACGAGACCAGAAAGCTGTCGCGTGGCAGCTGCCCCAAGGCCAGTCCGGTGATTTCTTCGCTTTTATCTTCGCAATAAAAAGGCGCTGTATCGAAATAATTGATGCCTTGGCTGTGGGCATAAAGGGGCACTTCAGCACATTTTTCAAGGCGGCCCGCACGCACATCGTCTTCATCGTAGCGCATGCAGCCCATGCCGATGGCAGATGCCTTCAGGCCTGTATTGCCGTATTCTTTATAAAACATTCCTGTTCCTCCCGAGTCTTGATCAGGCAAGCTCCCTTTTATTAACCCATTATGCCAGACATTCGTCAATTTTGATTTTTCCAGTTCTTTGCGCACAGCTTCATCAAAAGGGTCAGCTGATGCGGACGATCCGGGCTCCGAACGGCATCAAGGCCAGGCGGGCGAACTTGAATGCCTGCAAGCCAAAAGGAATACCGATGATCGTCACACAATAGACAAGGCCAACCGCAACAGCGGTGACAGCAAGTTCCCAGCCTAGAAAGACAATCCAGAGGATGTTGACAAGAAAGGAGATCGTTCCGGATTGGCTGTAATCGATCTCACGGCCAAACGGCGCCAGCATCAGTGCAGCAAACTTGAAACACTGCAGTCCAATGGGGATGCCGACGATCGTAATCATGCACAAAAGTCCGGCGATCATCCAGGCCAGCCATAAAAGGATGCCTCCAAAAAGAGTCCAGAGTAAATTGCCTAAGAAGTTCATGGTCTATGCCTCCCGATTGGATAGATGGTGCTTTTATCTTAACACGGCAGACTGGTCCATTGCGTGATAACAACCAGAAGCAAGCAGGATTGGGCTGGCAATTTGCTGTGATGTGTGGAAAATAGGTGTATAGGACTACCCGCAACACCTGAAGGGAAACCATGCCAGACCAATTTTTTTCTGACCGTCAATCTGCCAGCATCGCCCGGGACGTGTTGGGCTTGACCCGTGACACCCTGATGGTGGCCCTGCGCTTTCTCAGCCCGGCTCTTGGCCAGCCAGTTTTTCTGGATACCGGGCGGGAGCAGTTCGCAACTGACGGACACGTATTGGCCTTTGGCTCGCAGTCCCTGCTCGACCACTACCAGATCAGTCGTGAACAGGTCGCGCGCGACTACCTGCACCTGATCTTGCATCTGGTGCTTCTCCACCCCTGCGCCAGTCAAAAAGCTCGCCCCGAATATTGGGATCTGGCCTGTGACATTGCTGTCGAGGCCATCATCGACGAGCTGAACCTGGTTGAGACACAGTGCCCCGGAGCACCGGCCCGCAAAGCTTTGACCAGCCAATTAAAAGAAGAGGCGCATGCCTTGACGGCAGAGAGGCTTTACCGATTTTTCCTGGACCAGGCTTTGCCTGATGTAACGCTCCTGCACTGGCAGGAGCAAGTTTTCCGGGATGACCATCGCGAGTGGCCGATGCGGATCACACCGCCCGACGCTGAGCAGCAAGAGACTCAAAAGAAGGCTCGGGAGCGCTGGGAAACAATCAGCAGTCGGATCCAGGTGGATCTGGAAACGTTGTCCCAGCGTTGGGGCACCCGATCGGGCACGTTGACCGCAGCAATTGAGCGAGCCAATCAGTCCCGGGTGGATTACCGCTCCTTCCTGCAGCGCTTTATGGTCCTGGGCGAATCGATGCAGGTCAATGATGACGAATTTGACATGGTGTTTTACACGTATGGCCTTTCCCTCTATCGCAACCTGCCCCTGATTGAGCCGCTGGAATACAAAGAGGTCCCCCAGATCCGGGATCTTGTCATCGCCATCGACACATCCGCTTCCTGCAGTGGGGCCATGGTCCAGAATTTCATCCGCAAAACTGGAGCCATTCTCAGCCAGAATGTTGCTTTCTTCCAGACCTTCAATGTCTATCTCATCCAGTGCGACGCCAAGGTCCAGTCCGTCGTTCATTTGACAAAGCCGGATGATTTTACCCGTTACGCTGCCAGCGGACAGCTGTGCGGATTTGGCGGCACGGACTTTCGCCCGGTGTTCAGGCTGGTGGATGACATGATCGAGCAGAAAATGTTCACCCATCTCAAAGGCTTGATCTATTTTACTGACGGTCTGGGGACTTTCCCCGAACACAAGCCCCCCTATGAAACGGCATTTGTCTTTCTCAGCGACGATGGCGGTCAAGTGGCAGTCCCACCCTGGGCCATCAAACTGATCCTGCACGAAGAAGACTTGGACCGGCTGTAAACAGCTTTGTCACCCGCAAGGAGTCAAACCATGGATATCAAAAGCGCCAAACAGCAAATCCAGAATGCCATCGCGGCCTATCTGAAGAAGGACGAACTGGGCAATTACCGGATCCCACTCGAAAAGCAGCGGCCAGTTTTCCTCTTGGGCGCACCAGGCATCGGCAAGACGGCCATCATGGAGCAAATCGCCCAGGAGCTTGGCATCAGCCTGGTGTCCTATTCCATGACCCATCACACCCGGCAAAGTGCTCTGGGCTTGCCGTTCATTCTCAGAAAGACCTTCGGCGGTGTAGACTATGATGTCTCGGAATACACGATGAGTGAAATCATTGCCGCCGTCTATGACACGATCGAAGAGACCAGCATCACGGAAGGCATTTTGTTCCTGGACGAAGTCAACTGTGTTTCGGAAACCCTGGCCCCTGCCATGCTGCAGTTTTTGCAGTTCAAAGTCTTTGGCCGACATCGCCTGCCGCGCGGCTGGATCGTCGTCACAGCTGGCAATCCGCCTGAATACAACAAATCCGTGCGTGAATTTGACATTGTCACCATGGACCGTTTGAAACGAATCGATGTCGAACCGGATTATGCGGTCTGGAAAGACTATGCCTGGCAAAACAAGGTCCATGGCAGCATCCTCTCCTACCTCGACTTGCGCCAGCAGGATTTCTATGCCGTAGAATCAAGCGTCGACGGCAAGCATTTTGTCACTGCCCGAGGCTGGGAAGATCTGTCCAAGATGATGGTGTTGTCCGAAGAACTCGGATTGCCCGTGGATCAGCATTTGACTGGCCAATATTTGCAAAATTCCCGGATCGCCCGGGAATTTGCCCTCTATTATGAGTTGTACAACAAATACAAGGACCAGTACCGGATCGAAGCCATCCTGGCCGGCCAGGCGGGCGAAGATGTGCTCAGGCAGGCTCAGGTGGCTACCTTCGACGAACGATTGTCTTTGCTGGGGCTGCTGCTCGATGCCCTGAACCAGAGCATGCAAGCCTGCCTGGTGGCCGATGCCCTGCTCGAACAGCGCTATAAGATCTTGAAGAACATCAAAAATGACATCGAGCAGCCCGCTCAGGACGTCCAGGCGGTGCTCGACCATCAAATTCAGCTGCAAAAGAAAGACCTGGAAATCGGCGAACGGTCCCTGACCCTGACTGAGGCGCGCAAACATGTGATCCAGCTTATGATTAAGAGCTTGGAAAATGATCAGCGCGACCTGGTTCTCGGCGGTGCCAGCGTCCACCGGGCTCCTTTCGAGCTGCTCAAAACCAATTTTGACCAGGCGGTCGCTCAGCTGGAAGCGGATTCAACCCTGGTCCGGGAACGGCTGCACCACGTATTTGAATTTATCAACGCGGCTTTCGGGGATGGCCAGGAACGTATGACCCTAATGACTGGCTTGACGGACCACCCGGATGCAGCCCGGTTTATCAGCCGATTCGGTTGTGAGGATTATTTTGCCCACAGCGATGACCTGAAATTATTCGACCGTCACCAGGCGATCCTGTCTACCTTGGCAAGCCTTCAAAATGGAGCCTCGCCGGATGATCATTCCCATGCTCCCGATTCCGGAGACCAGGCATGATCTTACTGATGGAGAAAGGCCGGGCAGAGAATTATTCCGGCACGCTTTGCCCCGACAGCCAGGTCGAAATTCCTGACGGAGTGCAACAAATTGGCAGCCGGGCATTTTTCCGCATGCGTGAGCACAACGTCTCGGATGTCCCGCGCTTTCGCAGCATCCGTATCCCGGACAGTGTCAGGGGAATTGCAGCTGAGGCTTTCTACCGCTGTGAAGCCTTGGAAACGGTCCAGCTGCCGTCCGGATTGACCCAGATCGAACCGGGCACCTTCCGGCTGTGCCGCAACCTGCGTGAAATCCTCTTGCCTGCTTCCATCCGGGAAATTGGCAAGCAAGCTTTTGCGGGCTGTACGCATCTCGAGTCCATCCTTTTGCCGGAGGGGCTGGAACGGATCGGCGAATCCGCTTTTGCCGATTGCCAGAACATCCGGCAGATTAAACTCCCTCAAACCCTGACCCAGATGGGTCCCGGTGCTTTTGCCAATTGTGCGGCTCTCCAGGAACTGGACGTGCCAGAGGGCATCGCTGCGATCAGTGACAATTTGCTGGAAGGGTGCGTCAGTCTGCAAGCGATCACCTTGCCCCAGTCTATCCGACACATCGGCATGACAGCTTTTGCCAACTGCCAGAGCCTTACCACTGTGCATCTGCCAGACGGGGTGCAACAGATCGGCCTGGGGGCCTTTTCCAAATGCTACAGCCTCCGTCGGATCAACCTGCCGGCTGGGCTGGAGCGGATCGAAGAGCAGACTTTTCTTGGGTGCGTGATGCTCACGGCCATTGATCTGCCCGCCAGCATGCACACCATCTCAGATATGGCTTTTAAAAGCTGCGATGCACTGACGCATGTTTTATTGCCTGACAAGATGAGCAAACTGGGCCGCTGGGCGTTTGACGGTTGCCACAATCTTTGCCACATCGAATTGCCAGGGCAGCTGATCCAGGTGGGCGAGGGCGTTTTCATCCGGTGCGAACAGCTGGCCCACTTGGACGTCCATCCGGAAAATCCGGTCTTCGCTTCCCGCGATGGTGTTCTGTTTGATAAACACTTCGAGCGGCTCTTGATTTTCCCGGAAGGGCATCCTGCCATCCACTACACGGTGCCGGAAACGGTGCGCGAAATTGCCGCTCACGCCTTCAAGGGCTGCCGTCACCTGACTCGGCTGGATTTGCCGTCAGGCTTAAAGGCCCTTGGCCCCTGGGCCCTGACAGGCTGCACCCAACTGCGCCAACTGGTCATTCCAGCGCTGGTAAGATGCCTTTCCGAGGGTGTCTTTTCCGGCTGCAGCCAATTAGAGACCCTGGTCTTGCCGGACGGCCTCGAGTTCATCGCGGACAAAGTCTTTGCCGATTGCAAAAGCCTCCGGCGTCTGACGATTTCAGCCCAGCTGCAGAAAGCAGATGAGCGTGCCTGGGTAGGGCTGCGGCTCTTGGAAATCAGATCTTCGCCTGCTGATGCTGGCGCGTCGGATGAAGCCTGCGAGGTCATCCTTTTCCCAGACTGGACAAGATTGACTTATGAGGAAGCATCCGAATTTTGCCAGTGTGTCCGGACACAGGACGGCCGGGTAACGATCGATTTTGCCCGGTATGACCAGCTGTGGAGCCAATTGGAACGGCTGCAGGAACGTTTTGCCATGGCGGTGGTCCAGTTGCGCTGCCTCAGTCGCCTGACTGCAGCAAGATTATGTCTCTATCTTGATTTCATGCGCACGCATGCTGACCAACTCCTGCCGGTTGTGATCGACCATCAGGACCTGGAAGGCTGCCAGACCCTGCTCGAGCACAAGCTGATTCAAGAGTCCGTCCTCGAAAAAGCCATCGAACAGGCCAATGACAGCCATCATGCTGAGATCCTGATGCGTTTGCTGCTATATCAGCACCAGACGCGAGGGGTGCAATCCTGCCGCTATGAATTCTAGTCGGCAGGAACGGCCGGCATCTGGATCCATGAATCGACCGGTGCCAGAGCAGTGGCCTCGGTGGCGTCGTGGGTGACCACCAACAGGGTCTTCCCTGCCGCTTTTGCCTTGACGTATGGCAAAACACGGTTTTTCGTGTCAGCATCCAGGCCTTTGAAGGGTTCATCGAGTAAAATCAGTTCACTGTCGGCCAGCATAGCCCGGACGATCGAGACTCGGCGCTGCTGGCCACCGCTGAGGGTCCGGACTGGCTGCTGCATGCTGCCCGAAAGACCAATATCAGCCAAGTGCTGCACAATGGTCTGGTGGCTGACGGATTTGCCTGTGACCAGGCGCACATTGGCCAGGGCAGAAAACGGACCGCAGAGGCGCTCTTCCTGAAATACCGCACTGATCTTGTCCGGCAGACCTTCAATCTGACCTGCGTCAGGTCGTTCCAGACGCATCAGAAGCCGCAAAAGTGTTGTTTTGCCACAGCCCGAAGGCCCCATGATGACGGCCGTCTCATGGTCGTGCAAGACAGCCGAGAAATGATCGAGCACGTGCCGGCCGGCATACGATTTGCTCAAATTTTTGATTTCGATAGCCATGCTCACCGGTTCTCCACAAAGGCAAACATCCGGTCCAGGCCATGGACAATGGCTTTGTCCACCAGGATCGAGAGCCCGACTACGACGATGGTCCAGGCAAACAAGTCCCCCGTGTCCAGGTAGATCTTGGCCTGGTAAAGCCGTTCTCCGATCGTTCCGGCCGGGATGCCGATCACTTCGGCGGCAATGCCGGCTTTCCAGGCCAGGCCTGTAGCAACCGTGCACGAGGCAATCAGAAAGGGCCGCAGCTGAGGCAGGTAGATATAGATCAAGCGGCGCCAGCGGCTGACCCTGAAGACCGTAGCCATCTCAAGCAGCTGAATGTCGGTGCTGCGTATCCCTTGCAGGACACTGGCGTAAATGATCGGCAGGACCATCAGGAAAGAAATGAAGACCGACAAACTACGCGAATCCAGCCAGATCAGGCATAAGATGATGAACGATGCGACCGGGGTCGCTTTGATCGCCGCCATGTAGGGCCAGAGCAGCGCATCAACCAGATGCCAGCGGGCTGACAAAATGGCCAGGCCGATGCCTGTCACCAATGCCAGGGTGAAACCGAGAAGAATCCGGCCCAGGGAGTGGAAAACAGCCAGCCAGAATGAGCCCTGGCCCGCCAGGATCACGAGCCGGACCAGAGCGGTCCAGGGCGAAACCAGGAGCAGATGGCTCTGGACCAGCCCTGCTGCCAGCTGCCAGACAAGCAATGCCAGCAGAACAGACAGCAGTTTCGTCCAAGGTGGCTGCTGGCCTCTGGCTGACAGGGTTGGCTCAGGATTGGAAGTAGAACGCATCATCCGGCAGCTGGCCACCGATCGACTTGGCATTCTGAGCCATAAGGACCTCAAGATAACCGGACAGGGCTGTTTTCATCTCAGCGCCTGCGATGTAGGTGATGTTGCACTGGGGGATGGCTTTTTCGGCCGCAGCCGCCGCAACAATGCCGTATTTCTCAGTCAGCCGGGCCGTTTCAGGAATCAATTCATTGGCCAGGCGGGTGGATTCCTGGTATTCGGCAAGGAAGGTTTCGACCTGAGCTTGATACTGGTCGACAAAAGCTTTACGGCCTACAAGGACACCCGTGATCATCAGACTGCCGTTGTTGAGGTTTTTCCAGACCGCGTTGAGGTCAACGGCCACATTCAGACCAGGTACTTTGCCCTGGGCCACGGCGACATAGGGCTGAGGCAGCATGGCAATCATGCCGGGTGTCTGGGCTAGCAGTGCAACGACCTCCGTGGCTTCGGATTTCCACACTAAGGTGACATCCTGGTCAGGATCGATGCCGTTTTCCTGTAACAGGTAGCGCAAGGCGAATTCGGGGCTGGAGCCCTTGCCGGAGGCATAGATGGTCTTGCCCCGCACGTCCTGAAGGGATGAGATGGTAGTCCCTGTCTCCACGAGGTAATTGACACCGAGGGTGTTGATCGCCAGAACCTCCACCTGCCCTTGGGTGTTGTTGTACAGAACAGACGCCAGATTGGCCGGGACTGCTGCCAGATCGAGCTTGCCATTAATCAGCTGGGGGGTGATTTCATCGGCCGAACCATGAATGGAAAAAACATATGGGTTTTGCGCTTTGCCCTGGTCCGTTTGATCCATCAAGTGGACCAGGCCAATCCCGGTCGGTCCTTTCATGCAGGCAACTCGGATCTGCTCCGCCTGAGGCTGAGCCGAGCTGGCCTGGTTGCAGCCGGCTAACAGGATCAGGCTCACGCTCAGGGCAAGGACGGTGATTCGGGTCAGAAGGGTCTTGGGTTTCATGTCAGGTTCTCCTTGGTCAGGTTTCAAGTTTGTCCGGATGATGGTGTTCAGGTATTTATAGATTATCGCACATAACACGCCTATTCGATGACAATAATGGCTGTTTGGCCAATTTGGGTCCACTCATGGAGAAATTTAGCATGACTGGTGTAATTGCGGACACATTTGTGGCTTCGGGGGAAGCTGCCAATGGTATGCAAATACTCCTGTTGCGGCGGAAACACGCGCGTACCGTTGACGATCTGCAGATCCACCGGCACGCCATGGATATAGGCACCGCCATTGAACCGGATCCCGTAGGGCGCATAGCCGGCGATTTGCCGGGTGATGTCATCGAGATACAGGAACTGGTCCACCTTCTGGATCGCCATGAAATAGCCCAGGTCCGTCGGTTCTTTGTGCCGGGATTTTTCTCCCGTGGTGGCATAGATGTAAGAGACCAGCTGCCATTTTTCATCGACCCACTCAAAGACCCCTTCATTCTGGTTTTTGCGGTCGACCACAATGACTTGCCTGAGCTGCTCCAGAGAATTTTTTAGTGAGACATATTTTTTCGGGACATATACTGTGACATCATAAAAGGGAACATGAACCTTGTAGAAGGTGTCCGTTTCCGCGATGATCGAAACCAGCGTGCCATCCGGCAGATAGCGAAAGTCAGACTCTGTGCTGGCTTCGCTGTAGCCTGGCGCAGACTGGTAGCGTTTGGTGCCAAAAGCATCGACGGTGCCTCCTTGGTAGAGCGGCGCCGTTCCGGTCCAGTTCTTGTAGTTGGAAATGTATGCGGTTAAATTGGCATCGACTTCAGCCTGCAGGGTCAGCACTGATTCAACCATTTTGTCGAACTGGAAAGTCCTGACTTCACCCAGTGCACTCAAAATAAAACCATGAATAACCTCGTCACCGACAGTCTGTTCGACTTCATACCAGATGTTGGTGCCGTATGAATCCACAAAAACGCCTTCCACTTCAGACAGCAGCCTGACCTTGTCAAAATAGCCGGCACGCCCCACTTTGGCAGAAGCCGCGTCCGGCCATTCCCGGATATTGGCTCCACTGGATGTGATCAGCAGATAGTCAGGGTAAACGACATAGGCGTCATACTTCAGATGGGTGACAACCGAGCGGGGAATTTGAGGGTCGAATTGGCGTCTGACCTGGTAGGCAATGGCCGGGGCTGGCTCATCCAGACCGGGCGGCGAGTTCGCGGCAGAGCCGGCTTCGGCAAGGGCTGCCTGTTGCTCGGCTTTTGCTGCATCGGTCAGGCGCAGGTCTTCAGCAAGATCCTCCGCATTGATGTTTTCATCCACAACATCGACAGGTCCAACAGCCATCGGATCGGTTTCAGAAGGTTCTTTGTTTGCTGGCGCGTAGGAATGTTCTGGTTCCGTGACAGGTGCGATCTTTGTTTCCTGGATCGTGCTTGTGCTGGTTTGAGTCACAGGTGTTGCCGTCATGTTGATCCCTGGCAGGCTGCATGCTGCCAAGACGAGGCTGGATACGATCAAAGCGATCCCCAGGATCAAGCTTGCTGGATGGTTTCGGTGATGAATATGCATGATGTTCTCCCTGTTGTCTGTCTGATATCAGTATCGCACACATGGATGACAAAAAAACACCGGTCGCAAGCACCTCTTGGTACCTGGCCGGTGTTTATCGCTTTAGGCAAAGGACCTTGGGCTTAACTGTTGACCGTGAATGTATTCGCGTAGACTTGCTTGATTTCTTCGTCATTCATCTGGTCGAGTTCAGCCTCATAATTGGTAAAACCGGCCGAGGCACCGTAATCGAGCAGAGCTTTCTTCATTTCTTCAATCGTCATGGCTGTCCCTCCTTGATATTTTACGGGCTTGCAGGCAAACCCTGTATCAGGTTCAGGATACTGTTGACCCAATCGCTCTGGCAAGTCTTTATGTTACAATCAGCGGGCCCAGGCTTCGGGCCAGTTCCTGACTGGTGCGTCCAATGCGCCGCAGGTAATCATCAAACTGGTCCCGGCCGATTTCCTGGACATCGAAGTATTCGGCTGCGCGCGAGCCAAAATAGAGGCCACAGACACTGGCCGGCGGGTCCATCATGTAGCTGTCGGTCAGAAAAACCCCAGCACTTTTCCCATCAAGCAAGGCAAAGAGCGTCTCTTTCTCCTGATGGTCGCGCAAGGACGGGTAGCCAAAAGCCGGCCGGATCCCCTGGTACTTCTCCTTGAGCAATTCAGCAACCGTCAGATCTTCATCATTGGCGTAACCCCAGTCTTCTTTGCGGATTTTTTCATGCAGCCACTCGGCGAAAGCCTCAGCCAGGCGGTCCGCCAGCAGCTTGACCAGCAAAGCAGAATAATCATCGCCGGTGGCACGCAGCTGATCGGCATAGGCTTGGGCACCCAGTCCTGATGTGACGATAAATCCCCCGATAAAATCCGTAAAGCCACTGTCCAACGGAGCAAGATAGTCTGCCAGGCTGCGATAAGTTTCATCCTTGCGGCTCACCTGCTGGCGCAGCGTGTGGAAAGTTGCGACCACGCGGTCCGGATTTTCCGGATCGAAAACCAGGATATCGTCCCCGGACCGGTTGGCCGGGAAGATGCCATAGACGGCGTTGGCTGTCAGGATGTGTTCTTGTTCGAGCGTGTCCAGCATCCGGTTGGCATCCTCAAACAGCCGTCTCGCTTCTGTACCATATCGGGGATCCTCGAGGATCTTGGGGTAGATCCCCTGCATCTCCCACGCCATGAAGAAATAGGTCCAGTCGATGTAGGGTCGCAGCTTCTGAAGGGGAACATCCTCTAGCCGCGAAATCCCTCTTACGTTCGGCACCACGATGTTATCCGGCGAAAAATCCAGCTGCAGACTTTTGGCTCTGGCTTCTTCAATAGAAACCAGTGTCCGGGCTGCAGCCTGGTGCCTGGACCGCACGATCTCATACTCACTGTTGATTTCAGCCAGGTACTGGGGGCGGGTCTTGGGGTTGACCAGCTTCCTGGCTACTTCAACGGCCTTGGAGGCATTGGGGACATAAACAACCCCTTGGCTGTAATTGGGAGCGATTTTCAAGGCTGTATGGACCTTGGATGTGGTTGCCCCCCCGAGAATCAGCGGGATGGTAAATCCCTCGCGTTCCATCTCGGCCGCCACGCGGGCCATTTCCTCCAAAGAAGGCGTGATGAGGCCGCTGACAGCCACCAGGTCAGCTTGCTCCCGGCGCGCCGCGTCCAGGATGGTTTCCACCGGAACCATGACACCGAGGTCGATGACTTCGAAATTGTTGCAGGATAACACCACGTCGACTATGTTCTTGCCGATGTCATGGACGTCACCCTTGACTGTGGCAAAAACGATCTTGCCAGCGCTGCTGCCAGACCCGGCTTCTTTTTCTGCCTCGATGTAGGGCAGCAGACAGTCAACCGCTTTTTTCATGACTCGGGCGCTCTTGACGACCTGGGGCAGGAACATCTTGCCTTCGCCAAACAACTCACCGACATGGTTCATGCCTTCCATCAGAGGGCCTTCAATGACTCCGATGGCACGGTCGAAGGTCAGACGGACTTCCTCGACATCCTGTGCGATGAAATCGGTGATCCCCTTGACCAGGGCATGTTTGAGCCGCTCGCGGGCCGGAGCCTGGCGCCAGGCCAGCAGATCCTTGGCTGGACCACTTGCGCCGCCTTTGACTGATTCGGCTAATTCGAGCAGGGCTTCGGCAGCTCCCGGATGCTGGTTGAGGACGACTGCTTCTACTTTTTCCAGCAGGGCAGGTTCGATCTCGTCATAGATCTGGATCATGCCGGGGTTGACGATCCCCATGTCCATGCCGGCCTGAATGGCATGGTACAGGAAAACAGCATGCATGGCTTCGCGGATCACATTGTTGCCACGGAAAGAAAAGGACAAATTACTGACACCGCCGCTGACCTTGGCATAGGGCAAGTGTTCCTTAATCCAGCGCGTGGCCTCTATGAAATCAACGGCGTAGTGGTTATGTTCCTCGATCCCGGTCGCAATCGCCAGAATATTGGGGTCGAAAATGATGTTTTCTGGTGGGAAGTGGGCGACATCGACCAGCAGGCGATAGGCCCGCTGGCAAATCTCGATCTTGCGGGCATAAGTGTCTGCCTGGCCTTCTTCGTCAAAGGCCATGACCACCACACCCGCTCCGAATTGTTTGATTTGGCGAGCCTGGGCTAAAAATTCGGCTTCGCCCGCCTTCAGGGAAATCGAATTGACGATCGCCTTGCCCTGGATCGCCTTGAGTCCAGTGACCAGGACTTCGAATTTGGAAGAGTCGATCATGACCGGCAGGCGCGAGATCTCCGGTTCGCTGGCAATCAGCTTGAGAAAGGTGTCCATTTCCTGGGCCGCATCGAGAAGACCATCGTCAAAATTGACGTCGATGATCTGCGCTCCATTGTCCACCTGTTCCCGGGCAATGGAGAGTGCTTCCTCATATTTCTTTTCCCGAATCAGGCGGGCAAATTTGGCTGACCCGGCGACATTGAGCCGTTCGCCGATGTTGACGAAATAGGTTGTCTTGTTGATGTGGATCGCTTCCAGGCCGCAGAAGATGCTTTCTTTTTCGAGCACCGGGATGGCCCGGGGAGCGATCCCCTGCACGGCTTCGTGGATAGCCCGGATATGGTCTGGCGTCGTGCCGCAGCAGCCGCCGACGATATTGAGATGGCCTTCACTGGCCAATTCCCGGACAAAAACGGCCATTTCCTGCGGTGTCTCATCATAGTCACCGTAGGAATTGGGCAGGCCAGCATTGGGGTGGAAACTGATGTAGCGCTCCTGGGTCCGGGACAACTCACGGATAAAAGGGAGCAAGTCTTTCGGGCCAAAGGCACAGTTGAGGCCGATCGAGAAGACCCTGTCATGCTTCATGCTCTCGGCAAACGCCTCCAGCGTCTGTCCAGTCAGGATGCGGCCGCTCTTGTCCGTGATTGTGCCGGAGATCATGACGGGCAGATCGATGCCCTTCCTGGTCAGAACGCTATCCGCTGCCAGAATGGCTGCCCGGGCATTCAAGGCGTCAAAGATGGTCTCGACCAAAAGCAGGTCCACGCCGCCGTCAACAAGCCCTGTGATTTGTTCCTCGTATGCAGCCATAAGTTCATCGAAGGTGATGTTGCGAGCCCCCGGATCTTCCACATTGGGCGATATGGAAGCGGTCCGGTTGGTTGGACCAATCGACCCAGCCACAAAGCGGGGCTTGTCCGGTGTTTTCCGGGTCCAGAGGTCGGCAGCCGCTCTGGCCAGGCGGGCACCCGCCACGTTCAGCTGGTACACCTCATCCTGCAGGTCATAGTCGGCCTGGGAGATCCGGTTGGCATTGAAGGTGTTGGTCTCGATGATGTCAGCCCCAGCTGAAAGATAGGCTTCATGAATCGCCTGGATGACCTCAGGCTTATTTAAGTTAAGGAGGTCGTTGTTGCCCTTCTGGCTATGATGGCAGGAGCAGCCGCCACAATAATCCGCCTCACCCAGCGACAATTTCTGGATCGCAGTACCCATGGCGCCGTCCAAGACCAGGATCCGGTGCCGAAGATGAGTTTCAATCGCATCGTTCAATGAAAAGCCTCCCCTTACTGGATCATTTCCAGGAATCCATGATATCAAAAACGCTCTGGATTTCCTATAATAAAGTCAAACATCCAAAAAGGGGGGCTCGGACATGCGCGAGATCAAGCAGGGACCATCCATGTTCTTTATCGGTGACAGTTACGAATCCGCCCAGGCTTGGATCGATTTCACCGTCGAAGGCCACATCCTCACCATCTCCCATACCATCGTCAAAAACGGCCTCCAAGGCCAGGGGATCGGCCAGCGCCTGGTCGAGCACATCATCCAGTATAGTCGCGAAAACGAGTTTAAAATCAGCGCCCAATGTCCTTTTGCCCAGGCTTATTTTGAAAAGCATCCCGAATACCGCGACTTGCTCGAAGGCAGAACATGAGCGGGCTTTCAAAGCACTGGGAAAGGTTCATTCCCCCTGCTCTTTCCGAGTCCAGTCGAAATAAGTCGAATCCACCTTGCCCATATGTTCAACCACGACGTCATCAACAACAAATGAAAAGAAAACGGACGCTTTGACTTCGCCATTCAGATAAGCGGCTTTCAGGCTGACGAGTTTGGTGACCAGCTTTGCGTGAACCTTGGCATGGGCTGCTGTTTCCGGATACCCGATTTCTCTGAGGATCTGCTCCTCTGTCTGAAAGTGATTTTCAATATGTTCCATCAGGCGGGAAAGCTGCGTCAGGAAGACAGTTGGTTCGGAGTTGGTCAGATACAACTTGAGCAGTTTGTTGGCCAGCTGGATCAATTCACGGTGTTGCCTGTCAATGATCCGGTTGCCGCTGTTCCATTCGGACTGCCATTCCATAAGATTGGTCACAAACGTCGATTCCTCCAGCTCGCGCGCATCAATGACACAATCACGACCGCACGCCTTGGCCTGGTACAGCGCTTCATCCGTGCGCCGGAGCCAGTGGTGGAGGGACTCGGCCTGGATCCATTCTGCCACGCCGATGCTAACTGTCTGCAGGCCTACAATCGGGAAATTCGTATCGGCAATCGCCATACGCAGTTTTTCCGCTGCAATAGCCGCCCCATCAATCGCTGTATGCGGCAAAAGCACGAGAAATTCTTCACCGCCGAACCGGAAAACCAGGTCGGACTGGCGCAAGGATTGTCCAGCGACCTGAACGATTTTCTGCAGGACCCGATCACCGACCTGATGGCCATAGGTATCATTCACGTCCTTGAAATGGTCCAGATCGAACAGAAAGCATGAAAGCGGCTCCTGGTAGCGATCAGCAAAATCCATCAGATCCACGATCACTAAATCAAAATGATGGCGGTTGTATACGCCCGTCAGGGCATCCCGGGAAGCCAATTTTTCCAAGTTTTTCTTGTCCCTGAGCGACTCACTGATATCCCGGCCGGTCGCATAGAGCCAGCCATCCTGCTTCTGGGCCAACCATTCGATGGAGCGATAAGGACCGGCCTTGGTTTTCATGCGCAAGATTCTGGAAGCTTGCCAAGGGCAGCCATTGTTCAGAATCTCCCGGGCAGCCGGCACATCCTCCGGATGGACCAGCTCCAGCAGCGGGGTCAGCCTGATATCCTGCTGGCTGTAACCAAGGATTGCCAGCCAGGCAGGGTTGAGGTGCCTCACCGATCCATCCCGGTCCAGGATCAGCATCAGCTCGGGTGAGATCGCAAAGAATTGCCGGAAAACCGGATCATGGACATGCCCCGGATCAAATTCCCTGATATCGATCGATTCTAAATTCATCTTATTGGTTCCCATCGTTGGCAGACATTTTGATCATTTTAACATAATTCTCGTTATTATTTGACAAATCGACCCAGTAGTTTTTTTATGCCCATGGGACAGACCCTCGACAGCCCCATTATCGACAGTCATTGCTGAAAAGAACGATTATAATAAGTCGTATACGGAGGTACCTTCTATGGCAGACAAGCAGAAGATGAAAGCCCTGGTCAAAAAATACGCCCAGCCGGGTCTCTGGCTCGACGAAGTTCCCATCCCGGAAATTGGCATCAATGACGTCCTGATCAAGATCCTGAAAACATCCATCTGCGGTACCGATGTCCACATTTACAAGTGGGATGAATGGGCTCAGAAAACGATCCCTGTACCGATGACCATCGGCCATGAATTTGTCGGGGCGATCGCAGCCATGGGCAGCAACGTCCATGATTTTGCGCTCGGGGATATCGTCTCCGGCGAAGGCCACCTGGTCTGCGGCCGGTGTCGCAATTGTCTGGCCGGGCGCCGTCATCTGTGCAATCATACCAGCGGGGTTGGCGTTAACCGGCCGGGGGCCTTTGCCGAATATCTGGCGATTCCCGTGACCAATGTCTGGCACTGTGACCCGAAAATCCCCCTCGACATCATCAGCTGCTTTGATCCATTGGGTAACGCCGTCCATTCGGCTCTGGCCTACAATGTCCTGGGTGAAGATGTTCTCATCACCGGTGCCGGTCCGATCGGCATCATGGCCGTAGCTGTGGCCAAGCATGCCGGAGCCCGGTATGTGGTCATCTCGGATGTCAATAGCGATCGGCTCGAGCTGGCAAAAAAGATGGGCGCGACCCTGACCGTCGACGTCCGCACCGAATGTATCCAGGACGCCATGGGAAAACTGGACATGAAGGAGGGCTTTGATGTCGGTCTGGAGATGTCGGGCAATGGGGAAGCGTTCCGCACCATGATCGATGTCATGTGTCACGGCGGCAAGATCGCCATGCTGGGCATCCAGAAACAAGGGACCGCCATCGACTGGGACAAGGTCGTGTTCAACGGACTGACCATCCATGGCATCTACGGCCGCGAAATGTACGAAACTTGGTACAAGATGACGGCCATGATCCAGTCCGGACTCGATATATCGCCAGTCATCACCCACCACTTCCCCTACACAGATTTTGAAAAGGGCTTTGCCGCGATGATTTCCGGCAGCTCCGGCAAAGTGGTTCTGAGCTGGGACTGATTCCTTTCCGGCGCCACCTGCCGATTTGACAACGATCCAAAAACAGCAAGGGGGATCCCATTATTTATGGATAGCAACGCAATCGACCTCTTCCGAGCCGAAGCTGAAAAAATCCAGTCCAGTGGTCTGTGGAAAGATGAGCGCAGCCTGGAAAGCGCTCAGGGTGCCCGGATCAAGTTGTCCGGCCGGGACAACATCCTCAATTTGTGTGCCAACAACTATCTCGGGCTTTCCAGTCACCCTGCTGTCATTCGAGCAGCCCAGGCAGCCCTGGATCAGTGGGGCTATGGCCTCTCCTCCGTCCGGTTCATTTGCGGCACCCAGACCATCCACAAACAGCTGGAAACAAAACTCTCGGATTTTCTGGGCATGGAAGATACCATCCTCTACTCGTCCTGCTTCGACGCCAACGGCGGAGTCTTTGAAGCATTGCTCACAGACCAAGATGCCATCATCAGCGATGAACTCAACCATGCCAGCCTGATCGACGGCATCCGCCTGTGCAAAGCCCAGCGTTTCCGCTACCAGAACAACAACATGTCTGAGCTGGAGGTCCAGCTGCAGGCGGCAAAATCAGCCCGGATCCGAGTCATAGTCACCGATGGCGTTTTTTCAATGGATGGAACGATCGCTGACTTGAAATCCATCTGTGATTTAGCCGATCAATATTCAGCTCTGGTTTTGGTCGATGACAGCCATGCCGTCGGTTTCATGGGGAAGACTGGCCGCGGCACGCATGAGCATGCCGGCGTCATGGGCCGAGTCGACATCTTGACTGGCACGCTGGGCAAGGCCCTGGGCGGGGCCAGCGGCGGCTATGTCAGCGGCAAAAAGGAGATCATTGACCTGCTGCGCCAACGGTCGCGGCCCTATCTTTTCTCTAATTCCCTGGCCCCAGCGATGGCTGCTGCCTCGATCCGGGCACTCGAGCTGCTGACGGAGTCGACTGAACTGCGCGACAAGCTTTTTGCCAATACAGCCTATTACCGGGAGCAGATGGCCAAGGTCGGATTTGCCGTCGGTGACGGGATCCATCCCATCGTACCGGTCATGCTCGGCGATGCCGGGCTGGCCCAGGAGATGTCACGGCGCATGATCGAACGCGGTGTTTTAGTCGTTGGCTTCTTCTACCCGGTCGTACCCCAGGGCAAAGCTCGAATCCGCACCCAGATCTCGGCCGCTCATGGAAAAGACGACCTCGATTTTGCCATCCAGTCCTTTGCGGCTGTCAAGCACGAGATGCATCTCTAAACTTAAGAAGGCGGACCTCTAAGAAGGCGGACCTCAGTGAAAAATCCAGGGGAAGGCCAGGAAGACTAAAGCAGCCCAAACACCATAAGCGGGCAGGTACTCCGTGATCGCGCGCTGAATGGCCTGCGGGGCTGCTTTTTTGCACATCAACTGGCCATAGGCTACCAGAATCCAAGCCAGATGTCCCCCGATCAGGAGGTTGACTCCGAGCACCACGATCCGGTTCGGTGTCAGGCCAAACGAGGAAAGCCGGAACACGATCGACGCCAGGGCGACGATGTCAATGACCAGAGCCAGGCCAATCAAGGCAACATTGACGACATCTCCCAGATGCCTCTGCTCTCCGTTCACTCTTTCCGTCAGGGAAAAGATCGTTATGGCCAGGACGACCAGGAGAATGCCATTGAAGGCAATCAGGAAATCCCGGTCCAGGAATGGATTGCTGCCCGCGAAGAGCAAGACAACCAGATAGGCTAGCAGGGTCAGAAAGACCAGCGGACTGAAAATCCGGGCGATCCAGGGAGCCATGGATTTAGCCAGCCTGAGCTGGGTCTTGACCATGTAAGTGGCCACCAAAGTGAGGGCAGCCGCGCCAAAAACAACAACATTTTCCAGATAGAATTGGGCGATATCCTGATCTGGCAGGGCTAGTTCAAACAGCATCAGGGTCAGAGCCGTCAAGATCATGCCGCTGATGGCAAACGTCGCATAGACGATGGCGAATTCGCCATTGAACCGGATGTAGGCAAGCCGCGCCGCCGTCGAGCGAAAGTCATTGCCCGTATAGGCCAGCCCCAGGACGACCCAAAGGAAAACGGGTAGATGCAGATAGGCCATGATGATGCTGTCGGTTTGTTCCAGAGGCAGGATGCTGAAATAAACCAGTGTTCCCAGAAACAGGATGGTCAAGGTCACCGTCAGCTTTTTCTGTGGCCTTTGGGTGATGACAAAATACGCGGCCAGAAAAGGAATCACGCCGTACAGCAAGTGGACGGGTGCGATTTTTTGTTCGATTGTGAAATACAAGATAACCCTGGTGCAAAGTCCAGCCAAGATCGACAGCACCAAGGTCAGGCGCAGATCCCCGGTCAGCCAGGCTGATTTTGTTTCCGATATTAATTCCCGATCCGTGAGCCTTTCCTGCCAGACAGCCAGCACGATGGATTCCGGAGCTTGCCTTCTGGCCTCCGGAAAAGACTGGCGAAAGGCATCCGGGTCCTGACGGAACAGCTGCTCCAGTGCATGGGGATCTTCAAGATTGGCGAGGATTTGTTCTTTTATGTCCATGGTGTCATGCCTCCTCTGGGCGGTATTCCAGGATATCACCTGGCTGGCAATCCAGGGCCTGGCAAATGGCGTCAAGTGTCGAAAAGCGGATGGCCTTCGCCTTACCATTTTTCAGGATCGACAGGTTGGCCATCGTGATCCCGACCTTCTCAGTCAATTCCGTAACGCTCATTTTGCGCCGGGCCAGCATCACATCGAGATGGATGATAATCGCCATGTCACACTCCTTACACCGTCAGATCGACTTCGGACTTGAGCTGGATGGCATCGTTCAGGAGCCGCTGGAGGACAGCAGCGAATACCGCGATCACCAGTGAGGCAAAGATGATCAGAAGTCCGAGCACGATCAGGCCGGGCGCGTCGTCACCTTCCGCCATCAGGTACAGCAAAGGCAACTGGGCGATGTAGAGCATGCTGATGATCACAGCTGAGCGTTTGATGCGTTTCAGGCAACGGACAGAAGCCTCCGAGAAGGGTTGACTGCGATCGATCAGGTTGAGCAGAACAAACGCTTGATACAACGCCTGGAAAAAGACCAGAGCTGAGCCATAGACGCCGGCTAGAAATACGAACCGGAGGAAGGCGAACTCAGGCGAGTAGAGAGTGATCAAGTGGGAAAGTCCCGGTACCAGAAAGATGCAAGCGGCAAGCACCGGCAGGCCGATCAGGAAAACAGAGACTTTGAGAAAAAGGGTTGAGCTACGCTGCATAAGCGACACCTCTGTGGTTGTTTTAATTCAGCATAGCACATATTTATTGTTTTTCAATATATATTTATTGTTTTTACATCGAGACTGGTTTGGAAAGTGGCAGATACCGCGCGGAAATGTGCGAGTGGGCCGTCGGCGCGCGAGGGCTGGAGCGCGCGAGGGCTGGAGCGAGCCGCGCGAGGGCTGGAGCGAGGCCTATCGTGAAGGGTAGCACCCGAAGTAGCAATTTCCGCTTTTCAGCACACCTGTCGCGCGACCCCCGGGGGCTAATTTCGGCAATTGCCGCTTTTCTGCGCATAGGTCTGTGTCTGTCTCATGCTGAGTTCATCCTCCTAGGCCAATCCCATCAAGCGGTCCAGGGCTTGCCGCACATGGCCAAAGCCAATCCGCTCTTGTTCCAGGCGCACGTGTTCGCCCCAATGATTCAAGCGAAGTTGGTCATAGACGGTGTTTTCCGCGTCGGACAACCAGGTCAGGGGGCGGGTTTCCGGGCGGTCTTCCCTGCCCCAGAGCGAATGATGGGACAGCAAGGTTTGTTCGTCCATCAGGAAGGACTGGACATGCGGGAACAGACCACGCAATTGATTAAGGATCGCGAAGCCATGGGTATCGAGATCACCCCAGTAATAGAAGGCGCGGTTTTGGAGCCAGCGTGCTTCTTTGATCGCATCAAAGCCATAACCAGCACCAAAAATCACCATCGCATCCGAGACTGCCGGGAAAGCCAGGAAATTGATCTCATTTTCGGTCATGAAGACCTTACGGACTGGCAGGTCCAATCGAGCAAAACAGTCAGCAGTGACGGTGAGATCTTGGTCCGAATCAGCTGGCAGCCATGAGATCGCAGGATCCAGCAGGCGAAAACGCACGGTCAATGGCTTATCGAGAAATCCATAGCGGTGGCAAAATCCAGCCGCGCCCGTAAACTTGGCGTCGATGTGCTCTGGCTCCAAGGTAAGATCAAGCAAGTCGATCAGAACGCCGCGAAAACCTTCGATCCATTTGGTGTGGATGCCAGGCAGGTCGATCTGACGCAAATAGATCCCAGGCCGTGGATGTTGCTGCAGCCAGGCGATGAAGGCCAAAAATCGGGGCCATTCCCCGGCAAGTTCCAGTGCTCTTAATGGGCGTTTGGCCAGCCACGGCAAAAGCTCCGGCTGCTGCTCGTCCGTCAGCTCCAGCAAATCCAAAAACAGCTCCGCTTCCCTTTCCTTACCGATAAGGGCCAGGGCATCCTCCAAGGTATCGATCCAGATCTCGACCGGGATTTCGTTGCTGCCGATAATCCGGTGATTAACTTGCCGCCATTCAATCCGATAATGTTTTTCCGATCCGGCCAATTTGCCAATCCATTTGCGCACCTCAGTAAACCGTTCGCTCAATTCGCTGGAGGTAGGACCCTTGAGTGGCACTTTCAAAGGAGCGAACGCCCCTCCCCGGACCAAGGCAGCTAAAAGCGTCCCCCGATCCCACAGTTTCTGGACAAAGGCTCTGATATCGGCTGGATACGTCCAGCTCATCCTGGACCCTTCTTCTTCTCGGCCCGGTATTCCTCGATGCTGAGGTTGCGCAGGACTGAGTTGCGCCCCTCTTCGTTGTGGACAAAGCCGACATTGGCTACAAAAGGTTCGATGATGTGGATTTTCTGCAGCGGGGTGACAATCAGGAGCTGGAGATTGAGCTGGGCAAACAATTGCAGGCCATACTGAGCTGATTCATCGGATCCACGGCCAAATGCTTCGTCGATGACGACAAACCGGAAGGAACGGGAACGGACAGCCCCCCATTCGAGACCGAACTGGTAGGCCAGACTGGCAGCCAGGACGGTGTAGGCCAGCTTTTCTTTCTGGCCGCCGGATTTGCCACCGGAATCGGTGTAATGCTCATATTCACTGTTGTCTTCGCGCCAGCGCTCACTGGCTGCAAAGAGGAACCAGTTGCGCACATCAGTCACTTTTTCCGTCCAGCGGCGGTCCAGGTCGGAATATTCTTCGCGGCCACGGAAACGCTCGATGATTCGCCGGACCTGGAGGAACTTGGCTTCCGAATATTGAACTTGTTCGGAACCTGTCAGGGTGCCTTCGGTACAGGCGCGCAGCTCCGACTGGAATTCACGGATCTCCAGATCTGGACTCAGCTGGGCTTCGAGACTGATGTAGCGGCCTGGATTGTAATCGATCTGGGTCAGCGAGTGGTTGATCTGGGTAATGCGTTCTCGGATTGTTTCGCGTTCTTTGTTGAGTTGAGACTGAAAATTGGCCACTTCCCGGATCGTGTTTTCATTCAAGAGCGATTTGAACTGGCCCTCAAAGCGCGGCAGGTCATCGACCTTCAGCTGCGCGAGCATGGCCGCAAATTCCGGACCGGATTTGAGATGGATGTCAACCTCGCGAGTTTCCAAGGGCCAGTCCCGCTTGTAGACCGTCATCGCCTCGATGATTTTGCCGTTCAGCCGGCTGAGCTTTTTGTCCTCGTTATCGATTCGGGTTTGCAACCAGACCCGCATGTCGTGCTCGCGGTTGTCACAAGATTCAACGGTCAACTGAACGCCGGCCAGAGCAGCCTCGCGCATGTTCTCCAGAATAGCAAAATAAGGTTCAACATCGGACAGGTTGTCCTGCAAGATGTCTCTGGCCTGTTTGGCCAGATCCTCGGCATCACTGATTTTTTGTTCGCTTCGGGAGCGCCGGTCCAGACGATCCTTAAGCTGGCTTTCAGTTTCGATCTGAGCAGCTTCGACTTGGGCCAGCTGCTCGCTCAGGGTCTGGAGCAAATCGGAAGCAGCTTCCAGTTCCCGTTTTTCCTGCTCCAGCCGGGCGATGGTGATCGACCAAGGCTGCCAGTCCTGCTCGCGGAAATCCGTGTATTCACCGAGTGCGGCAAGCTGGGACAACCGTTTTTGGACAGCGACCCGTTCTTTTTCCAGGCTCGATTTGCGGTTTGAAAGCTCGACCAATTGCTTTTCCATCGTTCGGGCCTGTTTTTCCAGAGCGGCGATTTTCTCAGTGTTGCTCCAGCCCAGGACGTAGCGGCTGCGGTCATCGATCCGGTGGCGATCATCCTTTTCATGGCGTTCCCCGGGAGCCTTGGTCTGGCCGGCCCGGGTGATGGCTTTGGCCTCCCTGCGAAACTGCTCCGGGGTCAGGCAGCAGGCAAGATCAAAGCGATGTGCTATCTCCCGCTCGATCCAGTCATAAAAAGGCGAGTCTGTCTTGATTTGGAGCTTTTTGACCAGTGAATCCGGATGCAGGGACACGCCTTCGCTGCGCACCGTCTCCCGGACACGGAAATACACCAGCCGACCCTGTAAGTGGGTGCGGTCCACCCATTCCGAAACCTTGGCGTAATACGGATCTGGGACCAGAAGGGACAGGCCGAAATTTCTCAACTGGCGCTCGATGGCACCTTCCCAGTCTCGTTCTTCGTCCCGGACCCGGATCAATTCACCAGCAAACGGCATCTCATCTTCTGGCAGGGACAGGGCCTGGCAGAGCTGGCGTCTCAGTGCCACTTGCTTGTCGTCGATGTTGCTGCGGCGCGATTTAAGGCTGGTGATTTCAGCCTTGAGCTCGTCATAGGCTTGCTTTTCCTGGGTCCAGGCAAAATGGGCTTCGTTGAAATCATTCTGGATCCGGACCTCATCCTCCTGGGCCGCCTGCTGCCAGCTGGCCATCTCCAGCATCTGGCTGGCAAAGGCATCTTCGCTCTGGGCTGGATGAACATCGAGTGTCTGCAAGAGTTCAGCATAGCGTTCAGCTTTTTTCCGGCGGCGATCCCGTTCAGTCTGGGCTTTCTGAATCTCTGCCTCGAGCGTGTCGAGCCGGTCGCCACCATTCTGGGCGATGGTGCGGCGCAGTTCCCGCTCTCGGGCCAGCTGGTCTTGCTTCTGTTCTTCCAAACGCGCGATCGCAGTGTTGTGCCTGGCTTTCTCTTCTTCCAGGGTTGCCAGTCGTTTGGCCAGAAGGCTAAGCTTGAGCGACGCAAACCAGGGGTGGAGAGCTTCGCGGCAGGCACGCAGCTGACTGGCAGACTGCTCTTGTTCCTTATACTGCTCACAGTCCGCGACCAGTGGCTCGAGCATGTCAACTTGACGTTTGGCCTTGAGCACCGCCTCGTGAGCCCGGTTGAGGTCTTCAAAATGCTTGATCAGTGCCTCAATGCGCGGTTTGACCTCGAACGGTTCGAGCATATGGTCCCGGACAAAACCAGTCAGGTTGCCGACTGATTTGAGAGAGACCGTTTGCAGAAACAAATCCAGCGCCTGCTCGTTGTCGATGCCAAAGCGGCGGCGAAAC
>DIFN01000025.1:16290-61637 GCA_002419145.1 Mageeibacillus sp. UBA5747 | reverse complement strand
TGCCATCCCGAAATTTGGGCACGTGAAGTGTCAGCGTCCCAACTCGCGTCGCCAGGGTGCGCTCCCGATATCCGTTGCGATAGCTGGTCCGTCTGTCGCAGCGCTCATAGGGTTCAGCTTTCAGCTGCTCGCTGGCTTGACCTTGCAGAACTGCATCAAATACCTTTTCCAGTAATTTCGCCACCCCGCTCTCTCGATTCCCCAACATGAGTTCTTTCAGAATGTCGTCTGTCAGTGTAAGATGTACTTGAGCCATGAGTTCAGTCCTTTCAGTCTATTCGTTTCTTTGCAAAAACCTATTATACCGAAAGCGAGCTCGTGGCTCTTTTTATTTCTCAATTTACACCAAGTATACGGACTCTATCTTTTATGACCTCCTGTGAATAAAATTCGTGCCTCTGGCACAATTTCATTCTACAAAAGGTGGCTCAATTTACCCCGTTAAAGCGGCTCAGTTTGGTCCGTCAAGGTGGCTCAACTAGCTCCGACAGAGTGGCTCAACTAGGCCGATATTTGCCTGTACGAAGACAAATGCCGAGGCAAGCTGCCAGAAAACATCTTCCAGAACCTTCTCTCAGGCTATGTGCGGGAGCAAAGTGAGCTCGAAGAAAAGTACCAGATGATCGAACAGCAACTGCACACGTAAAATGCAGCGAAGCTGAGATCGATCGCTGGCTGCAGCTGATCGGGCAGTACATGGAAATCGAGGATCTGGACCGGTTGACTGTGATGGAGCTGATCGAGAGCATCACCATCAGCGAGGCCAGTAAAGCAACTGGTAAACGAACCCAGGAGATCACGATCAAGTACCGCTTCATCGGAAATCTCTTGGCAGAGACCAAAAAAGACATCGCCTGAGGGTTCAAGCAATGACTTTCTTGGCAAAACAGCGGTAGTTTTGACAGTTCAGAGCCTTTTAGCAGAAAGGTTCTGAAAAAATGGCGGAGAAGGCGGGATTCGAACCCGCGCTGGAGTTACCCCCACTAACAGTTTAGCAAACTGCCCCCTTCGGCCGACTTGGGTACTTCTCCGTATGGCCGATTGACCAGCTTAATTGCAGCTGTTCAACCGATATGAAAAACAGCTTACGTGAAGCTGCTACACTATTTTAAGGGCTCTCCAGATAAATGTCAATGGAGCTGAAATATTTGATAAGGCGTGAGAACACTCTCTCCACCAAAAGAAAAAGCCGCTTCTGCGGCTTTTTCTTTTGGCGGAGAGAGTGGGATTCGAACCCACGGCAGGCTCTCACCTGCGCCGGTTTTCAAGACCGGTGCCTTAAACCAACTCGACCATCTCTCCATCTTGCTTCTGGTCTGCGGTTGAATGCTGCACCATTTTACCGGATCCCTGTCTATCTTGTCAAATTCAGGATTTCAGCAGAGTGAGGATCCGATTCAGGTCATCGTTCGAGAAATAATCGATCACAATGCTACCCTTGCCATTGCGGTCTTTGAGGTGAACTTTGGTGCCGAGATTGCTGGTTAATTCGCGTTCGACCTCTTTGACACTGAGTTGATAGACTTCATCGACTGCTTTGGTTTGTCTGTTCGGTTGCTGGAGCTTCTTGACCAATTTTTCTGTTTCGCGGACATTTAGGGACTTGCTGATGATCATATTGGCGGCTTTAACCTGGATTTCTTCATCTGGCAAGGCCAGAAGCGCTCTGGCATGCCCAGCAGTCAATTCTTCGTTCATAACATGGTGGCGGATCGAGTCCGGCAGATTCAACAAACGCAATGTATTGGCGATAGCAGGACGGCTGCGACCGACGACTTTGGCCAAAGATTCCTGGGTCATTTCGTGATCAGTTATCAATTTCTCCAAGGCTTGAGCTTCTTCCAGAGGATTTAAATCCTGGCGCTGAATATTTTCAATCAAGGCATGTTGCAGGACCTGCAAATTGGTCAGATCGCGGACAATTGCGGGAATGACTGACAATCCGGCCATGCGGGAAGCTCGCCAACGCCGTTCACCAGCGACGATTTTATACCCTTTTTCGGCTTTGCAAACAATGATCGGCTGGATAATCCCATTTTCACGAATGGAGGCTGCCAATTCCTGGAGTTTATCCTGATCGAATTGTTTACGGGGCTGATCTGCATTGGGAGCGATATCATTAATTTTCAGTTCAACAATCGACCCTTTAATCTCTTCATTGATTATTTCCGTATTGGTCAGTAAAGCGCCGAGTCCTCGTCCCAATCCTTTATTGTTCAATCCACTCACAGTCCATACCCTCCTGCCCGCTTGATGACTTCCCTGGCTAACGCATCATAGGATTCAGCACCTTTGGATTTCGGATCGTATTCGACAATAGATTTTCCAAAACTGGGTGCTTCACTTAATCGTACATTCCGAGGAATGATGGTTCGAAATACTTTGTCACCAAAATATTTCCGGACTTCTGCAGCAACTTGATGTGAAAGCTGAGTTCGGGCATCAAACATGGTCACAACGACTCCAAACACCGATAGCTTCTGATTCATCGTTCGTTTGACAATCGAAACGGTTTCCATGAGTTGCGTCAACCCTTCCAAAGCATAATATTCTCCCTGGATGGGTACCAATACGCTATCGGCAGCAGTCAAAGCATTAACAGTCAATAAACCTAATGATGGTGGACAATCCATAAAAATAAAATCAAAATCATCACGAATCGGGTCGATGGCTCGTTTCAAACATGTTTCACGTGAAACAGTACCAACCAATTCAACTTCTGCACCAGCCAGATTGATATTAGCAGGACAAATAGACAGCCGCTTTCTCCCAGTTTTCAATATTGCTTCACGCAGGGGGACTTGATTGATCAAAACATCGTAGGTAGAATACTCAACCTGATTCTTTTCCAACCCTAAACCAGAAGTTGCATTACCTTGAGGGTCGGTATCGATGAGTAGAACATTCTTTCCTTTATTAGCGATAAATGATGCCAAATTTACGGTGGTTGTTGTCTTACCAACCCCACCTTTTTGATTCACAATCGCAATGACCTGAGACATAGCGTGCATCTCCTTGTTCCAATGTTGAGTATCTTATCATAAATTCAGAGCAGCTGATAGCGTTTAGCAGGTATATAGAAACCGGATGTTTCACGTGAAACATCCGGTTTCTATATCGTTAATCTTCTTTCAAGCTAAAGTACTGAACCTTTTATATATATGATCACACATCTGCATTTGCGTATTTGGCATTCATTTGGATGAATTCCTTTCTTGGTTCAACACGGTCTCCCATCAACAGACTAAAAGTTTCATCAGCTGACAAAGCGTCTTCAACCGTGACACGCATCAGCTTTCTTGTTTCAGGATTCATGGTCGTATCCCATAGTTGTTCTGCACTCATTTCACCCAGACCTTTGTAACGCTGGATTTTCGGATCCTTCCAGCCTGTCTTGAGTTTAATTTCCTCAACATCCTTGTCATTGTATGCGTAATAGCTGGTATTACCTTCATAGACTCGATACAGCGGCGGACAAGCAATATACACAAAACCTGCTTCGACCAGTGGTCGCATGTGACGGAAGAAAAATGTCAGCAAGAGGGTCCGGATATGCGATCCATCGACATCAGCATCAGCCATCAAGATAATTTTATGGTAACGGAGTTTGGTAACATCAAAATCAGACCCGATCCCAGCTCCCAGTGCTAAAACGATTGGTAACAATTTTTCATTATCATAAACCTTGTCGATCCGCGCTTTTTCTACGTTAAGCATTTTGCCCCAAAGCGGCAAGATAGCCTGATATTTACGTTCTCGGCCATTCTTAGCAGAACCACCAGCTGAGTCACCTTCAACAATGAATAACTCACAGAATGTCGGATCCTTTTCCTGGCAATCGGCCAACTTTCCTGGGAGTGAGTTGGATTCGAAAACGCTTTTACGCCGAGTCAGATCACGGGCTTTGCGGGCAGCATCGCGAGCCCGGGAAGCTGAGAGGCATTTATCAATAATAATTTTTCCAATCGCTGGATTCTCTTCTAAATATGCGGACAATTTATCATTAATGACGCTTTCGACCAAAGTTCGAATCTCGGAATTCCCTAATTTGGATTTTGTCTGGCCTTCAAACTGTGGTTCAGGCAATTTGACACTGATAATGGCATAGAGACCTTCACGAACATCTTCACCCTGGAGATTCTTGTCATTAGGTTTGATCATGCCATATTTTCTGGCGTAATCATTGATAACCTTAGTCAGGGCTGACTTAAATCCAGTCATATGGGTGCCACCCTCTATGGTGGCAATGTTATTGGCATAGGAATAAATATTTTCTGAATAAGAATCATTGTACTGGATGGCGACTTCGACAAAAACATCCCCACTGCGGGTTGCAATGTAAATGGGCTGTTTGTGGAGGACTTCCCTGTTCTTGTTCAGATATTCAACAAATGAAATAATCCCGCCTTCGTAATGGAGTTTCTTTTCCACAGGAGGTGTTTCGCGATGATCATTGAGGTTGATGGTAATTTCCGGGTTCAGGAAAGCCATTTCGCGATATCGGGTCAGCATGGTGTGGTACTCGAACGTGATGTCAGGAAAGATCAGGCTATCCGGCATGAAAGTGGTCGTGGTACCAGTTTCCTCTGTTTCTCCGACAATTTCCAACTGGCCAACTGTAACGCCTCTTTCAAAACGAATTTTGTAAATTTTACCATCCCTTTTGACAAAAACTTCCATCCAGGCTGAAAGTGCATTAACAACCGAAGCACCCACGCCATGCAAACCGCCGGATACACTATACGCCCCCCCACCGAATTTGCCCCCGGCATGAAGGATCGTGTGCACAACTTCGACAGTTGGAATCCCCATCTTGGGATGAGTGCCCACGGGAATACCACTGCCATTATCGCTGACTGTGACCGAACCGTCGGAATTGATATCGACATTGATGGTATCACAACGACCAGCTAAAGCTTCATCAACTGAATTGGCAACAATTTCATAAACGAGATGGTGTAATCCTCGCAGTGACGTATCACCAATGTACATACCAGGACGTTTACGGACAGCCTCCAATCCTTCCAGTACCTGGATATCAGATTCACTGTAGGATGACGAATTCGTTGTATCGAACGAATCATAATCACCATCCGTCATATCAAAAGCGATTTCCTGGTAATCATCGTCGATCAAGGCTTGCGAATTGAACGCTAAATTGACAACGTCTTCAATCCCATCACCTTCCAGCTCACTAGGGTTATTTTTATTTTGCAAGTCATCTGTCTGTTTACTCACGGGTTCACCATCCTGATTGATCTGTTTTCATGAAACGAGGCATTTGGATCGTTCTGGCTGGCGATCCTTTTGCGCAAGGTTGCTGCGGAAATCGGAGATAAGTAGACCCTTTCGACCGTAACAATGAAAGATCGTGGCAAATCAGATGATATAAGCTCGATCTTATCGGTGTCCTGGGCGTTCTTCAGGAAGGCACGGGTCAGCGATCCATCCTGTGTGGTTTCTTCGAAATCAAAAATGCCGACGATCAGCCGGCTCGAGACAGAGTATTCACCGCCGATATGGATATACATACTGACAGTATATCAGAAAACTAGCCTTCCTGCTCGACCCAGGTAACCTGTCCCGAACGAACTTCAAAAAACGAAAATTGACGATCTTGGGTCTTGATTTGTTTTATAGACTCGTCAGCTTGTACGGATGAATGCAACTTGGATTGATCAGCCAGACGAATGTCAGATACAACATGATTGGCATCCGTACAGGTAACAAAAACTTGAGCTTGTGAGATGCTTTCCAGAAGGCAGCGGCGGCGATCAGCATCAAGTTCTGACATGACATCATCCAGGAGTAATACAGGGCGTTCACCAATATCCTCTGTTATGATTTCAAGTTCAGAAAGTTTCAGGGAAAGAACGGCGGATCTTTGCTGTCCTTGCGAAGCATACGGTTTCATCGCCTCCCCCTGGAGGATGAATTCAAGATCATCGCGATGAGGACCGTTTTGAGTGGATCCTCGTAAAATATCTTCGTAAACATTAGTTTTATATTTCTTAATCAACAAATCAGAAATCTCTGGAATGCCTATTTCATTAGAAATACCAGAGACTGTCTTATACTTTACATTTAACTTTTCTTTTCCGGATGAAATTTTGTTGTGATTCTTTTCTGCTAATTGATCGAGTCGTTGAACATAATTCATGCGCTGGTAAATGATCCTGGCCGCATAAGGCACCATGGTCAGATCCCAAGCCTCCAATTGATCGGTTTCGCTTGGTGATCCTGGCGCTGACTTGGCCTCGCGCAGATCTTTGAGGATTTTGTTGCGCTGCTGCAGCAAGCGGCTGTACCGCTGCAAATCCTGAAAATAAGTAGGCCGGACTTGAGAAATCAAAAGATCGAGAAAGCGTCTGCGCGTAGCAGGTCCTTCTTTGATCAACATTAAGTCTTCCGGAGCAAAAATAACTGCATGAAACAAACCCATCATATCGCTGATGCGTTCGAGCAACACACCATTCTGGTAAATCTGACGAATGGGTTTTTGCCGCTGCGGATGACCTGGCACAGGATCAAAATAACGGATTTCCAAGGAATCAGGGTATCCAGTCAAGGTTGTAAAATCAACTTTGACTGAATAATGATCACCATTCTGGCGAATTAATTCGGTATCACGGCTGGTTCGATGGGACCTAGCGCAAGCACAAAGATAAACCGCCTCCAAAATATTCGTCTTCCCCTGGGCATTTGCTCCGAAAAAGACATTGATATCTGGATGGACGGCTATCTGTTGCGAATGATAATTACGAAAATCAGAAAGTTCGATCGCTGTGACGTGCATTTAAATCATTCTTTCAACCGGCAGAATCCCTTCAGCGGCGCAAAGGCAAGACAAGGTAAGCAAATTCCTGGCTATCAACAGGCCGTAGGACGCAAGGACCCATGCTGCCATTGAAAATTATGCTGATTTCATCCTCTTCAATAGCCTTCAGGGCATCGAGAAAATATTTGGGATTGAAATCGATGTCGATTTTACTCCCAGTCATGGCGACGGAAATTTCTTCCCGCAAAGAGCCAACATCCGTATTGGCACTGACCACCAGTGTTTCATCATCGATCATCGAGAGACGGACCGGGAAGCGGCGATCTTCACTGGTAATCACCAGGACTGCTCGTTCAATGGCTGAGAGGATCACTTTCGGATCGATGGTTAAAGTTGTCTCAGCAGTCTGCGGGATAATGCCGCGGTAATTCATGTATTCACCCTGGATCAGGCGCGAAACAAGTTTGACCGAACCAATGTCAAACTTGATATGGTTTTGCGAAGGGTAGATATCGACAATCGCATCACCTGTGGAATTTAAAATCCGACCCACTTCACCGAGGGCCTTGCCCGGAACAATAAATTTCATCACCGGTAGATCACTGCCAAGCTCATTGCGGCGCAAAGCCAGGCGGAAACCATCAATTGCGACCATTTCCAGGGCAGAACCATCACAGACAAGATAGCAACCATTCAAAACTGGCCGGCTTTCATCTGTGCTGACAGCAAAAATCGTCTGGCGGATCATATCTTTCAAGACATTCTGACGAACATGGAGCTGAAGGTTATCCGACACTTCTGGAATTTTCGGGAAATCTTCTGCGCGCAAGCCCTTGATCGTGAAATGCGTGCTGGCACTTTCTATCTGGATCTGCAAATTTTCATTGGTTTCAATCGCAACGACATCATCCGGCAACTTTCTGATGATATCGCCGAAAATGCGGGCATTGATGACGATTCCACCTTTGACAGGGACATCTGCTTCGACCAGACACTCAATACTGGTTTCCATATCATAGCCGGTCAATTTAACGCCCTGGTCGGCTTCGACCAGGATGCCGTCAAGAATCGGCATGGGAGAACGAACGCCGACTGATTTTTGGACGATGCTGATTGCTTCCATCAGGCGGTCTCGGGAGCAGATGAACTTCATGGGTTACCTCCGGCTGTTGAACTCTAATGAGATATATTTTATCACTTTTCTTATTATAGGGCTGTGAATATGTGTAAAACGGTGAAACGCTTAGAGTCTGTAGATGAGACCCTGTGAGGAACTGTGTGGAGGATGAGGGTGCAAAAACGAGGGCAAAGGGGGATAAGTTTTTGGCTAAGTTTGTCCACAGACCTTTTAACAGGGGTTTATCCACATACTAATAAACAATTTGTGGAAAACTCAGTTTTCACGGCAAAAAAATTTTTGCGTTTTCACCCCGTTATCCTCTTCTTGAGATCATCGATCTGGCGCATCAGGTCAGGCTTGACTGCCAGATCTTCACTGATCTTGCTGCAGGCATACATGACCGTGGTGTGGTCTCGATTGCCAAACTCAGTTCCGATCTGGGGCAGGGTCATATTGAGCAGGCTCCGGCAGAGGAACATGGCGATCTGGCGCGGCAAAGCCACCTCTTTGCTGCGGCGGTTGGATTTGAGATCATCAACCGTGACATTGTAGGCATTGCCGACAATGTCCATAATCAAGGATGCGCTGAGCTTTCGGGTGGCCGAAGGCTGAATGATGTCTTTCAAAGCTTCGCGGGCAACATCCTGAGTAATCGGGCCAGCCAGCATGGAGTAGTATAGAACTGTCTTGAAAGCGCCTTCGAGTTCACGAATATTCGAAGCAACGTTCGAAGCGATGTATTCGTAGACGTCGTCTGGTACCGAGACGTTATTTTGCTGGGCGTGGCGGCGCAGAATGGCCAGGCGCGTTTCATAATCTGGGGGCTGGATATCGACGATCAAGCCGCTCGAAAAGCGGGTACGCAGGCGTTCCTCAAGCGAAGCCAGGCTTTGCGGCGGTTTGTCGCAAGTCAGTACAATGTTCTTGCCGGTTTCGTACAAGGCATTAAAAGTGTGGAAAAACTCGATCTGCATCTGTTCTTTGCCTTCGATGAACTGAATGTCGTCGATTAGGAGCATGTCGGTGTTGCGGTATTTACTGCGGAAATCATCGTACTTGTTCTCTTTGATGGTATAGATGAACTCGTTAACGAATTGCTCGCACTGGACGTAAAGAATTTTCTTGTCCGGGTAATTTTCACAGATGAAATTGCTGATGGCGTGCATGAGATGGGTTTTGCCCAGACCAGAACCGCCATAGAGGAATAACGGGTTAAAATTGCGGCCACCTTGCTTTTCGGCTACAGCGACGCAAGCGGCATGCGCAAAGCGGTTGCCACTGCCTACTACAAATGTTTCAAAGGTATATTGGGGATTGAGCCGGCTCAGGGAGGCTTGGCCGAAAGCCTCGTTAGAAGTCGTCGGTGACTGGGGCTTCTTCTCGACCATGTGGGACAGGGGCTCAGCTGGACCGACCTGGAACCGGACTTCATAATCTGCAGATCCGGCCGCCTTGAGCGCATTTCTGATCAGGCTGGTGTATTGATCGACAAAGGTCTTGTGGAAATCATTGGGAACAGACAAGACAAAAACACCCTGCTCCACACCGATGGGTTCAAGCGGCTTGATCCATGTGTTCAAGCTGATTTCTGAGACTTCACCATCCAGTAATGAGATAGCCTTGTCCCATAACAGGTGTACATTGGGTTGCTTCATGACATGTTTACCGTCCATCCTATCAAAAAGTATACCCATCTTAGCACAAAATGAGGTCCCTTGAAACGAGACAGAGACTGGCGTGGACCGGGCGGATGATTATGCTATACTTAAGATAAAAGGAGACTCGAAAACACATGGATAACCTGTTTTTTGGTATCAATGCGCTCGCCATTGGCCTATCGGCCCTGCTTTTATTCCAGCAGCTTCGTCCTCAGAATCACCAGCCTTTGAAGCTAGTCCATTATGGGGCTGTCCTGTTCATCATAGTCGCCTATTTTGGTCTCGACCGGGTGATTTTATCGCACTATTTTTGGGGATACTTTCTGGCTAACAGCCTGCCGATTCTCTTGCTGGCGGGATCCCTTTTCACTGTGCTTAAACCGCAGACGGCCACCCGATCATGAGCCAATCCATGACCCTTCAGCCTGGTCCTGGTCCTGCGGTCGACCATCCCATTGTCTTGTTTGACTTGGGCAATATCCTGGTCCATCTCCATAATGTCGATCGTTTCTGGCCAGACCAGATACCTGAGCCAGGTACACGGATTTATGCTGAACGCTGGGGGCAAAGCCAGGCCGTCCGGCGCCTGGAGACAGGACTGATCACGGATCTGACTGAGTTTTACCACGAGGCGAGAGAAGAAATGGGGATCACGATCGATCTTTCTGCTTTCCATGACGAATACATCCGGATCATTGGCGAACCGTTTGACCTGACTCGTCCGATTCTAGAGACCTTGTACAGCCGGTTCAGTCTTCAACTTTTATCTAACACCAGTTCTTTCCATTGGGATCACTGCAATCAGACCCTGGACTTGGGCCGTTATTTTGACCAGATTTTTGTATCTTACGAACTAGGCTTTATGAAGCCGGATCCTGAAGCTTTCCGCAGGGCATTGGCCATGATTGGCCAAGATCCGGAAACCATCTATTATTTCGACGACCGTCCGGAGAATATAGAATCTGCAGCGAAGTTTGGTGTTAACGCCTTTCTATCATGGGGTGGAGAGCGTTTGCTCAATCAACTTCGCCACTTGAATTTTATTCAATAACCATAGGTTTTCAAAATTTCATTCATACTGTTTCACTGCTCCGTATCTTGCGGGAAATAAAGAGACGAGGAGTTTTTACCAGCATGGGAACCATCAGATATGCGATTATCGGCTGTGGTGTTGTGGCAAAAAAGCATTTGAAAGGCGCCCGGTATCATCAGAACAAACGCCGGAAACTGGAAATTGTGGCGGCAGTCGATACTCGGCCGGGTGCTGCCGAGAAAATCCTTGCTGCCGCTGGATTCCGCGCCAGGGAAATAGCCAGAATCGCCATATATGAGGATTATCAGAAAATGCTGTCTGAGGTGCGGCCAGACCTGGTTGTGATCACAACTCCCAGTGGCTCACATGCCTCGATCAGCTTGGCTGCCTTGGCAGCCGGTGCCCATGTCCTGATCGAAAAACCTCTGACGTTGTCGCTCGAACAAGCTGATGAAATCCTGGAGGCTTCGCGCAAGAGCAACCGCAAAGTGGCTGTGGGCCATATCTACCGATTCTTCCCACTGGTGCAGACCATCCGGGCCGATATCCTATCGGGCCATTTTGGCCGGGTGCTTTATGGGGATGTCAAAGTTCGCTGGGGTCATGGCCAGGAATATTATGACCAGGCAGCCTGGCGCGGGACCTGGGCCCAGGATGGTGGCGTCCTGATGAACCAGAGTGTCCATGCTATGGATCTGATGACCTGGCTTCTGGGCCAGACTGTTGAAACGGCATCCGGTCAGATTTTCCGAAAAACGCACCGCATGGAGGCAGAGGATCTGGGTTTTGCCATCCTGACCCTGACCAACGATGTCCAGTGCCTGGTGGAAGGCACAACCATCACGGATCCGGAACGGCCAGAAGCTTCCTTTTACATCCGTCTGACGGAGGGGGAAATCAGAGTGGGGCTTTTGTCCGGCAAACCGTACATCACTGTCTATAATCAAGCTGGTAAAAATCTTGCCAGCTCATACACACGCCGGGTTTTATGGCAGACTTTGCGCCAATCTGGCTTTCAGGGTCTTAAGCAGCTGGCTAATCCGCACAGTGGCCTGCTCGGAGATCTCATTTCCGCGATTGAAGAAAACCGGGAACCTTTGGCCAGCGGTCAGTCTGGACGGGATGCAGTAGCCCTGGTCCTTTCTATCTACCAGTCTGCTCTGGAAAAAAGGATCGTCAACCTGCCTCTCAAGGCATTCGATTTGACCAGGATGCAGCATTTCTTTTCCTGAATAAACCGATATCAATCAGATGAGATTGTAACGGATCGACCATAAAACAGACCGGAGCATCTGACATGACGGTCGGAAGGAACAGTTATGAGACATGAAACACTTCCTCCCAATCCCAATTCGAAACTAGACTTCAGCCAGGCTGACTTGCACCGGATTTACCTGGCCGGTGGCTGTTTCTGGGGAGCACAGGCCTATTTACAACGGTTGCCCGGAGTGGCAGCCACGAGTGTTGGATACGCAAATGGGAAAACCGGGAATCCCAGCTACCAGGAGGTCTGCTACAACAATACGGGCCATGCGGAGACGGTGGAAGTCCAATTCGATCCCCAAAGGATTGGCCTTGCCACCATACTCGAATATTTTTTCAAAATCATTGATCCGACCCTTTTGAACCAGCAAGGCAATGACCGCGGGACGCAATACCGCACGGGCATCTATTATGTGGATCCGGCGGATTTGTCTGTGATCCAGTCAGTTGTCGCCCAGCAACAGCAGGCATATACATTACCGATCGTGACCGAGATCCGTCCGCTTGAGCAGTATTTCCTGGCTGAGGACTACCATCAGGACTATCTGGAGAAAAATCCCGGCGGCTATTGTCATGTCAGCTTTGCGACTTTGCCTGACGCCACGGTCGAACCCATCATCACACCAGATCCATCTTCACCAGCCCCAGCGTCACCAGCCACCGCCCGGTCAGGCGTAGCCCCACTCATCGACCCATCCCGCTACACCCTGCCCAATGATTCGGATCTGAAGCACATCCTGACGCCGCTAGCGTATGCTGTTGTGCGGGAAAATGCCACAGAGCACCCATTCAGTGGTGCCTACTGGCGTGAGGAACGCACCGGCCTGTATGTGGATGTGGTGACTGGCGAGCCTTTGTTCAGCTCCCGGGATAAATTCGATGCCGGCTGTGGCTGGCCCAGTTTCACAAAGCCAGTGGGGCACCAGGTCATCAGAGAAAAACGTGACCGGAGTCATGGCATGGACCGGGTCGAAGTGCGCAGCCGAGCGGGTGATTCGCATCTGGGTCATGTCTTTTCGGACGGTCCAGCCAGCAAAGGCGGCCTGCGTTATTGCATCAACAGTGCGGCCTTGCGATTCATTCCGCTGGCTGACCTTGAAAAAGAAGGCTATGGTGACTGGCTGGCTTATTTCCGCACAGCGGAGGAACAGGCATGAAACCCGAGCTGCTATATTATCTCAAAGGATACAACAAGCATTCCCTGAGCCGTGATGTGGTGGCCGGCATTCTGGTTGGCATCATCGCGATCCCTTTGTCCGTCGCGTTGGCTATTGCATCGGGTGCCTCGCCCGAGGCTGGCCTGTATACGGCAATCCTGGCTGGCTTCACGGCTGCTGTGCTGGGCGGCAGTGCCACCCAGGTCACTGGGCCAACCGGCGCTTTCGTCGTGATTGTCTATGGCATCATTGCCGACTATGGCCTGGATGGACTGATCACGGCCACGCTCCTGGCAGGCATTATCCTGCTGGTGATGGGGCTTTTGAAACTGGGCAGCGTCATCCGCTATGTCCCCTTTCCGATTACGGTTGGATTCACAGCGGGCATTGCCGTCACGATTTTCACGGGCCAGCTTAACGATTTCTTTGGTTTCGGCATTGAAAAAATGCCAGCAGAGTTTGTGGAGAAAGTCCTCGTTTATGGGGAGCATATCGACCGCATCAGCTGGCCCGATTTTCTGATGGGCACTGTTGCACTGCTGATCATCCTGGTCTGGCCGAAAATCAACCGCCAGATCCCGGGGTCCCTGGTCGCCATCCTGGTCACGACACTGGTCGTCCAGTTCAGTGATCTGGATGTTATCACCATCGGCAGCCGCTATGCCGACCTGTCTGGGGGATTTCCGCCACTCAAATTACCACATATCACGCTGGACACGTTGCGGCAGCTGATCCAGCCGGCGATCACCATTGCCATCCTCGGTGGCGTGGAATCCCTTTTATCCGCAGTTGTTGCTGATGGCATGGCCAACACGCGGCACGATTCTTCCCAGGAACTGATTGGCCAGGGTGCAGCCAATATCGTCTCCGCCTTGTTTGGCGGCTTGCCCGCTACGGGTGCGATCGCCCGCACCGCGGCTAACATCAGAAGCGGAGCGATCAGTCCGGTTTCCGCGATCGTCCATTCCATTACCGTCCTTTTGGTGACCGTCCTGTTTCTTCCCTACGCCAAGCTGATCCCGATGGCCACCCTGGCTGCGATCCTGATCAATGTCAGTAAGAATATGATTGAAGTCAAAGAGATCAAGAAACTGCTCAAGGCACCCAAAACCGACCGGCTGCTGCTGTTTTCGACGTTTTTCCTGACTGTGGTGTTTGATCTGGTTGTAGCCATTGAAGTTGGCATTGTCCTGGCAGCCATTTTCTTTATGAAGCGCATGGCTGACGTCACCACAATCAAGGAGCGCTCGGTCACCGGGATGACTGCCCTGGACAGTGTCGCTGTCTATCGCCTCAATGGCCCCTTCTTCTTTGCTGCAGCGGAAAGTCTGATCCAAAGCATCGACCACGAAATCGTCGACAAGGAAGCAATCATCTTGGAGATGCAGCGGGTACCGGCGATCGATGCCACGGCTGTCAACGTCCTGGAAAAGCTGCTGCGCAAATGTCGCGAACACGGCACCAGGCTTTTCTTTGTCCATCTCCAGCAACAGCCAGCTGCGGTGTTGCGCCAGTCTGGTTTTGAAGAGGAACTCGGTCATGCGTATATTGTCAGCGAGCTGTCCGAAGCTCTGTCCGCATGCAATGACTTGATTGACTAAGGCTGAATTTGACCAAACGATCTGAAGTGCCTGGGCTCAGTTTACCAGCCCGGGCACTCTTTTTGACATCTCGCCAAAATCTGCTTGCCATACTTACCCAGTGGTGATAAAATTGAACCACACAATTGCCCAATAAGTACTCATAAATTACTCATTGGCAATCTGACCGGGCCCTGCACCGGTGTTGAAGTGGTGCAGAGGCCTGAAGTTTTGTCCTAATTCTGGCAAATCAAGCGGGGATTCACGCATTTTGGAGGTAAACATGGGTACCATTCGATTGACAATGACTCAGGCACTGCTCAAGTTCATGGACAACCAGTACGTCAGTTTTGACGGCAAGGAAGAGAAGTTTGTCGAGGGCATCTACGGAATCTTCGGCCATGGCTGCGTCGTTGGTATTGGCCAGGCCCTCGAACAGGGTGGCCACAGCCTGACTTTCTACCAGGGCAAGAACGAACAAGGCATGGCCCATTCAGCCATTGGCTTTGCCAAGGAGCATAATCGCCGCAAGATCATTCCCGTAACCACTTCGATTGGCCCGGGGGCTTTGAACCTCGTCCCTGCCGCCGGTACTGCCACGGCCAACCGCATCCCTTTGCTGCTTTTGCCTGGTGACACGTTTGCCACCCGCCAGCCGGATCCGGTTCTCCAGCAAATCGAATTTCCCAACTCCATGGCCATCACTGCCAATGATGCCTTCAAGGCTGTCTGCAAGTACTGGGATCGCGTGCAGCGCCCGGAACAGCTGATGTCCGCCTGCATCAATGCCTTCCGCGTCCTCACGGACTGGGCTGATACCGGAGCCGTCTGCATTGCAATGCCTCAGGATGTAGAAGGCGAAGCTTATGACTACCCAGACTACTTCTTCCAGAGGCGCGTCTGGTACATGGACCGCCGTCCGATTACCCAGACGGCCCTCGATCGTGCTGTCGCGGCGATCAGGGCAGCCAAACGTCCGCTGCTCATCTGCGGTGGCGGCGTCAAGTACTCCGAAGCTTGGAATGTACTGGCTGACTTTGCCTCGGATTTCGGCATACCGATCGGCGAAACCCAGTCTGGTAAAGGCGTAATCGCCTGGGATCATCCATACAATGCAGGTGGTATCGGTCTGACCGGCACCTCTGCGGCTAATAAACTGGCCAAGGAAGCGGACCTGGTCATCGGCGTCGGCACCAAGTTCATGGATTTCACCACCTGCTCTAAATGGCTGTTCCAGGATCCTTCCGTTCAGTACATCAGCATCAATGTCGGTTCGATGGATGCTCACAAGATGGATGCTATCCCAGTCATCGCCGACGCCAAGGTTGCCCTCGAAGCCATTGGCGCCGAGCTGAAACAGTCCGGCTACAAGTCCGCCTATGGTGCGACCGAAATCGCTGACACAGTTGCCGAGTGGACCGCCGAATGCGACCGCCTCTATGCCCTGACTCGCGAGGATGGTCGTCTGGCCACTTCCCGCGTCCTGGGGCTCCTCAATAAGCACCTGCGGCCTCAGGATGTCATCCTGACCGCCGGCGGTTCCCTTCCTTCCGACTTGCAGCGTGTCTGGCGTTCTGGCAACCCTGGCACCTACCATGTCGAATATGGCTTCTCCTGCATGGGCTACGAAGTCTGCGGCGCCGTCGGTGCCAAAATGGCAGTCGGCAATGACCGCGAGATCTACGTGGTTGTCGGTGACGGCAGCTATGTCCTGATGCACTCCGAACTCTACACCGCCGTCCAGGAAGGTCTCAAGATCAATATCCTGGTCATTGACAACAGTGGCTGGGGTTGCATCGAGAATCTGCAGAACAACAATGGCACGCCGACTTTCGGCACCGTCTTCAAAGCCAGAAATCCTGCCACCGGCCAGCTCGACGGCCCGAATGTTGTCGTCGACTTTGCCAAAAATGGCGAAAGCTACGGTGCCAAGGGCTACAACATTTCCACGGAAGCAGAACTCCTGGCAGCGCTCCAGGACTCCAAGAACGAGAATCGCCCCTGCGTCTTCGACATTAAGGTCGCCCCGGGTACGATGACCGGTGGATACGGCGGCTGGTGGCGCGTTGGCGTGGCCGAAGTCTCGACCCGCCCGTCCGTCCAGAAGGCCTATGCTGACCATGTCGAAGAGCTCAAGAAAGTCCGCCAGTACTGATTGTTGAGCAAGTGTTTCAGGCCAAGTCCGGCCAGGCGCGTCCAAGCGAACCTGGCCGGCTAAAAAAGAAAGAGGAGTACCACCATGCTCGATCCCCAAAAAGTCAAACTCGGCATTGCCCCCATCGGCTGGACCAATGACGACATGCCGGAGCTCGGCAGCGAGAACACCTTCCAGCAGACGATCAGTGAAATGGCCCTGGCAGGATTTACTGGCTGCGAAATCGGCAGCAAGTATCCCCAGGACAAAGAAGAACTCAAGTGGCATCTCGACCTCCGTGGCATGACCATCTGCAATGCCTGGTTCTCCTCAATGCTGACCGCTCCCAATGTCCCTTACGAAGAAACCATCCAGGCCTTCCGCGCCCATGCTGAAAAGCTCTATTTCCTCGGTGCCCGGGTCATCGGCGTCTCCGAGCAGGGCAACTCCATCCAAGGTCGCCTGGACCTGCCGATCTTGAAGAACAAACCTGTCTACAGTGCTGAGCAGTGGGCTACGGTTATCAAAGGCTTCAATGAAATGGGCCAAATCGCCAAGGACATGGGTATGGCTTTCACCTGCCATCACCACATGGGCACGGGTGTCCAGACCGCCGAAGAAATCGATTACCTGATGGACAACACCGACCCGAACTTGGTCTTCCTGCTGTTCGACACGGGTCACTGTACTTTTGCCGGTATTGACTATGTGCCCGTCCTGAAGAAGCACATCAACCGCATCAAGCACATCCACCTCAAAGACCTGCGCCTTGACGTCTATGAGGAAGTCAAAGCCAAGGACATGTGCTTCCTCGATGCCGTCCGCGCCGGCGTCTTCACCGTCCCTGGCGACGGTGATGTCGACTTCCGTCCGCTGGTCACCGTGCTCGAAGAATCTGGCTATGAAGGCTGGGTCGTCGTCGAAGCAGAGCAGGATCCGGCCAAGGCCAACCCGTTCGAATATGCCAAAAAGGCCCGCAAATATATTGCAGAAGTCACGGGTTTGTAAGATAGTAAGAAGGATGGGCTGTAAACGATTGCAGCCTAAAATAAGGAGGATAAACCCATGGACATCAAACAACGCGCAATGAAACTTCACGAGGACCTCAAAGGCAAGATCGAAGTCATCGCCACCTGCCCCGTCAACACGGTCGACGATCTGTCGCTTGCCTACACGCCCGGTGTTGCCGAACCTTGCCTGGCCATCCAGAAAGATATCAATCTGTCCTACACCCTGACCCGCCGCTGGAACCTCGTTGCGGTTGTCACCGACGGCACCGCAGTTCTCGGCCTGGGTGACATCGGCCCCGAAGCTGGCATGCCGGTCATGGAGGGCAAATGCGTCCTGTTCAAGACTTTTGGCAATGTCGATGCCTTCCCGCTTTGCATTCGTTCCAAAAATGTCGATGACATCGTCAACACGGTCAAGCTTTTGGCTGGCAGCTTTGGCGGCATTAACCTCGAAGATATTTCCGCTCCCCGCTGCTTTGAAATCGAGCGTCGCCTGAAAGAAGAAACCGATATCCCGATCTTCCACGACGACCAGCACGGTACTGCCATTGTGACCCTCGCAGCCATGATCAATGCCTGCAAGCTGACCGGCCGTTCCCTGTCTGACCTCGAAGTCATCACCTGTGGCGCCGGTGCTGCCGGCATCGCCATCACCAAGTTGCTGATGAAGATGGGCCTCAAGAACGTGATCCTCGCTGACCGCAAAGGCGCGATCTATGAAGGCCGCGACGGTCTGAACACCGAAAAAGCCGAAATGGCCAAGATCTCCAATCGCCTGATGAAAAAAGGCTCCCTGGCTGAAATCATGAAGGGCGCCGACGTCTTCATCGGTGTTTCCGGTCCAGATCTCGTGACCAAGGAAATGGTTGCCTCCATGGCACCAAACCCGATGATCTTTGCCATGAGCAACCCAACTCCCGAAATCATGCCTGACCTGGCCAAAGAAGCAGGCGCTGCCGTTATCGGAACGGGACGTTCCGACTTTCCGAACCAGATCAACAATGTTCTGGCTTTTCCGGGTCTGTTCCGCGGCACGCTCGACGTCCGTGCTTCCGACATCAATGACGACATGAAGATCGCTGCTGCCGAAGCCATCGCCAGCCTGGTCACCACGGAGGAACTGACAGCCGAATACATCATCCCCAAAGCCTTTGACAAACGCGTCGGCCCGGCCGTCGCTGCCGCTGTGGCTGAAGCTGCCCGTAAAACCGGCGTAGCCAGAATATAAAACCGCCAGAGTGCGGCCATATGACCGCGCTCTGGTAAAAACCGAGGAGGAAAAAAATGAGCAAAATCAAAGTTGGTGTAGCAGGTTATGGTGTCATTGGCCAGCGCCTGGCCGACGGTGTCGCCTTGCAAGGAGACATGGAACTGGTCGGCATCGCTGACCTGGCCCCCACGTTGTCCATCCGCGCCCTCAAGGAAAAGGGCATGCCTTATGACCTCTATCTGGTCGAAGGTGCAGACAAAGCAAAATTTGACGCCCTGAACATTCCCTACAAGGGATCGTTTGAAGATCTGGTCAGCAAAGTTGATATCATGCTCGACTCCTCCCCGGGTGGCGTCGGCATCAAGAACAAGGAAATCTATGCCCGTCTGGGCAAGAAAGCCGTCTTCCAGGGCGGTGAGAAGAACAGCGTCGCCGACGTATTCTTCCATGGCTATGCCAACTTTGAAAAAGGCATTGATGCCGATTACCTCAAGCTGACCTCCTGCAACACCACCGGCCTGATCCGCTCGGTTGACTGCCTCGACCGTGCCTATGGCATCGACCGGGTTGCGATCACGATTATCCGCCGCGTGGCTGATCCGGGCGACTATCACCGTGGTCTGACCAATGCCCTGCAGATGGACAAGGCCCCCAGCCACCAGGCTCTCGACCTGATGACCATCATGCCGCACATTGATGCCACCGGCATTCTCGTCCACACCCCGGTTACCCATGGCCATATCATCACCGTTGTCGCACATGGCAAACAGAAAATCACCAAGGAAATGGCGCTCGAAGCCTTTAAAAAGCACGACCGTATCCGTGTCGTCAAAATCGACGACGGCTTCCTGGGCAACGCTTCCTTCTTCCGCTATGCCCGCGATCTGGGCAACCCGCGCGGTGATATGTACGAAATCGGCCTGTGGGAAGATTCGATCGTCGAATCCGGTGACAACATCATGTACGCCATCAATATCCCGCAGGAATCGGTCACCATTCCTGAAACCATGGACGCGATTCGCGCAGCCTGTGGCATGCAATCCACCCGTGAGAGCGGCACGGCGGAAACCAACAAGTACCTGGGCCTTGGCAAATGGAAGTAAGAATGAATTCGCTTGAGCGGTTCGACTACCACGACAAGGCGGTCCTGCTGCGGGTCGACGTCAATTCCCCGATCGACCCCCAAAGCAAAAAGATCGTCAATGAGAACCGGATCAAGAAAAGTATTCCAACCATCAAGTACCTGCTCGACCAAGGTGCAAAATTGGCCATTATCGCCCATCAGGGCGACACGCTCGACTATCAGAACCTGATGTCGATGCGTGAACACGCCGAGAAACTGTCCGCCCATCTCGGCCAGACCATCACCTACATCGAGGATGTCTGTGGTCCGGCTGCTGTTGCAGCCATCAAAGCTCTGAAACCAGGGGAAGCTATTTTCCTGGGCAATCTACGCTACCTGACTGAAGAAGTCTCCGGCTTCGAAAAGGAAGTCAAGCTCACAGCCAAAGAAATGCTTAACACCTGGCTGGTCCGGACGCTGGCGCCGCTGTTTGACATCTATGTCAATGACGCATTTGCCGCTGCCCACCGCAATGCTCCGAGCATGGTCGCTTTCCAGGAAGTTCTGCCAACAGCTGGCGGACGCCTGCTGTATGACGAATATGAAGCCCTGTACAAGGTCCTCAACGGCGCTGCCAAACCGGCAATTTTTGTCCTTGGCGGGGCCAAGATCTCTGACGCCTTCGGTATGATGAAAACCGTCCTTGAAAATGGCACAGCGGACAAAATTCTGACCAGCGGTGTCACCGGTGTGATCATGCTCCTGGCCCAGGGACGCAAAGTTGGCACCAAATACGAGCAGTTCCTCAAGGACAAAGACCTGCTGGTCTTTGTCGAACCAGCCCGCGAGATGCTCAGGGACTTCCCTGGCCGTATCGAAGTCCCGTCAGATCTGGCCTACGAACTCGACGGCCAGCGGATCAATACCGACCTGTCAACCCTGCCCATGGATGACAAAATGTTTCTCGATATCGGAACAGATACGATGACCCGCTACGATGCGATCATCCAGACGGCCGGTACGATTTTCGTCAATGGTCCGGCGGGTGTCTACGAGAACCCCTTGTTCGAAGAAGGCACCAAGTCACTCTGGAATTCGATTGCCAATGCACCAGGCTACTCGGTCATTGGTGGCGGCGATACGGTCAGTGCAGCCAGCAAGTACATTGATCTCAAGAAGATCAACTACGTCTGCACCGCTGGTGGTGCCATGGTCCGATTCATGTCCGGCAAGAAATTGCCGCTGATCGAAGCCATGGAAGCTGCCTATGAACGGGATGGCAAAGGCTGAAAAGAAATGAACAGGTCAACTCATCCCGGTCCGGACTCGTCTGGACCGGGATGATTCCAATCCTCGACAAAGGATACCAGGAAGGAGATGCGAATGGATCCAAAATTGTTAAACCAGATCAAGCAGTTCGCCACAACAATCCGTATTGAACAGATGAAAGAGTTCAAAGTCCGCGGGTTTGGCCATGTCGGCGGAGCGCTCTCGATCACAGACACTCTGGCCGTGCTCTATGAGGCCGTCATGAAGTACGACCCCAAGAACCCGCAATGGGAAGGCCGTGACAAACTCGTCTGCTCAAAGGGCCATGCCGGCCCGGCTCTCTACGCCACCCTGGCACTAAAGGGGTTCTTCCCGATGGACTGGCTCAATACTCTGAACATTCCTGGGACCAGGCTGCCCAGCCATTGCGACCGCAACCAGACTCCGGGTATAGACATGACGACCGGCTCCCTGGGCCAAGGCATGTCGACCTCGCTCGGCCTGTGCCTGGGCGACCGCATTCTCGGCCGCGACAGCTACACCTACCTGATCGTCGGTGACGGCGAACTCAACGAAGGCCAGATCTGGGAAGGCGCTCAGTTCGCCGGTCACCAGAAGATGGACCACCTGATCGCCTTCTGCGATTACAACAAGAAGCAACTCGATGGGTACACCAAGGACATCCTTGATCAGATCGACATTGCAGCCAAATTTGAATCCTTCGGCTGGGATGCCCAGGATATCCCTGGCCAGGACGCCGAAGCGATCTACGAAGCGATCGAGAAAGCCAAAGCAACTCCCGGAAAACCACATATGATTGTTCTCAATACGATTAAGGGCGCTGGCGTCAAAGCCGTAGAAGAGATGAGTGCAAACCACCACATCGTGGTATCAGCAGAACTGGCCGACCAGGCAATTGCCGATCTGGAAAAGCTGTTGGCTGAGCAGAAAGGTTGAGGTGGCGAGAATGAATTTCAAAGTTGATTTCAAGAACGAAAAAGAAAAACGTGCCATGAAGGACGTTTTCGGCGGCGTCGTTGCCAAGCTCGGTGAAGATCCGAAATTCGTCTATCTCGACGCGGATCTGATGAGCTCGATCGGCACCAAAAAATGGGCTGATGCTCATCCAAAACAAGCTTACAACGTCGGTGTTTCCGAAGCCAACCTCGCTGGTATGGCCGCTGGTCTCTCTGCGGCCGGCCTCAAGCCGCTGGCCCACACCTTTGGCCCATTTGCTTCCCGCCGCTGCTACGATCAGGTCTTTCTTTCCATCGCCTATGCGAAAAACGATGTGGTCATGGTTGGTTCCGATGCTGGTGTCACAGCTGCCTTCAATGGCGGCACCCACATGCCGTTTGAAGACATGGCGCTCTACCGTGCGATCCCGCACGCCACGGTCGTCGACGTCACCGATTCGGCGATGCTCGAGAGTGTCCTGCCCAAACTGCTGGACATGAAAGGCCTCAAATACATTCGCCTCGGCCGCAAGGAAGTGATCGGTGTCTACGAAGCTGGCTCTGACTTTGACATTGGCAAGGCTGCCCTGGTCAAAGATGGCACCGACGTCACGATCATCGCATCTGGCATCATGGTTGCCGAAGCCCTCAAAGCGGCCGCCACCCTGGAAGCCGAAGGTGTCTCAGCCTTGGTCCTCGATATGTTCACCGTCAAGCCAATCGATGCCGATGCAGTCATTGCTGCGGCCCGGAAGACCGGCGCGATCGTAACTGCAGAGAATCACAATGTTATTGGAGGCCTTGGCAGTGCCGTGGCGGATGTCCTCGTCAAGAACATCCCGGTTCCGATGGAAATGGTTGGCGTCCAAGACGAATTCGGCCAGGTCGGTCCGCAGGACTTCCTGCAGAAATACTATGGCCTGACCGCCGAGGTCATCGTCGAGAAGGTCAAAGCTGTTATCGAACGCAAGGTTGTCCGGCAGATGACCGATAAACCGGACAAGAACAAGGAATGGGCTTACTGATTGATGCCATGACGTGTTCGTGACATCGATAAATCGTGTTCGCCAAAGGCTGTCTCCTGGATTTAAAGCTGGGAGACAGCCTCTTTTTCTTGCCTGTGAAAACGATGCAACTGCAGAGGCAAATGAAAAAAGTCGTCTCCTTTGTGTGTCGGGAGACGGCTTATAAGTGTGACTAATGGAAAGCAGGACTGCAAAATACCCATGGCGCGGGTCAGTATTTGACCATGATGTGATTATCTTCAAAAAAATTAAGGTATTTTTCCGGGGGCTTCCTGTCAGTGATGAAGCAGGCCAATTGTTCCAAACCACAAAAACAAATCGCTGCCGAACGGTCGAACTTGGTATGGTCGACCATCAGGATGACCTTCTGAGCACGGCTGATCACCGCGCGCTTGACCTCCGCCTCGTGGAGGGAGTTGTTGGTCGCCCCTGCCTCGATACTGACGCCGGTCGAACTCATGAAAGCCTTGCGGATGCGGATATCGTTCAAACCGGTCACAGCAGACAGGCCGACAAAAGATTTCGTCTTCTGATTGAAAATACCCCCCGCGGTCAGCAGGTTCAGTTCCGGATATTTCTGGATTTCATTGAAAACAATCAAGCTGTTGCTGACGACGGTGACATTTTTGCGCTGCGAGATGTAGGGCAGAAGATGGACCGCTGTCGTTCCAGAATCGATGTAAATCGTCTCACCATCTTCGACCAGACTGGCCGCAAGACTGCCGATGTGACGCTTTTCGTCAATAGCCACGGTGCTGCGCGCGGTAAAGGGAACGATGTTGTCCTCCTGGTTCCAGAGGATGCCGCCGTATACCTTGGAGACGGTACCATTTTTGACCAACTCCTTGATGTCGCGCCGGATGGTGTTCAGCGAGACATTGAAGTGGTCGCATAGTTCGGGTATGGTCGCTGTACGCTTCTGCTGCATGTATTCTTCAAGTTCTCGTAGTCGATCGGTGCGCATGGTCCGATCCCCCCATCGTTCTCCAGATTCTGCCAAGGGTGCAATAGTCAATATGACCAAGCTGTTAGCTTCGGTCCATGGTTAAATATACCATAAACACACTCAAGTTAACAGGGTCAGATATGGCAATCTATTGGCGGGTTTATTGTCGAAAATGACAACAAATCAATCAAATGTCCAATTGCCTCATCAGGTGTTCACCAGAACTGAAACGATTGCAAGATGGGTGTATTATTGGTATATTGTGGTTAAATATGGTGTAAAGGAGTACAAATTTATGCAGGTCGCAATCGGTTTTGGAAAATCAACCGTTTCTCTCGATATACCGCAGAATCATCCGACCCAGGTACTTGTGCCTAATGAAGTGGCACTCGGTCTGACGGGAGTTGATGAAGTCAGGCGAGCCCTCGAAAATCCCATCGATTCACCGCGCATCGGCGAGATTGTCAAGCCGGGCGAAACGGTCGCGATTGTGACCAGCGATATCACCCGTCCTCTGCCAAGCAAGCTGCTTTTGCCTTCTCTGCTGGAGGAATTGTACGCTGCGGGCATCAGGCGGGAAGATGTGTTCATCACTTTTGGCCTGGGCAGCCATCGCCACCATACGGAAGCGGAAATGCGCTATCTGGTGGGTGATGAGGTGTTTGAATCCGTCCGCTGCATCGATCTCGACACAAAAGATTGCGTACCCATCGGTCACACCAAGTTCGGCACGCGTGTGGACGTATTCCGTCCGGTGGTCGAGGCCGACCGCCGCATCTGCCTGGGCAACATCGAGTTCCATTATTTTGCCGGGTACAGCGGTGGCGCCAAGGCGATCATGCCGGGTGTCTGCACCCATGATGCCATCCAGGAAAACCACAGCATGATGGTTCAGGCCGCTGCCAAGGCGGGTGCAATCGATGACAACCCCGTTCGCCAGGATATCGACGATGTCTTGAACCTGATCAGCGTCGATTTCATCCTCAATGTCGTACTGGACGAAAAGAAGCAGATTGTCAATGCCGTTGCCGGCCATCCGATCACCGCCCATCGCGCCGGCTGCGCCTTCCTTGATACCCTGTATAAGTGCGAGATTGAAAAACGCGCCGACTTGGTCATTGTCTCGCCCGGCGGCTATCCCAAGGATATCAACATGTACCAGGCCCAGAAGGCGCTCGACAATGCCAAGCACGCGGTTCGCGAAGGCGGCATCGTCCTCTGGATTGCTTCCGCCAAGGAAGGCCTGGGCGAGCCTTGCTTTGAACGCTGGATGACCCAGTACAGACCGGACTTCATGGTCGAAGAGATCGGCCGCAATTTCGAGCTCGGTGGCCACAAAGCTGCTGCCATCGCCATGGTCCTCCAGATGGCCCGGATTTTCTTCGTCAGCGACCTCGAGGCTGACTTTGTCCGCTCTGTCAACCTCGAACCTTATGCCGACGCCCAGACTGCCCTCGACGCTGCCCTGACAATCCTGGGGCAGGATGCCTCAGTCATCGTCATGCCTTATGGTGGATCCACCCTGCCGTTTGCGAAGGGGTAAAGAGTAGAATTAGCTTTTATTTAATCGATACAAACGTTCGTTTATGCGCCAGAAGTGACGGCATCTGTTCCAGACTTCTTTTCCTGCCCGGGAGGCATAGAGGGCTTGCCTTTAGGTGAGTCATCTGCTTCGCTGTCTTCAGGATCAGACGTTTTTGATTCCTTAAGTGCATCTCTCTCTGCTTTGCTTTCCAAGATAGAGATTCGCTTTGCAAACATCGCTGCTAATTCTGTACTTATATTTTCATTGCCTTCCACTTGTTCTTTGAGGTATTTCATGACATCCGAAATTTTATCGGGGTTGCCATCGTCGTTGATGTCGTCATCCGAATCCAGACTGCCATCACCATCCAGGTCGACCATTCCCTTGACGATAGAAAGACCAAGAGGGATTTTTGCCTTATCGGCAAATTTGACATCACGTAGGGTTGCTTTTATTACAGCAACTTTAATATCATCATCCTCTAAATCACTGATAGCTTCATTGATTTTCAGGCCAAAATTTTCTTGAGCCTTTTCAATTTCCGCTTTTTCTTGTTCGGAATAAGTCTCTGATTCTTCAAGTGTATCTGGTTTATGATCCCCATTCGCATTAAGAATGACTGCTGAAATCAAAACGTATGCTTCGTTCTCCTCGGAAGTGACAATGAAACCTTTTTTCTCAGCCCATCTAATAATTTTTTCAGTGACCTTTTCTACTGGTTCACCAACTAAATCGGCAAAATCTTCATCAGCTTCATATTGTTGTGCATCTTCGTTCTTAGCAATGATCTTCTCGACAATACCATCTTCATCCGTATAGATTTCAAAGCTCGGATTGATGTCGATCGCGATCATGGCATAGGGGGTCGCAGCTGGTTTCTCAGCTGCGGTGCCAGTTGTGACCGGTGCTGTAACGCCCGGGGTAAAGAAAGACCAGCTGGAGATGATGGTGATCACCAGGGCGGCGGCAAGGCCGAGGGGCAAAAGTCGTTTCATTGGCATAAATTTATCCTCTCCTTTTAGAGTGGCGCGGCCTGAACGAATGCGGTTGAGCATGGCATCTTCATTTAAAGCGTGTTCTTTGACGACAGTTTTCAAGCGATTCATAGAGATCACCTCTTGGGAAATGGGCTTCTGATTTATTAGAGAGGAAAAACAGACAAAAAGTTACAAGTCAGACCCTCTTCAGAGCAATATTTTTTTCAAACGCTCGAGGGCGCGATAGTATCGGAGTTTGACGGTGCTTTCACGCTGGTCGAGTTGCTCCGCAATTTCGCGGAAAGTCAGGTCAAACCGCAGGTGAGCGACGATGACTTGCTGCTCGGCGGCACTGAGGCGGCGGATTGAGAGCCAGAGTTCCTGGCTGTCGATCTGGTTGAAAAAATGGTTGAGAGCATCGGGATCATCAGGCAGAGTCTCTGATAAGTGATTTTGATCATCATCAAAGGAAATTTGGGTCTGCCGCTCCTTGTACAGGCGACCGAGACCATGGTTGGCCATGCGAACCAGATAGGCATAAGGATTTGCGGGCTCATCGTGGCCGCGTTGAACGATGTGCTGGTAATAGGCGGTATAGGCGGCCGCAACGATGTCTTCCGTGTCGCTGATGTTGCCCGCCTTGAACAGGACGTACTGGCTTAGGCGCCTGAACGTCTGGTGGTAGAGTTGTTCGAACACAGGGATGGCTTGTTCCTGTTTCATATGGGTCCATTATAGCGAAAAGCCAGGTTGTTGGATTGGTGAACGCAGGGCAAGAAAAAGCTGCCCCGTCTGGACGAGGCAGCTGTCAGGATTGTCTGGTGTGCGGAGCTTATTTGTCGGCGCGATATTTCATCATGAAGTCGAGCACGCGGACGCGGTCTTCCGGATCATCGCACTCAAACTCAATTTCCTTGAGGGAGGCAACTTCGAGGACTTTGGCGAAACCGATCAGGGCGGAAAGCATGCTATTGGTAACGATGCGGTCGCCATCTTCGGTGACGATGGTGACGGTGCCTTTGCAAGACTGGATCAGTTTGGAGAATGATTCGACGTCAACATTGAAAACTTTCATGGGCGTGTCCTTTCCTTTTCATATTTGTTCAGCTTGAAAACGTTTGTGGTCATGGTTCTATCTTGTTATCTTTCACAGAATTTGTCAAGCACTCTTGTGCGACATCACCATCCTTTCGCACAAATTCGACAGAATGTCGGAAAAGTGTCGTTATGTCATTCGATTAATTGATAATGTCGCAAGGCATTGGCGATGCCGTGCTCGGCCGGCGAATCCGTCAGGTGGCTGGAGAGTTCGATCAGGCGGCTACGGCTGCCACCCATGGCGATGCCAACGTCGGCTGCTTTGAGCATATCGAGGTCATTGAGACTGTCACCAAAGGCAAATATTCTGGCCTCGGTCAGGCCCAAAAAGGTTTTGACCTGTTCCATCCCTGTCGCTTTGCTAAAGCCCCTGGGGATGACCTCGCCATGGTCCTCGTGATGGACAATCAGGTCAAACTGGTTTCTGAGGATGGGCTCTACCCGGTCAAATCGGCTGTTCCGGTTGATCAGGTAGCTGAACTTGTTGACCCGAAGGGGGCTGGCCGTGCGAAAATCTGCAAACAGACCAGGCCAACCGGGGTATTCCGCCAGGAATTTATGGTAAAAGGCCGGATGGGTGAAGGGATCGAGATAGACATGGTCAGGGCCTTCGAGCCAGAAATCAATCCGGTTTTCGATGAGAAGATCGATGATGGATCTTAGCTGCTCTTCGGGAATGAGGATGTTTTCCAGTGTCTGTTCACCTACGGTGATGTGGGTGCCGCAGGATGCGATGATGCCATCGAAACCGATGGACTGGATGTCATCACTGACCATGGCCATGCAACGCCCGGTATTGATAAAGGCCAGATGGCCATTAGCCCTGAGACGGGCAATAGCCTGGACAGCTGACGTTGGCACTTGCTGCTGGTGATCCAGCAGCGTGCCGTCTATATCAAAAAATACCAAAGCTTTGCGGGTTTCCATGGATTCTAGCACCTCTTTACACCTCATATAGACACGGGGGAAAACATTTGTCCTGTTCGCAGGATACAGTCTTTGCTAAAATCTTTTCCAGAACAACACTGCCGGAGGTATTGTACATGACACCACGCGTGGATGAAACCCGCTGTATTGGCTGTGGCCTCTGTGTTCAATTGAGTCCCGAATTATTTACTGTTAACCAGCGACAAATTGCCGTTGTCATAGGCGCTGCTGAATCGAGTGATTCGATCGAGCGGCTGGAGGCTGCCGTTGACTATTGTCCTGTCCAGGCCATCTTGATTGAGATCGGCTGGCAGCGTGGACAGTAAACTGTTGTGCGGCCCGCCAGCCTGGTTTTTGCGAGGGCCGTTCCACACTGCGTGCATGGTTGACCAGCCCGACCATAGACTTGCAGCTGATATTGGAAAGATCCGCGGACATTCAGGGCATCGACATAATCTTTGATCGACGTACCGCGGGCATTCACCGCTGCCTGCAGGACTTTTTGCATACCAGACAACAGGCGTCCTGCCTCGTCAGGGCTTAGCGAACCTGCTAGCCGCTGTGGATTGATACCGGCAAGGAATAGGGTCTCATCTGTATAGATATTGCCCAGACCCGCAACAACGGTCTGCGCTAATAAGGCAGCTTTGAGACTCGTGCGGGCATGATGTGAGAGGCGCTGCCGCAGGGTTTCACTGTCGAGCTGAGGATCCAACGGTTCCGGTCCGAGAAAAGCCAGACCGGCAAGCTGACCGACCTGCTCGGGTCGCAGGAGCCAGATGCGGCCAAATCGGCGGGTATCGTGAAAAACCAGCCAGACCGGGCCTGTTCCGCTTTTTTCCAAGCGCAAAATGATGTGGTCATGCTTGTGCCATTCCGGTGGCTGCTCTTCATACCTGAACTGGCCCGTCATGCGCAGATGCGCGATCAGGAGCAGATCCGGGCCCAAGTCCAGCAGCAGATATTTGCCGCGGCGTCTTAGCCCAGACACGATCCTGCCGCTGGCCACGGCAGGCTGGCCGGTCCAGTTGTACAAGACCCCTGGGGTCAATTCGCGGATTTCCATGATCTGGGCGCCCAGAATCAGGGGCTCCAGACTGATGCGGACGGTCTCAACTTCCGGTAATTCTGGCATGAGCAACCTCAGGACTGGGACTGAGCGGCGGGGGCGACGCCCTCAAGATCTGATAGCCACAACATCGCCTGGGCGTCACTGGGCATGCGCCAGTCACCGCGCGGCGACAAGGTGACACTGCCCACCTTCGGACCGTCCGGCAGGCAGGAACGTTTGAATTGCTGGGCAAAGAATCGCCGGATGAAAATGGTGAGCCAACGCTGGATCGTGGCAGCGTCATACGTTCCGGCAAAGGCCAGGCAGGCCAGACGGTAGATTTTGCGCGGGGCAAAACCGAACCGGACCAGATAGTACAGGAAAAAGTCGTGCAGTTCATACGGCCCGACGATCTGTTCGGTTTGTTGGGCGATCAGACCGTCTTTGGGAGGCAGCAGCTCTGGACTAACCGGCGTGTCGAGAATGTCGAGCAGGACGGATGACAAATCAGGTTCGGACTGGCCTGCAGCGTGGCGGACCAAGTGACGAACCAGTGTTTTGGGCACGGAACTATTGACCGCGTACATCGACATATGATCGCCATTGTAGGTTGCCCAGCCCAGGGCTAATTCGGACAGGTCGCCCGTGCCGATGACCAGGCCGGCTGTCTGGTTAGCAATATCCATCAGGATCTGGGTTCGCTCCCGAGCCTGAGAATTTTCATATGTAACATCGTGCAAATCGGCAGGATGGCCGATGTCAGCAAAATGTTGCTGGACGGCAGGGGCGATCGGGATTTCCCGCAGGGTGGTCTCAAGGCCCCTGGCCAGGTGCAGGGCATTGCCATAGGTCCGGTCGGTTGTGCCAAAACCCGGCATGGTCACGGCCACAATGCCGGATCGGGATAAATGCAGGGCGTCAAACGCTCGCGCGGTTACCAGCAGGGCGAGTGTTGAATCGAGGCCACCAGAAAGACCGATAACAGCCGATTGGCTATGCGTATGGGCCAGACGTTTTTTCAGCCCCTGGACCTGAATGGTCAGGATTTCTTCGCACCGTTCCGCCAGGTCAGTTTGACTGGAAGGCACGAACGGGTGGGGAGCAATGGCGCGTTTGAGGTCGAGTGTCTGGGGCTGGTGGGAGAAAAACACCGTCTGGCAGGTGTTGGCAGAGGCTGCCTTACGCCCCGGAAATGTCGTCTGGCGGCGTCTTTCAGCGTTCAAGGATGCCACATCAACATCCGCCATGAGAAGACCGGTTGAAAACAGGGGGGATTCGGCAAGCGTGCGACCATTTTCACAGATCAGGTTATGCCCTGAAAAAACCAGGTCGGTCGATGATTCACCCTCACCGGCATCGGCGTAGGCATAGGCACACAGCAAGCGACCCGACTGGCTTTTGACCAGAAGTCTGCGATACTCCGCCTTGCCGATCAGCTCGTCGCTGGCCGACAAGTTGGCGATGACCGTTGCTCCAGCGTGGGCAAGACCCAGCGACGGGGGCTCGATGACCCAAAGATCTTCGCAGATTTCTACCCCCACCACCAGGTCAGGCACTTCGCGACAGGCAAATAGCAAGGAAGAGCCGAGCAGCACGTCCTGGCCGAGCAAGCGGATCGGAGTGGCTGTGGTCTGACCCGCCGAAAAATGGCGGGCTTCGTAAAATTCAGAATAGTTCGGGATATTCATTTTGGGTACCAAACCCAAAAGCTTCCCATCTTGGACCGCGGCTGCGACATTGAACAAATCTGGTCCGACCGCCAGAGGTAAGCCGACCAACGTCAGAACCTCCAGGCCCACACTCGCCGCCAAAATCTTTTTCAGTCCAGAAAGCGCTCCGGTCAGCAAGGTCTGGCTGAGAAACAGGTCGGAACAAGTGTATCCGGTCAAGACCAGTTCAGGCAGGACCAGTACAGTCACGCTTTCATTTTCCGCCTCCCGCATGAAGTCAATGACCTTGTCGGCATTGCCGAGGCAATCGGCGACCTCGATCAGGGGTGTGGCCGTTGCGATGCGAATAAAACCATCTTTCATGGGTTACCTTCTTTCTGGTGAGTGATCTGTGTCTGCGCCCTGGCAGCGTCACCAGTCCAATCTGGTTCAACGATCTCCCAGAATTGCCCGGGTCGATAGATCGCCCGGTAGAGTGCGGCTTGCTGGAGTGGCGGACCGTCGCGCAACAGGGCAAGGGGCTTTCTTCTCATTAAAGCCAGCAATGCCTTGAGTGTGATGTTGTGGCTGACCAGCAGGATGTGGTGATCGCGGCCATTTTCCAGGGCGGACTGGCCCAACGCCTCCATCTGGTCCAGGAATGCCGCCACCCGCTCGCTGACCTGGGCATAGGTCTCACCGCTGCCAGTCGGTACGAAATCAGGCGGAGAAAAGAAAAAGGCGTGTAAGTTTTCCCCGGCGATGGCTTTGACTTCATCGACAGACAGTCCTTCCCAGGCGCCCAAATCCATTTCGTGGATCCGGTGGTCGATTTCCACCGGCAAAGAGGGTGTGAACTGGCCAGCTGTCAAGGCCAGTTCGGCCGTGCGGCGTGCCCGGGGAGCCGGACTGATGTACACTTTTTCCAGCGGGATGCCACGCAAAAGATCACCCAGGGCGATGGCCTGAGTCAAACCCTTTTCGGTCAAATCCGTATCCAGGCGTCCTTGCATCCGGCTTTGGGTATTCCAGATCGTTTCCCCGTGGCGAGCAAAATACAATGTCAGCATGACGTTCCTCCCCTGTCTGTTGCCATGATACTGCAAACCGCGTCGCTGCAGCAATCCACCCAGTCTCAAGCTGGCCTGCTGGCATAACCACGATCGGCCTGGCTGGTGGCCCACCCCCTCTTTGGCTTGTCGTTCTTTCGGCGGATGTATATAATCTGGAGGAATGCTGAAACAGGCGCATGGCCTGTGATGAATTCGCTCAAGGGGATGGCTCCACACATGACTCGACCGGCAAAACACTGGCAGCATCGATTGGGAATCAGGCAAAATCTGGAGCGCCATGGCCTGGACACCGGCCTTAGCGATGGCTTGCCCATTGGTTTGGGCTATTTTGCCGTTTCGTTTGCTTTTGGCCTGATGGCCATCGAGGGTGGCCTGCCTGCCTGGGTGGCAACTGTGATTTCCCTGACCAATCTGACCTCGGCCGGTCAATTCGCCGGTGTGCAATTGATATTTACCCACCGGCCGCTCGTGGAAATTGCCTTGACCACGCTGTTGATCAATCTGCGCTACCTGCTGATGTCCCTGTCACTCTCCCAGAAATTGGAGCCAAGGGTCGGTTTGGTCCAGCGCTTATTAATCGGCTTTGGCGTCACCGATGAAATTTACGCGGTAGCCATCAGTCGCCCGGGGATGCTGGGGGCCCGGTACAGCCTGTCCCTGCTGGTCTTGCCAATTATTGGCTGGACGGGCGGGACATTGACCGGGGCTGTCGCTGGCTCGGTTCTGCCTGCCAGTGTGCGCGCTGCACTCGGTGTCGCCTTGTATGCGATGTTTGTGGCGATTGTGATGCCGGTGCTGCGCCGGTCGCGACCGGTTGCCTTAGTCGTCCTGACCGCCATTGGCATCAGTTCCCTGATTGCCTGGGCTCCCGCGCTTACCGGATTGCGCGGAGGCTGGCAGATCATCGCAGCGACGATCCTTGCTTCAGCTCTGGGCGCGTTCCTGGCCCCACTGCAACCCCCGGTATTTGAGGAGGACTCTGCCGCGGATGGATAATCCAGCCTACCTTGCTGCTGCGATCACGACCATGGCCGTGGTGACCTATGTGCCCCGCGTCCTGCCCTTGCTTTTGGTCCGCGGCCGGATCAAAAGCCCATTTCTGCGTTCGTTTCTCTATTATGTCCCCTATGCGGTGCTATCCAGCATGACGATTCCCGCCATTTTTTCAGCCACCCTGTCACCGTTGTCTGCAACAGCAGGCCTGACTGTGGCCATCGGTCTTGGTCTTTCGGGCCGGTCTTTGCTGACCGTGGCTCTGGGTGCCTCGAGTGCCGTCTGGATCGCGGAACGTTTTCTGAATTTATTATGATTCAACCAGATTTTTGAAAGGGATAATCGATGGACTGGACCAGGCTTCTTCTAACTTTCATGGCCTATGGTTTTCTGGGCTGGCTGATGGAGAGTACCTACGTTTCACTAAAATCGCACCACTGGGTCAATCGCGGTTTTCTTAAGGGGCCGATATGCCCGATCTATGGTGTGGGGGCTTTGCTGATTCTGCTGATCTTGCAGCCTCTGGCATTTTCTTGGCCATTGGTCTTCTGGGGCGGACTCCTGCTCTGCAGCAGTCTGGAATATGTGACAGGCCTGGGCATGGAGAAACTTTTTGGCAACCGGTGGTGGGATTACAGCGATAATCGCTGGAATCTTCACGGTCGCATCTGCCTGTCTGTTTCGCTCGCCTGGGGAGCCCTGAGTTTGTTCCTGGTGTATAGCCTGGCACCGGTCGTGGACTTTGGCCTGTCCCGGATTCCTGACAGAGTCGCCCCTTGGATCGCCCTGGCCTTGGCAGCCGGCTTCGTGGTCGACCTGGTCTTTTCGATCCTGGCCGTCGTCCAGTTCAACCGCCTCCTCGCTCAGGTTGGTATGTGGATGACAGATTGGAAAATCTGGCAAAGTGCCTGGGTCGACAACCTTGCCAATCGAAGCGAAAGCACGACTCACGCAGCCCAGGATCTGCTGGAAACCATCCGGGACCGTGCCAATCTGATTCGCCAGCTGGGAATTGCGCAACGTCGGTTGCTCCGAGCCTTCCCCAGGCTGCAATCCATTCGCTACCCCCATGCCCATAAGCAGATCAGGACTTGGTTAGAGACCTATCGACCCAGCCTGCCGGTCTTGCTGCGACCCAGCCTGCCGACGCTGCCCGGCCTGCCTGCTTTGCCACGTTTAGACCTGTCCCGGTTCATTTTACGGACCCGAATCGCATCCGTCCGGATTCCAGATACTGTTTCCCACCAGTTACGCCACCTTATCGGGATGACTCGACAGCCGGTCAAAACCTGGCGTACGCACTCGGCAGCAAGAAAAAAGAGGCCGTCTCAGAAAAACTGAGACGCACCCCTTGATTTCAGATTTTACTTTACGGTTCTGAACCGAATTTTTCGGTTCAGGCCCAGGTTCAGGCCCAGTCAGGTGTGACCTTGAAAGCCTTACGGCCAGCATAAACGGCGGCATCGCCGAGCTCCTCTTCGATGCGCAACAGTTGGTTGTACTTGGCGACCCGATCGGTACGGGAGGGGGCACCGGTTTTGATCTGGCCCGCATTGGTCGCGACGACAATGTCGGCAATTGTGACATCTTCAGTTTCACCGGAGCGATGGGAGACGATCGCCGTCCAACCATTGTTTTTCGCCATCTCGATCGCCTGCAGGGTTTCGGTCAGAGTGCCGATCTGGTTGAGCTTGATCAGGACGGAATTGGAGATGCCACCGTCAATACCACGCTGGATGCGCTCGGTATTGGTGACGAAAAGGTCATCCCCCACAAGCTGCAGTTTTTTGCCTAACCGGTCGGTCAGGATTTTCCAACCTTCCCAATCGTCCTCGGCCAGCCCATCTTCGAGTGAGATGATGGGGTAACGGGATGCCCAGTCGGCCCAGAAATCGACCATTTCATCGCGGGTTTTGTAAACGCCGGATTTCCAGAACAGGTAATCTCCTTCGCGGCCTTTTTCCTTCGCGGCTTCGTACATTTCGGTGGATGCTGCGTCAATGGCGATGGCAAAATCTTTGCCAGGACGGAATCCGGCTGCCTTGATGGCTTTGACAATGTAGTCCAGGCCTTGCTCGTCACTGGTGAAATTGGGGGCAAAGCCACCTTCATCACCGACAGCGGTGGCAAATCCGTCTGCCCGGAGCAATTTCTTGAGGGTGTGGAAGACTTCGACGCTCCACTGCAGGGCCTGGCGGAAGGTCTCAGCTCCGATCGGCATGATCATGAATTCCTGCAGATTAATGCTGTTGTCAGCATGTTTGCCGCCGTTGATGATGTTCATCATCGGGACCGGCAGGCGGTGGCCGCCGAGGCCACCCAGGTATTGGAACAAGGAGACACCGAGTGAATTGGCTGCGGCCTGGGCGATCGCGAGCGAAACGGCCAAAATGGCATTGGCACCAAGATTGGCTTTGTTGGGTGTGCCGTCAAGTTCGAGCATCAGGTTGTCGAGTCCGGTCTGGTCAAAGACATTCAAGCCAATCAATTCGTCAGCGAGCCGTTCGTTGATGTTGGCGACTGCCTTGCGCACGCCCTGTCCGAGATAACGCCCCGGATCTTTGTCCCGGAGTTCAACGGCCTCGAATGCGCCCGTGGATGCGCCTGATGGAACGGCCGCACGGCCAAATGCGCCGTCTTCGGTCCATACTTCTGCTTCTACGGTTGGGTTGCCTCTGGAATCGAGAATTTCACGGGCCTGGACCCCGGTGATTTGAAGTTCCTGGAACATAGGTGATTACAGCCTCCTTTGGAACGATACCCTCGGCTGGCTCCAGTAACTGAAAGCAAGCCGTCAGGGTTAGATAATTGATGATCTACCCTCGAGTATAGGCGCAAAAAGGGTGGGTTGCCGTAACGATCGAATCAGAGCCAGTGTTTGCGTTTAAACCAGACGTACATGAATGCGATCAGAGCTGCCATCAGCGCGATGACAATCGGATATGTGACAGGAAGGCGGGCTTCCGGCATGACCAGGTTCATGCCGTAGAAACCGGCAATGAAATTGATCGGGATGAAAAAGGTGGTGAAGACGGTCAGGAAGGTCATGATCTCGTTCATGCGGTTGCTGGCGGCAGACATGATCAGTTCGGTCGTGCTTGAAAGGATTTCCCGGTAGGTTTCAATGTTATCCAGCAGCTGCAGGATGTGCTCAAACACATCGCGCAGGTAAAGCTCATTGGCTTCGCTGATCAAGTTCCGGTTGGTCCGGCGTAAATTGAGCAACGCATCCCGCAAGGGCGCAGCTACCCTGTGAATGGCCAGTAGCTGGCGTTTGGTGTCCAGGATGTCCCGCTGCAGGAGGGGATCCTGCTTCTGGCTGAGCTCGGTAGCCCGGTCATCAATGGCATCGATCTGGTCGCTGAGTAGATCCAGTAATTCGTAATAATGATCTGACAGAGTGTCCAGAACCAGATAGAGCAAGCGGTCTGCGCCATTGCCCAGAACCTGGTTTTGGTTGGATTTGACACGCAGCCGGATCTTATCCAGCAAATCAAGCGGCTTTTCGTGCGCAGTGATCAGAAAGCCTTTGCCCAGGACAATGCCCAGGGAGGTTATGGCCATTTCGGTATTCCAGGCCTCGATCACCCGGGTTCCCAGCAAGAGGTGGTCTTCGAATTCCAGCAGCCGTGGGTTATGCATTGTGTCGAACAGGTTGTCCAGAGCGATTTCATGCAACCCGAGCTGTTGTTCAAGCTGATTGAGGAATTCTTCACCTGGCTTTTCTGTAATGTCGATCCAGTAGAAGTAGTCGTTCTCAGGTTGCATATCAGCCAGCTGCATGCTCAGCATAGGGTCCTCTGGGAGAGAAACCCATGTGCCGTTGCCGATTTTCCAGACAGTGATGTGCGATGGCATGGTGTCAGATCGCTTGCATCAGCCGGCGCTGGGGCCAGGCAGGATTGACTCATTGGCAAGTGATGTTTGATAAGGCGACTGGCTGGCAAACTGATTGACCGCCTGGCCCGCTTTGGGTATGGGCATCAGCGTTCCAGGGCCACCGACGCAACCGCCAGGGCAAGCCATGCCTTCTAACAGGTAGCCGTTGGTCTTCCCTGCCTTGGCCAGGGCCAGCATTTTGCGGCAGTCGTTGAGGCTGTCGGCCTTTTGGACAGGCACCTCCCGAGTCGGGTCAAGCTCGGCGATGCAATTCTTGATCGCTGCAGCAACACCGCCGGCGACTGCATAGCTGCGGCCGTCGCGCGAAGCTTGGTAGCGAAAAGGCTCTTCTGTGAGGCCTGCCAGGTCGACAGATCTGGCGCTGAACATGCCCATCAGTTCCTCGTAGGTCAGGACAAAATCCACAAAGGGCAGGACCTCTTCTTCGAGTGCTTCGAGTTTCTTGGCAATGCAGGGGCCAATGAAAACGACCTTGCTCTGGGGGTCCTGGGCTTTCAAGGTATGTGCGGTGGCCACCATGGGGGTTGAAGAGCCGGATATACAAGGGGCCAGGGTCGGCTGCGTGGCACGGGCGAAACTTTCCCAGGCTGGACAGCAGCTGGTGCCAAGGAAATCCAGTTCGCCGGGGACTTTTTCGAGGAATTCCTCTGCTTCCATGACGGTTCCGATGTCGGCGCCAACGCCGACCTCGATGACATCGGCAAAGCCCAGTTTCTTGAGGCCGGCGACAACCTTGCCCGGTGTGGCCAGAGGGCCGAACTGACCGACGAACGAAGGTGCGATGGCGGCATAGACTCGGTAGCCGAGCCGGATGGCGGTGACGACCTGATAGATTTCGGATTTGTCGGTGATGGCGGCGAAGGGACAGCTGACAATACACATGCCACAGGCGACGCATTTGTCTTGGTTGATCTTGGCCCGGCCTAGCTCGTCGCTGTCGATGGCATGGGCGCCACATGCTTCGGCACAAGGTCGGCCGGTGCGGACAATGGCATGGTAGGGGCAGGCGGTCTGACAGCGGCCGCATTTGATGCATTTGTCATGATCGATGATCGCCCGGGTTTTGCCAATTGAAACAGCATTGACCGGACAGACAGAGGTACAAGGGTGAGCCAGGCATTTGCGGCAATTATCAGTGACTTTGAAATGATCGGTCGGACAGGCTTCGCAGGCAAAGGGGATGACGCTGACCAGTGGTTTGGCCAGGCGCTTTTCTGCGACAGCAATATCTACCATGCCTTCGGTGAAGTTCTGGTGCGCATCGGCCGGTCGCAGCGGTAAGCCGAGCGTCAGGCGGATCCGTTCCCGGATGATCGCGCGTTCTTTGAAAACGCTGTCGCGGTATTGGGCCACTTCACCGGGGATAATGCGGTAGGCAGATTCGTAGAAATAACTGTAGTCAGCATGCTCAAGATCCCGTTCATACGCATGGTGTGCCACCTCGGTGAAAACCTGGCGGCGGATCTTGGTGATCGGTGTGAACAGCCCGCGCATGATTAGTGTCCTGCCTGTTCCTGTGTGTTGTTGTCAGTTGAGTCAGGACAGTTCTTGGCCAGCTCAAGCAACTTGGCCATGACAGTTTCGGTTTCGGCCCGGAAAAAAGTTTCACCGTTGATCCGGACTACCGGAGACAAGGCCCCGGCCTCGCAGTTTTCCAGACACGGTACCATGATGACATCCAAGTCACACCGGATGCCACTCTCCTCAAGATCCCCCAGACTGTCAATCGCAGCCGCAATATCCATCGAACCCATCATCGTACAGAAAGTCCCCGCACAAACTTCTACCTTAATCTTACCCACAGTGCCTCCCATGACCGGCCCATCCATGCAACCGGAACTGTAACTATCATAGCATGCCCAAAAGGAGACGGCGTCCATTTTTCGGCGTTTTGTCGCAATTCTTCCAGCCAAATCCAACAAGACTGCGCATCCCCGGGCGTCCCTTTTCCGGCGCAACCTGGCTTGTCGAACAACCACCCCGTATGCCGAAAAAGGGACGGCGTCCCAAAATCGGCAACTTGTTTACAAATCAGGAGACCGGTGATACAATAAATTGCCGCTAACCCCAAAGGGGGCTTTTTATGTCTGTTTAGACGCTGGGTACGCTCATTGTGCATCCTGACGGACGCTGATCTGAAAAGTGGCAATATTTTAGAGAAGGAGGTGTATTGATGCCTACGTTCAACCAATTGGTCAATGCAGGACGCAAGTCCAAGAGCTACAAGTCTTCTTCCCCGGCTCTGCAGACGGGAATGAATACGCTCAAAAAGCGTTCCACTGACATCTCGTCCCCGCAGAAGCGCGGTGTATGCACCGTGGTCAAGACCACGACGCCGAAGAAACCGAACTCTGCACTGCGTAAGGTTGCCAGGGTCCGCCTGACCAACCAGACCGAAGTGACCGCCTACATCCCGGGTATTGGACACAATCTGCAGGAGCACTCTGTCGTGCTGATCCGCGGTGGCCGTGTCAAAGATCTGCCGGGTGTCCGCTATCACATTGTGCGCGGTACGCTGGACACTGCCGGTGTTGCCAACCGCCAGCAGAGCCGTTCCAAGTATGGTGCCAAGAGACCCAAGGCAGCCAAGGTCAAACGCTAACCACAAGCTGCCATCGGTTGGACTTACAGTTGTCAGTACACCAGACGATAGATTCGCCTCAAAAGGCGGACTATGGCCGGACGTACGTAACACGGTCCGTTATCGTGAGTACCTGTGGTATCGGACAGTCCCTTTGAAGAGGGGTTGCCCGCATTATCATGAATAGGAGGGAAGACACGTGCCAAGAAAAGGCCATGTCCCGACAAGAGAAGTGCTTCCTGATCCGGTTTACCATGATGTCAAGGTCGCCAAGCTGATCAACAACATCATGCAAGACGGGAAAAAGGGAGTTGCCCAGAAAATTTGCTACAGTGCGTTTGACATTGTCAAGGAACGCACAGGCCAGGATGCCCTCGAGGTTTTCACCAAAGCCCTCGAGAACGTCATGCCGATGCTGGAAGTCAAAGCCCGGCGCGTCGGCGGTGCCAATTACCAGGTGCCGATCGAAGTCCGTCCGGAACGCCGCCAGACCCTCGGCCTGCGCTGGCTGGTTACCTTCGCCAGAAATCGCAGTGAGCGCACCATGCACGAGCGCCTCGCTAACGAGATCGTTGACGCGTTCAATAGCACCGGAGGCACCTACAAGAAAAAAGAAGACATGCATCGTATGGCTGACGCCAATCGCGCGTTTGCCCATTACAGATGGTAACTGGATCAGGAAAAGGAGCTTACTGTGCCTAGAAAATTCTCGCTTGATAAAACGCGGAATATCGGCATCATGGCCCATATCGATGCAGGCAAGACCACCACAACCGAACGTGTCCTGTTCTACACGGGCAAGGTGCACAAGATCGGTGAGGTCCATGAAGGTGCTGCCACCATGGACTGGATGGAGCAGGAACAGGAGCGTGGCATCACCATCACCTCCGCTGCCACCACCGCTGAGTGGAAGGAACACCGCATCAATATCATCGACACCCCCGGGCACGTTGACTTCACGGTTGAAGTTGAACGCTCGCTGCGTGTTCTTGATGGTGCCGTGACCTTGTTCTGCGCCAAAGGCGGCGTCGAACCCCAGACCGAAACCGTCTGGCGCCAGGCTGACCATTATGGTGTCCCACGCATGGCTTACGTCAACAAGATGGACATCCTCGGCGCTGACTTCTACCGTGCGGTCAGCATGATGAAGGAACGCCTGCGGACCAATGCGATCCCGATCCAACTGCCAATCGGCAAGGAAGATGTCTTCGCCGGAATCGTGGACCTTGTCAAAATGAAAGCCATTGTCTATGGTGACGACCTGGGCAAGCAGGTCACAGAAGTCGACATCCCGGCCGACATGGCTGATTTGGCTCATGAATGGCATGAGAAGATGGTTGAAGGCATCGCGGAAACCGACGAAGAACTGACCATGAAATTCCTCGAAGGTGAAGAAATCACCACAGAGGAGCTCAAGGCCGCCCTGCGCCGTGCGACCATCGCTTGCAAAGTCACCCCCGTTCTTTGTGGTTCATCCTACAAGAACAAGGGCGTCCAGCTGATGCTCGATGCTGTCATCGACTATCTGCCGTCTCCACTCGACGTTCCGGCCATCAAGGGTATCAATCCTGACACCGAAGAAGAAGAAGAACGCCCCTCGGACGACTCAGCGCCTTTCTCAGCCCTGGCGTTCAAGATCATGACTGACCCCTTCGTCGGCAAACTCTGCTTCTTCCGCGTCTACTCCGGTGAGCTCGAGTCCGGCTCGTATGTCATGAACGCTGGCAAACGCAAGCGCGAACGCATCGGCCGCATCCTGCAGATGCACGCTAACCACCGCGAAGAAATCGACCGCGTCTACTCCGGCGATATCGCAGCGGCCGTCGGCCTCAAGGACACGACTACCGGTGACACACTCTGCGTCGACTCGGCTCCGATCATCCTCGAATCGATGGAATTCCCGGAACCGGTCATCAACGTCGCGATCGAACCGAAGTCCAAGGCCAGCCAGGAGAAGATGATGACTGCCCTGGCCAAGCTGGCTGAAGAAGATCCGACCTTCCGCACCTACACCGACCAGGAAACCGGCCAGACCCTGATTGCCGGCATGGGCGAACTGCACCTCGACATCATCGTTGACCGCCTCTTTAGGGAGTTCAAGGTCGAAGCCAATGTCGGTGCCCCGCAGGTTGCCTACAAGGAAACGATCCGTAAGGCTGTCAAGGCCGAGGGAAAGTTTGTCCGCCAGTCTGGTGGCCGTGGCCAGTATGGTCACTGCGTCCTCGAAGTCGAACCCCTCCAACCGGGCGAAGGCTACCAGTTTGTCAACAAAGTCGTCGGCGGCTCCATTCCCAAGGAATACATCGCCCCGATCGATGCCGGTATCCAGGAAGCTATGAACAGCGGTGTCCTGGGTGGTTATCCGGTCGTTGACATCAAAGTCACGGTCGTTGACGGATCCTACCACGAAGTCGACTCGTCGGAAATGGCGTTCAAGATCGCCGGCTCCATGGGCTTCAAGGAAGCCTGCCGCAAAGCTGACCCCGTCCTGCTCGAACCGATCATGCGCGTCGACATCGATGTCCCCGAGGAATATATGGGTGACGTCATGGGCGACATCAGCTCCCGCCGCGGCCGTATCGAAGGCATGGAAGCCCGTTCCAATGCCCAACATATCCAGTGCAAGGTTCCGCTGTCGCAGATGTTCGGCTACGCCACAGCCCTGCGTTCCCGTACCCAAGGCCGCGGGACCTTCGTGATGCAGATCAGCCACTTCGAAGAAGTGCCGAAGAGCATCATGGAAGGCCTGCTCAAGAAATAACCAGAACCCGTTTCAGATCTACTGACCCGACAGGCTGCATCGACTCCATCTACAAGCACTAATGATTGTCAAGACAGTTAATTTGTGTAAAATGGAATAGACGGCCAAAAAGGCGGAATAAGATGTTACAACGGCACCGAAGGACGGTGCTGGAAAAAGGAGGATTATCCCCAATGGCAAAGGCAAAATTTGAAAGAAACAAGCCCCACGTCAATATCGGCACAATCGGCCACGTTGACCACGGCAAAACCTCCCTGACCGCTGCGATTACCAAGGTCCTCGCATTGGGCGGGCAGGCCAGCTACACCTCTTATGACAACATCGACAAGGCTCCGGAAGAAAGAGCCCGTGGTATCACAATCAATACCGCACACGTCGAATACCAGACCGACAAGCGTCACTACGCTCACGTTGACTGCCCCGGCCACGCCGACTACATCAAGAACATGATCACAGGTGCTGCCCAGATGGACGGCGCGATCCTGGTTGTATCCGCTGCTGACGGCCCGATGCCCCAGACCCGTGAACACATCCTGCTCGCCCGCCAGGTCGGCGTTCCTTCGATCGTCGTTTTTCTGAACAAGTGCGACATGGCTGACCCGGAACTCATCGAACTGACCGAAATGGAAGTCCGCGAACTCCTCAATACCTACGAATTCCCTGGCGATGACACCCCCGTCATCAAGGGCTCCGCTCTCGACGTTCTTGAGTGCACCAGCACCGACAAGAACGATCCGAAGTACGCCTGTATCCTCGAGCTGATGGACGCTGTCGACAATTTCATCCCGACCCCGGCCCGCCCGATCGACCAGCCTTTTGCCATGCCAGTTGAAGACGTCTTCACCATCACAGGCCGTGGTACAGTTGCCACCGGTCGTGTCGAGCGTGGTGTCGTCAAAGTTGGCGACGCAGTCGAAATCGTCGGTCTTACAGAAGCTCCCCGTGCCACCGTTGTCACCGGTGTTGAAATGTTTAGAAAACTGCTCGACCAGGCTGAAGCTGGCGATAACATCGGTGTCCTGCTCCGTGGTGTTACCCGCAAGGATGTCGAGCGTGGTCAAGTTATCTGCAAACCCGGCTCCATCAAGCCCCACACCAAGTTCACCGGTCAGGTCTACGTTTTGACCCAGGCTGAAGGCGGCCGTCACAAGCCTTTCTTCGATGGCTACCGTCCGCAATTCTACTTCCGCACCACGGACGTTACCGGTGTTGCTCATCTGCCGGCCGGCACCGAAATGTGCATGCCTGGCGACCACATCACCATCACGGTCGAACTGATCAACTCCATCGCCATGGAGCCCGGCCTGAAGTTTGCTATCCGTGAAGGTGGCAAGACCGTCGGTTCCGGTACTGTTTCGACCATCATCGAATAAGTCCCGACCAACTGTCCCCTGGATTTATCCTGCAAAAGGCCTCGAGCGTCCTGCGTTCGGGGCCTTTTTTAAGGGCGGCGCGCTGCGTGTCGGCTTCATTTGACATAGGCTTAGCACAGCAGTTGAATGGCACAAAAACACCGCAGTGCAATGGTATAATAAGAAAAATCAATCAAATCAGGTGACAAATGGAAGCACAGAAAACAAAGACCCGGAAAAAGGCCAATCATCAAAGAGTCCGTGAAAACCGGGAAGTCCTGGGTTTGCCGGCTTCACATGAATTAACCACACTGGAACAAAAGACAGTGCCGATGATTCCTTTACGTGGCCTGGTGATCTTTCCTGGCACCTCCATGAGTTTTGATGTGGCCCGCCCCAAATCCAGAGCAGCTGTCAAAGCGGCCATCGACAGCGACCAGATGGTTTTTGTGACTGCCCAGATCCATACGGGGGGAGACTGGCCACAACCGGACGAAATTTATCAGATGGGATGCCTGGCACGTGTTAAGCAGGTGTATGAAACCAACAACAGCGACACCGTAAAAGTAATGGTCGAGAGTCTGCAACGTGCCCGCTGGGTGAATATTGTCAGCGAAGACCCATATTATAGTGTTGAGTGTCATATTTATGAACTGCCTGAGGAAAATGACCTCGCAACCGAGGCCTATCGTCGCCAGCTAGTCCGGCGTTTCGAAAACTATGCCGCCAGCAGTGTGCGCATTTCCGCTGAAATCGTCGGCTTAATCAGCAATATTGCGAATGCCTCCCAGGCCGCTGATACCATCGCTTCCCACCTGAATCTGCAAGTTGCAGAGAAGCAGGAGATCCTCGAGATATTGGATGTCAAGCTCAGGATCGATTTCCTGCTGGATGTTCTGACCCGTGAGCAGTCCATTGCCGAACTGGAACGGGAAATCGGCGAAAAAGTTCGTCAGACGATTGAGCGCAATCAGAAGGAATATTACCTGCGCGAGCAGATGAAAGTGATCCAGAACGAACTAGGCGAGCAAGAGGGTTCCCAGGAGGAGCAAGAACGCTATCTTGAGCTGCTTGAGCAGACCGCGATTCCGGCCGAATTCAAAACCAAGGTCAAAAAGGAAATTGCCCGTCTGGCCAGAGCCCAGATGGGCAATCCCGAAGGCTCCGTCCTGAGGAATTACCTCGATCTGGTGTTTGAATTGCCCTGGGGCCGGATGAACCCGGAAAATCTTGACATTGCCCATGCCAGAAAGATCCT
>DIFN01000025.1:0-16219 GCA_002419145.1 Mageeibacillus sp. UBA5747 | reverse complement strand
CCGATCCTTTGTCTGGTTGGTCCCCCGGGTGTGGGCAAGACATCGATCGCCCGTTCCGTTGCCGAATCCCTCGGCCGCAAATACGTTCGCATGTCGCTGGGTGGGGTTCATGATGAAGCGGAAATCCGCGGTCATCGCCGGACCTATATTGGTGCCATGCCCGGCCGGATTATCAATGCCATCCGCCAGGCAGGCAAGGATAATCCGCTCATTTTGCTGGATGAAATTGACAAGCTCGGCAGTGATTATCGCGGCGACCCTTCTTCTGCCCTACTCGAGGTTCTCGATCCCGAACAGAACAACAATTTCCGGGACCATTATCTCGAGATTCCCTATGACCTGTCGAATGTCCTTTTTATCACGACGGCCAATACCACTGAGACCATTCCCCAGGCGCTTCTGGATCGGATGGAAACGATCCACCTGTCGGGCTACACAGAAGAAGAAAAGCTGGAGATTGCTGCTCGTCACTTACTGCCCAACCAGCTCAATCAGAACGCTTTGAAAAAGACTCAACTTACGATCACACGGGACGGGCTGCGCAATTTAATCACAGGCTACACCCACGAGGCGGGAGTACGCCAGCTCGAACGCGAACTGGCCCATCTTTGCCGCCGGGCGGCCATTTTGATCACCGAACAAGGCCAGAAAAAGATCAAAGTGACGGCGGCCAATTTGCCGGATCTGATTGGCAAGCAGAAATTTCACTATGAAAAAGCGTCAGAGCAGGACCAGATCGGTGTTGCGACTGGTCTTGCCTGGACTTATGCCGGTGGTGATACGCTGATGATCGAGGTCAACATCATGCCCGGCACGGGCCATCTCGAGCTGACCGGCCAGCTGGGTGATGTCATGAAAGAGTCTGCCCGGGCTGCCCTGTCATATATCCGGAGCCGGGCTGCCAGCCTGGGTATCGCAGAAGATTTCGGAACCAAATCTGACATTCACATCCACGTACCGGCAGGAGCCACCCCTAAAGACGGCCCATCAGCTGGAATCACTCTGGCAACCGCTCTGGCTTCAGCCCTGAGTGGCAGAGCGGTCCGACGCAATGTAGCCATGACCGGTGAAATCACCCTGCGTGGCCGGATCCTGCCCATCGGCGGGCTGAAGGAAAAAGTGATCGCTGCCCATCGTGCCGGGATCGATACCGTGTTGGTCCCTCTGGAAAACCAGCGTGACGCCAGTGATATTCCAGCCGCGGTGCTCGAAAAGGTCAAGCTGATTTATGTGGACAGCATGGATGATGTCTTTGCTCAGGCTCTTGTTGCTCCAGCTTCAGCTGGTTCTGCTCCAGCTGCCACAGCTCTGCCCCAGCATCACAAATCCTGACAAGGGCATGCGGGATTCTCCTTCGTATAAATCATTTTAAGGAAGCGTTATGACCATGTATAAGACAGATGTTCGACGGGAAAGGGTTTCGAAGGCCAAGCGGATTGTTATTAAGGTTGGCACATCCACCATCACCCATGAAAACGGCCGGTTCAATTTGACCAACATGGAAAATCTGTGTCGTTCCATTGCCAACCTGATGAACCAGGGCAAGGAAGTCATCCTCGTTTCATCGGGTGCAATCGGTGTGGGTGTCGGCAAACTCCGCCTGCCAGAAAAACCAAAGCTCATCCGTGACAAACAGGCGGTTGCTGCCGTGGGTCAGAGTGAATTGATGAACATGTACAGCCGGATCCTGAATGACTACAACCAGATCGTAGCGCAGATCCTCCTAACCAAAGACGACATCGATGAAGCAGTATCACGCGAGAATGTCAGCAATACGTTTGAAGCTTTGCTGGAAAAGCAGATCCTGCCGATTGTCAATGAAAATGATACGGTTTCGACACGGGAGATCTACCATAACGGCACGTTTGGTGATAATGATACGCTGTCGGCTATGGTTGCGGTGCTCACCGGCGCTGACCTGCTGATCATTTTAACGGATATCGATGGCTTGTATGACAGCGATCCACGCAGCAATCACCAGGCGAGTCTGATTGACCATGTGGCTGAGATCACGGATGAAATCGAGCAGCTGGCTGGCGGTGCAGGAACTGTGCGCGGGACTGGCGGGATGCGCAGCAAGATCCTGGCCGCCCGCATCGCCAATGTCGCCGGGATTGACGCGGTGATTGCCAATGGCTCCAAAGCCCATTCGATCGATGCTATTCTCGAGCAGAAGGCTGTCGGAACCTTGTTTTCGGCCAAGTTCGCTTGACACCCTTCTCTGCTGCAGGATCAGGTGCGTCCGTTCCGGTCAATCTCGGCAATATAAGGTAGGTTGCGCCCTTTTTCTCCGATGTCCATGCCATAGCCGATCAACCAGGTCTGGGTGATCTCAAAGCCACTGTAAGCGATGGGGACATTGATCAATTGCTGGTCTGGGTTGACCAGGAGGGAACAGACCATGACGCTGGCCACCTGCCGCGCCTTGAGGTTTTGGACGAGATAAGCGGTTGTCAGACCAGTGCGGATGATGTCCTCAATCAAAAGCACGTGCTTGCCGGTGATATCGACGTCGAGGTCTTTCGTGATCCGGACGATACCGGTCTGGTTGGTTGTGGTGGGTATGGTGCCTATGGTCATGAAATCCAAGATCAGAGGCAGATCAATAGCTCGGGTCAGATCTGCCATGAAATAGAGAGAGCCTTTGAGGACACCGACCAGCACAAGCTCCTGGCCGGCATAGTCTTGTGTGATTTGTTGGCCCAATTCCAGAATTCGGCTTTGAATCGTTTGAGATGTGAGCAGGGTCTGGCGGATTTTGTAGCCCGCATTGCTGTTGCCTTCACCCATGAAAAACCTCTCCTGCAGCCTGTATGATCAGACGGGGTGACACTGGATCAGACCCGAATAGTCACAGCTGACTGGTCGTGCCCATGTGACTGAAACGTTCGATCAGGGTTTGGAAATCCCTCTTATAGACGATCTTGATATGTGTTCCGGGATAGAGCTCGCGCACCCGGCGCAGTTTCTTGTTCTTCTCTGTCACATAACGCTGATTCATGGTGGTCAGCTCCAGATAGGTATCGAACTGGACGAGGTAAAAATCCGGGCTGAAAGCTAAGGTTACATTACCTTCGGCGTCCCATTCAACAGGAAATGTCCGTGGTTCATATTTCCACTCGATCTGGTGCATGTCCAGGATGCGGGCGAATTCGGCTTCGGATTTATTTTTGAAATGGATCTGCCCATTCGCTGATTGGACTGGCTTTTCTGGTTGTTTCGGCTGCTCGTGCATGATCTCTTTGATGTTGAGCAGTGCCGACAGAGTCTCGACTGCTTCGGCCACGGACAAAAATCCGGTGTTGAGAACCAAATGGTACAAAGACTCATCGGTACTGTCAACATCAAAAAGAGTCGAGACAAAGCGTCGATGGCGGCGGTCGGCCTGGTCAAGTATCTGGCTGGCGTTTTCGTCTGTGGCGTTGAACTGATTTTTGACGCGCTCCAGGCGGATGGTAGCCGGGGCGGTGATCCGGACATGGACCGCCTCGTCATTTTCGGCAAAAATGATCTGTGAGCCAAAACCGAGCAGGATCAGGGGTTTTTCTGTGGCGAGCTGGTTCAAGCCACGCTCGAGACGGTCGATATAGGTTTGTCCATCAGGTGCCGCATTTAAAAAAAAGCGTGCGCTCTCAGATAGAGACTGTCGTTCGTGCTCGGTGACACCTTCTGTAAAAAAGCGATTGATCATCTGATTGTGATCGAGCAAAACCCAGCCCAGGCGACGGGACATTTCGTGAGCGATCTCATCGCCTAGACTGCCCATTTGCCGGGAAATCGTCAGAATCGGCACGGTGGTAATCCCCCTTCGCAGAACCTGATCCCATTATAGCACAGGCCCTGCGCGGTCCACGCAGCTGCCCCCTGATTTAAAGGATCAGCAGATCACCCCAGCCGACTCAGTTCATCAAAGAGCAAACTGCGAAATGTACCGATGCCGCCAGCCTTTTCGTTAGCCAGCTGGCCTGCCCGAACCAGACCGGCGACAGCCGCAAAGGCTGCAGCAGCCAGATCGCGCCGCGCAAGCTCAGGTTCCTTACTAAGGAGCGCTCCAGTTGTCGCTGCTATCAAGGTATCGCTCACACAGCCTGCCCCTGTGATCAACGCCAGAGACGGACAAGTCTGCACATGGGTCAAATTATCCAGCTGACCCTCGTTGAGAAAAAGAACATGGTCTCTTTTCCCCGTTTCGACCAGGAACAGTGCCATGTTTGCTGGGAAAGAAGCAAGAAACAGCTGATAGGATGACAATTTTGCCGAAAAAGGGGTGAGCCCAAAAGGTGCTGGCATATTTGGGCTCACATCCTTCCGGCAATGGTCGACCCCGCCGCTGGAGAGAGCTGGGTTTAATCCGAGTTGTATGATGCTGGATTGGGTGAGTGCGGTGAGTTCAGTTTCGTTGCCACGGATGAAAAGGGTGCAGGCGAGTTTGCCTTGTTCGGCAAGGACGGCGAATTGGGCCAGACAGTCGAGCGCGAAGTGCAGGCGGCCGGGATAGGCTTGGGCGGCGACAGGGTCGATCACGACGGGAATGGGCCGTGTGGCGGCGCTGAGCAAGGCGGACTGGATTGCGCTGGCGGTCGTCTTGTTGAAAGTACCAAGGTTCCAGACGATGGCGTCGGCCTGGTTTGTAGCAAGGATGGCTTCCTGTGGATCAAAGGCCATCGTCGGCCGGGCGCCGACGGCATAGGCAGCATTGGCACAGTCGTTCAAGGTGACCCAATTAGAAATGTGATGAATCAGGGGATTGCGCCTGCGCACCCGGTTGAAATTTACCGTGATGGTCTCCACGATCACCGCAAGATCAGGTCTGGCTGCCATCTTCAGGCGCTTTCTTGCGATCTGAGCGGACGGGCAGGGAAATGGCTTTGCGTAGGACAGGCAGGATCAGGGTAGCGAGCAATCCGCCAGCCAGGGTGCTCAGGGCAAATGGGAGTACGAAAAAGGTCGTGCTGGCAGGAGATAGGTCGATCAAGTAGCGGGCTACCGGATAAGCCAGAAGGCTGCCGATCAGGCCTGTGCCAACCCACTCCCCGATCAGGGCAGCGCTGTCTGTAGCAAAGATGCGATACAGCCAACCGGCCAGCAAGGCACCGATCATGCTGCCTGGGAAGGCCAGCAAGGAACCAACTCCAAACAAGTTGCGCAACAAGGAGATCAGAAACGCGTTGGCCAGGGCATAGCCGGGGCCGAGCAAGATCGCACCGATGACATTGATCGAATGCTGCAAGGGAGCACAACGGCAGGGCCCTATCGGGAAGGTCATGAATGGCAGGAAGGATCCGGCAGTCCCAAGTGCGATCAGTACAGCGGATAGGGTCAGCTTTTTCAAGTCCAATTGAGTGTCGCGAGCAGTCATCTTCCTATCCTTTCCGGTCGGATTGATGCAGGCGGATCGACTGTCCGCCCAGAATCTGGTTCATGTTGCGCATCGAGCAGAGCTTGCCGCACATGGTGCAGGTCCCATCTTCCGTTGGCAACGCGCTTTCATGCAGGCGGCGAGCTTTTTCCGGATCGAGGGCCAGGCTGTACATGGTCTGCCAGTCGACAGACTGGCGAGCCACACTCATCGCGCGGTCCCAGTCGGCAGCGCCTGGAATTCCCTTGGCAAGATCAGCCGCATGGGCGGCGATCCTGGCGGCGATGATGCCTTCTTTCATGTCATCCTGGTCGGGCAGGCGCAAGTGTTCGGCCGGTGTGACATAGCAGAGGAAATCAGCTCCACTGGCAGCCGCGATGGCGCCGCCGATGGCACTGGTGATGTGATCGTAACCTGGTGCGATATCTGTTACGAGTGGTCCGAGCACATAGAAGGGCGCCCCGTGGCAGAGCTTTTTCTGCAGCAGCATGTTGGCAGGGATTTCGTTTAAAGCCATGTGTCCGGGGCCTTCGATCATGACTTGGACATTCCGAGCCCAGGCTCGGCGGGTCAATTCACCCAGAGTCACCAGTTCTTCGATCTGAGCTGCATCCGTGGCATCGGCCAGGCTGCCTGGGCGACAGGCATCGCCCAGACTCAAGGTGACATCATAAGCAGCGCAGATGTCCAGCAGCTGATCGAAATGTTCGTAGAAAGGATTTTCCTGGCCGGTCATTTCCATCCAGGCATAGAGCAGTGAGCCGCCGCGGGATACGATGGGGGTCACCCGCGGGTTGTGGCGAAAACGTGCTGCCGTTGCACGATTGAGCCCGGCATGGATCGTGACGAAATCGACACCATCCTTGGCATGGATCTCCACGACGCGGAGGAACTCCTCAGCGGTGATGTCAGATAACTCTTTGTCCAGAAAGCCAATGGCATCATACAGGGGGACTGTACCGATCATGGTTGGAGATGTTTTGATCAACCAGCGCCGGAACGCATCCGTTTGCCCGGCTGATGACAGGTCCATGATGGCATCGACCTTGAGTGCCAGGGCAGCCTGGACCTTTGCCTGCTCCTGCTCATAGTGGCATAGGTCGGCCGAGATACCGAGATTGGCATTGACTTTGGTCGTCAGCCCCTCGCCGATCGCACACCCTTTCAGCATAGAGTGGTTGCGATTGGCTGGTAGACAGACCGTACCGGCAGCGATCCGGTCGCGGATGATTTCGGGTGCCAGTCCCTCTCTTTCGGCGGCTTCGAGCATCTGGAGCGTGATCAAACCACGACGGGCTGCATCCATTTGAGTGGTCCAGGGAAGCGGTGTTGGTTGCTGGTTCATGAATCCTCCTATTCAGATAACGACTTCAGATAACGACGATTAAAATGGGTTTCCGGGTTTGTTCATAGTTGGGCCAGCACCTGCTGCTGAATGTGACGGACTTCGGCCACAAGATCTGGCTGCTGGTTGATGGCATGGATCATGGCGCAGCAGCGGGCGCCGGCTTGAAGCACCGTGGCAACATTATCAGGACTGATTCCACCGATCGCTACCTGAGGCAACTGGATGGTGGCCGCAACCCAGCGGACATATTCAAGGCCGGCCACGGGAGAACGCAAGTCTGCTTTGGTTGTGGTGGCAAAAACCGGACCGACGCCGATGTAATCACAGCCGGCGGCCACAGCAGCCAGGGCTTGTTCTGGATTGTGGGTGGAAAGGCCGATCCAGAAAGGCAGGCCCGGGCGAACTTGCTTAGCCATCTGGCGGGCCACACGAACGGGCAAGTCTTCCTGCCCGAGGTGAACACCGTCGGCGCCACAGGCCAGGGCGATGTCCAGCCGATCGTTGACGATCAGGATCGCTCCCTGTTCATGGCAGGCTGCAGCCAATGCCTGGCAATCAGCCAGCTGGTCTACGGTTTCTGCCGTCTTGTTGCGATATTGCAGGACCATCACACCAGCCGCGAGTAAGCAAAGGCCGATCGACAGAGCAGAACGGCCTGTTGCAGGATCGGGTGTGGCCATCCCATACAGGCCGCGCAAAAAAGCCGCTGGTTCAGCGCGCCGTGCGCCCGTGACTGCTGTCAGGCAGTCTGCCTCTAACGTGTAGGCTTGGTAGCGCAAGACCTCGAAACAGCGCGCCAGGCGGGACTGGTCAAGCATGCGGCTGGCTTCTTCCAATGAGCGCAGCCCTTCCTGGATCCGTTTACCGTTGGCACTGAGAAAATCACGGATGGTTGGATGCTGGTGCTGGATCACGCCCTGATCCTGCAACCGTTGAGCAACTTCGAGCCCACAGTCAGACTTGGCATCACGGCAGAACCACAATAAGTCGGGTAAATCTGGCATCAGGCAGCCGGGTTCGTGGCGCACCTGATGACGCAGGCTCTTGCAACGGGCCGCGAGGTCTGGCCGTGGCGAAGCGAAACGGAAATAATCCTCCAGCACACGCAGTCCTTCACAGACTCGATTGAGATTGGCATCGAGCAGACGGGCAAAATCGGGCAGATCCATGGCACGGTCCTCTCCTTATGCCCAGTTGTCATCCTTGCCGGAGACAACGGGTACGATCAGGTTTTGGACCGGCGGCCGGCCAATAAAAAAAGCCCGGCCGCGAAGCGCCGAACTTTGCCATCCCCCAAAACAGGAGTGTCAAGTGCAGACTTCCTTCGCTGGCATGATCCAGATCAGGTTCTACGGGTCGAAGCGTGATGCTCCCTCTCAGCCTGGTGGCTCCCCGGTCCAAAATTCTCTTGTGACAACCAGCAAGTGGTTGACAGCGTCATTATGACCACTGGAAAATGAACTTGTCAAGCCCTGCAAGTGGTAACGTATTGGCAGACGCCCGGCAGAAAACTGGGTTACAATGGGTAAAAGCGAAACTTTTGGAGGACCTGTTACCGATGCCTTTACTGACGTATTCCCCTTTTAACTTGAAAAATTTGAATTTGAAAAACCGAATTGTCATGCCGCCGATGTGCATGTATTCCAGCGATGAAAGCGGCACGGTCCAAGATTTCCACCGCCTGCATTACCCGACGCGGGCTCTGGGCGGGGTTGGCCTGATCATTGTCGAAGCTACAGCCGTCACATCCAATGGTCGGATCTCCAGCCAGGACCTCGGCCTGTGGGAAGACAAACAGATCGCCGGCATGAAAGGCCTTGTCGACTTGATTCACCAGTTCGGCTCCCAGACCGCAATCCAACTGGCTCATGCCGGACGCAAATGCACCTCGAGTGACCCGGTGATCGTCGCCCCCAGCGCAATCGCATTTTCTTCTGAATACCGCATGCCCCATGCCCTGACCCTGGCCGAGATCCCCGGCATCGTGCAAGCTTTCCAGGATGCAGCCAGGCGCGCACTGACTGCCGGTTTTGATGCCGTCGAAATTCACGCCGCACATGGCTATCTGCTCCATGAATTCCTCTCCCCGCTAACCAATCAGCGTACCGATGCTTACGGTGGCTCGACGGCAAACCGGACACGTTTGCTGCGCGAAGTCCTCACCGCGGTCCGTGAGGTCTGGCCGAGTGACCGCACGATCCTGTTGCGCATATCGGCTACAGATCATGCCACGGGCGGGATCGACCTCGCCGAAGCGTGCCGCATCGTCGATACCATCAAGGACCTCGCCGACCTGGTCCATGTCAGCACCGGCGGCCTGGTGGAGACCCCGATCCGGCTCTACCCGGGCTATCAGGTCAGCTATGCGGATGCGATCCGCAAACATTGCCAGATCAAGACCATCGCAGTCGGCCTGGTCACCCGACTCGAGCAAGTGGAAGAGATCCTCGGCAACGACCGTTCGGATCTGGTTGCGCTGGGCCGCGAGCTGCTTCGAAATCCCTACTGGGTGATCAACCAGGATGGCCGGACTCGTCAGTCCGATCTGCCTTATCCGACCCCCTATGAGCGAGGCCGGGGATGATCGCGGGCCAGGCCACTGCCTATGACCCCAAACGAGTCGAACGGCTCCGGGACTATCTGCTGAGTCTGGCACACCCCGCAGATTCTGCGACCAGCGGCCAAGATTTGTTTTTCCAACATCAGGCTGACCTTAGCTCCGTCACCCCTCTGGAGCTGCTGGAGCTGTTTCACGGCCAGCTTGAGTCCGGCCAGACACCAGAACAGATTTTCCAGTATCTGGACAAGGTGATCCATGCGGTTGGCCACGCCCTGCGTGGTCAAGCGCTCCTCCAGCCAGCACCAGGCACGTTCCTTCATCTCCTGTCTGCTGAAAACCAGGCGCTCGAACAGCGCCTGGGGACGATCCGCAGCCAGCTGCTAGCGTGGAAGGAGGGGCTATCTGGCCATCGCATGGAGCTGCGGGCAGCCGTCCAGGACCTTTCCCAAATCACCAGCCATTACGAGAAAATCCAGAACATCCTGTTCCCGCTTCTGGAACAAAAACAGGAGCGCTTTCACGGCCTGGCTATCATGTGGGCTTTGCACGATTATGCGCGCTCAACCATCAAGCAAACACTGGCCGACCTTGAAAGTCCACAGGTGTCGGACCAGACGATCCGTGTCGATCTCGGCCAGCTCTTCTTTGCCCTGCAAGGTCTGGTGAACAAAGAGCAATGGATTTTATTTCCCCTTGCAGCCGAACTGTTTACAGCACCGGAATGGAGAGACATGCTGGCTCAGGCCCGTGATTATGAGCCAGCCTTTTTGCCCCGCGACCTGTACCAAGCCTATTTCACAGACTTCACTTCCGGAGATTGTCTGGCCGAGCAAGGCCAGACGACACCGGAGCTGCCTGGATTCCCTTCGGCCAGCAGTTTTGCTGCTGCTACCAGCGCGACTTTCCTGGAAACACCCACGGGCACTTTGACCGCCCGGCAGGCAGCAGCCCTTTTCAATGCGCTGCCGGTTGACCTGTCTTTTGTCGCAGCCGACAACAAGGTCGCCTATTTCACTCGACCCAAAGACCGGATTTTCCCTCGGTCACCAGCGGTGATCGGTCGTGATGTGGATCGCTGCCACCCGCCGGCCAGTGTCCATGTGGTCGAGAAAATCATCACAGAATTCCGCGAAGGACGGCGTGAGTCAGCCCGCTTCTGGATCGACCACAAGGGCAGGAAAATTCTGATCGAGTATTTTGCGGTCCGTGACGAGGCAGGCGACTACCTGGGCGTGCTCGAGGTCAGCCAGGATATCACCGAGATCCAGCAACTGTCCGGCCAACAACGCTTGTTGGACTGGGAATGAGTCAAAGAGAGCTCAAGAGATCCAACACAAAAAACCGTGCAAGCCCGAGCGGGTTTCACAGACTCCTTTTTTCTATCGGCCTGGGAGATGAGTCTTCGGCCATCAAGCCCAGGAGGCGGTCGATCCGGTCAAAGCCGATGAATCGGCTTTCACGCAGCATTTCCTTGCCTTGAGCGAGAACCAGGATGGTCGGCACAGTGAAGACCAGACGCTGGGCGGCAACTTCCGGGTGCGTGTCGATGCTGATGTCAACCACGGGCACATGGTGGTCCTGTGCAACTTGTATCAGCTGCGGCAGTGTGGAGTGGCAGACCGAGCAGGCCGGTGAACTAAAATGGACGAGCAGGCATGACTCCTGGGCGAATGCATGCTCAATGTCTGCGGCTGACTGGGTCAAGTCAATGACTGATGGGATGTTTTCCATGGTAGGGTTTTTCCTTTTGATTTGATTCAATTCTTCTGGGCCTGATAGTTGGCCAGATGGGCCTGATAGTTGACCAGAGCGGATTTCAAACGGGCCAGGATGGCATCGATCTCTTCCATAGCAGGTAATTCTCTGGTGCTGAGCAGGGCGCGGGACTCCCGGACGGCTGCAGACAGGTTTTGGCTGGCCGGAGTGAGAATCGCGACCTCAGATGCCGCAGCAAAATCACTTGGGGCGTCACCAGCCAGCAGGCGATCGGCCATCTGGACGGACTGGTGCAACTGGTTGAACCGCTCCATGACGGCATGCTCCTGGCGCAGTTCAGAGATGAGATCGAGCAGGGTCCATTTCTGGTTGTGTGGCGTGACGACAGCTTTGAGGTCGATCCTGCTGACCCCGTTTTCTCGAAAATCCTTGAGCAGTCGGTCGATGCGGGTGTCGCTGAGATCTTTCATCAGCAAGACCTCGTCAGGGATCGGCTCGCCGTCATATTGCGAAGGGTGTGATGCGTGGCCAGGCAATTCAGCCAAGTGCCCGATGGTCTGATTGAGCATGGCATGGCTGATCGTCTTAGCCCGGATATTATGCCGGGAGAGAATCTCCCGGATTTTCAGGCCTTTTTCGCTGGTGGCATCGAGCTGGTAAAGCAAGACAAGTTCTTCTTTGGCCATGGATGGATTCCTCAATTGGATGGTGGCAACAGCTGCACAGGGCAGGCAATCGCAGGCAGATTTGTTTTCCTGGCTGGATTATAGCACAGGGCAAGGGGCTCTTTCGGTCACATAATCACCTTGAAGTAACGGTTGAGTCTTGCATTTGCCCTGCTGGAAAATACAATGGAGTCATGGAACGGGTATGGCAAAGGCGATTGATGATCTTGGCTCTGGCACTGGTCCTGGCCCTGGCTGGTTACAGCTTGTTTTTTCGCACCTATCTCGATGCGGACCGCTATCTGGCGATGGCTCTGGCTGCGACCGGCAATGACCCGACGATCATCAATGCCGATGAACCTGATTTTCAGGTGGGTCTGCACAAAGGACGCCTGACCATCCATTTTGTCTTCCAGACAGTGGCACGAGAGGGAATCGGATCGATCAGCCTATACATCGATCCCCTCCGAAAAACTTATTTTGACGTCGAACATCATGCCACTTATACAGGCTTGCCCTGAAAAAGGAGAAAAACCATCATGCAATTGATCCGGGAAAATAGCCCCTATGAAGACTATCTGGCTGCCCAATCACCCGTGAACAGTGACGAGCCGCGCGTGAGTTTCGTTGCCGAGCATCTGATGGGCCGTTTGGCCAACCTGATGGAAAATCCGGACGGAGCGAACTGGTCCGATCCGGAGACCGCCCTGGTTCGCCTGACTTACGAATATGTCCGTGATAAGATCTCCAATTCCACACCAACGACATCCGCAAAGATGACCTGGCGTGCTTCCGAGGTTCTGAACGAAAAAGAAGGCACCTGCTACAGCAAGGCCAATCTGATCGCAGCGCTTCTGCGCAAGAATGGCATCACGACCGGGTTTGCTTACCAATATTTGCGGGAATCAGCAGACGGACCTCTGGTGCTCCATGCCCTGAATGCTGTCTATCTGGAATCGCTGGGAGGCTGGGTGCGGCTCGATGCCAGCTATACACCGGATTCGACCAGCCAGTCGCCCCTCGAGCAGGCTCCGGCAGAGTTTGCCGCGGTCAACCCGGATGCATTGATTCGACCAGTACGTCCGGAACTGGGCGAAGATAATTTGCCGATTGTCTATGCGAAGCCCGATGCTCAGATTGTAAGCCTGTTCAAAAATGCCACCAGTTTGCAGGAACTATGGGCCAGGCGGCCCTCACGTCTGTCGGGCAGCGATCATGACCATCACTCGCCCTTATCCAGCCAGGTCACCGCACAGGAACAGGAAAAAGCCGACGACAGCTTCCTCGATGTCCTCTATGACGACCCGGATGATGAGTCATTCAGCCAGTGCAGCGGTGGTTGTTCCGGCTGCTCCGGAGGCTGCGGTATCGGTTAAGCGTGACCTTTGAGCCAGAGGTACTCGAACGGACCGAGCAGAATGCGGTCGTTGTTAAAGTCTACGGTCTTACCACTGATCAGGTCCGTCTTCTTGCCGAAGACACCAGCACCATGGAAGGCGTTGGTGTCGATCCACTGGCGGTCTTCGCTGTAGTTGCCCAGGAAGATCAGGGCATCGTCATGATGGTATTTGACAAAGCTGTAGACGGGATTTTCATAGCATTCGATGATTTTGGCCGGAATATCCGAGCGGAATAGCTCATCCTCGCTGCGTATCTGAATCAGTTTTTGCAGGGTCTGGAAAACTTGGCCTTCGCTGGTTGACAGGTCGTGGCGGCGCTCGGCCCGCTCCCAGTTGAAGAACGGCCGGTGCAGCCAGCGGCTGTCATGGGCCTTTTTCGGATCGTTCTTGTAGGTGTAATCGTTGAGGGTGGCGATTTCGTCTCCGCTGTAAATCAGCGGGATGCCGGATTCAGCTAGGAGTTGGGCGTGGATCAGCAGGATGCGCTTGATCGCGAGCTCCTGCTGGTAGAGGTCGTGGTTCTCCAGGGCTGTTTCAAGGCCGGCCAGGCTGGCCAGGGAGCCGCTGTTGCGGGCGTCGAGGGTTTCGGGGTTGAATTCGTACAGCTCGCCGCGCGCATAGCTGAAGGAATGGTCGCCTTTGTAGAAGCTGATCAGGTACTGTTTGTGGGCCTCGGGGGAAAACCCCAAGGCTTTTAGGATCGTATCATTGAGCCCCCATCCGATATCATCATGACAGCGGGCATAGTTGATCCAGCAGGCACGATGCGGAATCCGGAAACCATATTTGACACTTTTGGCCATCAGGCGGGCGTCGCGGGTGGCAAAGGTGTTCCAGATGTTGACCATATGGGCGGCATTGTAGAGGATCTGACATTCCTGGCTCTCATCCGTGCCGAAATATTTGACGATCTGGAAGGGCTCAACGATCGCTTCACCGAGCAGGACAAGGCTGGGGCAGACCATGTCTACGATCAGACGGAACATCTTGAGCAGGGTATGGACCGGGGGCAGGTTGCGACAAGTGGTGCCAAGCTCCTTCCACATAAAGGGGATGGCATCGAGACGGATGACCGAGACGCCGGTATTGGCCAGGTAGAGCAGGATATCGGTCATGCGCAGGAAGACATCTGGATTGTGGTAGTTGAGGTCCCACTGGAATTCATAAAAGGATGTGAAGACCCATTTCTTGATTTGCTCGTAATAGGAGAAGTTGCCAGGGGCAACTTTGGGGAAGACTTCCGGGACGGTCTCTTCGAATTTACGCGGGATATCGTCCGTGTCATACATAAAATAGAGATCTTGGTACTCTTTTTCACCGGCAAGAGCACGCTGGGCCCACTCGTGGTCTTTGGCCGTATGATTGACGACATAATCAAGGCAGACGTGGATACCCTCGGCGCGCAGCCGGGCGACCAGGTCACGGAACTGTTCCATTGACCCGAAACGGGGGTCGATTTCCCGGTAGTCAGCCACAGCATATCCGCCGTCATTCTCGCCTTCTCTGGCCTTGAGCAGAGGCATGAAATGAATATACGTGATGCCAAGCTCCTTGAAATAGGGGATCTTTTCGACCACACCGGCCAGATCACCGGCAAACAGGTCGGTGTAGAGCATCATGCCCACCAGTCGGTTGGACATGTACCAGGAAAGATCGCCCTGGTCGGCCTCTTTCAGCGCACTGGACCGGGCTGCCGAGGCAGCGGCCATGATCTGGAGCAGATGATCGATATGGGTCTGGCTGTCTTGAGGATAGAGACTGGTGAAAAGGTGCTCGAGCTGCTCTTGCTTGCTGGTCTGGTGCACAAAATGTGAAGAGGCCATGGGATATACCTGACCTTCCTGATAATATGTCGGCCCTGATGAGGGAGCCGCTTCCTGGCCGGATTGATGTTCATGGCAGGATGTTCCTGAATTTAGTTTAATCAGCTTAGCAAGGGGTGTCAATCGAATGACTAATGCCCAGACCCGACCGGTGTGACTGTCTAGGACGGGTTTGATCCATTATAATCAGAGTAACGAATTTGTGGAGGTTTCGGCAATGAGCATGGTGTTTCCTGACTATACGCATAGCATCCTCAATCTGGCCAGTTCGATTCTCAAAGCCTTTGGCTGTGAGTGTCATCATCCGAGCCTGCCGGTGCTCGACCAGGCTCTGGCGGAGCCACGCAAGAACCGGATTTTTCTGATCCTTGACGCCATGGGTGACGAATTCGTCAAACGGCAGTTGGCAGTGGATGGATATTTCCGCAGCCATCTGGCGGATACGCTGACTTCGGTCTACCCCTGCACGACGACAGCCGCGACGACATCGATGCTGTCAGGCTTGGCCCCGGTCGAGCATGGCTGGCTCGGCTGGAGTCCCTGGTTTCGCGAATACGGCCGGATCATTGATGTCTATCTCGACCGGGACAGCTTATCAGGCCAGGAAATCAAGCCACCAGCCGGTGAGCTGATGCCTTACGAAGATCTTGGGCGCAAAATCTGTGCCGCCACGCGCGGGTCAGTTGGTCTGCACCGGATTCAACCGAATTTCGCCGAGGATGGGGTCGACACCTTTGAACAAGTCATCGAGCGCATGCGCAGTTATGCTGCTCTGCCCGGGCCGCAGCTGATCCTGGCCTACTGGCATCAGCCGGATTCGCGCATGCATCAAGAGGGCCCATACAGTCCTGCAGTCCTGGCCGAGGTCCAGGTGTTTGAACGCCAACTCCAAGCTCTGATGGCCGAATTGGACGACACGCTCCTGATTATTTCGGCTGACCATGGCCAGGTCCCAGTTGAACGAGAGGTTTATCTGGATGATCATCCAGATATTCTGGAGTGCCTGGTTTTACCGCCGACGCTGGAAACCCGGGCCATATCATTTTTCGTCAAACATCACCGCCGGACTGAATTTGGCGAGCGATTTAACGCTGCATTCGGTGACTGTTATCTCCTGATGGACCGGGATGAAGTCCTGACCCGAGAGCTGTTCGGCCCTGGACCGGCCCACCGCAAAATCGATGACTTTCTGGGTGATTTTCTGGCTTGTGCGACAGGGAATACGATTATTCGCTACCATGGCCGATTTGAGCGGCCACGGCAGGTTTTTCATGGCCATCACGCCGGATTGTGCCCTGAAGAAATGCTGGTACCGTTGATTGTAACAAAATCCGTTTGTAAAACAGTT
>DIFN01000009.1 GCA_002419145.1 Mageeibacillus sp. UBA5747 | reverse complement strand
CCACAATCAAACACCATAAGGAGAACGCTATGAAACTCGGTTTTAATGAAGCTACGACCCTCGGCAACTCCACGCTTGAGCGAGACCTCGTCATCGGCGAGAAGCTCGGTTACGATTACATCGAAATCCGTACGATGGACAAATTGCCGGAATATCTGCAGACCCACACCGTGGACGATCTGGTCAACTTCTTTGCAACCAGCAAGATGAAGCCACTGGCTTTCAACACCCTGTATCCGGTCACCTTCAATGATGCTGCCGGCGAACAGAAAATCGTCGACGACCTCAAATACATGTGCGAAGTCGGTGCCAAAATTGGCTGTAAGATCGTCATTGGCGTCTGCAACTGGGATCAGGGCATCAAGACCAAGACCGAAATCAAGAACGAGACTGTCCGTATGTACCAGAAGCTGGCTGATATCGCCGCCCCATTTGGCGTCAAACTCTGCATCGAATTCTGCGGCGTACCGGCCCACACGGTTAACACCTTCGAACAGGCCATGGAAATCGCCGAAGCCTGCAACCGCGCCAATGTTGGCGTGACGCTCGATTGCTACCATTTCCACGCCATGAACTCCAAAATGTCAGCGCTCGAAGCCTGCGACGTCAACAAAGTCTTTATCGTCCACCTCGATGACGCCGAAGATCTGCCGGTTGGCCAAGGCAGCGATGAAAACCGCGTCTGGCCGGGCGATGGCGCAGTCGATCTCGACGGCATCCTGGGCACGCTGGCCCGGAAGGGCTACAGCAATGCGATTTCGGTCGAGCTGTTCCGCCCCGAATACTATCAGCTGCCCGCCGAGGAATGCCTGACCATTGCCAAACAGAAATCCGAAGCCGTGATCAGCCGCCATTTCCAACTGGGCTAAATGACCTGGAAAAGGTCTGAATTTCCGTTCAGGCCGCGCAATCAGCTTATCAGCTTTTTTCCTCCAGAAAAGGGATCGCCTCAAACATGAGACGATCCCTTTCCCTGTCCAGGTGTGCAGATGATCGGACTGTGCTGCGACCAGATGAGGCGTACGGATGGGCTCTATTCCCAGCACGCCTTGATCGCCTGGACGGCCTCAGACGTATGATTCTTGGCATAAAGCTCAAAACCCACAAAAGATTCATAACCGATCCGATCCAGATGAGAGAGGAAATTTCTGTAATGGATGACGCCGGTGCCAGGTTCATTGCGCCCGGGCGCATCGGCAATGTGGATATGGCCGATCCAGGGCAGGTATTTCTCAGTGGTCTCACAAATCTTGCCTTCATCGAGGTACATGTGGTAGGCATCATAAAGGATTTTCAGATGGGGTGAGTTGATCGCGCGGACGAGGTCGGCCGACTGGCTGGTTGTGCTGAGAAAATTGCCACAGTGGTCCTTTTCAATGTTCAAGGCTTCGAGGACAAAGGTGATGCCGGCCTCCTCCGCCACAGGTGTGATCTCTCTCAGGACATCGAACATGGCACAATACCGTGAGAGGTCCGAATAATTTCCTGACATGGGTTTGGCGTATTGCGGCCAATCTTCCAGCGAATCGGAATGGATGACCAACGTTTTACAGCCAACAATCCGGGCTGCACCGATGGCCTGGCGGACGTAGGCGATGTAGGGGACTTTGTTCACCGGGTCGCACATTGAGAGCGGGCCATCTCCAGACATCGCAGCCAAGGTCAGACCATTTTCGTCCAGCAGGCGGCGGACTGCCGGCAAATCCTTGTTGTCCCAGCCCCACCATTCAACCGCCGTGAATCCATCCGCTTTGGCAGCGACGAACCGTTGTTCAAATGGAAGTTCCGCGTACAAAGATTCAATATGGATATCTTTTTTTAGCATGCATAACCCCTCCTCCTGGTTACTTTCATTATAAGAAGATCGCTGTCATCGGTTTATGCCCAATCTTGCGCAGTTAGAGACGCGATCCGGACGTTTGGAGCCGGACAGTTGCAAGGCTTTGTGGTTTCTTGCTTTTGGTCAGGGAAAATGTGAAAATGACCCTAGCTGTTTCCTGTTGAGGTTCTATGTCTTTTTACAACACTTCGAAACCCTTTGGATCTAGTTTCAGCTCTGACCTTGTGCCAGAACTGTTGTCTGTTTGTCTGGCCCAGGGAGAGGTCGGCCGAGCGCCACGTGTGATGCATCACCATGATGACAGAGCTGAGATCCTGTTGATCGTCAGTGGCAAAGCCCAGTACAGCATTGACGGTGTTACATACCAGGCGCAGGAGGGCGACATCCTGATCTATAACCAGGGTGCCATCCATGATGAGGTGGCCAATCCAGTTGCCGCCATGGTTGTGTTCAGTCTGGCAATCAAGCATCTCCAGCTGCTGGACCGGGAAAGCAACCAGCTGGTTCCTCCCAGCTTCAAGCCCGTTTTTGCCAGCGGACCAGCCTTTGCCAAGCTCAAGCTTGTGTTTGAACTCATTTATGAGGCCACTGCATCGGATGACTATCGCCAGACCGAGTTTACCAATTACTTGCTGCGAGCTTTGCTGATCCTGGTCGACAACCGGTTGCACGAGCAAAGCGACCGGATGAGGGAGGACAGGCAGGTCCTGGGCGGAGAGATCAAAGCCTACCTTGACACGCATTTCCTGGAGGATATCTCCCTGAGTCAGGTTTCCTCGGCCCTGCATGTCAACCAATATTACCTCGCCCACTGCTTCAAAGAATACGCGGGCTACTCCCCCATGCAGTACATCATCCGGCGCCGGATCGGGCAGGCTCAGTCTTTGCTGCTCAATACAGGTTACAGTGTTACGCAAATCGCAGCCATGGTCGGTTATAATAACCTGAATCATTTTCACTGCGCGTTTGCAAAGATCGTCGGCATGGCTCCGGGCAGATATCGCCGCTCCTGGTCCGGCCAATAGTAAGGACACCATGAAAAACACCATCACCATCCAGGGTGCCCGTGAGCACAACCTGAAAAACATCAGCCTGACCCTGCCGCGCGACCAGATGGTCGTCCTGACCGGTCTGTCCGGCTCTGGCAAGTCTTCCCTGGCGTTTGACACCATCTATGCGGAGGGCCAGCGTCGCTACGTCGAGTCACTTTCGTCATACGCCCGCCAGTTCCTCGGCCAGATGGAAAAACCAGACGTCGACCACATCGAGGGTCTCTCGCCAGCGATTTCGATCGACCAGAAAACCACCAGCAAGAACCCGCGTTCGACTGTCGGCACGGTGACCGAGATCTACGACTACCTGCGTCTTTTGTATGCCCGCATCGGCACTCCGCATTGTCCCACGTGCGGCCGGGTGATCGAGCGCCAGTCCATCGACCAGATCATCGACATCTTGCTCGGCTACTCGGAAGGGACCCGCCTGATCCTTCTGGCTCCAGTCGTGCGTGGCCGCAAAGGCGAATTCCACAAGCAGCTCGAGGATTTTCGCAAGGCTGGCTATGGCCGCGTCCGCATCGATGGCGACACCCGCGAGCTTGATGAGGAGATTACACTCGAGAAAAACAAAAAACACACGATCGAGGTTGTGATCGACCGTCTGGTCCTGAGAGAAGGCATCCGGACCCGCCTGAACGACTCGCTCGAGACAGCCCTGCATCTGGCTGACGGCCTGGTCCAGGTCCAGATCCAGGAGAAGGTGGCAACAGCAGGGGAGGAGGACGGCTGGCGTGAAACCGAGCAGCTGTTTTCCCAGAAATTTTCCTGCCCGACCTGTAACATCAGCCTTGAGGAAATCACCCCGCGGATGTTTTCCTTCAACAATCCCTATGGCGCTTGTCCGGAATGCACCGGCCTGGGCCAGATGTCCCACATCGATCCGGAGCTGGTCATCCACGACCCGCACCTGTCCCTCAACGAAGGCGCCATCGCCGCCGGCGGCTGGAATTTTGCCGACCGCACCAGCTGGGCCCGCGCCTTTGCCGAGGCTTTGGCCCAACGCTACCAGTTTTCTCTGGACACCCCTTTTGAAAAGTTGCCCGAGGAGATCCGCAACATCCTCCTGTTTGGCAATAACGGCGAAGTCCTGGTGGTTGACACGACCAACAGCAAATATTCGCACGGCCTGTACCGCTCCGACTGGATCGGGGTTGTCAACAGCCTCGAAAAACGCAACCGCGAGACGTCCTCTGATGATATGAAGGACTATTACTCTCAGTTCATGTCAGTCACGCCCTGTCCGGCCTGCCATGGCGCTCGCCTGAAAAAGGAGAGCCTGGCTGTCACAGTAGGCAACCTGAACATTTTCCAGCTCACCATGCTGCCGATCCGCAAAGCACGCGATTTCCTGGCTGAAATCAAACTCTCGCCGCGCCAAGCCCAGATTGCGGCCCAGATTCAGAAAGAACTCGACGCCCGGCTCGGCTTCCTGGTCGATGTCGGTCTCGACTACATGACCCTCGGCCGAGCCTCGGCAACCCTCTCCGGCGGCGAGGCTCAGCGCATCCGCCTGGCGACCCAGATCGGCTCCGGCCTGATGGGCGTGCTCTACATTCTCGACGAACCGAGCATTGGTCTGCACCAGCGAGACAACACCCGTCTGCTGGCCACCCTGAAACGCCTGAGAAACCTCGGCAACACGGTCCTGGTGGTCGAACACGACGAGGAGACCATGTTCGCGGCGGACCAGATCGTTGATATGGGCCCGGGTGCCGGGGAGAGCGGCGGCTATGTCGTCGCCCAGGGTACGGCTGAGGAGATCATGCAGATTCCCGAGTCGATCACCGGCCAGTACTTGTCCGGCCGGATGAAAATCGACATTCCCCAGGACCGCAGGAAACCGGATGGCCGCTTCTTGTCTGTCTTCGGTGCCCGGGAGAACAACCTCAAACAGGTCGATGTTCACATTCCCCTCGGTCTGATGACTTGCATCACGGGGGTGTCCGGCTCTGGCAAGAGCTCGCTGGTCAATGGCATCCTTTTGAAAAAACTGGCTGCAGACCTCAATGGTGCGCGCCGCTTTGCCGGCGCTTTCGACCGGGTTACAGGACTCGAGCATCTCGACAAAGTCATTGCGATCGACCAGTCGCCGATTGGACGGACCCCGCGCTCCAACCCGGCGACCTATACCGGAGTGTTCGACCTGATCCGGGAGCTGTTTGCCAGCACCCAGGACGCCCGCGCCCGTGGCTACAAGAACGGCCGCTTCAGCTTCAATGTCAAGGGCGGCCGCTGCGAGGCCTGCAGCGGCGACGGCGTCAACCGGATCGAAATGCACTTCCTGCCCGATGTCTACGTCACTTGCGATGTCTGCAAAGGCCACCGTTACAACCGCGAGACCCTCGAGGTCCACTTCAAAGGTAAAAATATCGCCGAAGTCCTCGACATGACGGTTGACGATGCTCTGGCTTTTTTTGCCAGCATCCCCCGCATTGCCAGAAAGCTCCAGACCTTGCAGGATGTCGGTCTTGGCTACATCCGTCTCGGCCAGCCGTCGACCCAGCTCTCCGGCGGCGAAGCCCAGCGGGTCAAACTCGCCACCGAGCTGTCGCGCCGCGGCACGGGCAACACTTTCTACATCCTCGACGAACCGACGACCGGCTTGCACATCGCCGACGTCCACAAGTTGGTTGACATCCTCTACCGGCTGAAGGACAATGGCAATACGGTCCTGGTCATCGAGCACAACCTCGACGTCATCAAGACGGCGGATTACATCATCGACCTCGGTCCTGAGGGCGGTGACGCCGGCGGCTACATCGTTGCCACAGGCACCCCGGAGGACATCGCTGCCTGCCCAGACTCTTATACCGGCCAGTACCTGGCCAAACTGCTATCCCCAGGCAGCGTCCCTGCCCAGACCTATGCCCATGAAACCCACCCAAAGAAAAGGAAACCCAAACTGAATGGCTAAATGTGTCATCTGCAAAAAGAATCTCGCCGTAGTTTTTACCACTCGTTTCGAAAATGGCCAGCGCATCAACGAAGGCCTCTGCCTCAAATGTGCCTATAAGACCGGCCTCGGCGGCATGGATGAGCTCTTCTCCAAAGCTGGCATCTCCGATGCCAACATCGACGAACTGACCGACCGGATGAACCAGGTCATGTCCCAGGTCGACGGCCGCACCCCGGATAATCTCTTCCAGTCCCTGCTGTCCGGCGATTTCGACTTGTCAGCGATCTCGAACCAATTCGACCCCGAACTAAGCGACGGCGATCATACAGACGAAAAGAACAACGAACTGCAGCCGGCATCGGTCGGCCAGGACTCCAATGAAGTCGGCGACGTGCGCAGCCCTTCCCATGAGGGTGACCCTGCCCCCTCCAGCCCGCGCCCGGAGAAAAAACGCAAATTCCTCGACCAGTTCGGCACCAATCTGACCAGCAAAGCCCATGAAGGCCACATTGATCGCATCATCGGCCGTGAAAAAGAGCTGGCCCGTGTGGTCCAGATCCTCAACC
>DIFN01000072.1:37187-39337 GCA_002419145.1 Mageeibacillus sp. UBA5747 | reverse complement strand
TGGTGCGGATGACAGGACTTGAACCTGCACGCTTGCGCACTGGAACCTAAATCCAGCGTGTCTGCCAATTCCACCACATCCGCAGGTGTTCATTGCGAATCGCTGACCGTGCAGGTGCACGGGCGCAAAAATCACAGAGAAATTATACCACAAGCCCGCCCATATCAAAGGCAGAGATTCTTCCTGATTTCAAGATATTTTTGGATTGCATGGTTACTGGTCCTGACTTTCGCAGCTTTCGGGCATTCCGCGTCAAGCGAAAAGCCTGGTTTGTCAGCTGGCGGTCTGACTCGCTCGTTGATGATCTGGCCGTCCTGAAGATTAGATTCAAGCTGTGTCAGCGCTTCAAAAAAGCTTTAAACTGTTCATCCTCACACCAGACGCTCCAGATCAAGTTGGCGACATCCTCTGATAATCGCATCCATTTCCATTTACAATAGAGGAAAGATCAACCGACAAGAAAGTGTCTGGAGGCTCAGGTTATGAAGCGATTCTTTGTGATTGTAAGCATGCTTTTCTCCATCGGGCTGACTGCTGCTCTGCTGCTTTCTTGTGTCAAGCACCCATCTGTACCAGCAGGGTCACAAGCAAAGTTGCCTGAAACGAATGGCTCGACCCTTGTATCAGAAAGTCCCGGGATTGTAGACACAACTGCCCCGCAACCGACTTTTACAGACGAAACGGTGCCTGGCAATGCTTCTGATGCCGTTTTTGGCAATGGTGGTCCGGTCGTGCAGCAGAATGACTGGATCTATTACAACGTGTCCGAAATGCAGGCGCTGGACACGGCCTTTGGCCTTTACCGGATGCGCTCGAATGGTACTGAACGGACGCTGATTCATGAAGGTTTTCGCATCCACTCCATTCATCTCGTCGCTGGCTGGTTGTATTTTGTCCAAAGTTCTACGGTCGAGGACGGCACGCCGATTTCGGTGGTGCTGAAAAAAATCCGACCAGATGGCAGCAGCCCGATTGAGGTATTGACACTGGATGGATTTGATATAGATCAGATGCAGATTGCAGGTGAATGGATCTATCTGGGTCGTTTCGATGATGCCTGGGAGCCCTCGATTCAGCGCGTCCGGACTGACGGAACCGGGTTGGAGACCGTCCTCGAAGGGTATTTTTTTGAAGCCGTCGCTCAAGACTCGCTCTTTGCACGCTCTAGCCAGAACGAAATGGTCCGGATCGATCTGGACAGCCATGATGTTGAATGGATTGGCCCAGATACCGTAGCAGGAGGTGATTACGTGGTTCACGACGGCTGGATTTATTACTGCAATGAATCCGACCAGTGGTCGCTCTACCGGATCCGGACCGATGGTACAGACCGGCAACAATTGACCGCCGAGCCTACGTTCAATTTTTATCTGGATGACGGGAAAATTGTCTATCAGGTGGAGCAGACTGAATCCAATATGGATGCAACCGGTGGCGAGCTGGTGCAAACCACCCTTGATGGCAGGGGGCACCAGCTGATTATCGATGTCTCACCAGAAGAATCCGGCTTTGCCTATCTGGTCGCAGCTCTGGACGGCTGGCTCTACCTGCACGAAATCACTTTCGATGAAATGGGTGCTGAAACCTATCGTTCGACGCTTTACCGAATCGATTCCATGGGTTCTAATCAGCAGGAAATCATCGCTTATGACTGCATCATGGCGGGATAGTGATCGGAACAGCTCCGCTGGAAATGGCATGCAATACTGCACTTGGAAAGGCAATCCGAATATGACTGTCAAACAAAATCGTGCCCTGATAATCCTGATCACCTGCATCCTGTTGGTCATCCTTGCTGCCATTGTTTACCTGCAGCAGCTGAATTCCATGACTGAAACGGAGCGGGCGAAAGAATTTCTCCATACGATGTATACCGTCACAGTAGACGAATCAACCGAACTCCTGGCCTGCATCACCTCCGCTAGTCTGACGGAGGAAATGACCAATCGGCCACTGCGCAAGAAATATGAGCGTCTGATGACCCGGCCAGCCTTCTTGGAAGCGGTTGCTTCGCGTGCCATCTGGAGCGACGAAGTCACCTTGGCTGTGCAGCAGTGTGTAATGACGGCTGAATTGATCCAGTGGATTGAGAGCGAATTCTCCACTCCAGAAAAACCAGTCTACCCATACAAGGTCGACGTGAAAGTCCA
>DIFN01000072.1:29588-36986 GCA_002419145.1 Mageeibacillus sp. UBA5747 | reverse complement strand
GCAGGAGATTTGACAATGGGGATATCTACCGCAAATTGCAGATGAACTGCTAAAAAGAATCACGCGCTGCTTCTGGAGCGGTTTAATTGATAGTCTTAACTGGTATGGCGAGACTCGAACAGCCTTGAATCAGGCTCAAATTGTTCTTACGATGCAAGGACCAGATAAACAGTCATCCTAGTTGCAGACCCGCATCGATCAAAAGGTCCCTGTTACTTGAAGGACATACTTCCAGTCTGTTTGAGAGCAAAAGGCTGGCAGAGTTGATCATCCGAGGAGGTTGGCCTGCTTGAGTCGGTGAAGGCCAGGCGATCGCAGAGCAAAGGGCCACGGATTATGTGGGTGCGGTGATCCATCTGGATGTGTTTCGTGTTGATGCGATTGAGAAAAGCCCTGATAAATGACATCTTCTTCGCCATACGAGAAACTAATTGCCTGGCGCGACCCCATGTCGCGCGACTCCCGGGACCTTTTTCGGTAGTTGCCGACTTTGGGCGCACCCTTCGCACCCTTCGCACCCTTTACGCGCTTCACGCGACCCCAGTGCGTATAACACCCTGGAAGGCTGTGTCCTGGAAGGCGGTGTCCTGGAAGGCGACAAGCTCCATAGTCAGCGCAGCTGGCGAGGCGGCTGGTGCTAAGCCTTCCAGGGGCGGGGCATCACTCATCCAGTTTCAAGACGCTCATGAATGCTTCTTGCGGCACTTCGACGGAGCCGACCTGGCGCATGCGTTTCTTGCCTTCCTTCTGCTTTTCGAGCAGTTTCTTCTTACGGGTGATGTCGCCGCCGTAGCACTTGGCCAGGACGTCCTTGCGGAAGGCGCGGACGGTTTCACGGGCGATAATTTTGCCGCCGATGCAGGCCTGAATCGGGACTTCGAACTGCTGGCGCGGGATGTTTTCTTTGAGCTTTTCGGCCATGCGGCGGGCGCGGCTATAGGCTTTTTCGCGGTGAACGATGAAGGACAGGGCGTCGACGATCTCGCTGTTGAGCATGATGTCGAGCTTGACCAGGTCGGAGCGCTGGTATTCCTTGAACTCGTAGTCGAGCGAGGCATAGCCGCGGGTACGTGATTTCAGGGCATCAAAGAAATCGTAGATGATTTCGTTGAGGGGCATTTCATAATGGAGCATGACGCGGTTGGTGTCGAGATAGTCCATGTTCTGGTACTGGCCGCGGCGGTCCTGGCAGAGCTCCATGATATTGCCGACGTAGTCTTTCGGTGTCAGAATGGTGGCCTTGACCACCGGTTCTTCGATGAAGTTGATGTCAGTCGGATCTGGCATGTTGGTCGGATTGTCCAGCCAGATTGATTCGCCGCTGTTTAGCAGGACGCGGTAGACGACGGATGGGGCCGTCGAAATCAGGTCAAGGAGGAATTCGCGTTCGAGGCGCTCCTGGACGATTTCGTAATGCAAAAGGCCGAGAAAGCCGCAACGGAAACCGAAGCCGAGGGCGGCTGAGGTCTCTGCCTCGAAGGTCAGGGCGGCGTCATTGAGCTGGAGCTTTTCGAGGGCGTCGCGCAGATCGGGGTATTTGGCCCCGTCGGTCGGATAGAGGCCGCAGTAAACCATGGGCTGGACTTTTTTGTAGCCAGGAAGAGGCGATTGGGCTGGATTGGCGAGCAGGGTGACGGTGTCACCGACGGCTGTATCGCGGACGTTCTTGATGCTGGCCACGATGTAGCCGACGTCGCCGGCGAGAAGTTCCTGGGCCGGCTGCAATTCGCCGGGCCGGAAGTAGCCGATCTCGGTTACAGTGAAATCTTTGCCTGTATTCATCATCAGGATACGGTCGCCGAGCTTGACTGAACCTTCCTTGACATTGACGTGGACGATGACGCCTTTGTAGGTGTCATATTTGGAGTCAAAGATCAGGGCGCGCAGGGGGGCGTTTTCATCACCGTCCGGACAGGGCAAATATTGGATGATCTTTTCGAGGACATCTGGGATGTTGATGTTGGCTTTGGCTGAGATCATCGGCGCGTAGCTGGCATCCAAGCCAATTACATTCTCGATCTCTTCACGCACGATATCCGGCTGGGCTGAGGGCAGGTCGATCTTGTTGATGACGGGTAGAACTTCGAGGTTGGCGTCGAGGGCGAGGTAGACATTGGCCAGAGTCTGGGCTTCGATGCCTTGGGCGGCGTCAACAACCAGGATGGCACCATTGCAGGCGGCCAAGGTTCGGGAGACTTCGTAATTGAAATCGACGTGTCCAGGGGTGTCGATCAGGTTCAGGGTATAGGTTTCACCATCCTGTGCCTTGTAGAACATGCGCACGGCCTGGGCTTTGATCGTAATACCGCGTTCGCGCTCAATGTCCATGTTATCAAGCACTTGGCTCTGCATTTCGCGCGCAGTGAGGACACCGGTATGCTCGATCAAGCGGTCGGCCAGGGTTGATTTGCCGTGGTCGATGTGGGCAACGATGCAGAAGTTGCGGATTTTTTCCTGTCGGGGGGATGGCATGGAAGGTTTCTCCTTCAAATCGGGTTGGGGTTTGGGTATGGTTTCGGGCGGGTCGGTGGCAAACGTTTGGTTTCTGGCGAGCAGGTGGCAAACAAGTCGTTCGACGGGCTGTGTCGGGCTGGCAGGGGGTGGTTCAGGGCTGGCCGAAATCCTGCCAGGGGTAGAAGCGCAACAGGACCTCGCCGATCATGTGGTCAGCCGGGATCGGACCGATGCTGCGGCTGTCGAGACTGACGGCCCGGTTGTCACCCATGACGAAATATTCGTCGGGACCAAGGGTGACCTGGGCGTAGTCAGGGTTTCGGATTTCGGTGACTGTCGAGTCCGGCAGGTAGGTTTCCTTGAGATATTCGCCATTGCGATAGACTACGCCGTCCTTGATCTCGATCGTGTCGCCGGGCATGCCGATGACGCGTTTGATGATGTTCGGTCCGTCCTCATGCTGGGGCAGGTCGCGGGTCCGGATGGTGACGATGTCGCCATAGGAGATGCCGTGCCAGAGTTTGCTCACCTTTTCGACCAGAACCTGGTCGTTGGGATGCAGCGTCGGGTCCATCGATTCGCCGATCACGGCATTGCGCTGGATGACGAAAACAACCAGCAGCAGGCCGATCAGGATCGCGGATAAAATGTAGCGTAGCCAGTCAAGGATCTCGAGCAGGAGATCGTTTGGGCGGGACGGGGTTTGCAAAACCTCGGCTCCGACTTTTTCCTCTGATGCGGCTTGTGCCTGTACTTGCTTGGGCAGCACTGAAGATCGGTGCCAGGTCTGGGTTTGCTGGACGTCCATCTCCGGCTCGGCTGCCGGAGTCCTGCGCTCGGATTCAGTTGTTGTTTCAGTATTACGCTTCATCTGTCGGCTGGGCCTTGATCGCAAGGCCCAGTTCATCCAGCTGCTTTTGGTCGACTGCACTGGGAGCATCGGTCATCGGGCAGGAGGAGTTGGCGATTTTCGGGAAGGCAATGACGTCGCGAATGCTGTCGCTGTCGGTCAGAAGCATGACGAGGCGATCAAGGCCAAAGGCCAGGCCGCCATGGGGCGGGACGCCGTACTGGAACGCTTCGAGCAGGTAGCCAAAGCGGTTCCAGGCCTGCTCTTCAGAAAAGCCCAGGAGGGAGAACATTTTCTTTTGTAGTTCCTGATCGTGAATACGGATGCTGCCGCCACCGATTTCGGTGCCGTTCAAAACGATGTCGTAGGCTTTGGCGCGCACGGCACCCGGGTCGGTCGCGAGCAGCATCAGGTCTTCGTCCATCGGGCTGGTGAAGGGATGATGCTTGGCGACATAGCGCTGCTCTTCTTCGTCAAATTCAAGCAGTGGGAATTCGGTGACCCAGAGCAGCTTGAAGTCGTCGGGCCGGACCAGATGGGTGCGGCGGGCGATCTCGCAACGCAGATTGCCGAGAGCATCCTGGACGATGGGGAGTTTGTCGGCGACGATCAGGAGCAGGTCGCCGGCGCTGGCGTGGGCGCGTTCGGCCATGGCAGCGACGAGCTCGGGGGTGACGAATTTGGTGATCGAGCCGCGGGGCGTGTCTTCGACAGTCAGCCAGGCCAGGCCTTTGGCGCGGTAGGTCTTGACGTATTCGCTGAGCGAGTCGATCTCTTTTCTGGAGAAGGCAGAACCGCCGGGGACAGCGATCAGCTGGACGCTGCCTCCCGTGGCGACGGTATCGGCGAAAGCCTTAAACGGGCTGTCAGCGACCAGGTCGGAAAGATCGCACAGCTCGAGGCCGAAGCGGATGTCCGGCTTGTCTGAGCCATAGCGGCGCATCGCTTCTGCGTAGGTCATGCGCGGCAGAGGCAGTTGAACCTCGAAGTCCATGATCTCGGCAAAGAGGCGTTTGAGGAAACCTTCGTTGACAGCGATGACGTCGTCGACATCGACAAAAGCCATCTCGAGGTCGATCTGGGTGAATTCCGGCTGGCGGTCGGCGCGCAGGTCTTCATCGCGGAAGCAGCGGGCGATCTGCATGTAGCGGTCATAGCCAGCCAGCATCAGGAGCTGCTTGTAGAGCTGGGGTGACTGGGGCAGGGCAAAGAACCGGCCCTGAAAAACGCGGCTGGGCACGAGATAGTCGCGGGCGCCCTCGGGCGTGCTCTTGATCAGGATCGGGGTCTCAATCTCATAGAAGCCCTCGGTATCGTAATAATCGCGGGTCAGCTTGGTAATGCGATGGCGCAGTTTCAGCTTTTCTTGCATGTCGGGGCGGCGCAGGTCGAGGTAGCGGTATTTCAGGCGCAGGGCTTCGTTGGCGTTGACATGTTCTTCGATGTAGAACGGTGGCGTCTGGGATTCGGAAAGGATGCGCAGCTCTATGACCTGGACTTCGACATCACCGGTTTTCATCGCTGGGTTAGCGGCGGCGCGTTTCTGCAGGCGGCCGCGCACGGCGAGGACGTATTCGCTGCGGACCTTGGTCGCTTTCTCGCGGACGTCAGCCGGACTGTTTTCGTCGATCAAGAGCTGGATCTCGCCGCTGCGGTCGCGCAGGGTGATGAAAACGAGGCCGCCGAGGTCGCGCTGCTTGTGGCACCAGCCCATCAGGGTGATGTCCTGGCCGAGTAGCTCGGGGGTGATTTCGGCACAGCGGCTGGTGCGTTTGAGGCCTTGCATGATTTCTGCCATTGTCGGTTCGCTCCTCATGAATATGCTAGATGGATTCTCAAGTCTGGCCGGCCGGGTTGACGCAGTCGACGGATCTTCTGGATCAAGGATGGGTTTTGTGCAGGTGTTGAAGAGAGTCGACCAGATGGTCGAGTTCGACGGGGTGTTCATGGCCATCGGCCATGGCCTTGAGCTTGCCGGTTCCGCTTGAGATTTCATCGTCACCGAGGACGAGGGTGAAGAGGGCACCGGTCTTGCTGGCGTATTTCATTTGGGCTTTGAGGCTGCGGTTCATCAGGTCGACTTCGGCCTGGATGCCGGCCTGGCGCAACTGGTAAGCCAGCTGACGTGCCTTGGCGGCTGCTCGTTCGCCGATGCCGGCGATGTAGACGAGGGGTACCGGTGCGGCATCGGTTGCAACCCCCTGGGCAGCCAGTTCCATCAGGAGGCGCTCGACACCGAGGGCAAAACCGATCCCGGGTGTATGGGGGCCGCCGATCGATTCGACCAGGCCGTCGTAGCGGCCACCGCCGCAAATCGTGCCCTGGGTGCCGACATGCTCGGAGACGAATTCGAAAACGGTGCGGGTGTAGTAATCGAGGCCACGGACGATGCCCTTGTCGATCGTGTAGGCGATGCCGAGCTCGTCGAGCTGGTGGCAGAGGCCGTCGAAATGGGTCTGGCAATCTGGGCAGAGATGGTCAAGCAGGGCCGGGGCGGTCTTTGTCACCGGCTGGCACTGTTTTTCCTTGCAGTCGATGATGCGCAGGGGGTTCTTCTCGAAGCGGTCATTACAGGTCGGACACATTGTGGACAGATGGGGCCGGATGTGGTCCTTCAGGATTTCGTTGTAGGCCGTGCGGCAGACTGGGCAGCCGATGCTGTTGATCCGCAGTGAGGTCTGGCCCAGGCCGATCTCCTTGAAAAAGAGGGTTAAAAGGCTGATCAGCTCGGCATCAACGACGGGGCCTTCGGAGCCGAAGACTTCGCAGCCGAACTGGTGGAATTCGCGGTAGCGGCCTTTCTGGACATTTTCGTATCGGAAGGCGGTGATGTTGTACCAGAGGCGGACGGGAGACGGCCAGGAGGCCATGCCATTTTCAAGGTAGCTGCGGACGACACCGGCGGTGCCCTCCGGGCGCAGGGTCATGCTGCGGTTGCCCTTGTCGTCGAAGGTGTACATTTCCTTCTGGACGACGTCGGTTGTGTCACCGACGCCGCGCTGGAATAATTCGGTCGCTTCAAAGGTTGGGATGCGGATCTCCTGGTAGCCGTAGCGGGTGCAAACGGATGCGAACAGGCGCTCAGCCTGCTGCCAGGCGGCAATGTCGGCGGGCAGGATGTCGCGGGTGCCTTTGGGTGCGGAAATTTTCATACGGTTAGAACGCCTCCTGTCAGAGTCGATCTATTATACACTAAAAAGGTTCAAACTGATAGCCCAGCATGGCTAAAACGGCGGGTCCGGCAGTCTCGGTGCGCAGGATTCGCCGACCTAAGGTGACCGGTTTTAAGTCCTTGGCCAGGGCATAATCGATCTCGGCCATCGAGAAGCCGCCTTCGGGTCCGATCAGGACGGCAACGCGCGGGCGCTGGCCGGATTTCTGCAGCGCTATGAGGCGCGGTTCTGTGCTGGTCAGCAGGTGGCGAATCGACTGGTTGCGCTCATTTTCCCACGGGATCAGGGCCAAGTCTGTCTCTGTAGCCAGTCGGATGGCCTCCCGGAAAGACACGGGTGCTTCAACCACGGGCAGCTGGCCGCGGCCGCACTGTTTAGCGGCTTCGCGGGCGATTTTGTTCCAGCGCTCGGTCTTGCGGACGGCGTCTTTGGCCTCGATCCTGGCAACCGAACGCTCACAGGCGACCGGGATGATCCGGCTGACGCCGAGCTCGACCGTTTTCTGGATGATTGCGTCCATTTTGTCGGATTTCGGCAAACCTTGGAATAGCCAGATTTCCAGCGGGGATTCGGTCTGATTTTCCTGGCGTTCGCCGAGGGAGAGTTCGACCACGTCATCTGTAACGGCCAGAATCCGGGCATGAATATCGGTACGATGGCCATCACAGAGGGTCAGCTCGTCACCGGGGATCATGCGCAGCACGATGCGGATGTGGCGGGCATCGTCGCCGGTGATCCCCCAGGTGGTGGCATCGGCAGGGATTTCTTCTTCAACGAAAAAGCGGGGCATGCGAGCACCTCCCATCAAGGGAATTCGACGAGGACACAGCCGCGCACGATCTCGAGCCCCAGCTCGTCGGTCAGCTGGGAAAAATCGTCGCGCCAGGTTCCGGGCTGGAACCAGATTCTGGTGATGCCAAG
>DIFN01000072.1:8663-29493 GCA_002419145.1 Mageeibacillus sp. UBA5747 | reverse complement strand
GTGCTGGGGGTTGACCGCATAGACCGTGTAGCCTTTCCGTTTCAAGTGCTTGTAAAGGATCGAGCCGAACCGCTGCGGGTCATCGTTGGCCCCGATGACCGCCCAGGTCCGGCTGTTCTTGAATGATTCGATCAACATAGGATCACGCTCCTTGCTTTTATCATAGCGGACTGGGTGCATGAAATCGACACCCGGGCCGAAAATCCGCTACAATACAAATATCAATCCTGAACAGAGAAAGGGCGGTCTCCCATGTCAGAAAACAACGGATCGAAAGGGCCTTCCGAACCCACTGCAGTACCAAACCGGCCGCGGCCCCAGTCTTTTGCTGAAGTCAACCTGGAATCAAAAGTCCTCTGGAAAGATCGCAAGCGGATCCTCGGCATGCCGATTTCGTTTACGCGCTACCTCGTGGACGAGGACCACTTGACGCTGAAAATCGGCCTCCTCAACACTCGGATCGACGATGTGCTTTTGTACCGGATTCTCGACATCAAAATGACCCAGTCGTTGGGCCAGAAAATTTTCGGGGTTGGCTCTATAACTGTTTTTACAGCGGACAAATCCCAGGACCAGATCCTGCTCAAAAATGTTAAAAACCCGGAAAAGGTGCGGCGTTATCTGGGCCAGCTGGTTGAGCAGGAGCGGGAAAATCGCCGGCTTGTCGGGCGCGAATTATTCGGCGTTGCAGGCGAAGACGGCGATGTCGATGGTACGTTGAACTAGTTTGCAGTCAGATTTTTGACCCAGATCCCACGGTGGAAAACCAGCCAGGCGGCAGCAGCCACATGTAAACGGCGTCGCTCATGAGTGCCGCGCGCATCGCTGACCCAGCCCGCAGGGAGACAGTGATCACGGCGGGCAGGATTCACGGTGGGGCGATCAAAGCCGCGCCCGTACTCGTCAGGCCCAGAACAGACAGGCCTTTGGAAAAATCGAACAGGGAATTGGCCATCTGCTGCAACATAACCGGCAGCATCACCAGCACAGCCTCCCGATAGAAAACCAGCGATCCAATCAAATATCCGCTATACTGGGATCGAATTCAATTCAGCAGGGTGAAGCGATGATGTATGATGGCACAAAATGGGACGGCGTCCCAAATTCGGCAGAAGGCTCGACTCCTTACGGCGAGTGGGCTTTGCGGCATGGCGGCGAACTTTCGGTTTTGTTGCTGAGTTGGTTTGATCATAGCGCTCGCAACTTGCCGTGGCGGTTGGTGCGTGATCCGTACCGGGTGTTGTTGTCGGAGTTGATGTTGCAGCAAACGCAGGTGGCGACGGTGATCCCATATTATGAACGCTTCCTTGCGCAGTGGCCGACGCTGCAGGATCTGGCCGGGGCGGATGACCAGGCGGTTCTCAAGGCTTGGGAAGGGCTGGGCTATTACAGTCGGGTGCGCAATCTGCTGGCAGCGGTGCGTGTGGTTGTCGAAGTGCACGACGGAGACGTCCCGTCCGGTGAGAAGGCGCTTCTGCATCTCAAGGGGATCGGCGAGTACACCGCCGGCGCGATCCGCTCAATTGCCTTTGGCCTGCCGACAGCTGCGGTTGATGGCAATGTGGTGCGCGTGTTTTCGCGCCTGACCGCTACCGCCTGGCAGCCGGCTGACCCGTCTCATCGCCGCCAAGTCAGAGCTCTGGTTGAAAAGATCATCCCGCCAGACCGTCCCGGCGATTTCAACGAGGCACTGATGGATCTGGGCGCCACACTCTGCCTGCCGCAAAATCCGGCCTGTGCAGACTGTCCAGTGCAAACCATGTGCCAGGCCTTTGCGACAAAGACCGTCGCGCATTTCCCCGCGAAAAAACCCGTCCGTGCAAAACCGGTCGAGCAACGCACATGCTGCATGATCACGCAGGGCAATCTGGTGCATGTCAACCGCCGGCCAGACAAAGGCCTGCTGGCGGGGCTGTACGAGTTTGACTGGCTGGAGGACCTTTCTGCCAGACTGCCTGGTGATCTTCTGACCACCCTGCTGGCCAAGCAGAAAAAGCTGGGCCAGCGGCGCCATGTCTTCACCCACAAAATCTGGCTGGTCGATGGCGTTCGAGCTGAGTGGCCGACACCTGGTGCGGCAGAGGGTCCGGATCAGGCTGGCTCAAGTCTCGGCCAAGCCGAGAGCAGCCGCTGGATCGCTGCTGAAGAGCTGAAAATACTGCCTTTCCCCAAAGTTCTCGTCCAGTGGCGCGATGATTTAGTTGTCGCTCTGACGCAAGTCTGATACTATAAATTTAGATTTGACTATCTTGTTCAACCTGCTCACGGCCTACTCCCGGCCGGAGTGATCTGGAGTCCATCTTAATGCCTGCTACCATGAAAGACGTTGCCCGTCTGGCCAATGTCTCGACCTCCACTGTATCCCGGGTCTTAGCCGGGCACCCTGCGATCAGTGCCGAAACGGCCAGGCGCGTCTGCGACGCCATGGCTGCTTTGAGCTACCAGCCCAACCAGATTGCGCGCAGCCTTTCCAATCAGACGACACGCACGATCGCCCTTTTGATGCCTGACCCCTCTGCGTCACCGCTGATGAATGCCTTTTTCGTTAGTGCCATCCGCGGTGTGATGACCTATGCCCGCAAAAACGGCTACTACCTGCTCCTGACCTATCCGGAAAACAACGACACCGAAACTCTGGTCCGCGACCTCGTCGGCAGCCGCCGGACAGACGGTGTCATCCTCACAACCGTCATCAAGGACGATCCCGCCCTTGCGTTCCTGCTTGCCCAGAACCATCCCCATGTAATCATTGGCCATCCTTATGATGACCAGAATTCACTCTGGGTCGACAATGACAACCAGGCCATCGTGTACGAAGTGACCAGCCGCTTGATCCAGCAAGGCTGCCGCAACATCGCCTTCCTGTCTGGCGCTGACGAATTCCGTGTCACACTGGACCGGCAGCAGGGTTATCTCAATGCCTTGCGCGACCACAACATCCCGGTCAATCCAGACCTGATCCATCGCTCCAAATTCATCGAAACGCTGGCAGCCGAAGCCACCCGGGAAATTCTCAAGACCTGCCTGCCCGATGCCGTCATCGCCACCGATGACACACTTGCTGTCGGCGTGGAAAAGGCCCTGCGCGAAGTCCATTATGAACACAACGTGGCTGTCGTCGGATTCAACAACACCCTCATTGCCCAATTCGTCCGGCCTGCACTCTCCTCGGTCGAAATCAATGCCGAACAGCTCGGTTATTATGCCGCTAAGCTCCTGATCAACCATCTCGATGGCATCGACCTGCACATCCGGCACTACCTGATCGATGCCCATTTCATTGAGCGCGAATCCAGCCATCCCAAGGCCAGGCTGCTAACAGTCCCTCGTGGATGCTTTTAACGAATCCATACGGTTTATTCCCCTTACGCCTTCTCCAGCGCATCCTGCAACAGCTCGTTCAACAGCTGCGGGTCTGCTTTCCCCTGCATCGCTTTCATCACTTGCCCAACCAAAAAGCCCCTGGCTTTGGTCTTGCCGGCTTTGTAGTCGACGATCGACTGCGGGTTGGCGGCGATGATCTCGGCGATTTTGTTTTTGAGCGCATCGGGGTTGGAAACCATGCGCAGGCCGTTTTGCTCGATGTAGATGTCGGGATCGACTTTATGTGCGAGGATCTGGGTAAAGATTTTTTTGGCGGTGTTGCGGTTGACAACGCCTTCGGCGACGCGGGCAATCAGGGTCGCCAGGCTTTGGGCTGGCATGTGCAGGTCCTGGGGCTCGCACTCCTGTTCCTTGGCGGCTTGCATGAATTCGCCGAGCATCCAGCTGGCAGCGTCTTTCGGGCGGCCGGAGAGGGTGGCGGTTTCTTCGAACAGGTTGGCAATGGCCGGGTGGGTGGTCAGGACACCGGCTTCATATTCCGAGAGCTGCCAGTCAGCGATGTAGCGGGCGCGGCGGCTTTCCGGCAGCTCGGCCAGGCCGGATCGGACGCGCTCAATCCAGTCCGGGGTGATGTTGATCGCGACCAGGTCCGGGTCGGGGAAATAACGGTAATCCATGGCGTCTTCTTTCGAGCGCATGGCAAAGCTGGCGTCCTTATTCTCGTCCCAGCGGCGGGTCTCTTGCTTGATCGTCTTGCCGTCCTCGATCAGGTCGATCTGGCGCTTGGCCTCGGCGACGATGGCGCGGCCGATCGCTTTAAACGAGTTCATGTTTTTCATCTCGGTGCGGGTGCCGAAGGTCTGGCTGCCAACCGGACGAACGGAGACGTTGACGTCGGCGCGCAGGGAGCCTTGTTCCATACGGCAGTCGGAGACGCCGAGGAATTGGAGGATGCTTCTGAGCTTTTCGAGATAGGCCAGAGCCTCCTCGGCGGAGCGCAGGTCGGGCTCGCTGACAATTTCCAGCAGCGGCACGCCACAGCGGTTGTAGTCCACCAGGGTACAGTCTTCCCACGGGTCGTGGATCAGCTTGCCGGCGTCTTCTTCCATGTGGATCTCATGGATACCGATTTTCTTCGGGCCTTCAGCAGTCTCGATTGCGAGGTGGCCATTGCGGCCGATCGGCTTGTGCAGCTGGGAGATCTGGTAGGCCTTGGGCAGGTCGGGGTAGAAGTAATTCTTGCGGTCAAAGCGGGTCAGCGGCGTGATCGCACAGTGGGTGGCGAGGCAGGTGCGAATCGCGTAGTCGACGACTTGTTCATTGAGCACAGGCAGGGCGCCGGGCAGGCCGGTGCAGACCGGGCAACAGTGGGAGTTGGGCTCGCCGCCGAAAGTCGTTTCGCAGGAGCAGAAAATTTTGCTGGCTGTGGAGAGTTCGACGTGGACTTCCAAGCCGATGACGGTTTCGTAAGACATGGTGATCTCCTCCTTTACAGCGCCGGACTCTGGCGGTGATAGCTGGTGGCTGCCTGGTAGGCGACGCCGGTGCGAACGAGGGTGGCCTCGGCGAAAGCACGCCCGATCAGCTGGACGCCGATGGGAAGGCCGTTCTGGTCAAAGCCGCAGGGCAGCGAGAGACCGGGCAGGCCGGTGAGGTTGGCAGCGACGGTGTAGATGTCGGCGAGATAGCCCTGGAGCGGGTCACTCAGCGAGGTGCCGATCTTCGGTGCCGTGGTCGGGGCGACCGGGCCGAGCAGCAGGTCGAAACGCGAGAGGGCTTCACAGTAGCCCTGCTGGAGGAGCTTTCTGACTTTGAGGGCCTTGAGGTAGTAGGCATCATAGTAGCCCGAGGACAGGGCAAAGGTGCCGAGCATGATGCGGCGGCGAACCTCGAGGCCGAAGCCTTCGGTGCGAGCCTGGGCGTAGAAATCGGCAAGGTCTTCGTATGATGCGCCTGCGGGGCGAAAGCCGTACTGGATGCCATCGTAGCGAGCCAGGTTGGCGGAGGCTTCAGCCGTGGCGATCAGATAATAGGTGGCGATGCCTTCTTCGACCAGAGGCAGGTGGCACGGCTCTACGATCGCGCCGAGCTGGGCCAGCTGGGCGGCGGCGGCTTCGACAGCGGTGCGGACCTCGGGCTGGAGGCCGGCGCCGAAATATTCGGCCGGAATGCCGATGCGAAGACCTTTGATGCTCTGGCCCGGTTCGATCGCTTGCAGAAGAGCTGCGGTGTCGAGGTTACGACCAGCCGGCATCGCGGTGCTATCTTTGATGTCGGGGCCAGCGATCTGGGCCAGGATCGCGCCGCAATCGGCGGCAGTCTTGGCGAGCGGGCCGATCTGGTCGAGCGAGGAACCATAGGCGACGAGGCCGAAGCGAGAGACGGCGCCATAGGTGGGCTTGAGTCCTGTGACACCACAGTAAGAGGCCGGCTGGCGGATCGAGCCGCCGGTGTCGGAACCGAGGGCGTAGATGGCTTCGCCTGCAGCAACGGCAGCGGCGGAGCCACCGCTCGAGCCACCGGGAACGTGGTCAGTGGCCCAAGGGTTGGCCGTGATCCCGCCGTAGGACGTCTCAGTCGTGTTGCCCATGGCAAATTCGTCAAGGTTGGTCTTACCTAAAAGGACGGCGCCGCTTGTGAGCAGACGGTCGACGGCAGTGGCGTTGTAGGGAGGCACATAATTCCAGAGCATTTTCGAGGCACAGGTTGTGCGCAGCCCCTTGGTGCTGATGTTGTCTTTGATCGCCATCGGCACACCGGCCAGCGGCATCAGCTGTTCGCTGTTGTCGAGGCGCTGCTGGACGGCGGCCGCCTGGGCCAGAGCCTGCTCCGCTGCGACGGTCAGGTAGGCTTTGACGGTTGTATCGGTGGCAGCGATGCGGTCAAGCAGCGCCTGGGTGGCTTCTGGGGCGCTGATTTCGCGGCCAGCGATCTTGCGGCCGAGTTCCAGTGCAGAGAGGGTTTTGATATCCATAGCAATCTCCTTGTCGGGTCAGGTGGCAATTTCCTTATTGATGTCGTGGCACCGAGTTGGAAATCACTCAAACGTCCGGGGAACCATCAAATAGCCGTCTTTGTGCTTGGGGGCGAGTTCCATAAAGACGGACGGGTCGCAGGAGGGCTGGACCTGGTCAGGACGCAGGCTGTCGAGGAGGTCCTGGGGATGGTAGGTCGGCTCGACGTTGTCGGTGTCGAGGGCTTCGATGTTCTGGAAATGCTCGAGGATCTTGCCGAGCTCATGGCTGAGGCTGTCGAGTTCCTGCTCGCTTGGCGACAATCGGGCCAGGCGAGCGACCTTTTTCACGAGGGCCGGATCGAGGGCGAGGTGACCTTGCTGGTCGAGGTTGCCGAGATCGGGGTGCTGGGCTTGGGACATAACGTACCTCCTGGCAATAAAGCCTGGCTGGTTTTTTCAAAAATCCCTCCAGGTCACAAGGATGCAATGGGTGATCAGGGATCGAGGCGGTTTAAATCGCGCGGGAACAGGACGGTGTTGCNNGTTTCGCCGATCAGCATCATCAGCAGGCGCTCAAGGCCGATGCCGAGGCCACCGTGCGGTGGCATGCCGTATTTGTGGATCATCAGGTAGGTCTCAAAGTCGTCCGGGTTCATCCCCCGGGCAACCATTTTTTCAACCTGGGTGTCGTAGTCATGGATGCGCTGGCCACCGGTCGTGATTTCGAGGCCGCGGAACAACAGGTCGAAGCTGAGGGTGAAATGAGCATCTGCCGGGTCGTCCTTGGCGTAGAAGGGTCGCTTTTTGCTCGGGTAATGGGTGACGAAGACGAAGTCGCTGCCGGTCAGTTCCTTGAATAGCTCGCCGATCAGACGTTCTTCCTCCGGTTCGAGATCATATGGGTCTTTGATCCGGCGGTTGTATTTCTCGGAGACCATTTGCTTGGCAACGTCAAATCGGACTTGGGGGATCTGGGTGGCATCAGGCAGTTGGACGTCGAGCAGCTTGAGCTCGGCGGTGTATTCGCGGCTCAAAAGATCCAGCGAATACTGCAGCATGCCGGTTTCCATGGCCATGATCTCTTCGAATGACTCGATGAAGCCCATTTCAAAGTCCATGCTGGTGTATTCGTTGAGGTGACGGGCTGTGCTATGTTTCTCGGCGCGGAAGACTGGTGCAACTTCGAAAACGCGTTCGAAAACGCCGACCATCATCTGCTTGTAGAACTGGGGACTCTGGGCGAGGAATGCTTTGCGGCCGAAATAGTCGAGGCGGAAAATATTCGAGCCGCCTTCGGCGCCGGCGGAGACGATTTTCGGGGTGCGGACTTCGGTAAAGCCCTGTCCGAGCAGGAAATCGCGGAAACCGCGGCCGAGGCCTTCCTGGAGGCGGAAGATGGCGCGCTGGCGCTGGTGGCGCAAGGTGATCGGACGCAACGCAAGGTTGGCCTCGAGTGACATGTGGGAGATCTTCTTGCCGAGATGGACCGGGCGTGGGCTATGCGGCCGGGAGAGGACCTCGATCGATTCGAGGCGGAGCTCGTAGCCGCCGGAGGCGCGCGGCTCAGCATTGAGCAAGCCCTTACCGCGGATGGCGTATTCGTCGCGCACGTGTTCGGCGCCGGTCAGGATGGTGTTCTGGTCCTGGACGCACTGTAGAAGGCCGTCGCGCAGGCGGAGGATGATGAAGGCGAAATCGCCCATGTCGCGGTGGACATGGACCATGCCATGGACGGTGACAGCCTGGCCGGCGGCCGCAGCCTGTTCGAGGTTTTTCAGGACCAGGTCCTGGGTTGGCTTGACGCCGGTGATCATTTCCATACAAATCCTCCCTGCAATAAAAAAAGTCCCGGAATGAATCATTCCGGGACGAGACGACTGATGTCAGCTCGCGGTACCACCCTGGTTGAGGTTCGATCGGTTGACTGGGCTGGCATGGTCCGGCCGGGGAAAAGAACCATCTGCCGAGCTGGCCAAAGATCTGGCGCTCCACTTTACGTACGTAACGGGTACCCCGTCCGGATCTACTGCCAGACCTTTGTCCGGGTCCGGGTTCGAAACGGCGGCTCGGGAGAGTTCTTCGGCCCAGTGGCCCCAATCGGTGCTTGCAGTCGGGTGGCACCGAATCCCTGGTGGGGTCATAGCTTGGCTTACTCGCTCCGTCATCGCCTTTGCTAGATGTTTGGGCCAAATTATACCGGTGAAATGGCAGCGCTGTCAAATGGGGCGGGCGAACGCTGCGCAGAAGAATAAAAGCTCCGGCTCGTCGATCAGCTCTGGCTTGTCGTAATACGGCGCCACTGCTCGACGATCGCCCCCGGCAGGGCAAACTGGTCTGGGTCCCGGCGGTAGGCCTGATGCAGCGCAAGCAGCGGCGCGAGCCAGGGATTGAGTTGGAAATCAAAACGACGGGAAAAGGATTCTTCCTTGAGCGTGAGGATGGCGATCAGGGTGATCAAGGTGGCAGGCGAGGCGAGGTCGAGCTGAAGGCGGACCCGGATGATCGGGCTCCTGCGGCTGTGGCCTGGGCCGATGATCGACTCGACGACCGACCAGTCCCGAAGGGGCGGATCGCGGTCGAACAGCAGATACAACAGGCCAGCATCAGCCGCATAGAGATAACCAGCCGGTTGGCTCTGGCCATTTACGGCCAGGATGGCGCGCGGATCATGCCGGTTGCCCGGCTCGCGGACAAAGCGAACCGGTTCGCCCGGCTGCAGCTGGTCCGCGATCGTTTTCCAGGGCAAGCGTCCGGTCATGGCCAGGCTTACGGTCCAGATGAACGTGACCGGACCAGCCGGGATATCGAAAGGTTTGTCTCGCCCGACTCCAGACGCTGGCATTCAGCGCGAAAGGATCGGGTCTTTGGCTGCGCGCAGCTCATCTGGCCGCGAGATCGGTGTGTGGTGCGGTGCGTCGTGGAGCAGTTCCGGCTGGGTCTCGACTTCGCGAGCAATCGCCAGCAGCGCCTCGGCCAGGCCATCAAGGCCCTCGCGCGTCTCGGTCTCGGTCGGCTCGACCATCAGCGCTTCCTTGACGATCAGTGGGAAATAGACCGTCGGCGGATGGTAGCTGTAGTCGATCAGGCGTTTAGCGATGTCCATCGTGCTGCAGCCCAGCGCTTTCTGGCGCGTGCCGGACAGGACAAACTCGTGCAGGCAGGGCTGGTCAAAGGGTAAGTCGTACGCCTCGCGCAGGCGAGCGAGCAAATAATTGGCATTGGCGACCGCCGCTTCGGAGATCTCGCGCAGTCCAGCGGCGCCATTTGCCAGGATGTAAGCGTAGGCGCGGACGAGCACACCAAAGCTGCCATGGAAGCTGCGCACGCGGCCAACGGACTGGGGGCGGGCGTAATCGAGAACATAGGTACCAGCGGGAGTCTGAGTGACGATGGGTGCTGGCAGGAACGGAACCAGATGGGATTTGACCCCAACCGGACCGCTGCCGGGGCCACCTCCGCCATGCGGCGTGGAGAAGGTCTTGTGCAAATTGAGGTGGACGACGTCAAAGCCCATATCGCCGGGTCTGGCCTGCATCAGGATGGCGTTGATGTTGGCACCATCATAGTACAACTGGCCTCCGGCGCCATGAACGAGCTGAGCAATGCGCGTGATGTTCTTTTCGAACAGGCCCAGGGTGTTGGGATTGGTCAGCATCAGGCCGGCGCAGCGGTCGTCGAGTGCAGCCTCGAGGGCAGAGAGGTCAACCATGCCATCTGGACCGGATGCAATCTGGCGCACCTCATATCCGACCATCGCGGCCGAGGCGGGATTGGTGCCGTGCGCGGAGTCGGGCACGAGCATCACCTGGCGCTGGTGGTCGCCGCGGCTCTCGTGGTAAGCCTTGATCAGCAGAAGGCCGGTCCACTCGCCATGGGCGCCCGCCGAGGGCTGGAAGGTAAAACGGTCGACGCCGCAGATGGCGCAGAGCTGGGCTTCGAGGCGGGCCATCAACTCCAGGTTACCCTGGCTGGCCGCGTCTCCCTGCAACGGGTGGGCGCCGGCAAAACCGGGCAATGCGGCCAGGGTCTCGTGGACCTTGGGGTTGTATTTCATCGTACAGGAGCCCAGCGGATATGGGCCGCTATCGACGCCGAAATTCTTACGCGACAGGGCGGTGTAATGGCGCACGACCTCCGGCTCAGCCAGATCGGGAATGGTGACAGGCTTCTTGCGTGCAGCTGATCCAAAATAAGCCGCAAGATCTGGTGTCGCAACATCGGACGGATCGAGCAGGCGGCTTGGCCGCACCGACTGGCTGCGTTCGAAAATCAGGCTGGTATCCGGATCCGGTGTCTGGTCAGCGTGCTGTCTCATCGGCCGTCCTCCTTCCCTGCCGGGGCCAAAAAATCACGCACGGCAGCCACCAGGCGATCGATTTCAGCGCGAGTCCGCTTTTCTGTCACGGCCAAAAGCCAGCGGCCGCCCAGGGCCGGATCGACTGTGCCCAGATCGAGACCACCGATCAGGCCGTTTTCGAGCAGAAACGCATTCAATTGGCGCAACGTCTCGGGTGTCGCCTGGACTTTTTCCGCCAGTCGGACGGAGAATTCGCGGAAAACTGGCCGGCTGTCCAGCGTTTCAAACAAGCCAGTCGCCACCAGCTGCTGCTGGAGATAGATCGCCTTGGCCGCCGACTGGGAAGCCATTTCCAGAAGGCCGCTGCCACCCAGAAGAGCCAGGCTGATCGTCGCTTTCAGAGCACAGAGAGCCTGGCTGGTGCAGATATTGGAGGTCGCTTTTTCGCGGCGGATGTGCTGTTCGCGAGCTTGAATCGTCAGGACAAAGCAGCGCCGGCCAGCTCGGTCGATTGTTTCGCCGGCGATGCGGCCGGGCATTTTGCGCAGCAGGGCTTCGCGTGCGGCGAGGTAGCCAACATAGGGGCCGCCAAAAGACAGGCTGTTGCCGAGGACCTGGACCTCGCCAACGGCGATGTCAAAGCCCAGCTCGCCAGGTGGTTTTAAGACAGCCAGGCTGATCGGATCGCAGCTGGCCACGGCCAATGTGCCCGCGGCATGGGCGGCGGTTACCAGGGGCGTCAGATCATGGACACGGCCGAAAAAATCGGGGTTCTGGGCCAGGACTCCGGCATAGCCGGACAGATCCTCCGGCCAGTCCAGATCGGCTGCCGGCCACGGCGATTCCTCAACCGTAAAGTCCTGAGCCTCAAGATAAGTCCGCACCACCGCTCGGGTATCGGGGTGAACCGCTCCAGCCAGGAAAACCTTGCTGCGGCCAGTTTGGCGGATCGTCATCAGGAGGGCTTCGGCCGCTGCTGAGGCGCCGTCGTACATGGACGAATTGGCAATCGGCAGGCCGGTCAGGCGGCAGATGAAGCTCTGGAATTCAAATATGGTCTGCAATGTACCCTGGCTAATTTCCGGCTGGTAGGGCGTATAGGCCGTCAGGAATTCCTGGCGCGAGACGAGGTGGTCAACGGCTGCCGGGATGTAGTGGTCATAGGCTCCGGCCCCAAGGAAACAGGCGTGGCTCGCGGTGCTGGCATTTTTCGCTGCCAGGGCACTCAGCTCACGGATCACAGCCATCTCGGACAGGGCGGGTGCGGTGTAGGGATCGTTTTTCCCGCTTGGCCAGCGGACCGCGGGCGGGATCGGATCAAAAAGTTTCTCAGGATGGCTGATTCCCACCTCTGCCAGCATCTGCTGGCGTTCCTCCGGCAGGATCGGCACAAAGCCGCTCACGGCTTCACTCCCCGATGAAGGTCTTGTATTCGGTGGCGGTCATCAGGCCAGCTGGCCACTCGGCAGCGGCTAATTCGATCTCAACAAACCAGCTGGCATACGGGTCTGTATTGATCTGTTCCGGCTGATCAGACAGGCTGGCGTTGCTAGCAGCAATCACGCCAGCGGCCGGGCTGTACAGGTCGGAGGCAGTCTTGACCGATTCGACGCTGCCGATGACCTGGCCGGGCTTGACCTGGGTGCCGGCCGGTTTGGCCTCGGCAAAAACGAGGTCGCCCAGTTCGCCCTGGGCATGGTCCGTGATGCCGACCCGGATCGTGCTTCCGGTCAGCTGGATCCATTCATGGGTTCTGGTATAACGCAGTTCTTGAGGAATGTTGGACATAGACATGGCCTCCTTGTAAATTCAAATAAAGGGCACCGTGCAAAGGGCAAAAGGTTCCGCCCGGCCCCGGATTTCGATGGTCAGGGCATGAAGGGTGGCGGTGGCGTTCTGTTCAGGGGCAAGAGCTGCCAGGTAGCCTGCAGAAGGCAAACCAAGGTCATCCGTCGGCACAACCTGACGCTCGACCAGGGCCAGGGCAATGCCCCGATTCAAGCTGGGCGAAAAGGTCCCGGACGTCACAGCGCCAACCACCCGGTCGCCAGACAGGACCGGGTATCCCGCGCGCGCAATCGCCTTGCCCAGGGACACCAGTCCGACCAGCTGACGGGTCGGCTCGGCCATAAGTCCGGTCTGGCCGACAAATGATGATTTGTCGAGGGCCAGGAAACGGTCGAGTCCGGCTTCGCGCGGGGTGATCGTGCGGCTCAGTTCATGGCCGTAGAGGGGCATGCCGGCCTCCAGGCGCAGCGTGTCGCGTGCGCCAAGGCCGGCTGGTTTGGCCCCGGCTGCCACCAGCGTGCGCCAGAGCAGGGGTGCGGCCTCGGGTCTGAGGTAAAACTCAAAGCCGTCCTCGCCCGTATAGCCCGTGCGGGAGACCAGTACCGTTGTGCCACCCGCCTCGAAATCATCCGAAGTCAGATGCAGAGGTCCGTCATAGGATCCGCCCACGAGCAACGGCAGAGGCAGATAGGTAAACTGGTATTTTTTCAATGCGGACAATTGGGCTACCCAAGCCAGTCTGTCAGCGGCAAATCTGGCTGCCAGGGTCGCTGGACCGGTCTGACCGGCAAGGCCGGATGCAATTCTTGTCAGGACTTGAAGACTCTGTGGGCCTTGCAAGGCAAGCTGGGCCCAGCGGTCGGAGTGGTTTTCGATCGCAAGATCGGCAGGCAGGATATCGACACGGGCCCATTCGTCGGCGACCGCGCGGATATGGGCCTCATCGGCTGCGATATTGGCCGCATTGACAATCAAAAGGCAGCGGGTCGGGGATAAAGGGTAGAGCAAAAGATCGTCGACAGCCGTGCCATCGGCCGCACACATCACGGCATAGAGGGCACGCTGGCTGGCGATGGCATCGTCAATTTTTTTAAGGCTGCGGGATAACAGGTAGTCCAGGAAAGCATAGGTCTGCTCGCCGCTGACCTCGATCTCACCCATGTGTGAGACATCAAACAGGCCCGCGCTCTGGCGGACAGCGAGATGTTCGGCGCTGATCCCGTCTGGATACTGTATCGGCAGGAGAAAGCCAGCAAATTCGACCATTTTCCCGGAAAACTGGAGATGTTCTTTGTAAAGCGGTGTCTGTTCTGCCATGAAGATTCCTCCATACCAGACCCTGATGCAAAGGTCTGTCCGCGTTCTGTCAGGCTGTCTTTGGCCTGCATCTCCATTATACGATTCTTTTCAAATCAAGGCCAAGGTTCTGAGGGTGTATACGCCCAGGAAAAGGGAAAATCCGGAGATCAAGGTTGTGCCCAGGACGATCTGGCTGGCCAGGTCGCTGTCGCTGTTCATCGTCTTGGCCATGATGAAACTGGTCACGGCCGTCGGCGAGGCAAACAGGATGAACAGGGCACCCAGTTCCGGGCCGCGAAAACCCAGTGCGACCGCTGCCAGGGTCGTCAGAGTCGGAATAATGAATTCGCGCAGAGAAATCGCCCAGGCCAGGAGCGAGATGCGTCCTTCCAGGCGGTTCCAGCTGAACTGGCCACCGAGCATAATCAAGGCCATCGGGTTGGCAATTTTGCCGACATCATCAACCGCGCGGGAGAGAAACACAGGTAAGGTCCAAGGGGACCAGGAGAACACTGCGCCGATAATCGCGCCGATAATCAGGGGGTTTTTCACCAGTCCGATCAGGACTTTCAAGTAGTTGACCTTGGTTTCTTCGCCGCGGTAATACTCGAGGACAAAAACAGCCAGGACGTTGTAAGTGAAAATGACCATCGGCAACAGCATGGCCGTCGGGCCGACACCGGATTCGCCGAACAGATTCTGAGCCAGTGGGTAGCCCAGGAGCAGGTAATTGCCGCGGTAGATACCCTGGATCATGGCGCCACGTTGTTTGTTGCCTGTGACAAAGCGCGGCAGGATCAGCATCAGGAGCACCACAATGCCGACGATGGTGCCGATGGCAAAAATGAACAGGCTCGGGTTGAAGTAGTCTCTGATTTCGATTTTATTGATCGAATTGAACAGGGAAACCGGGAAAGCAACCTTGAACAAAAAGCTGGTCGTCTGGTCGATCATGGTCTGGTCGATCAGTTTTATCTGCTTCAGGAAAAAGCCCAGGAGGACGAGCAGGATCAGCGGAGCGATGCCGTTGAAGGCAAACCAGAAAACACTCATGTCGCATCCTCACTGGCCCGGCTCTGGCGGCCTTTTTCCAGGCGCAGAACCAGGTCGGTCAGCACGTGTTTCTCCTTGGTGCGGAAGCGGGCTTTACCCACAACCGGACCGTGATCCGCGCAGACAAAGCGGGCATCTGCCCGATTGCCCTGGCGCTGCCAGTCGACTACCGTTTGCAAGCCGGTTTCACAAGCCGGACAAGTCAGATTGCTGCTGACCAGTCGGTACAGGATGGCCTCGTGGCTGACCTCTGGCTCAAGGCTGATTTTGGTGGAACGGTTGAGGTTGGGATCATAGGCGTAGACACCGAGCAAGTCGGTCAGGTTCTGTTCATCGGCAGCGATCCGGGCGGTCTCCTGCAGGATGCGACCTGTGTACCAGGCATCCTTGACAGCCTGGTGAAAAGGTTCGGTTTTAGGCAGGCGCAAAAAATCGACCGCGTATTCGATGCTGCGTTGTTGACCAGATTGCTCGACAATGTCATCGAAGACATGCTGGACATCGAGGCATTGCAAGGGCAGGCTGTCCGGCAGGCCATGGAAAGCGAGGTTGGAGCGCAGGACAGCGGGGTCGCTCTCGCTCCAGATACAGAAGGCATAGTCGTCGCCGGTGGTCTGGATCCACTTGAAAAATTCCTGCGCCGCCTCGGGAAAAGGCAAGCCAAATTTCAGGCTCTGCTGGAAACGGTGGGTGACTGCAGCGATATGGCTGCTCAGGACTTTATAGATTTTCGGCCGCACATGGGTGGTGAATTCACCCACGATTTCGTAGTGCTCATCCAGTTTGACAGCACCAATCTCAATGATTTCAAAAGGCATGGCTGCCTGGGTTTGGGCATCAACCGGCGTAGCCCTGCTGGCGATGTTCCATTCGAGGTCAAAGACAATGTAGTGCATGCGTGTCCTTTCAGGGCCGGGCGCACTCACCCTCGCGAGCGGTCAGGATCCCCAGGGCATGCGGCAGGACAGGCACGATGACCTCGAGACATTCACTGACAGCACGCGGGCTGCCCGGCAGGTTGATAATCAGGGTGCGGCCGCGAGTCACGGCTACAGCTCGTGACAGCATGGCCCGGTTGGTGATGGTCAGGCTATAGGCTCGCATGGCTTCCGGGATGCCGGGCACCAGACGTTCAGCCACATCGAGCGTCGCCTCCGGGGTGATGTCACGCGGCGAAAGGCCGGTCCCTCCGGTAGTGAGGATCAGGTCAACACCCTCGCTGTCAGCCCACTGGCGCAGCTGTTCTGCCAGTGCTGACCGGTCATCGGCGACGATGGCGGTGGTAACGATTTCCCCGACGGCTGCGAGCGCATCAGCAATCACGGGACCGCTGCGGTCCTCGCGCAAGCCGGCTGCACCTTGGTCGCTGGCGGTTAAAATGGCAATCCGGTACAAAGACATGCTGACTCCAGATTCAAAAGGCAAAAAAGCAAGCCGGAAGTATCTGTAAACGGTTCCGGCCAGCCGTTTTTTTCGCTATAATCTACTATTGCATACCAACTTCGAGTCTGTCCAGCTAAATCCCTTGAGGGGACATGCGGACCGGCCGGGGCCTGTTCGTAAAAAGAGCTCGCCTTCCCCTGTGAAAAGGAGCTTGGATCTTGTTTGATTGCTGCCGCCAGATGATGACGCCGATCCTGTTCGGGTCATTTGTACGGCCATGTTAAAGGTTCTGACGTTAGACAAAGCCCGGACGTTGCTTTTAGATGAGCTGGAGCGACTTGTATCTGAGCGACACACAACGGTTGCGGCTCCTGGTGAAACAGTCAGTCTGGCCCAAGCCTGCGGACGAATTCTGGCCGAGGCTATAGTCGCACCCTTTGATGTCCCCTCTTTTGACCGTTCGCAAGTCGATGGCCTGGCAGTCCGGGCTGCTGATACGTTTGGTGCCAGCGAAGCCTTGCCGGCCATATTAAATTGGGCTGGTGAGGTCGCGATGGGCCAGGTGGCTACACAACCGCTGGCTGCCGGCGCCTGCTTCGGCGTGGCCACCGGCGGTATGCTGCCGCCTGGAGCCGATGCCATGGTCATGATCGAGGATGTCGAACAGATCGATGATGAAACGCGGCTGGTGACACGCAGTGTGGCGCCAGGCAGCCACGTGACTCGGCGCGGGGATGACACCCGGACCGGCCAGGTCGTCCTGTCTGCCGGTCGTTGCCTGAAATCCCAGGAGATCGGTGTTCTGGCCGCCCTGGGCCTGAGCCAGGTCCGTGTCATGCCCCAAGTACGAGTGGGAATCCTTTCCACAGGCGATGAACTGGTGGCAGCTGGTTGTGCACGACCAGACCATCTTGCAAATGGCGCACACGCTGCGACCGGTCCGGAAAATGTTCCGCCTGGCACCGTTTTTGATGTTAATGGCCCCATGCTGGCTGCAGCCGTCCGGGAAGCTCACGGGCTGCCGGTCGAGTTTGGCATTGTGCACGACCAGTTCGAGGATCTGGCTACCACACTTCAACACGCCCTGGATCAGACCGACCTGGTTTTGATCTCCGGCGGCAGTTCAGCCGGAGTCCGTGATTATGTCGAGCGCGCGATCGCTGCTGCCGGCCAGCCTGGCGTGCTCTTGCACGGACTGGCTGTCAAACCCGGCAAGCCAACAGTGGCCGGGATCTGCCAGGGCAAACTCGTGATTGGTCTGCCAGGACATCCGGTTGCTGCCTGGTTCATGTTCGAGCAGCTGGTGCTGCCCTTGCTCGCGGTCCTTGGCAGCAGGACTCCAGTCCAGCGGACAAAAGTCCAGGCTCGGATTACCAGCCGGATTCCCTCCAACCACGGCCGTGAGGAATTTGTCCTCGTCCGCCTGATGCCTGCCGACATTTCTGACGCCGGCCAGTCGGTCGCCTGGCTGGCTGAGCCCTTGCCGACCCGCTCAGGCCTGATCACGCAGCTTTCGACCAGCGATGGCTATCTGGTCATCGCCCGCGACAGCGAGGGGCTAGAGGCCGGCTGTGAGGTCGATGTGACCTTGCTCCAGGAAGGAGGACCATCTTGGAACAAACCTATCTGAAAAACACACCGCTTCAGGAAGCATTAAACATCTATCTGCCTGTCTTTGGCACACAGCCAACCGCTGCGGCCGAGCAAATCCCGGTGACCCAGGCGGCAGGCCGGATCACTGCCGAGGCTCTTTATGCCCGGCTGAATGTGCCACACTATCTGTCTTGTGCCATGGATGGCATCGCCCTTCTTGCCTCCGACACCTTTGGCGCCAGCGATCTCGAGCCTGTAGCACTGACTTGCGACCAATACACGGTGGTTGACACCGGCGATCCGCTGCCGGACGGCTGCGATGCGGTCGTCATGGTGGAGGAAATCATCCACCGTGATGATCACATCCAGCTGCTGGCCCCGGCCACGCCCTGGCAGCACATTCGCCAGATCGGCGAAGATTTCTCAGCCGGGGACATGCTGCTGCCGAGCTACTCGCCCTTGACACCCGGGGCTCTCGGCACGCTTGTTGCCGGAGGTGTCCTGACCGTGCCTGTTTTGCGCCAGCCAACGGTGACCTTGATTCCAACTGGCGATGAGATTGTCGCTCCAGGCAGCGACCTCCAGCCCGGTCAAATCGCCGAGTTTAATTCGACGCTTTTTGGCAGCCTGCTGAAAACCTGGGGAGCGCTGGTCGAAACAACTGCGATCATCCCAGACCGGCTCGATGCCTTGCGGCAGGCGGTCCAGGCGGCGGCTGCCCGTTCGGATCTGGTGCTGGTCCTGGCTGGTTCATCTGCAGGCCGCGACGATTACACCACCCAGGCGATTACAAGCCTGGGCGACGTTTTCTGCCATGGCCTGGCCATCCGCCCTGGCAAGCCAGCCATTCTGGGCCGAATCGGGTCTGTGCCGGTGATCGGTCTGCCGGGTTACCCGGTCTCCGGGCTGGTCGTGCTTGAGGAAATCGTCGCGCCTTTGCTGCGTCAGATTTTTCGGCTGGAAATACCCGTCCGCCCAACAGTCTCAGCCCATTTGTCCCGTCGGCTGATATCCTCGCTCAAATACCAGGAATACATCCGGGTCCGCCTCAGCCGGGTCAATGGCCGCTATGCTGCGATTCCACTCGAGCGCGGCGCCGGTCTGGTTTCGAGTTTTCTCAAGGCCGATGGCTGGCTGGTGGTGCCTCAGGACTGTGAAGGTTATGAATCAGGAGACACGGTTGAGATCCAGTTGCTGCGTCCGCTGAGCGCCATCGCCCAGACGCTGAGCGTGATCGGCAGCCACGATCCGCTGCTCGACGAATGTATGGACCTGCTGGCACGTGAACCTGCTTCCACCATCGAGCTCAAATCCTCCCATGTCGGCAGCTTTGGCGGCCTTTTGGCTCTGCGCCGTGGTGAAGCCCACCTTGCGGGCATCCATCTGCTGGATGAAGCCAGCGGCGAGTACAATGTGCCGGCCGTGGCGAAAAATTTCCAACCGGGTGAGGTTGTTCTGGTTGAGGGTGTCTATCGCCAGCAGGGGCTGATGGTGGCCGCCGGGAATCCTGCACGACTTTCAGGCCTGGCTGATCTAGCCCGTCTGGGCATCCGCTATGTCAACCGCCAGAAAGGGGCTGGCACGCGTCTGTTGCTGGATTATCAGCTGCGCCAGCTCGGGCTGGAACCAAACCAGATTAACGGCTACACGCGTGAGGAGCTGACCCATACGGCGGTAGCGGCCCAGATCAAAAGCGGCAGCGCCGATGCTGGTCTTGGCATCCTGGCTGCAGCCCGGATTTTCGGCCTCGATTTCATCCCGGTCGCCGAGGAACGGTATGATTTCCTGATCCTGGCATCTGCCTTCGAAACGCCCGCCGTCCAGCGTTTCCTGGCCATCCTGCGTTCCCCCGCATTCCGGGACCGCCTGGACCGGCTCGGCGGTTACCGGATCGACCAGATCGGGCGTGTGCTCAACCATGCTTGACCAATACGGCCGTTCCATCACCTATCTGAGGCTCTCGCTCACCCCGCGCTGCAACCTCAATTGTATCTACTGCCGGCCTGGGCATTGTCCGGCCGGTTTCGATCCTTTTGCTCAGACCAGAATCCTGACAGGCGCTGAGATCGACCGTCTGGTCCGAGTCCTGGCCGGACTTGGCATCCACAAAGTTCGTCTGACAGGCGGCGAACCCTTGCTGCGCCCGGATCTGGAGGACATCATCTGCCAGATCCGGGGCCATATGGAAATCACCGATCTCTCTATGACCACCAATGGCCAGGACCTCGCTGCCAAGGCTGCCGCGCTAAAAGAAGCAGGCCTGATGCGGGTCAATATTTCCCTGGATTCCCTCAGGGCTGACCGTTTTGAAAAAATCACAGGCAATGGCTCCCTTGCGCGGGCACTGGCAGGCATCGACGCCAGCCTGGCTGCGGGTCTTCATCCGGTCAAGCTCAATACCGTCCTGATGCGAGGCGTCAATGATGACGAGCTGGACCAGCTGTTTGACCTGACCCGCGAACGGCCGCTGGCATTGCGCCTGATTGAACTGATGCCGATGAATCAGACGGCCGCAGCACCTGATCAATTGGTGACTGGCACGGAGATTTTGCAGCGCTACCCCCAGCTGGAGCGAGTCGCTGACAGCTATCCGGGTCAGCCGGCCGAAGACTACCGCCTGCCTGGCCATCGCGGGACGATCGGCCTGATCCGGCCCATTTCCCAGCGCTTTTGCCATGTTTGCAACCGGGTCCGGATCACAGCCGATGGCCAAGTCAAAGGTTGCCTCGGTCAGGACGACGAATACGACCTGCTGCCCTGGCTGGACCAGCCGGATGACGTCCGGCTTGCCCAGGCTCTCGCCGCGGCCATCCGGGCCAAACCCCTCAGTCATCATTTTGAAACACACCAGGTGCCCAGCCGCAGCATGGATCATACAGGCGGGTAACGAATCGGCTCATTGTAATTGAGCATGCTCAGACAGGAAGGAATCTGTTCAATGACCCCACTCAAGCCTGATCACGATGCAGCAAAGCCTGCCCAAACGCCCTCCCCCGGTCTCAGTCATCTGAATGAACGCGGCGAGGCACTCATGGTCGACGTCGGTGCCAAGCCTCAAACGGTGCGCACAGCCCGGGCCCAGGCGATCGTGCGGATGCAGCCAGCCACGCAGAAGGCAATCCTCGATGGTCAGTTGC
>DIFN01000072.1:3079-8565 GCA_002419145.1 Mageeibacillus sp. UBA5747 | reverse complement strand
AGGGAGCGGATCGCTTCTCCATCGAAACGCTGGTTCAGTTGACCGGCAAGACCGGTGTCGAGATGGAGGCCATGACCGCGGCTGCCGTTGCTGCCCTGACCTTGTACGACATGGTCAAGGCGATCGACCGCGGCCTGGTTATCGAATCCATCCGACTGCTCGAAAAAGCCGGCGGCAAGTCCGGCCATTATGTGACAAGCAAGGAGAACTGACCATGGCATCCGTCATCGCCATCAACCGCAGCGTAAAAAAAGGAGTCCCCAAGGAAACCATCCTGGAAGGCCATTTCATCGTCGATTTTGGCTTGGAAGGCGATGCCCATGCCGGCAAATGGCACCGCCAAGTTTCCCTGCTCGGCCTGGAAAGCATCAAAAAGATCGCAGAAATGGGCATCGAAGGGCTCTGTACCGGCCGTTTTGCCGAAAACTTGACCACCGAAGGCATCGTACTCTACGAACTACCCGTTGGCACCCAGTTCTACGCGGGACCCGTCCTATTTGAGGTCACCCAGATAGGCAAAGAATGCCACCAGAACTGCGCCATTTACCATCAAGTCGGCGACTGCGTCATGCCGCGCGAAGGTATCTTCGCCCGCGTCCTCGAAGGCGGTACCATCCGGCCTGGCGACCCGATCCAGCTGAAATAAGGCCCCTCAGCGGGTAAACCCCATGAGGTCCTTGTTCTTATCCGCCTTCGACCACGGGCACGAAGGCGATGGTGTCGTCTGCTTGCAGGGGAGTTGCCAGGCCCTGGAGCTGACGGATGTGGCGGCCATTGACCAGGACGAAGAGGTCGTCGTGCAGAGGCTGACCGTCCTGGTTGAGGAGCTGGCTGGCCATAGTTGCGCCGTAGGTCGTGCACAGGTGATGTATGAGTGCAGTCACATCTTCGGGGCCTTCGACCGTACAGCTGGCGGTCCCGGCCAAGTCGATCAAGTGGGCAAAAAATTGTACGTGCATGGATATTACCTCGTCGGATCGGTCTGGTAATGCCCGCAGATGGGGCAATCGGGACGGGCAGCAACAGCGACGCGACGGAAATCAAGCGTGCGACCGTGATAATACAAAATCTCTCCCTGGAGCGGGTCGTCCAGCCCGAGCAGCAGGCAGAGGGCGAGGTCAGCTTCCAGCGAGCCGATGACGCTGCTGGTAGCACCGAGGGCGCCGATCGGGGTGGCAGGTTTTTGGGACTCTGCGCTCATTTTCTCTGATGATTGTGCGCGCGGAATAACCGCTGGAGCTGCTTCGGCCAGATCATAGCGGCATTCCAGACAGGCTGCTGCTCCTGGCCGATAGGTGGCAACAGACCCGGAGAAGCCGCACACGCCGCCATCGATCCAGGATATGCCCAGTTGATAGCAGGTGCGATTGATCAATCGCCGGGCCGACCTGTTGTCAACCGCAGCCACAACCAGGTCCTGATTGGGAATCACGTGCATGGCCAGTTCTGCCGTCAAAGTCTGGTCCAGTGCGGTAACCTCAATATCTGGGTGATAGGCCAGGAGTCGTTCTCGGGCGATGGTGGCTTTGGGCCGTCCGATATCGGCCACGGTGTAGAGGAACTGGCGGTTGAGGTTGGACGCCGAGACCGTGTCGTGGTCAACCAAGGTCAGGTGCCCGACACCCGCCCCAGCTAGGGCCATGAGGACAGGGGAGCCCAGTCCGCCCGCGCCAACGACCAAAGCCCGGCTCTTCTTGAGTCGGGCTTGTCCTTGCGGGCCGATTTCCGGCAGGATCACCTGGCGGGCATAAAAATCGGTCGAGGGATCAGAATCAGAAATGGTCACAGGCTGCTCAGGCTTGAGCCGCTTTTGCCGAGACAGCCTTGCCAGCCGCTTTGCCTGCTGCAGCCTTTTCAGCAGTTGCTTTTTGCTCGGCTGCGAGTGTCTCCAGCACAGGATCCGGTGTATTCATCAGATCATTGGTCTTGGCGATGTACATTTTCATCATCTTGTTGACGATGTCCTCTTGCAGGACTCCATGCAGGGTCGGCGTCTCAAAAAACCGTTTGGGGAGTCGGACTGCCTTTTGGCTGAAACCATACTGAGCCTTGATGCGCAGCTTGGTCCGCAGAATTCGCTTGCCGATCTGGTCGAGATCCTCATCAGTCAAGTTCCAGCCGATGCTGTTCAAGGCTTCGATGATCGTCGGGTGGTCATAGATTTTGCGGGCAAACATGCACATGCCGATTGCATTGACCATGCAGCGGTCATATTCCTCAAAGAAAATCTTGTTGACCAGATCTTCCGGATTGACTTCCTTGACCGACTGGTCGATCTGGTAGGCTCCGTTGTCGAGGTGTGAATGCCGGGAAGCTACGGCAAAGCCGACGGCTGAGGCATAACCCGTATGGTAACCGGGCGTCTCGTTACCCGCATAATGCATGGCAAAATCTTCGCCCCCGTACACCGACGCGGCATATTTGCTACCCCGGCCGAGGTCACGGTAAAATTTGTTTTTGCCCTTGGACAGGTAGCGGATCGCCTTGAGGTAGCCTTCGGTCGCGCCAAATTTCAAAGGTACAATCGTCTGGCTCTCATCGACCAGACCTTGTTCGAGTGCCTCCGTCGCCCAGCCCAGGCAAACGCCGGCACTGATCGCATCCATGCCCGTCTCTTCGACTTCATCGATCAGGGCGATGATTTCGTCGGTGCTCTGGATCCCCAGATAGCTGCCGAGGGCAAACATCAGTTCATAGTCATACGGGACGCTGATGGCCTCGTACTCATGGCCCTTGTCGAATTCGCGCCGGTACATGCCGATGTGGATGCAGCCGACTGGACAGCCGGTGCAGGCGACCTTGCGGACCAGATTCTTCCGGGCGAATTCTTCACCCGAAATCGCATCGGCGTGTTCGTACGTCGTCGTTTTGAGATTGTATGTTGGCAGTGAATTGGACACACTCAAAGAACGCAGGCCAATTGCGGTCCCAGCATCGTGATATTTCTGCATCATGTCGGTCGTCGTGCATTTCTTGTAGATCTGCTGGTAGACCTTGAAATAGTTTTTCGTATCATGAATCGGGATCGAGCGATCGCCCATCACGGTCATAGCCTTGAGGTTTTTGGAGCCCATGACGGCACCCAGGCCGAGCCGGCCGAAATGGCGGAACGAGTCGACGCAGACGCTGGCATAAGCGACTTTGTTCTCACCGGCCGGGCCGATGCGGATGATGCTGCGCTTGCCGCCGCCCTCGAGCCGCTCGCGGATCGCCTGACCAGTCGGCTCGCTGTCGATGCCCCAGAAAGCCCGGGCATCATTGAACGCAATGTCGTTGTTCTTGATCGAGACAAAAACCGGTTTGCTGGCTTTGCCAGTGATGACAATCGCATCGTAGCCAGCCATCAGCATCGTCATCGCCAGCCGGCCACCGGCATAGGACTCGCCCAGTTCATTGGTCAGCGGCGAACGGAACATGGCGACTGTCTTGGTCAAAACCGGGAACACCCACGTGCCAGCTCCGATCGCGAAAATGATCGGCTGGTCTGGGTGAAAAGCGTCGAGCTCAGGGTGCATCGTCTCCTCGAGCAGCTTGCTGGCGATACCGACACCACCGAGGTATGGCATCAGGTCGGCGCGCTGGTCGATCCGGATCTTGCTCGTGGTAAGGTCAACATTGAGAATGCGCATGAATGTTTCGTTGATCATTTTTCACCAACCTCCACCATCTCCAGGCATTTGTGTGGGCAGAACCGGGCACACGAACCGCAATGGCGGCAGATGATCGGTTTCTTGATGTCGTCGTCCCAGAAAACCGCCTGCATGATGCACGCTTTTTCACAGCGGTGGCAGCCGATGCACCGCTCCGGTTTCAAAAGGACGCCGCCGCCTTCGCGTTTGACCAGGGCGCCACTTGGACAGGCTTCCATACAGGCTGGATCGTCACAGGCGATGCAGACGATGGCGACAAACCGGCCGGTCATGCCGCCCCGGGTCCGGACCTTGATCGCACTTTTGGTATTGGAATGATTTTGCTTGTTGACGATCGAGCAAATGTTCATGCACGTGAAGCAGCCAATGCATTTGTTCATCTCACTGGCTGACAGATATTTAGCCACAGTCGTTCCCCCTTCTGCACCACAAGCGACCCAAGTAAGATTGAATCGACAGTCATCCATTGCGAGACCATAACCAACCTGATAACTAAGCTAAACATGAGAAAGGCTGGTTATTATTGATCCCGTAAACGTTTGTGATCGGATGATGATAAGATTATATGCAAATTATACTGCCGTTTCAACCCTTCCGGACAGGTTTCTGTCACAAATAAAACGTCATTTTGACAGTTTGTTTTATTGAATGTGTCACTTTTTTCGACTGAACCGATTTTCCCCTGGTCACATCTACTTGCCGCTCGGACGGTTGGTTCGTATAATGAACCCAACAGAATCTTTCGTCATTCGAGTTGTCCTGCCTAAAGCGCACCTGCCACGGCACACAACCAATGGGCCGGCTGAGAAATCACCTGACCTCCCGCATTGGAAAGAATGGCTGGCCTGGTTTGAACGAACCGGTCTGCTTTTGATGCGGCCCGGTTTTTTTGTGACTCAGCCCATCACGTTGCAAGAGCGTGGCTGGTCGAAAATCAAGCAGGAGGCACGTTGAAGCGAAATCGATCTGGATTTGGAAGGAGATCATACAATGAAACGAAAAAAGATGTACTGGATCCTCTCAACACTGCTGGTCTTGGCCCTGGCAGCCAGCTGTGCTGCCACCCCGGCCACCTCCACTGCAACGACTGCGGCCACCTCAGTGCCTGCGACTGATGCGACCACAACCGCTGCAGTGGAAACGACCACGCCGGCCCAGCCCGCGGTCAAAGAAATCATCCTGGCAACCACGACCAGCACCCAGGACAGCGGCCTTTTGGATTACCTCATCCCGATATTTGAAGAGCAGACGGGCTACGTCATCAAGACCATTGCCGTCGGTACAGGTCAGGCCCTCGAGCTGGGTGCCAAAGGCGAAGCCGATGTCTTGCTGACCCATGCCCCCTCCAGTGAAAAGCCTCTGGTCGACGCAGGTCAGGTCGTCAACTACCAGCTGGTCATGCACAATGACTTCATCATCGTCGGACCGCCATCTGATCCGGCGAAAATCAAGGATCTCACCGCAGTGACGGACGCCTTCAAAGCCATCGCCGCGCAGAAAGCGACTTTTATTTCCCGCGGTGACAAGTCCGGCACGCACACCAAAGAATTGTCGATCTGGAAAGCTGCCGGGATCGATGCACCCAGCGGCACCTGGTATCAGGAAAGCGGCCAGGGCATGGGTTCGACACTGACCATCGCCAATGAAAAGGAAGCCTACACCTTGAGTGACCGGGCAACCTATCTGGCCCAGAAAGCCAACCTCGACCTGGAGATCCTCAATCAGGGTTCCAAGGAGCTTTTAAACATCTACCATGTCATGCAGGTCAACCCTGAGACCTATCCGATGGTCAATGCCGCAGGAGCCGAGGCTTTTGTCGCCTTCATGATCGACCCC
>DIFN01000072.1:0-2916 GCA_002419145.1 Mageeibacillus sp. UBA5747 | reverse complement strand
CAGTGGTGACGCCGAGATTTTCGGCGTCACCCTTTTGACGCTTCTGGTGTCCGGTCTGGCTACGCTGCTCAGCCTTCTGATCGGTGTGCCCCTGGGCGTTATGCTGGGGCTGGTCCGCTTCCGAGGCCGCCGGCTGGTGGTCAGCCTGGTCAACACCGGCATGGGCATGCCGCCGGTTGTGGTCGGCCTCTGGGTCAGCATTTTCCTCTGGCGCAGCGGGCCCTTGGGGCAGCTGCGCCTGATCTACACCCCGGCTGCGATCATCATCGCCCAGACCTTGATCGCCACCCCGGTGATCACCGGGTTCACGATTGCAGCGATCCAGCACCAGACGCCGCAACTGCGCCTGCAGATTCTGGCCCTGGGGGCCTCCCGCTGGCAATTTCTCTGGACGATTCTGAAGGAATCCCGCATCGCCTTGATGGCGGCTGTCATCGCCGGATTTGGCAGCATCGTATCGGAAGTCGGCGCCTCCATGATGGTCGGTGGCAACATCAAGGGCTATACCCGGGTGTTGACAACGGCAACTTCCATGGAAGTCTCAAAAGGCAACTTCCCGGTAGCAGTCGCCCTGAGCATCATTCTCGTTGCCTTAGCCTTCGGCGTCACCTATCTGCTGACCGTTTTCCAGCAATGGGAGCGCAAAGACCGCAATCTCAAGCCCCTTCAGGATCCAGAATTCACTCCGGCCAACAGAACTGAAGCCACTGGCTCTCATGGCACAGATGACTTGGCGGGCGACCAGAAAGCGGCTGACAGATGACGCCGGATGTCTTGATGTCAGTCAAAAATCTGCGCTGGACCCGGGCAGATCGCGTCATCCTCGAAGTCCCGGATTTTTCGATCCGACCTCATGAAGTCATTGCCTTGATCGGTGCCAATGGTGCCGGGAAAAGCAGTCTCCTGAAAATGCTGGCCTTGCTCGAAAAGCCCGATTCCGGCGAAATCTATTTCAAGAATGTTCCGGTTGCAGACCGGCCCTTGGCAGTCCGGCGCAAAATGGCCATGGTTTTTCAGGAACCGTTGTTGCTATCCGGTTCGGTGTTCAAAAATGTCGCCCAAGGACTGGTCTTCCGCGGCCTGCCCAGATCTGAAATCGCCCGGCGTGTTCATGCGGCTCTGAGCGATTTCGGCATCGCCCACCTGGCCAAACGCAACCAGAAGCACTTGTCGGGTGGCGAAGCGCAGCGCGTCAGCCTGGCTCGGGCCATGGTCGTCGAGCCAGAAATCCTGTTCCTCGATGAGCCCTTTGCGGCCCTCGACTTGCCCACCCGCCAGGCGCTGGCGGAAGACATCGGCCGCATCATCCGCCAGCGCGAGATTTCTGCTGTTTTTGTCACCCACAACGCTGAGGAGCTGTCCCTTTTTACTGATCGGATCTGCATCATGGAAAAAGGGATCCTCATCCAGGAAGGTTCGCCCGAAGTGATTTTCAACCACCCGGCCAGTTCCGTGGCGGCGCGGCTGGTTGGCGTGGAGAATATCCTGTCCGGCACCATCCATCACTCAGCGGACAAGCCTGGCTACCAGAAAGTCCAGGTCGGACTGCACCACTTGATCATACCGGAGTCAGACCTCAGACCAGGAACTCCCGTGGACATTTTTATCCGGCCAGAGGCCATTTTGCCAGCAACAGGTGCCAACGAACTGAACACACTCACCGGTAAAATTGCCAAAACCATTTCCCTGAACAGTCAGTACAAACTGGTCATTGAGTGCGGATTTTCAGTCACAATCCTGGTGAGCAAAGGTACGCATGCCCTGCATGATGTCCAGCCAGGCCAGGATTTTCAGTTTCACGTGCCCCCGGACAGGATCCATGTGGCAGCCAAATAAACAATCCCTGCCGTTTCAATCAGACGACAGGGATTGCTCCGTTTATCCAGCCAGGTTTTCAAGTTATTGCAGCGATACAGGGCGGGTTTAGACCGGTCCGTTTGTGCGCAGGGCTTCGATGGCAGCCAAATCCGGCAAGGCGGGGATAGCACCTTTTTTCGTCGTGGCCAGAGAGCCGACCGCGTTGGCAAAGTCGAGGAATTCGTCGAGTTCGGCCGGGGTGAGATCGGCCGGGGCTTTGCCAGACTGGATCAGTTTGTACAGAAATCCGCCGGTGAACGCATCGCCTGCGCCGGTGGTGTCAACGACGGCCACATCATAGGTGGCGCGATGGGCTGAGCCAAGCTTGTTGTGGGCATAAGCACCGTCCGGGCCGAGCGTGATCAGAACGAGCTGGAGATCATAGGTGTCGATCAGGTGCTGGGCGCCTTTTTCCAGGTCGCTTTCACCGGTCAGGAAGACAAGCTCCTCTTCCGAAATCTTGACCATGTCCGACAGCGACATCACGGAAAGAATGCCAGCCTTGGCGGCTTCCGGGGATTTCCAGAGACGCAGGCGCAGGTTCGGGTCGTATGAGACGAGCTTGTGCTGCTCTTTGGCGTGCCTGACGGCAGCCAAGGTCGCAGAACGGGAGGGCTCACCTGTCATTGAAACGGAACCGAAATGGAAGATCGAGCAGTCCTCGATCAGCTGGTAGGAGAGCTCAGCAGGCTCTAGCAGAAGATCGGCACCGGGATCCCGGTAAAAGGAAAAGGAGCGATCGCCGCTGGGGCTGAGGTGGACAAAAGCTAGGGTCGTGTTGCAGGTATCGGTCATGACCAGGCCATGAGTCGAGACTCCGACATCATCGAGCGTTTTTTTCAAAAACTGGCCAAACTGGTCGGTGCCGACCTTGCCGATGAAAGCAGTCGCCAAGCCAAGTTTGGAGAGAGCGGCCAGGACGTTGGCCGGGGCGCCGCCGGGATTTTGCTCAAAAGTCGGATTGCCCTGGGAAGATGGGCCGGCCGGGGTGAAATCGATCAGGAGTTCGCCAAGGGCTGTGACATCATACATGGCAGTGTACCTCGCACCATAGTTTTG
>DIFN01000033.1 GCA_002419145.1 Mageeibacillus sp. UBA5747 | reverse complement strand
GTCGGTGTCGGGGTCGGAGTTGGAGTTGGCGTCGGTGTCGGCGTCGGTGTGGGTGTCGGTGTCGGAGTCGGCGTCGGCGTCGGTGTGGGTGTGGGTGTCGGTGTCGGCGTTGGCGTTGGCGTTGGCGTCGGGGCAGGAGCGCGGTTGACCGTCACCTTATAGGTGCGTGGATCATTGCCATAGCTGGCCTGAACGATGATGGTATAGACATTGTCACCATCCTGCAGCACACTGTTGCCGGAAATTGAAACTGCGGCATAGGGCGACTCTGTGGTCACCTGGATGTTCGGCACGGTGGCTGTCGCTGGCAAATTGACTGTATAGCCAGTGGTTTTGGCGCGGTCAAAAGCCGGGCTGACGGACTGGCCGGCGACGGTGATTCCACTCAGATAATTATTGACATTGCCATTGCCGACCGGCAGTGGAACCGGTTCTTCCGGCATGTCCTCATAGACGGGAATGGAGAAAACAAACTGATTGCCAATCACACCCATTTTCATGTAGCTATCCGCCACATAGGCGGATTCACCATAAGGCGCGCCAATGAACGTCATGTACTGATGCCAGTACCGGTCGTAGATCTCATCGTCAAAGACATCAAATTTCTGCAGGTAGAGCGTGTCCTGGCCGGCATTAATGTAGGTGCTGCCAATGAATTTGGCCCCGCCGACAATTGAGCGATAGCGGCCCAGCGCCTTGGTGACCTTTCCGGCTGCATCCAGCTGGTCCTGCCAAGGGATCAGGTACTTTTCATCGGTCGAGGTGTAGTCAGCCTTGCGATCCGGTCCCAGCAAGGCCCATTGCAGACCGTTCAGGACCGGGTCGCCGGTATCCGAAGCACCGATGTTGTAATAGTTGTAAACAAAGGGATAACTGGGCGAATACGTCCCTGTGACGGAACCGGAATAGGTGCCAACCTCCTGGCGAGCACGGGCAGCCAAGTGGTACGGGCTGACATGCGATGCCTGCGCTGCATCAACAAATGCGTCAGCGTAGGAAATCGTGCCGCCATTGTAATCAAAGGTGGCCCCCCCGCCCATGAAACTGGTGCCGAGGACAGCATCGATTCCAGCCTTGGTATGCAAATCGTCATCATAGGAAAGCGACTCGAACATGAAAGTACGCGAAGGGTCGAGCATGTTGCGCGGATCCATGTAAAAAGCGAGCGTGGAGCGATTGGCCATGACCCAGCCGGACGAAGTCAGCGTTTTGCCGTCCCAGCGGATCCAGGTGTTGGTTGATTCGCTATAGGTGACCGGATGGGTCGAGCGATAGGAGGTATTGTAACCCATCGGAATCAAGCTGCGCCAGTCGGCCATCTCATTATCGAGAACCGTTGACCAGGAGACACCGGGATAGGTCGCTTCGAACACCCAGTTCGGGTAGAGCTCATGTAATTTGCGCAGGGCTGGTTTGTAGCTGTCCGGGAAGCCCTGGGCAGTCAGGGCTGCCTCAAAGGTCGGATCGGTGTCGGTGTCCAGAGGCTTGACGTACTGGGCTGCCACATAACCTGTGCGGGGATAATTGCCGCTGACATACGTGACCAGGTACCAGTCCAGGTCGCTGCCGCGTTCGGTGGTCCAGACATAGACCCGGTGTCCCGTATTCAGATAATCAAGAACGGAACGCGATGTCGATGGGCCACTCCGGACCCGAACATCGGTTCCGCTGATGTACATCCACTGGCGCACAAAAGTCAGGGCTTGCACGTCCAGGTCACGGCCGCGGAAAGGGCCAATCTGGCCGATCACCAGCGCCAGTGCCAGCACAAGGACAGCCAGCCGGGATGCAATTTTCGACTGTCGGACCATCGGGCGAATCCTGGAAATCATTCAAGCACCTGCTTTACCAGTTGTCTGTAGGGCATGTAGACCCACTTGGATTTTACCATGCCCTGTTTGGCTGATTATTACAGGAATCTTTCAGTCCCGGTGCACTGTGGTTAAATGTTGGCGTTTTTTTCATCAAACCGATCCGGATCGGGTGATTTCCCGGCCGGAAAATTGTACGTCGGCATGCCATGATTTTTAAAAATGCCACTTCTGCTGGTCAGGCCCCGGATTACGACCTGGATCGTTTTCATGATGATTGCCAGGTCCAGGAGCAGAGAGTAATTCTTGATGTACATCAGATCGTAGCGCAGCTTGTCCTCAGGTGATGTGTCGTAATGGCCGGAAATCTGGGCCAGGCCGGTCAGGCCGGATTTGACTTTCAGGCGCTGATTGTAGCCGGGAATTTGTTCCTCGAAAGCCCCAATTGTGATTGGCCGGTCGGACCGGGGCCCAACAACAGACATCTCACCGATCAGGATGTTGAAAAACTGGGGCAACTCATCCATGCGGGACTGGCGCAGGATACGGCCGATCCGGGTGACCCGCGGATCATCCGCGCTGGACTGGAAAGAGCCGAATTTTTCCTCGGCATTTTCGACCATGGTCCGGAATTTGTAGATTTTATGGACGCGACCCGACAAGGTGATCCGTTCCTGGGAGTAAATGGCCGGTCCTTTGGAATCGAGGCGGATCAGGATCGCGATCACCAGCATCAAAGGGGCTGCCAGGACGAGAACCAGCAGGGAAAAGAAAATGTCGAAGATTCGTTTGAAAACCCGCTGCTGGAATTTCAGGCCAAGGTTGTCGACCAGGAAAGTCGGCATGTCAGAAAACTGGATGACGCGGAATTTGGATAGGACAAGCTCTGAATAGGCCGGGACAATGTACAAGGTTTTATCATGGTCGATGCAATAAAGGTAGATTTTCTCCTTGTCAGATTCATCCAAATCCGGAGAAACGAGGACTTCTGAACTCCGGTCGATCTGGCAGAACAGATTGTCTTTTTCGCCAGACAAGGCATAGCCCAGATAGATGAGGTTGAGGCGGCGCAATTCGCCGGCCACCTTGACAAACAATTGGTCTGCATCGGCCGGTGTGCGGGCCACGATCAGAAGCCGGCCACGTGAGTAAATCAGGCGGCTGATCATCAGGGAGAGGATCGACCACAGGGCCACCAGGGCGGTCATCGGCAAGATGCTGAAGGCCAGGACATAGCGTGGGAAGGCATTGTACTGGAAGAAATAGGCAATGGTCGAGGCAGTGAGGACTACCAGGAGTGAAAACTGGGTGGCGGTCCGCAGCAGATCGGTCTTCGTCTTGCGGAAAAAATGGGTCATGCCAAACAGGTCGATGAACAGGATGACACCAACTGTCAACAGGGGCACCGTGCGGGTATAGTCCCGGAAGCTGACGTGGAACATCGGAACCGACGGGTCATAAATGACATAGAACCCGATGATGATCGCCAAGTTGACACAGGCAATCACACCCAGGATGTAAACAATCTTAAACAAATGCGCAGCTGACGAGCGGCGATGGGTTTCATTGGTCATAAAACACCAGACTCATTTCGAAAAAATGCGGCTAATCGCCCCAAGTATAGCATATCAGGAGAGCGCACTGTCCTGGAGTTCATCGAGGGACTGCCAGAAGGATGGCAGCTCCTGCTCCATGAAATGCTTGACTTCCGGCAGGTCGATCCCGGCAATACTGGCCTCGATGGTGGCGCGGGCGCGACGGAACTCGCGGTTGCCGGCTTTCTCCTCATCGATGCACTTGATCAGAGCACTGATCCGATCGGCAGCCTTGACCAGGCGCATGGCCTCATCTATGACCGGATCCGAGCGGTCTGGCAGCAGCAAAGCACGGTAGGCTGGCTGCAAGGCATCCGGCACGAGTTTGAGCAGCTGTTCGGAAGCGGTCGCTTCGACTTTTTTGTAGGCATCCTGAATCGCCGGATTGTAATATTTGACCGGAGTTGGCAAATCACCCGTCAGGATCTCTGACGCATCGTGGAAGATTGCCAGTAACGCGACTTGGGCGGGATCGACAGCCCTGCGGCCTGACGCGAAATGCGTCTTGCGAATTTCAGCCAGTGCATGGGCGATGACGGCGACCTCGAGCGAGTGTTCTGTGATGTTTTCGGACTGGATGTTGCGCATCAAGCCCCAGCGGCTGATGTAGCGCATCCGGTGCAGCATGGCATAAAACTGTTTGCCCATCGATTTCTCCTAGAACCAATAGATATCTTCGAAGGATTTGGTAGCAAATCCATCGGTCATGCCGGCGATGTAGTCCAGGACTTTCTGGACCAGAGGGTCCAAAGGGCCAGGGTGTGCCGCCAGATAGGCTGCAAAAGCCCGGAATGTGCGATGATCAGAGGCTGCCAGTTTTTCTGGATCAGCACCTGCAACCATCAGGACATCAAACAGCCCTTCGGTGACATTCTTGACCATGGTTTCATAACGGTTGATCTTTTCCGAGCGGTAGATGCGAGCCACATTCTCCCGTAGCAGCTCCTCCATGGACTGGCCGCACTCCTGGCTGAGGATGATCGCATCCTGGCCGGCGCTATGTTCGATGATATCGGTCACCAGGGTATTGATAATCTGGCCGTTGGTCGCACCGAGGGTATTACGGATGGCTGCCGGGATATCCTCGAATTCCATGATCCCAGCCCGGGCGGCATCCTCGACATCGCGCCCGATGTAGGCAATCTTGTCGGCAATGCGGACGACACAGCCCTCCAGGGTCGCCGGCATGTCATGGTAGATGGCATCAAAAGCCAGCTCCTCCGTGGGTTTGCCGCGGTTTGGCTTCAGTTCATATTCGCTGTAGGCTTCGCCACAATGGCTGGCAATGCCATCACGCACTTCAAAACTCAGGTTGAGTCCGTGCTGCTCTTTATGTTCAGCCAGCAAATCGACGACGCGCAAACTGTGCCGTTCGTGTTTGAAGAAGCGGTCTGGTGCGTATTTTTTCAAGCAGCTGTCGAGCATGCGTTCGCCGCTGTGGCCAAAAGGGGCATGGCCCAGGTCGTGGCCCAGGGCAATGGCCTGGATCAGGTCGAGATTGAGCCCCAGTGCGCGGCCGATGGTGTTGGCAATGTAATGAACGTATATAACATGCTCCATCCGGGTGCAGATATGGTCATTCTGAGGGTTGAAAAAAACCTGGGTCTTGTGGCGCAGGCGGCGAAATTCCATGGAGAAAATGATCCGTCCTGTATCGCGCTCGAACATCGTGCGCACCGAGCATTCGTCTTCTGGCAGCAGACGGCCCCGTGAAGCCTGGCTGTGCATGGCGAACGGACTGAGGAACTGTTCCTGGTGCTCTTTGATTTCGCGGACAAGCATGGCAGGTTAAACCTTTCTTCTGTGAGAGCCCGGACAGTAGCCAGAGCAGTCAGGCAAGACTTATTCGCGGGTGTTTCGAGCCTTGCGCGCCCTGGCACCGGCAAACATCCGGCCAGGCCAGGCCGGTTCAACGACAATGGCTCCGGCAGGACAGATCTCCTGGCAGCAGTAGCAACGGATACAACGGTCGTAGCGGTAGAGCGGCACCGCTCTCGCCTGATTCTGGGATAAGGCCTTGGGATCTACGGGGCAAGCTTTGACACATTGGCTACACCTGGTGCACACGTCCGGTTGGATCGCGGGTCGTTCCATGACGTGGCGTTTGATCAGAGGTCCTGCCAGCTTGGTGGCCAGAGTCATGAGTGAACGCGAAACAGCTGGCCGGACAAAACCAGGGATCGCCAGCTGGCCGGAAAAATCTGCCAGGCTGCCTTCACCCGTTGTTGCACCCGTCCCTGCATCGAGCAGGGCAACCTCGATATCCCTGGGATCAGCTGTACCCAGACCAGCCGCTTGAGCCGTTTTCAGAAGCTTTAGATCACCTGGTGTAAAGCCCATGATCGTAGCACCAACGGTATCGATTGCGACCGGATCGAAGCCGACGAGCAACCAGCCACAGGCCCGAGGCTTGCCATTCATCGGGCCATTGCCTTCCATGGCAACGATCGCATCCATCACAATCAGGCGCGGCATAAATTCGCGGTTCAGGTCGGCGAGCATATTTGAAAACGACTGGAGGTCGGGAAACTGGACATGGAGCTGGGCTTTGCGCGAGCCCACGATGATCCCGAATAAATTTTTTACAGCACCGGTCATTCCAGTCAAGGCGTGCGTTTTGAGTTTACACAAATTGACCAGGCCATCGGCTGCGAGAACCCCGTTGGCGATGGGGGCCTCCTTGAAATGGGTGCCTTGGCTGAAACGGACAGTCGTTGCAGTGGAAAAATCAGCGTGGGCAATGCCCAAACGATCCGCTACGTCAGTCAGACCGGCTATGCGGGCTGCGGCAGCGGGCTGACTCGTCGCGGGCGAATCGCCATAACTGAGTGTCAAATCCAGACCAGAAAGCGCCTCGGCCAGTGCAGCGAAAACAGTCGGATGGGGCGTGACAGCGCGCTCAGGTCCGACTGCAGAAAGCAAATTGGGTTTGATCAGGATGTTTTCACCGGACTGGAAATGGCTAGCGACATCAAGCTTTTGAAAGGCCGCAGCCAGGCTCGATTCGATCACTTTGGAATCGTAGTCTAAGACTCGGCAGAGGATTACCTGGGACACAAAATGCCTCCTCGCAAGACAGTACCTGATTTGTGTACCAGTATAGCACACTGCAGAATTGGCTTGTAATTTTACATAGATTTAACTATGAAGCGCAGATTTAATTGTACAACTCCTGGATTTCATCTAAAATAGATCTGG
>DIFN01000018.1 GCA_002419145.1 Mageeibacillus sp. UBA5747 | reverse complement strand
TGTAGCAGAGATGATCAAGGCAGATCTCATGCGTTTCAAAAAATATCCTCGAACAATGGATAGCACCATGTTAACATGTCTTTATCCACCTTTGGAGCAGATAACCATGATCATCAAGCAGCTATCGATCCAAGAGATCAGCGATGTCTATCACCACCATCTCAAATACGACTTCCCGGACAACGAACTCAAGCCGCTCATTGTTATAAAGAATCTGGCACAGCGGAACCTTTACCACTGTTATGGCTTATTCGACAACAAAGACAGCAGCTTGAAAGCCTATGCTTTCCTGACCCGGGCAAAGCGGGGCACCAGTCTGCTGCTCGATTATTTTGCTGCAGTTGCTGATGCTCGGGGCATGGGCTACGGCAGCCAGCTGCTGCAAGGGCTGCGCGACGAAATGCCTGATGCATCCGGCATCCTGGCCGAGGTTGAGCACCCGGCCGATGGCATAGATCCAGCTGAAAGGGAAACCCGGCAGCGACGGATCAATTTTTACAGCCGCAACGGCTTCAGCCACAGTCGAGTGAATGGTGTGATTTTCGGAGTCCATTATGATATTGTCTATTTGCCGATCCAGCATCCGGCCGACGATACATTCATCCTGTCGCAGCTGACAAAATTGTACCGGTCAATGTTGCCAAAATTCATGTTTGAAGCGAATGTCCACCTGGAAATCTGTGACAGCAGCGCCCGGCTTTCGGGCTGAAGTGACGGTCTGACTGGATCCAAAGGGACCCGTTCAGGGAAGCTCAGAGAAAGTATTTGCGCCTTATTCACAAACCCAGGTCGACGAAATTTTCATGATCGAAGACAAAGTCAGCAAGAACTCTGTCACCTCAGAAATCATCTGCTGTCCGGCAGGAATTCATTGACCGCGAAGTTGGCGTTTCCAAACATGTGTTCTTTGCTGCGCTGGATGATATGTGTGAACAGGCCTTCGGCTGAAAACAATTTGTTCAGAGTGATGCTGACGCACTCGGCTTCACCCTGATGCTCTTGTCGCGAGCGTGATACAATAGAGACAGAATCTGATACCAATTCCATTCAAGGAGGTCCAGGTAAATGAAACTCAGTGCCAGAAATCAACTCAAAGGCAGAATTGTCACGATTAAAGAAGGCGCAGTCAATGCGATAGTTGTTCTCGACATTGGCGGCGGCAACCAGATCAGCGCCACGATTTCCATGGATGCAGTCAAAGAACTGAATTTGAAGGTAGGTTCAGAAGCCTACGCGGTGATCAAGGCAACTTCTGTCATGATCGGCGTGGAGGAAATCAATTAACAAACTACCATTATATCCTACCCAACCATTGACCCATCCATGACTCTACGCAGGTACTTGGAAGCTACTTCATCAACACGTCATCGATGACGATGGAACGTGTATGGGCGATCGGAGTCCAGATGACTGCCCGCTTGAACAAGCTGCGCACATTCATCACAAACAATGAATCATCAGCATCTGCAGGGCAACATTCAGGAAGAAAGACAAAGCGTAAACCAGCTGCGTAGTAGGCGGCATAGAGCGAACACAGCAGACTGACCAGCCAAGCCACTGTCGCTAAATCTACAATCACATGCATGCTCAAAGCTCCAGTCGTTTTTTGAGTTGAATGGAAGTAGATTCCAGAACCATGGACACGGCAATGATCAGATACGTGATCATCCCGACTTCACGAAAGTCGAGATAATGGCTGCCTGCCATGAATAGATCAAAACCAATGCCACCGGCTCCGGCTGCAGCACCCATGGCAACGGCATTTAAAAAGTTGATTTCGAACCGGATGAAAGTCCAAGACAGAATTGGATGCAGAGAGGTCGGCAAGACAGCCTGGAAAACAATCTGCCACCAGCTGGCGCCACAGCCGCGCAAGGCCTCAATCACGCCGGGGTCGATCTCTTCGAAGGATTCTGAATACGACTTGGTCAGGTAGCTGACCGTATGGAAGGTCATCCCGATGACTGCTGCTGTGCTACCCAGTCCCGCAGAGACTGCAAAAATCAAGACCCAGAGAACGGTCGGGATGGCCCGGACCAGGGCGACAAAGCTCTTAATGATTGCCGTCAACCAGTGCGGTGCCAGATTGCGCGAAGCAAAAAGGCCAAGAATGAAAGCACCTATTGCGCCGATCAAGGTGGTCTGGATCGCTAGGGACAAGGTGATGGCGACGCCGTAAAGACCTTCAAGAAGAGTCAGGTGCTTGAAATGGGACTCGGAAAACATCAGGCGAAAATTGTCAGCCATCAGGGCCAGTTTCTGGTTCAAGTCAGTAACTTTTAGTTGGAGCAAGGTGTAGAGGGTCACAACTAAAAGAAGCGAGAGAACGGTTCGCAACCAGAACTGGGACTTGTCAAAGGGTTTATGCGGCACCGTGGTCATAGGATAATCCTCCGGATCTGGTTCGAGAGGGTTTCGATGCCGATGACGACCAGAATGATGATAATCACAATCAGGCTGGCGTGGTTGTAGTACGAGCCTTTATAGTACAACTCGAATAAAAAACCGATGCCAGAGCCAGTCAGAATCCCGACCAGCGTCGCATCACGCACATTTGTTTCGATCATGTAGAGAATCCAGCTCATCATTTGTGGCAGACTGGAAGGCAGCACCGCGTGGCGTATGACTTGCAGGTAATTGGCCCCTGAGGCCCTGAGGGCTTCGACCGAGCTGTCACTAGAGCCATCGATCGTCTCGATAAACGCCCGGGTCAGGTAACCGGTTGTGCCAAATAGCAGGGCAAGTAGCCCTGTGATCATGCCTTGACCGAAGGAGAATTGCAGAATCAATGCCCAGCCAATGACCGGGACATTGCGTAAAACCGAAGCCAGGCCTCGGCTGATCGTTCCAACGAATGAATTGACTCGCGTCGTTTGCGAGCCAACGATCGCAAGAATAATCGATATCACTGCAGCTATCATGGTTGCTGTGATGGCCATCAAAACAGTCTCAGCCATCTTCTCCCCGATTTTTGGCAATTTTGCCAGAGACTCCACTGTCGGGTAGAACCGGGTGAACAGCCAATTCAAAGCTTTGAAAAAGCTGGTTACAGCTCAAACGACGTCAAACTCGGTCAACCAGGCAGATCCCAGAGACAGGAGCACGATTAAAACAAAGCCCAGCAAGCTCGACCAGCGCCGCTGTCTGAAAAAAAGATTCATTTGTTCAACAGACTGCATGGGCCACTTCCGACTGTTTGATGGAAGATTTCTGACCAGACTGCAGCGTATCCAGTGACAAGATCAGTTCGTGCGCCTCAGTTCCATATATCTGCTCAATGATTTTGGGGGTGATTTTTGCAGGCGGACCGTCAAACACCATTTCTCCATTCCGAATCCCGATGATCCGGTCTGAATATTTGATTGCGACATCGACCTGGTGCAAATTGACCAGGCAGGTGATTTTCATCTCTCGGCTGATTCTCTGGAGATGGTCCATGATGATTTTCGAAGAACTGGGGTCCAGTGAGGCGATTGGCTCATCACAGAGCAGCATCTTGGGTCGTTGCAGCAGGGCCCGGGCAATGCCGACGCGCTGTTTCTGACCGCCACTGAGCTGGTCGCAGCGTTTGAATATCTGGTCCTGTAACCCCAGCGCCTCAATAATTTCATAGGCCGCCCGGCGCTCAAACGGATCGTAATAACCAAGGACACCCATGAGCGTGGATTTGTATCCCAGGCGGCCATGCAGCACATTATCGAAGACGGTCAGGCGATTGACCAGATTATAGTGTTGGAATATCATGCCAATTTGCGTTCGCACTTGGCGCAGCTTCTTTTTTGGCAACTCGTCGATCCGGGTCTGCTGGAAAAAGATGGCACCGGATGATGGATCGATCATCCGGTTGATGCAGCGCAGCAAGGTGGATTTGCCGGCCCCAGATGGTCCTATGATCGAGACAAATTCGCCTTCGCTCACATTCAGGCTGATGTTTGACAAGGCAATGGTCTGGCGGTTGTAAACCTTGGAGACATCCCGGATTTCTAGCAATTCCATAACAGCCTTTCTGGAAAGATTCCCCGGGAAACACTGCTGCCTCCCGGGGACGGATGACGCGGTTCATGACGAAGGAGAGTCACTTGCCGAGTTCGCGAATGGGATTGTACCAGGCATCTTCAACAGCGAGGAAACGCTCGCCAGCTTTCCAGAGGCCCTTGAATTCAGAGTCTTTTGCGACAAAGATTTTCGGATTGTTGGTCGTTTCATCCGAAGTCAGGGCATCCTGGATGGCTTTGAAATGTTCAGCACTCAAAACTTCCGTGTTGGCAATAATCGGGCCATTGAGGACTGGCGTGACCGAAATAACGACAAACTCCTTACCCAGGACCGTGTTGAAAGGCTCAGCGGCGTCATCTTTGACCTTGACAACCGAACCAACGGTATTCAGTTCACCGGATACAAGTTCAACGTAGTTGCTGACGCAAGTATCGCAGAAAGCGGCAATATCAGCCGAACCATTGAGGAGGTTGACAGCGGAGCCCTGGTGCGAACCACCAAAGAGGACTTCCGAGAAGAAGGTGCCGCTTTCGATCAGATCTTCACGGGTCAGATTCTTGTAGGCATCCATCTGGTTGAAGTGGCTGAGAATGTCAGCGGAAGGCACTTTGAAACCAGAGGTGGAGCTGTTGGAGACGAAGGAAAATTTCTTGCCAACAATATTGTCAATCGAGTACTTGCCGTCTTTCATGTACTGCGTTTCGCTGCCTTTGGCAACATTCAGCCAGCTGTAGTACTTGGCATCGTCGAGGGTGCCGGAAGCACCGCTGTTGGTAACCAATGGCAGAACAGATGGGTTTTTGTCGTGGGCCTGGACATAACCTTCACCACCGGTGAATGCAATGTGGGCTGTACCAGCTGCAAGGGCTTCGATGGCGATCAGATAGTCCGTGGTAGTCTGGTGTTTAACCTTCATGCCAGTTGCCTTTTCAATAATAGCGCCGATCTGTTCGCGGGCTTCTGACAATTCTTCACCAGATTCATTGGGATACCAGGCAATGATGATTTCATCACCTTTTGTGGTGCTGGCGGCAACAGTGGTCGGGGCCACTGTTGTTTCTGCCTGGCCAGCTATTGTGGTGTTTTCCTGGTTGGAGGCGGCAACACCGCAACCGGCCAGGGTGCTGAGTAGAAGCGTCATGACGAGAGCAATCAGAGTGAACTTTTTCATGTTATTCCTTTCATACATTCATGAGTTTCAGGGGATCCGTTCTTTAAGGCACTCCGCACATCGGGTTGTCGGACACCCTGATTATGCCAGCCAAAGATTCGTGAATGATGATCTGGAAACAAAATGGACGTTAAAAATCTGATCGTAATTTACTAGAATCGTACACAATTTTTTCAATATTGAACGCCAGGTTAAATGTGATGACCACAGCGTTAAATGTGGCGGTTAAGCATCAGCTGCATCTGCAGCAAAGACTCAGCAGGTGCCAGGACTTGCCCGATGTCTGGTCCGTTGCCATAGTCAGCGTGGTAATCGCTGCCTCCAGTCAACAGGAAATCATACTGGTCGGCCAGATCACGGATACGTCCGTAGTCAGAGGAATCATGGTCGGGGTGGTTGAGCTCAATCCCAGTCAGACCTTCCCTGGCAAATCCCGAAATGCTTTCCCAGACCTTGGATTGCCCCGGATGAGCCAGAACGGGGATTCCACCATCTGCCCGGACTGCAGCGATGGCGTCCTGCACATCCACATAATCGATATCCCCAGCGCAGATGCCCGCGCCTTTGAATACTGTCCGGTAAAGATCCGAGTACACCGAATCAGTGATCCCCAGGTCGATCAGGACAGCCATGATGTGTTGCTTGTAGATAGCCCCCGTGGGTCCGGCCTTGTCAAGAACGGCCTGGCGTGAAAGAGGGAAACCAGCCTGGATCAGGATATCCACTTGGCTCAGAGTCTTTTGTGTCCTCCGCTGCAAGGTCGGCTGGCACAGTGTCGTCAGATTGCTGGCAGGTGTCTGGTACGCATAGCCAAGAATATGAACCTTCTTGCCCGTGCTCCTGTCTTGGGCAGAGATTTCAATGCCAGGTATGATTTGGATGGTTGTCAGCGTTGCCAGCTCTCTTGCCTGACTGGTCCCGGCAACCGTGTCGTGGTCGACCAGACTAAGATGGGTCAGGCCGCTTCGCTCAGCACGCGCCAGCGTTTGGGCGATAGACAAAGAACTGTCTGAAAAATCGGAATGGACATGGAGGTCGGCACAAATCACGGGCATCACCTCGGATTGACTGTTGCCAGATGAATCTGGCCGGCTTGCATGTTGTATTCGCGGTCACACAATCCTGCCATGAATTCAATGTCATGGAAAATGCCGATCATGGTGGTCCCTTCAGATTTAAGCCGCTCGATCAGTTCGCGCACCCGGATCTTGGACTGGGAGTCCAGACTCGCTGTCGGTTCATCGAGCAGCAGCAGACGTGGGTGTTTGACCATGGCCCGGGCCAAGTTCAGGCGCAATTTTTCACCCCCGGAAAAGGTTGCCGGGAAACTGTCCCACAAATCCTGACCCAAGTCAAAGTGGCGCAGCATCTCAATGGCTCTGGTTGTGGCCGCTTCCTGGGAATGTCCCATCTCAAGGACAGCCTGTTCGATGATCTCCCGGGCTGTGGTGCGGGGCATGACCTGGAGAAACTGTGACACATACCCGATTTCAAATTTGCGCAGGTACACGATCTGGCGCTCACTGGCCTTGGCCAGGTCAATCAGGCCAAACCGTGCGGAATCATACACAATGGCACCGGACTGGGGCAGATAGGTGCGGTAGATCGATTTCAGGATGGTTGATTTGCCACTGCCGCTTTTCCCGGTGATGCCAACGAATTCGCCAGCAGCCACGGAAAAGGATGTCGGTTTGAGCGCATGAATGGTTTTCTCTAGCTGGTGGAGGTGAAAAGTCTTGGCGACGTTCTGGATTGCTATCAGGTCAGCCATGTAGAACAGCCTCCATCCGGGACTCTGCTTCGGGCAGATACTTTTGCACAAACGTATCAATCGGCATCGCTAAATCATCCACCCTGGTTTTCAGGACATCCTCCGCCCAGTGCCACCAAGCAATCTTTTCCAGTGCCTCGATGATCTCGGAGCTGAACCGGTAGCGCAAATGGCGGGCTGGATTGCCAACGACGATGGAGTAGGGTTCAACATCACGAGTAACGACTGCTCCACTGCCGATGACAGCGCCATTGCCGATCCGGAGGTTGCTCATAAGGATCGCGCCATGACCGATCCAGGTATCATGGCCGATCGTCGTGATCCTGGATTTTCTGTAGTCGAGGAACTCCGTGTCATCCGTGTCACTGACACCGAACATCCGGCGGCGATAGGTGATGTGGTGTAAGGTTGGCCGCTCCATCGGATGGTTGGTCGGCCCAATGCGAACGTTGGCAGCAATATTGGCAAACTTCCCTACGACCGTGTTTTGGAGGATGCAGAAAGGTCCCGTGTAGGAGTAGTCTCCCATGGTTACATTCTCGAGATAATTGTGGGCGCCCAGTTCGGTGTACGGCAGAAAATTGCTGTTGATGATCTCGCACTCGGGTCCGATCAAAGGTTCTTTGGTGATCTTCTTTTCCATTTTTCAAATTCCTCAGCTCTGGCGGTAGCAAGTTTGCAGCATAGGTTGACCATCAACGAGGGCCGTCTTGACGACTGGATATTTGTTTTCGCGCAGATCCACCAGCAACAGGTCGGCTTTTTTCCCAGACGCGATGGTGCCATATTCGGCATCAATCTGCACCGCCCGGGCTGGATTGGCGGTGACCAGCCGGACCAGGGAAGGCAGGTCCAGGTGGTGCTGAAGATGCATCTGGAAAACAGCCTGCAGCATGGCGGCTGGATAATAGTCGCTGCACAGAATGTCGATGCATCCATCCAGAATCGCTTCAGCTGCTGACAGATTTCCGCTGTGTGATCCACCCAAAAGGATGTTGGGCGCTCCAGCCATCGTCATCAGGCCACGGCTGCGGGCCGTCCTCGCCACCTCGAGCGTGACCGGGAATTCAGAGATGGTCACACCCAGTTCGCAAACCAGATCGACACTTTCAGAACTGTCATCATCATGGGAAGCCACAGAGATGTGGTTGAAGCGAGCCAGATCACACAATTCCAGCAGCTGGTCAAAAGATACTTTGTCTTTTTGTTGGTGTGAGACGATGATGGTGTCAATTTCCTGGTCACTGAGGTTGTTGTAGCCCTTGAGAGTCTTGCGGTAGAGATTAAGATTGCGATATTGTCCCTGACCCGGTGTATGGTCCATGAACGAGAGCAAATGGACTTTGCCTTCTTCAATGAGTTCCTTGAGCTGGTCGAGCTGATCAATGTTGTCGATTTCGTAGCGGGCATGGAAGCGGTGGCGGATCAGGTGGTCGCGAGTATGGGTGAGTTGGATCTCATCGACCAGACGGCGGACATTTTCCGGCAGCCGGATCGGTTTATATGAGAATTCATAGCTCTTGTAAAGCGACAGGGAATGAAACATGGTGGTAATACCATGGGTGAGCAGCTCCCGTTCGCTGACGCGCAGGCTGAGGTCAAAGTCCATCATGCTGGTCGGGCGCGGTGCCGCAATATGCTCTATGTAGTCGGAGTGGATGTCGATCAGCCCAGGCATCACATAACAGCCAGCAGCATCGATCGTTTCGATATCCTTGTCCCATGCTTCTTCGCTGACTTCACGGATCAACCAGCTGTCTGCTGCATCAGGTGCCATCCAGCCCAGTACCCGATCGTTAAGCACGAGCAGATCGAGGCCTTCCAGGACGGACTGCTCCGTAATAATTTTTCCATTGATAATGCGTCTGACCATATCTAACTCCTGTCGGCCATCCTGGCCAATTTCTATTTCCATCCAGGTCATAGCAGCGATTGGACCAGCTGCTGAGTGTAGGCATGCTGCGGATCTTCCAGAATCTGGTCCGTCAAGCCTTGTTCAATGATTTTGCCGTTTAAAAGGACAATCGTGCGGTCTGCCAGCATACGAATTACACCGAGGTCATGAGACACGACCACCATGCTGATGTTAAGCTCCCGCTGGATTTCCTTGATCAAGTCCAACACATTCGCCTGGACGGACAGATCCAGACCCGTGGTCACCTCGTCCAGCAGCAGGACCGGGGGATTATTCGACAAAGCCTTGGCGATCTGCACGCGCTGCTGCATGCCGCCAGAGAAATGAGCAGGTGCTTCTTTCATCCGGAAAACAGGGATCCGAACATGCTCAAGCAGTTCAACAGCCCGGTTTTCCATCTCACCCACATGGCGCGAACCTGCTGCGATCAGTTTTTCGGCAATATTGCCGATGGAGGTGAAATTCATGCGCAAGCCGTAGACGGGGTTCTGGTAGACCTTGCCCATCAGATGGTTGCGGACGTGGCGCCGCTGCTGAGCCGATGCTGCAAACAAGTTGACCGGTGCTACTTTTTCGTGGAACAAATGGAGCGATCCTGAGGAGACTTCCTCATCAAAATAGATGCATCGCATCATGGTGGATTTGCCGCTGCCGCTTTCTCCGACCACCCCGAGAATTTCTCCAGGATACACTTCGAAGTTCAGATCGTCACAGGCATAGACGGTCCCACAGCGGGGGCAAAAATTGCGATCCAGCTGGCGATCGTACGGGTCACGACAGTCCTTGCAACCTGGGCCGTACTGCTTGTGCAGGTGGGACAGCCTCAGGATCGGTTGTTCAAGCTCCTTCATGCTTCACCCCTGCTATTTAGTCGAGCCAGACAATAGCTGGTATCATTACACTGATGCGTCGTACAACCACTCTGATCATCCAGGATTTCATCCATGAAAACACCTGTTGCCCCACAGAGACGGCAGGAGATCGCATCGAATCGTTCGGGTTCGAAAGGATAATCCTTGAAATCCAGGGACTGCACATGGGTATGCGGTGGCACCGCGTAAACTTTCTTTTCCCGCCCGGCACCAAACAGCAACAATGCTTTATTGCCTGCCAATTTCAGGTTGTCAAAGCGCGGAATCGGACTGGGTGCCATGACGTAAGTGGATTCGACTTGGACAGGATGGTCAGCACCTGTGGTCATGCGGCCAAATTTGACGATTTCTTCGAACAGCATCAGCCAAGCCCCGCTGTATTCTTTTTCCGCATGCAGACGGCGAGTCTGCAGCTCGCTCGGTTCAAAGGCCCGAAGCGGCTCAGGCAGCGGAACTTGAAGGACCAGGATCTGGTTGTCATGCAGAGGTGTTTCGGGAATCCGGTGACGCGACTGGATCAGGGTAGCCTTTCTCGTCTTATCGGTGGTTGCCACACCGGTTGTCTTCTGGATCAACTTCTTGATGTTGACCGCATTGACGGATTCATCCGAGCCTTGGTCAATCACCTTGACCACATCATCCCGGCCAATCAAAGACAACGTCAGCTGCAATCCTCCCGTCCCCCAGCCACGGGCAATCGGCATCTCCCGGGAAGCAAATGGCACTTGGTAACCGGGGATCGCGACAGCCTTCAAGGTAGCCCGGCGAATTTCCCGTTTTGATCCTTCGTCAAAAAAGGCGAAATTGTAATCCATGTTCATGAATTTTCCTCACGATTCAGGCGTGTTTTGCGGACACTGTCCAACTCTGACTGGAACGTCACGTAATGAGGCAGTTTCAGATGAGAAATGAAACCAGTAGCCTCTACTGAGTCGACATGGAGCAGGACGAACTCCTCGTCATGCACAGCATGGCCATTCTCCGGCCGCTCCAGGCATTGATCCAGAAGGCTCATGGCAATCGCTTTGGTTTCGTTCTGGCCAAAGGCAAATCCGTATCCGAGGTCAAAGGAGAGCTCTTTTTGGCCGGACGGGCGATCGGTGACAACCGGGACCAGAGCTTCCACTTCGGTTATCCGGATTTCGCCCAGATAGTAGTCTTCCTCCGGATCATCTGCCAGCCGGTCGAACGGGTCTGGTACAGCCAGGCTCAGGCGGCCCACCCGCAGTTCGCTAACCGCTGGATGCAAGGTAGCACCGTATCCTCGCAAAGCAGCATAGCCCAGAGCCGTGACTGCACCAGTCTGGCCGCGCGTCAGGACCTGCAGCCGTTCGCTGCGGCCGGCCGGAAATGCCAAGCTCTTTTTGGTGATGTCCCCGGGCTCATTGTTCTGTACCGGGTAGTCCTTCATCAGCCCCTGGCCGCGCAAGTAATCAATCGTTCGGGGCAGTTGTCCCAGATCGACCCCATCTGCCGTACCAATCGCTTGTCCAGATTTTTCCAAATATTGTTCCAGCCAGTTCAGGGCAGACTCCTCTGTCTCGGTCAGCAAGTCGAAGTCCATCAGCCGGTGTGAATAATCGAGCGAAGTTCCGAGGATCTGACCACCCGGGACATCTTTGAAGGTCGATGAGATCCGTCGCTCAACAAACAGATGACGCGGGTCAGCCGAGCGGGCATAGTGTTTGCGCGGCAAGGTCGAACGATAGGCTCGCAGGAGAAAAACAGCCTCTTCCGGGCTGCCCTCGGCTTGTTTGATCGCCAATGCGGCCAAGTCTTCGCTGTACAGGCTGCTTTCCGACATCACCTGGTCCACCAGGCTGCGCATGCCAGCCGCAATAGCTTCAGGATCCAGCACCCGACCTTTCCGGACACGTTCGAACCGAATCCGCTCCAGAGAGGCTTCGATAGCCTCAAGTCCGCCCCGGACTGCAACATAACCCATCGTCTCAACCTCCCACGCCTGATCCCGCTGACTTTGTAAAAAGCCGGCTGGTCCGGGGCAGTGCAACCAGTTGATGGGATCGGTCAACAAATAACAAGTCGATTCCCAGCGGAAATTCCTCGATTTTCTGGTTGCGTTCATTCAGACAGCTGGCTGCCTGAGTCAAAGGCCACCTGGACCGTCCGGCAACGCCAGGACCTGCGATCCATAGTTCCCCACCATCACCGATCAAAGGCAGCTCCACGACCAGCGTAGCTGACAAATGAGGATCGGTCAGGCTTCCGATCTTGGCCGCGAGCATCGCCTCCCGGCATTCCTTTTCTGATGCTTGCTCAAGCACAAAAATGAAATCTGCCTGGGGCAGGCTGACCGGAAACGATCCTGTCAATTGACTGATCCGACTCTCAATCCGTGAGTGATCTGGTCCCGCCACGCAAAAACCAACTTCCGGATCAAGCAACATTCGCATCAGAACCCGTGCAGCAGGCCCTGCTATATCGGGCAAGTCTATTTTCTCGGCTTCTCTGGCGAGGGATACCACTTTGCCCGGGCGGGACATTGCATCGAGTACCGTGCGATAAGCTGCCTGGGTATCATGTACCAAATCAAATGTCACAACAAACCTCCATGAGCACAAATTTTTGGATCAAAGCAGGCACTATGAGCCTGGTCAAACTTGCATGGTTTCAAAATTGACCCGGGTTTTCAGGATCTGTCCTGTCTCCTCGGATCTCTGATCAGCAATCCAGGCTTTTTCGGCAGTCAGCGCATCTTTCCATTCATTCATTTTCACCTCTGGCAGATTGGCCCGATAGGCTGCATCGATGACAGCCAGCCAGTAAGTCAGGTCTGAGTCTAGGCCTTGCACAATCCCCAGGCCAATCTGGCCCTCAATGGCAACCTTGCATTCCGTCACCAGGACCTCACCAGGATAAAATAGGGAATTCTGCGCACTTTCGCGAACCGTGATCATGACCAGACCTGAATTTGCGGCTTCAAGGACCTCTACGGCATACTGGTCAAGAATCATCCCTGCCATCTTTTCCGCGAGGTTTCGCCGTCCTTGTATGAGAATCTGGGTTCTTTCCAAACGTTTCAAAGCCATCCAACCTTTCTGACTACAGCATCTTCGTGTGACTGAGCAGTTTGCCCGTCACATCCGGGTTGATGCCTCAAGCGCTAATTGCGATCGTTCACATTCGTCCGGAGTCAAGTTGAGCTGAAAGCACAATGGACTCCCTTTCATCCGTTCAGCTGCATAGACCAGACCATTGGTCCTGACATCCAGAAGCGGATGATCAATCTGTTCCGGATCGCCGATCAGGATGACCTTGGTGCCCTGCCCGACCCGAGTGATGATGCCCTTGACCTGGCGCGGCGTCAGGTTTTGAGCTTCATCGATGATCAGGTAAGTCTGTGTAATCGACCGACCTCGGATGAAATTAAGAGCTTCGGTCATGATGATGCCTCGTTCAAACAGCTCATCCACTTTGTCCCGCAGCTCTTTTTCGTTGCGGTAGCGTTCCTTTTCATCGCGGTCCACCAGAACCTCCAGGTTATCGATCACTGGCCGTAGCAGGGGCGCAATCTTTTCTTGTTCAGAGCCAGGCAGGAATCCGATGTCCTCATCAAACTGGACATTGGCGCGGCTGACCATGATCCGCCGGTAGATGGGATTTTTCTCTTCCAGGATCCCGTGCAGCCCGACAGCCAGGGAATAGAACGTCTTAGCTGTGCCAGCCGGTCCTTTGATGATCACCAGCGGGGCTTCAACGGGACTGAGCAGGAGGGCTTCCTGCATGAAACGCTGCCCCGCCGAGCGTGGGCGGACACCAAAGGGACGCTCTTCTGCAGTCGTCAAGGGGATAATAGCCGTCCCGTCGAACCGGCCGAGCAACGATTTTTTGGGACTGAACTCCGATTGAATGATGAAAAACTGGTTGATCACTGGCACGACCGGTTGTCTTTCCCCTGCAGCATCCAGACGGTAGACATGCTCAAGTAAAAATCCCTTGCGTTTGAATCCGGCCATTTTGTCATCCGGGGCGAAGATGATCGCGCGCCCGGTATACTGCGCCTGGGGCACAGGTGACTGGTCGGTTGTAAAATCTTCAGCCGGGATTCCCAGAATATCGGCTTTCAACCGGACAACAATATCCCTGCTGACGAGGATCGCTGGTGTACCAGATTCGACCAGTCCTTTGCAAACCTGTAAAACCCGGTTGTCTGGATGGTTCTGAGGCCACAGATCAGGCAGGCGGACATGGACACTGTTCATCTCGATACGCATCGACCCACCACCAGGCAGGGGAACACCATCGACCAGAGATCCATGGTCACGCAATGCATCAAGGGTACGGATGACACTCCTGGCATGGGCACCCCGCTCCCCTTCTTCGCCTTTGAGGCGGTCCAGTTCCTCGAGGACAACAACCGGCAGCACAACGGCATTATCTTCAAATGACATCAGCGCGTGGGGGGCCTGGATCAAAACATTCGTGTCCAGCACATAGGTTTTCATGCCTCTAGTCCTCAGCTTTCATAAAAGTGTAACCAGTCGTGCCGCAGGCAGAACCTGATTTATCCCGGCAGGGTCAGCTGCGGTGTACTGGGAGAAGTCCGTTGAGTAATTGCTGATGAACGGAATCCGGTTTTTCAAAGCCTGGCCAAAGCCTGGCCGCCAGTTGCGTCCCCTGGGCGATCGCAAACTGGATGTCACGCAGCTTGGAAGGTGCCTTAACGTGATGATCCGCCAAGGCCCGCAGCAAGTTCTGTTCCCAGTCGTGTCCGATGTCGCTATCAACCCAGTCCTGGTTGACAAGCGTTCGATCCATTTTCATCGATACGGGCATCATTTGAGCTTCATAGACAAAGTGGCGGATCAGACTCGATCCGAAGGCTTCCGTGTGGGCGTGACAGAAATAGTCCGAGATGAAATGGCAGATCATGCCGATGTTCACGGAGTGAAAGGATGTCATTCCAGCGGCAGGGATCGGGTCGGCCTTCGGGTGGATCTGTTCGGCCAGACGCTGAATGGTCGGCCAGGAAGATGAGAGAAAATGATCTTCCGGAATCCGATTATGCTGGAGATCCGGCAAAATATTGCCTAGGTAAAAGCCCCAGCGGTTGATCTTGATGTGATGGAGATGTTCAAGCTGGTCAGCAATCCGGGCAGCAATTTTCAAATGGACAAATAAATTCATAAGCTTGCCTCACGCTTGGTTAGAGTCCTCTTCCTTCTGCTTCAAGCTTACCAAGCGCATTTTTTGTCCGTTTAATGGCCTGGTAAGTTCCACGTTATTGCGTTAAGCCGGTGTATTTTTTGGATGATGAAAAAGGACCATGACTTTTACCTGGCCCTTACGTAGTCATGATCTAGAAACATGATCTTGCCGACGGCTCTTTTGATGTCCCCGCAAGTGGGGCAGAAAAACCCATCAACCAGCTGTTCTGGCCACGGATGGCAGCCTTCTTTTCCCTGCGCAAGGCAGTCGTTCGTGCCGGCTAGTTCAGCAGCAACAGCTCCTGGCTCCTCTCCTGGGTGATGAGATTCGCATCTCAACCGCTCTCACATCGATTCGTGACGCAAAAAATCCCCCTGTCTGAACTCTACAAAGTCATCAGAGGGATCCTTCGTTTCCGGACCAGGAAGTGACGGTGCCAGGATAATTTTACGCGTTACAGGGCCAATTCCCAGTTTCCCATCGAGACCGTTGTGTCGATGTAGGATTCGACCTGGCTCCAGCTATGGATCCGGATCACGTTGTCCGGTAATGGCTTGCGATTGTAGGAGCAGTCGATCAAAAGGACTGGGATATTTCTTTCGGCCAGAGCCACGGCATTTTCGTACCGATCTTCAATGAACCAGTCACAACGCAGCCGTTTAGCCATCGCCACCTTGTCGGTGCTGCCCAGCAAGGTCAGGCTGTCATGGGGAATGTCATACTTTTTAAACCAATCCAGGCTGACCTGTCGCATGGATTCGGTCCGGGCCGTGATGAAGTGGATGTAGTGCTGTTTGAAGAGCCGGTTAATGACCAGCTGAGCACCAGGCCTGATTTGCGCCTCCCCGTGCAGGACAGCGCCAAGTTGGTCATAGAAGACATCGCTTTGCTTGCGGCTGACACCGAGCGCCTCGTGATACTCGTAGTGAACGATCTCATCTTCACGCACAGCAGTCCCAAAATAATCATTGGCCCGGCGCAACCAATAAAAGGGCTCTGTCAGGGTTCCATCGATATCGACACCTATGTTTAATCTTTTCATGCTGTAAAACCTCGATCCTTTGCTACCTTCTTTTTACAGCAGACACCCCGCTCTTCTCTATCATGAGTTGTAAATAACAAGCAACATGCAGGTAAAATGTGCTTCATTGATGATGTGTGCGGCAGTCCGTCATTGGTCCGCACCAATTCGCTCGCTTCTTTGAACCTGCGTGCAATCCGGTTCTGAAAGACGATACAGATCCCTTGCATGATCCGGATACCCTGACGGAGGATGGACGCGTGGTAGATGGCAAGAGGAAACGCCTTGGGGATTGTGAACAGTTCCTTATTCATGCGGCGATATAGATCAAGGATCCGCTGGTGCGTGCGGAAACGTGATAAGGGAAAGCCGATACGATTCAGCTTTGCTGGACGCGCCAAACGCAAAAACGAGTCAAACAGTAAACAGGCCTTCAATCCAGGCTTTCCCGCAGTTTGCCACTGCGGCTGGGATGCCTCATTTTGCGGAGCGCTTTCGCTTCAATCTGGCGAATCCGTTCGCGAGTGACTTTAAACTCGCGACCAATCTCTTCCAGAGTGCGGCTTCGACCGTCATCCAGGCCAAACCTCAGGCGTAAGACTTTGCTTTCCCTGGGGGTCAATGTTTTCAGAACAAGGTTGATCTGTTCTTTCAGGAAAGAGTGGGTCGCCAAGTCCATCGGCGAAGGTGATTCATCGTCAGGAATGAAATCTCTCAGCTGACTATCGCCCTCCGTGCCAATCGGTTTGTCCAGGGAAACCGGCTCATGTGAAATGTGCTGGATCTGCTTGATTCGATCAATGGTCATGCCAAGTTCATCCGCAAGTTCAACATCATCTGGCTCGCGTCCATAAATCTGAGTCAGGCGCCGGTGCGTCCGAGTGACTTTGTTGATTGATTCGACCATGTGGACTGGGACGCGAATCGTCCTGCTCTGATCGGCAATAGCACGTGAAACTGCCTGGCGGATCCACCAAGTGGCATAGGTGCTGAACTTGAACCCCTTGGCAGGGTCGAATTTGTCCACTGCCCGCATCAGGCCGATATTTCCCTCCTGGATCAAATCCAGAAACGAAATCCCGTGATTGACATAATGCTTGGCGATGCTTACAACCAGGCGCAGATTGGCTTCGCAAAGCTGCGTTTTGGCATCGGGGTCTCCCTGCTGGGCCCGAATAGCCAATTCCTTTTCATCATGACTTGACAGCAACTGAATCCGTCCGATTTCTTTCAGGTACATTTTGACAGGGTCATCCGGCATGCGCGTGGCATTGCTGTCCTCTGCACGTTCTTGATCGTCTTCCTGGAAGGGGAAAATTGTTTCAAGATCTTGATTCTCCGCGATCTCAATTGCCTCAATTGTAGACATGGCCTATCTCCTGCCTTGTGCAGAACCTTCAGACACATTTAGTCTGAGCAAGCGCTCTGCCAGTTGCTTCGAATGAAAATGGACCTGGCCATCAGCCAGGTCCATTTAATTTGCTGCATAACGGTTACCAAGGGCACTCCCGTTGATTGACACCAAAGGGAGTCTGGGTTCTTACCAGCGGTCGTTGTAGCTGTTGTTGTTGTTGCGCTGCTGCTTGCGGGCGCGACGGCAATCTGGGCAGCGGGTGGGCTCATTGGTGAATCCCTTTTCCTGGTAAAAAGCCTGCTCACCTTCGGTGAAGACGAATGTGGCTCCGCAATCTTTACAAACGAGGTTCTTTTCTGGCATATATGATGCCTCCTTAAAAATAATCAGGACTTACGTGATCAATCGATAAACAATGAATCAAAGCGACTCAATCCCAATTATTCAGGATGGCGAAATGACTTGAAAACCGGCTGGTCTGTTTGACCTTTGTTCATCGTATCACATATAGAAAAATAATGCAAATGCTTTATGAATATTGCCAGCACTATCGCATTTGATAATCATCAGCGTCCCTGACGGTTTCTGGCTGGCGCATAAGGTTGCCGCTCCTGGGGCCGGTTGGCGCTGGGTCTTGATGTCGACTGTGGCCTGCGTTCGGTTTGGACCGTTTGAACTTGAAGTGATGAGCGCTCGCTTCTGTGTTGCTGAGTGGACTGAAGTGGCCGCTCAGATCCGGACGGTTGTGACGCTTGCTCGGCGGGCTGTCTCGGCTGCCTTAGCTGTCTTGGCTGGCGGACGACTGGCGTTTGTTTCGGTTCGATTGTCGTCACAGTCAGAGGATACGGATGGCCATCAATCACCGGGATGGGCTTGGTGATCAATTTCTCGATATCCTTGAGCAGCTTCTTCTCTTCGAAATCACAAAAAGACAGCGAAGTGCCTAGATTGCCAGCCCGTCCGGAGCGGCCGATGCGATGGATATAGGTCTCAGGAACCTCCGGCAAATCGAAATTGACGACATAATTCAAGCCATCGATATCAATACCTCGTGCTGCAATGTCTGTAGCCACGAGGACCCGAGTGGATTTGCTCTTGAAATCGCTGAGCGCGCGCTGGCGGGCATTCTGAGATTTGTTGCCATGAATGGCCTGAGCTGAAACATGGTCCCTGGTCAGGTCACGCGCCACACGGTCTGCGCCATGCTTGGTGCGAGTAAAAACCAGGACAGAATCGAGATTGGGATCACTGAGCAGATGACTCAGCAAATGCCGTTTGTTGATTTTGTCGACAAAATAGACAGACTGCTGGATCTTTTCGACCGTCGGGGACTCCGGCGAAATCGAAACATGGACTGGGTCGATCAGCATCACATGGGACAATTTGACGATTTCTTCCGGCATGGTGGCTGAGAAAAACAGGGTCTGGCGGCGGGCCGGAACTTGGGCAATGATCCGTTTCACATCGTGGATAAAACCCATATCGAGCATCCGATCAGCTTCATCAAGCGTCAGGATTTCGATGTCTTGCAGGGAAACCAGCTTTTGCCCTAACAGGTCCAGGAGACGGCCCGGTGTTGCGACGAGGATGTCGACACCCTGGCGCAACTCGATTTCCTGCTGCTTCTGTGAGACGCCGCCAAAAATGACGCAGGAACGGATGCCCGTGTGTTGACCATAGGTAATCAAGCTTTCGTGGATTTGCAGTGCCAGTTCACGTGTCGGGGTCAGGATCAGGGATCGGATACGCCGCTTTTCAGGTCTGCTGTTTTGCATCAGGCGCTGCAACGTCGGCACAGCGAAGGCAGCTGTTTTGCCCGTACCCGTCTGGGCACACCCCAGCAAATCACGCCCGGCGAGAGCGGGTGGGATTGCCTGGACTTGAATCGGTGTCGGGTGTTTGTAATGTGCCTGATCTAAGGCTTTGAGGATAGGTGGGGCAATTTTCAGTTCTGTAAAAGTCATTGTTTCTCCAAATTTCTATAGGATTGCATAAAAAATCGCCTGTTCCACAGAACGGAAAGGCGGTCAGTTCAAGCGGATGAATTGTGAATTCTTTATTAATAATAGCACAGATGGCCCTGTCCTGTCATGTTAATTCGATTATAATGGAAATGAACTTGCATCCAGGAGGGCTTATGGATCATCAAGAATGGGACCAGGCAAACCAGCACGATGCACAGGGCGATCCCCAAAACCCTGACTCCGTAGAGTTTTTCAACATCCAGCCACGCCATGTGCCCAATCCAGGCGCACCCGATTTGGCTGACGATTTTTCTGATGATCCAGTCAGGCACCCGCGCCAGTTTCGTGAATATCGCCTGCACCATCGCAAACCCGTCCTAAGTAAACCGGTCGTTCTATCCATCCTGCTGCTGGTGATCCTGGTGGTAGCAGCCCTGTTGATCCAGCACCTGGTCGCTGGTGATCGTGAAGCCAGTATCGAAACCGCACCCACCACCATCATCCAAGTGACCACAGCCACTTCTGCCACACCCGTCCAGGTCCTGACCATAAAAGAAGGACAGCGCTACAACATCCGTCCCATACCGGGGGTGGGAGAAGCATCTCTTAAAACTGCGACTGCTGGAGAACAATACACCATCCAAAAGATGGTGACCGGTGAGCAGACGCGGTACGGCAACCAGTGGTATGAAATCATGCTCGACGGCAAGGCCGCCTATATCATCGTCGACCCAGAAGGTCAGGGAGTGTCCGAGCAGGAAGGCTGACCGGAAAAACCGGGCTCTGACCTATAACAACTTTAGAATGTGTATTTAAAAAGAGGCAGGTCAAGCTTTCATCATCATCGTCTCATCGTGATCAGCAACCAAGGCCGCATCGGAGGTGTGAAATATATCTATGA
>DIFN01000074.1 GCA_002419145.1 Mageeibacillus sp. UBA5747 | reverse complement strand
TGATCAGGGTGATTTTCTGGTTTTCCACGGCCAGATCTGAAAGGCCGAGGGTTTCACTGGCCTCGTCAGTCACCAGGATGGCTTTGATCACACCCTCATCTGCCAAGGTGTCGTAGCCGGTGAACAAGGTCGCCACTGTGCGATCCACGCCTTCTGGCAAACTGCCCTGGCCCCAGGCGGAACCGGCCTTCTCCCGCAAGGCTTTGCGGGCCATGTCTTTTTGCCGGTTCATTTCAGCATGGAAGCCCTCTTCGTCGAGCTCGAGGCCTTGTTCCGCAGCGATTTCCCGGGTCAGGTCGAGCGGGAAACCATAGGTATCGTGGAGCTTGAAGACGTCCTCACCTGGCAGGCGGACCTGGCCGTCGGCACGGGACTTGTCGATCATCTGCTCGAGAATGGACATGCCCTGGGCGATGGTCTCGGCAAAACGTTCTTCCTCTGTGCGGATGACCTTGGTGATGTAATCCTGACGGATCTCGAGTTCCGGATAAGCGGATTTGGATTCGCGCACCACGATGGAGCAGACGTCGTACAGGAAAGGTTTGTCAATGCCGAGCAGGCGGCCGAAACGAGCCGCACGGCGCAACAGGCGGCGCAGAACATAGCCTCGTCCCTCGTTGGACGGAATGATACCGTCTGAGATCATCATGGTCGTGCTACGGATGTGGTCGGTGATGACCCGGATCGCCACGTCAGTCTTTTCGTCCTGACCGTACTGGACATGGGCCTTGGCACAGACATAGTCCAGAATGGCTCGGACGGTATCGACTTCGAACAGATTGCCTACGCCCTGCATGATGACGGCAAAACGCTCCAGTCCAGCACCGGTGTCAATGTTTTTCTTGGCCAGGGGGGTATAGCTGCCATCTTCTTCTTTGTTGAACTGGGTGAAGACCAGGTTCCAGAACTCAACGTAGCGGTCGCAATCGCAGCCAACCTGGCAAGTCGGGCTGTCACAGCCGTATTCCTCGCCACGGTCAAAATAGATCTCCGAGCAGGGGCCGCAGGGGCCCGTACCATGCTCCCAGAAATTGTCCGCCTTGCCCAGGCGGAAAATCTTGGATTCTGGCAGACCGACATCCTGGTGCCAGATGTCATACGCCTCATCATCCTCAAGGTAGACGGTGACAAACAGGCGATCAGCGGGGATTTCCATCACTTTCGTGCAAAACTCCCAAGCCCAGGGGATGATTTCCTTTTTGAAATAGTCGCCAAACGAGAAATTACCCAGCATCTCGAAATAGGTGCCGTGGCGGCTGGTCTTGCCGACGCGCTCGATGTCCGGTGTGCGAATGCATTTCTGGCAAGTGGTGACCCGTGATGCGGGCGGTGTTTCAGCGCCGGTGAAATAAGGTTTGAGCGGGGTCATGCCCGCATTGATCAGAAGGATCGATGGGTCATTTTTGGGCACCAGCGGGAAACTGGGCAGGCGCAGATGATCTTTGGATTCAAAGAAAGCCAGGAATTTCTCCCGGATGACATTAAGACTCAATGGCTGCATGATGGTCACTTCTCCTTGCCGGATTTTTTGCCTTCACAACTGGACTTTTATTATCCGCAATAGTTTACACGAATCCGCCAAAGGCGGCAACAGGCCTGGAAAATCTCGACTACCAGGCCTGGATCTATGATAAAATCTGCCTTGGATCCATTCGAATCTGCAGCTCGCCTGCCAATCGATTCCGTAAAAGAGGTACCCTGAAATGACTCAGACAAATCCTGCCATGAGTGATCAACTGTATAGCCTGACCCAATCTCTGGGCGTTGCCATTCCTGAACTGTATGTGCCCAAAGAAGGCATTGATCTGGCCCGTTGGGCTGTTGTGGCCTGTGACCAGTACACCTCCCAGCCAGACTACTGGCAACAAGCAGAGGCTTTTGTGGGTGATGCCCCTTCCACCCTGCGTCTGGTTTTGCCGGAAATCTATCTGGAACATCCCGGGGACCAACCCGTCGCAAACCGCATCGCCCGGATCAACCAGACCATGGCGGACTATCTAGCCCAAGGCATCCTGGTCCCCCTGGCCCCTGGCTGTATGCTCATCGAACGGGCGACCCGCCTGCATCCGAGTCGTAAAGGCCTCCTGATTGCCATCGATCTTGAGCGGTATGACTTTATGCCCGGCAACCGGGAGCTGACCCGGGCCACGGAAGGAACGGTCCTGGACCGCATTCCACCTCGTCAGGCCATCCGCAAAGATGCCCTCCTGGAATTACCCCATGTCCAGTTGCTGATTGATGATCCGGGCAGGACCGTGATCGAACCTCTTTACACAGCTTTAGCCAGCCACGTGCCTCTGTATGCGACCGAGCTGGCACAAGATGGCGGTTTTATCACGGGCTGGCACATACCAGCCGAGAGCAGCTTGGTGGCAGACGCATGCATGGCGCTGAGCCAGTTGGCTTCGCTCAGGGAATACGGCCTGCTTTTTGCTGTCGGCGATGGCAATCATTCCCTGGCCACCGCCAAAGCCCACTGGGACAGCATTAAATCTGACGTCGCTTTAGACCATCCAGCGCGCTATGCTTTAGCCGAAGTCATCAACATTCATGACCAAGGGCTCGATTTTGAGCCGATCCACCGCGCTGTGTTCCAAGTCGATTTCGAACAGTTCCTGGACCACGCCGATCGCTTCTTCAAGAAAAAATGCCAAGCCGCGACTCATCCGGACCAGATTCTCACCGAGTCTGTCCCGGTCTATGGCCCTGGTTTCAGAACAGATCTCTCGGTGCCACTATTACCAGGCGAGCTGACCGTCGGTGCGATCCAGGCGATGCTGGATGACCTGGTGATCCGGCATCCTGACGTCCGCATCGACTACATTCATGGCAAAGAGGTGGTGCAAGATCTGGCCGGAAAAGGCGCTGTCGGGCTGCTGCTTCCTGCGCTGGACAAATCGGAATTTTTTGGCATCATCGCCCGGGACGGCATCTTGCCACGCAAAACCTTCTCCATGGGAGAAGCTTTCGAAAAGCGCTATTATTTCGAGAGCAGGCGGATCCGCTGACCATGTCCGGCGCGCCGGATATCCGAACGGGTCCGTTGGCTGCGGGTCGATTCAGCCGCTTTTTACGGGTCCTGATCGCCTGGGCCGGGGTTCTATTCCTGGTTCCAGGCGTTGCTTATGGTGTGCTGGGCACGGATGCGGTCGCCTTTCTGCGTTGGTGGCTGGTCTTGCTGGCACTCGGGTTCATGGCCTGGCCCCTGGCCCTGCGCCTCATTGGTCAGGTCGCACCGGGCCGGGCGTACCTGCCAGCCAAGGCAGCCGGACTTTTCCTGATGGCCCTGGTTCATTGGCAAACAGGCTATCTCTTCCGTCTGGGCCTGACCACCGGGTCCCTTGTAACCCTGTTCCTGTTCCTTTCTGCCTTGGTCTGGATATCCAGTGCAAGATTTCTTTTCCAGCCAGATTCTGCGGTCAGTCCAGATCGCCAACTCCTGGGGGCCGCTTTTTCCGAGCTCTTTTTTAGCGGGCTGCTGCTGGCCGGTGCTTACTTGCGTTCGTTCAAGCCCGCACTCGACAGCCTGGAAAAATTCATGAATGTCGCCTTCATCAACAGCATCCTGCGCAGTCCTGGTTTGCCAGCCCTGGATCCCTGGCTGTCGGGTGAAACGATCAATTACTACTATTTCGGACAGTACACCTATGCCATGCTGACTCGCTTTTCAGGGCTTTCGACACCAGTGGCCTACAATCTGGGCATGGCAACGCTGTGGGCTTTTGGAGCCAGTCTCAGTCTGGTCCTGGGTGCCAGCATGGTCCGCCTGGCCTTGAAAGCATCGTCTCAATCTGTACCCGGGTCCAATCTGGCCCAAATCCAGCCAGGTTCGCGCCTGGCCCATCTGCTGGAAGCAGCCGGTGGCCTTTTGGCCTTGTTCCTGGTCAATCTGGGCGGCAACAGTCATGCATTTTTTTACAGTGAGCACGGGCCGGGCAAACCGATCCTGAACTGGCTGGCAGATCGCGGTTTAACAGTTGGCAACACTGGCCAGGCATACTGGTTTCCCAATGCCACTCGATTCATCGGCTACAATCCGGAAACCGCCGACAAAACGATCCATGAGTTCCCCATTTACTCCTATCTGGTGTCCGATTTGCATGCCCACGTCATCAATCTGACGGTCGTCCTGCTCTTTTTGCTCCTGCTGTTAAACATTTTTGCCCGGACCACAACCAGTGCGGACAGTCAGGAGATCCATTCGGCGGGTTCTATGTCGTTTTCACGCCGAACCATCGGTCAGGAATGGCACGCTATCCTCATCCAGCCCGAAATCTGGGCACTTGGCTGTTGCCTGGCCATTTTCATGATGCAGAACTACTGGGATTTCATCATCTATCTGCCCGTGTCAGGGGTTGTCCTGCTGGCAGGACACGCTTTGAGCCGCTCAGCTCAAGAACCAGTCACAGCCTTGTTGGCTGCGATTCGCCGGACTGCCATCCAGTTGCTCACGATCCTGGCTACAGCCTTCCTGCTGACAGTCCCTTTCCAGATTCATTTTGAACCCATGAGCAGCCAGATAGCCTTGAGCACTGCCCGGACACCCCTCTGGCAAATTCTCGTGCTGTGGGGGCCGCATCTTCTGGCAGGCTTTGTCGGCTGTCTGGCTCTGGTTGCCACCCGCAAAGCGCGCCAGTCGTTCCTGCCCGTCGATGGACTGGCCATTGGCTTGTGGATCTACGGGCTGGTCCTGATCCTGGCCCCGGAAATTTTCTACGTTGTCGACATCTATGCGGGTGAATACAAGCGGGCCAACACCATGTTCAAGTTCACCTACCAGGCATTTGTTCTTCTTGGCCTGAGCTGGAGTTATGTCCTGGTACGTCTGGTCTGGGTGCGGTCCAGGAAGCGGTTGACGGTGGTCTTGTTGTCACTTTTGCTCATCCTGCCCGGGTGGTTTCCCGGTCTGGCCATACGGCAGTGGTACGGGGATCTGACCAGCTCCAGACAGCAGGGACTCGATGGACTGGCCCCGCTAGGCCGGAAAAATTCACCCCAGGTTGCAGGCGAAGCCAGTGATGAACTCGCTGATGATATCCAGGCCATCAACTGGCTGAACGCCACTGTCAGGGGTCAGCCGGTGATCCTGGAGGCGGCCGGACCCAGTTACACCGATACCGGGCGGATCGCCACGTTCACCGGTTTGCCGACCGTGATTGGCTGGGAAACCCACGAATGGTTGTGGCGCACCCGTCATGACCGATCCAACGCCTATGGCGAGCTTGTCAAGCCGCGCCAGGATGATGTGCGGTTGTTATACACCACGACCGATCAGAACAAGAGGTTGGAACTGCTCCGCCGTTACCAGATTGCCTACATCGTGATTGGAGGCATCGAACGGACCACCTATGGCGATGAACTGCAGACAGAATTGCTGTCTGCCTGTGGCCCGGTGGTTTTTGAAGCACCGACCCTGGCCATCTTCCGGGTTGAAGCCCCGGTCCCATGAAAACACCCTGGTTCTTGACCGGATCCAGGGTGTTTGGAATTCATTTAACCATGAGTGCGGGGGCATCATTCACTGGGGTGGGATCTTGATTTTCTGGCCTAGCTGCAGATTGTCCGACGTGATGCCATTATAGTCCTTGATCTTGTCAATGGTGGCTTGCGATCCGTCGCCAAAATATTTGACAGCGATGGCATAGAAGGTGTCACCCGATTTGACGGTGTGGATGGTTTCCTGGGCAGGCGAAGCCGTGGTCTCTGTCGGTTCGGGAGTCGTCTCAGCCGTGGTCTCCTCGGGCGTCGTTTCTTCCAGCGTCGTTTCTGCTGATTCTTCTGGTTCTGTCACGATGATTGCGTCTGTTTCCTCTGTTGCCTCTGTCTGGACGGTTGTCTCAGAAGGCACAGTGGTTCCGCCGTCTTGGCCGAAAATCATGTTGAAAATGGCAAAGACAGCCCCGATGGTCACAGCTGTAATCACCATGTACAGGGCGAGACGGCGAATCCGGCTATTTTCACTACGGGGTCGTTCGAAGTAGCCCTTGTCATAGGGAGTTTCTTCTTCATCGAGATCATCCGCATGTGCCGGGGCAACTGAGGCAGCCGTGACTTCATCCGGTATTTTGGCTGCAGCAGGTTTGGCGGCCTGACTGAATTTACCTGTCGCCTGGCCAAACAATCCACCCTCTGGAGCCAGACGAGTCGAAGTGGGACGTGCAGGTTTGTCTGACGAGCGGATAGACTCCACAAAGCAGGCAATGATCTGCATCGCAACGCCCGGGAGCTTGGCTGAAGCAGCCGTGATGATCAGTCCGGCAGCGTCAGCCTGGTCTTCGGCCTCATAAAGCAAGCGCAAAATCTCGCGCTGGCCCAGGGTGGTGATGACTTCTTTGTTGCATACGATCACGCAGTCATCTGGCTGAAGCTGGGCAATATTGGAGTACCGAACGGTGCCAGCGACTCCAGCGCAGTAAATATCCTGGCCCAGGACCGGCTTGCCATGGTAGTCGACCGGGTCCAAAGCGATATCATCGTGTGTCAGGGGGTACAGCGCATCATTGCGGTACAGGTAGGCACAGCCATGTCCCATGGTGATGGCAGCTAATTCGGCGTCTTTGACCATGATGCCGGCAAAATAAGGCTGGCGGGCATTTTCTTGCTGCAAAGAACCGCGGCCGGCGATTTCGACTGCACATTCGGCAAGTTCATTGATCTCCGCATCGATGTTGCGCAGATTCTGCTTGACATCATTGAGGATCCGCTCCAAAGCTTTATGAGCCCGGTTTGAAACCAGATCCTCTGGGCCGTGCCCGGACTGGTGGGCAAACGCAGCATAGAAAAAGCCGCGATCTTCCCGGTCCAGGGTTATGTCACAAGCCCGGTGCTCACGCCGTGAAGTCAGGCGGCCGTCCAAGTAATAACCATCGAAAATGCCATTGCCGGGGAAATATCGGGCGGTAACGGTCGCTGCCAGACGAGTCAGCGCCGGGTGGGGCGATTTAGACATACGTTCAAGTCCTCCTGTTTGGTGCAGTTTCACATTATAGCACAGATCATCCGGTGCAATATTGCAGTACGGTTGCAGTTGACAAAAGAGCATTTGCCAATCGAGCTTGCAAGCATGAATGGCACTCACCAGCTGGTATCAGTCGAGCCAGTGTCTGGCCACGTTTACAAGCCGCTCTTCAGATTGATCTGCTGGTTCCTTCTGGGCGTATGAAAGCAATCGTTCCAGAAAAACCCCCAGTTGTACGCCTCTGAGCGGCAGTTGTCTGGTCAGGTCACGCCCCGTCACGGCCAGTTCAGACAAAGACACCGGCAATCCGGAGCCTGGGCCCATTTCTTCTTCCAGCTGGATTTGCTGACGCATATGGACCAGTTCCGGGCCGAGCGGCTTCAAGTCCGGTTGGATAACGGCCAGTAAAGACCAGCCATCCACAGCACATTGCCGGGCTGCATGGCTGTCCAGAGCCAATGTTTTGGCCAGCACCCGGATGACAACCGCCAGGCTGAAGGCATCCAACTCCCGGTCCCAAGCCAGGTGCAGACGCAATCCAGCCGCGTAAAGCATGGCCTGGCCATGGCGGGAATCCAGGCGGGACATGCGGCAGGTTCGCTGGAAAGTCTCGCGCAGATCCTGAAGAGACCGGGGGGAAAGGATGTTTCTCAGCCTGGCGGTCCAGTCTGCAAATCCGGGTGTTTGAACAAGTTCAAGCCCGGTGACTCGATCGGTGCGGCTGAGCTGGCACGCAAGGTAAAACAAAGGGATCGTCTGGTCGGAATGCCAGGCAGGCCTGATCCAGTCTGCCAATACCTGGACCAGGGTCTGATTATCCGGTTGAAACCCAAAAAGTCGCTGGGCTATAACAGGCAGCAAGCCGCTAGGCTCGAAAGCCAGTAAGGCTCGGCCATGCGCTGCGTTCAGCATGCGCCGCAGCTCATAGGTGATGCGCTCTGCGCTGAGGATCAGGGTGCGTGCTCGTTCCTTTTGGATCGCCTGGACCAGATCCTGGTCCGGGAACAAGTTGTAGGATAGGGTGAATCTGACAGCCCGCAGCATGCGCAGCGCGTCTTCACGCAGCCGCGTCCCGGGGTCACCCACGGTGCGCAGACGATTCTCCATCAAATCCGACCAGCCGCCAAACGGATCGAGCAGGCCTCGCCTGGGATGGTAAGCCATGCTGTTGATGGTGAAATCGCGCCGGCTCAAGTCCTTCTTTATGTCAGACTCGAACAGGACCTTGTCCGGACGACGGCCATCAGAATAGTCGCTCTCACTGCGATAAGTGGTTATTTCAATCGCATGGTGCTCGACCAGGACGGTTACCGTACCATGCGCCAGACCCGTGGCAAATGCATGTGGGAATACGGAAAGAACCTGGTCAGGCAGGGCATTGCTCGCCACGTCAAAATCAAGTGGTGTACGCCCAATAGCCAGGTCACGGACACAGCCCCCGACCAGCCAAGCCTCAAATCCAGCCTGCTCCAGTTTCTCCAGAGTGATGAGCACAGGTGGCGGCAGGCGCAAGGACCAGTCGAGTGGTATCACCATAGCATCTCCCCCCCCCGTACGTTTGCATCTTGCGGTCTGAGCGTGTATCATTGAGCAGCATATTCCTATTTTAACGGTTCGCGCGACTTGCGCAAAGTGAAAGATGATGCAGAAAAATCAATTCAGCCAGCCGGTCCGCCATCTGACGCACCGGCGTTTAGCAGCCATATTTTTTTATCTAGCCATTCTCATTGGTGTCATGGTCAGCCTGCCCATCATGGTTACGCCACGCCAAATGCTGGCAGACGCCAATCCCGAGCTGGTCACCCTGCAGCCGGCAGCCCAGGTCTCAGCCGGCATGGTCCACAGTGTCTTTCGCGATTACGACGGCCTGGTGTATGCCTGGGGGGATAATGTCTATGGCCAGACCGGTGCCGAAGGACAAGACCATGTCGCAAGCCCGGTTCAGGTCGAATTGCCTGAGCCGGCCCAAGCAGTCAGTGCCGGGGCTTATCACACCCTGATCCTGGGGCAAAGTGGCACCGTTTACGCACTAGGCCGCAATGCATACGGCCAAGTTGGCGACGGCGGCGTAACCAATGTGTCTTCACCGGTCCGAGTGACTGGTCTGCCCGTTATCAAAGCCATCTCTGCCGGTGCCTACCACTCCCTGGCATTGGGCGAGGATGGCAGTGTCTGGGCCTGGGGCCACAACACCCAGGGGCAGGTCGGGGACGTCCCATCCGAGGAAGTCCTTGGCATTGATGGCTCCGTGCTGGCCTTGCGCAACACAAAGCCCGTCCAGGTCGTTAAAGGAGGCGCCGTCAAGATCTGTGCAGGCGGTAATTTCTCCCTTTATGTGGATGAAGCGGGACAGTTGTTCGCCTGGGGTGATAACGCCCTTGGACAGCTGGGTGACGGAACGACCGAACCGCACCGGGATCCCCGTGTTGTTCCCGGAATCAGCCAGGTTGTTGACATCGCAGCCGGTGCCAATCATGTCCTGGCTCTGAGCACTGCTTCCGGCTACCGTCAGCTCTACGTCTGGGGAGATCATTCACTCGGGCAGCTGGGTCTGGGCGGTCAAAAGGCAACTACTCAGAAACAACTCCAACCGACCTTGCTTGACCTGACTGGCAATATTGACCCGAGCGACGAACGTCTGTTGACGGTTGCAGCCGGATATGCCCAGTCGGCAGTCGTTCGGGACGCCTCAACATCCCGGTTCGGCCTGCCCGTGTTGCAAAATGAACTCTACCTTTGGGGACTCAACGCCAGCCATCAGCTAGGGTTTTCTGACAATGCCAGTCGTTACGTACCTAAACGGCTGCAAGGTTTTTTTGACGGTTACTGGGGAACACGCTTCCTGCCTTTCGAAAGCATCGCCTTTGGCTCAGAGCATGTGCTTGTCCTGAGCAGCAAGGGTTTGCTGGCCACCGCAGGCAATAACAGTCGTGGGCAGCTGGGTCATAAGGATGAGACAGCCCGGATGACGCTTGAACAGATAGAGACCAACGACTTATTCTTGCCCCGCTGGAGCGATGGTCAGTCTGTCCGGCTTCGCACGAAAAAGGAAAACACCCTTGAGATCCAATGGCCTCAGGCGCAGGATAATACCGCAATAGCCGGGTACTTTGTCGAAATCACTTCAGCCGGTCAGGCGCCTGTCCTCCAGGATGTCGGCCTGGTCACCCAATGGACTGCGACTGGGATCGATCCTGACACTCCTGTCCAGGTCAGCGTCATGGCTTATGACGCCAACAGCCAGTCAGCCAACCCAGCCGATCTGGCCTGCCTGACCGCGTATCGCCTGCCGGAAAACGCCCAGGCAGAGTCATATTTTCTGACCCGGGAAACCGTCAGAAAACCCATTGAATCGGTGGTTCACCACTGGACACCTCATCCGTCTGGCAAGCACCGGCCGCATGAAGTTCCCTGGTCTCAAGATCGAAGCGCAAATCAGTCGTAAAAATGGATCCCAAGCGCGAGGTAGAGGCTGGCTGACAGCATGGATCCCATGGCATCAAGGTCCCGGGCGAAGTCAGCCAGATTGGGGGCATCTCCCGCCAGACTTTTCGTCAGAGGAGCCATGAACTGGCTGATCAGGTCGTGATTACTGCCGTAGAGTGCCTTCAACTGGTGCAAGTAGTTTCTGGCAACTCCCAAGGCAACTGCCGGAGCCAGCAGCGCACAATCCAGCGCCGGATTGTGCGCTTGGTTCTTTTTCCAGCGGGCGTAGTGACTAAGATGCTGTCTGAAAATCCCTGCCTTTGCTGCTTCGATGTTGCCCAGGCGCGTCAGATGCTTGAGTCCTAAAGCGAAAGCAACAAACAAAAACGCTGGCAGCAGGAGAATGAGCCCCTCCAAGGTACCGGTGGTCGTGGTAATAAGCGCGCTGGCCAGAGCATATCCAGCAGCCAGGGTCAGGCCAATGACTTTGCCTAGATGCTTTTTGTGCAGGTCCAGAAGTCCTGCCTTGACCATGTCCTCCTGGATCAGAATAATGAATTGCTCATAGTACGCGGAAAATTCAGTAGCCGTATGTCTATCCAGCGCATAGCGCCGGATTTGGGCGGTTGAAAGGGTGTTTTCCTGGGTGATGCGTTCAAAGAACCATTGCAGCAGGAATATTTCAAAAGCTGTCATGCCTTGGTAATCCGCCAGGCCATGAGCCTTCAGGGTGAATACATGGCCATCCAGGCGCAATTTCCCGCGCAAGACCAAGTCCATCAGGGTCCCAAGCAAAATCTGGCCAGGATGATGATGCCGGGACAAGCGGGCCAGAATAGCCGGGGAGTATCCCGGACCTTTGAGCAGGTACTCGTCCTCGCGGAAGTGCCGTGGCAGCCAGAGCAAGCCCTCACGTTCAAAGACCAGAACCAGGAAAGTCAGAGCAAAAAGAGCCGCAACCATCAGGATCCAGTTCAGGCGGTCGAGAAAACCTTTGACCCAGGCTCGCTGGGTCATCCGAGCCTGCTCCGCTTCGATTTCTGCGATTGATGCGGCTTTGTCCTGGACAACACCTTGCGGCAACAACGCTGCAGCGCTGGTAAATCCTGTTGCAGGCATGATTACGGCAGCCGTCATGTTCTGTCTGGCAGGAAGCTGCAGGGTACTCATTTGGATGGTATCCTGATCCACTTGAGCAGAGACAAACGGAACCGGACTGATCGCTGTGAACCAGGGTGAACCTGCATCGGGGTCCGCGGGATAATGGATCAGCAGGATGGGGTTGGCAATAGGCTTGCCTTGTGCCAGGTTGAAAAATCCACGGCGAAACTTGATTGCATCCTTCAGCTGGACCAGGGCGCCAGCCAATTGATAGCGAACCACCACCTGGCGTGTCTCACCGGCCTCACCAATCGTCCGGATTTTCAGCCGCGAGAGGGCATCATCGTTGCTCAACTTATAAGATAGGGACTGCATCTGAGTCTGGCTATCAGCCTCGTCAGGCATGACTTCCACCATCTGATCATCCAAGTCTGTAGTCGCCGCACGCACTGAGATTGCAACCGAGACAAGTTCCAGGTTTCTCGCTTTGCCCGCATCGAGCACGAATTCAAGTTCTTCGCAATCTTGCTCGTACCGGATGTCCAGCTTTTCCTGAACCCGGACCAAACCATCTGGGGTGATCTCACAGTCGATCTGGTAGGATTGGATCTGATAATCCGCTAAAACACTGGCGGAAACATCAAAGGTCGCAGTCTGACCCGGCTGATGACCCGGCTGGGCCAGTCCAGCTGGGCCAAGAAGCAGCAGACCAAAAACCAGCAAAAACACCATGACCCGGCTGATGGTGGACCCTGGTGCTATCTTGCAAGAGAAACGTGGCAAATGGCGCATGTCGGTCTACTCCCCCTGCAGGTGTGGTCAGCGTTCAGAACGTCAGAGTTCAGAAACTATCTGCCCCATTATACCACAGGAGGCCTGAGCCACTTCCTAGCGGTTGTGGATCAAATTGACACGGATGATGCCATCCACAGCCGTGAGTTTTGCGACAACGCTGTCAGGGCAGTGGCCATTGATTTCAAAAACCGCGTAGGCATAGTCTTTTTTGCTGCGGCTGGAGAGGTTTTCAATGTTGATCCCCTCGCCAGACAAGGCAGTGGAGATTTGGGCCAGGATATTGGGCACATTTCTATGAATGACACAGATGCTTTCGTCGCCACCCTTGGGGTTTTTGATGTCAGGAAAGTTGACACTGTTCTTGATATTGCCATTTTCCAGGTAGTCAATCAGTTCATCTGCCGCCATGACGGCACAATTGTCTTCGCTCTCTGGCGTCGAGGCACCCAGATGGGGAATGGCAATCACATTCTTCATGTTAAGGATTTCGGCGGACGGGAAATCTGTCAGATAACGGGCAACCTTCCCACTCTCCAGAGCCAAAGCCAGATCCGAGTTGTTAACCAGGTCTCCACGGGACAAATTGATGATCCGCATGCCATGTTTCATCTGCTCTATGGCCTCAGCATGGATAAAGCCCTTGGTTTCCGGTGTGGAGGGCATGTGCAATGAAATATAGTCACAATGCTCAAAAATGGCTTTGGGGTCAGTTGCGCGCTTGACGCCACGGTTGAGCATCCAGGCGTTGTCAACCGTGATGTAGGGGTCATAACCATAGACATCCATGCCCAGCTCAGTCGCGGTGTTGGCCACCATGGCGCCAATGGCACCGAGACCGAAAATGCCCAGTTTCTTGCCATAGATTTCCGGACCGATGAATGCTTTCTTGCCACTTTCGACTTCCTTGGCTATATCGGTTCCTTCTGGCAAGGACTTTACCCAGTTCACGCCGCCCACCAGGTCACGCGACGTCAGCAACAGTGCGGCAATGGCCAGTTCCTTAACAGCATTGGCATTGGCACCCGGTGTATTGAATACAACGATGCCTTTTTGGGAGCACAGGTCGACCGGGATATTGTTAACACCGGCACCGGCGCGGGCTATGGCCTTGAGGTGGGGGGGAAGTTCCATGTCCAGCATATTGGCCGAACGAACCAGGATCGCATCCGGATCCTCTATGGTGTTGGAAACCTCGTATTTGTATTTATCGAACTGACGGGTGCCAACTGCTGCAATTTTATTCAACGTCTTGATTTTATACATGCTGCTCAAACTCCTGCATAAATTGGATCAGGGCATCGACGCCTTCTTCCGGCATGGCATTGTAGATCGACGCCCGCATGCCACCGACGCTGCGATGGCCCTTGATATTGACAAATCCGGCCTTTTCAGCCAACTTGCAGAACTTCTTGTCCAGCTCTTCATCACCCGTGACAAAGGTGACGTTCATGATCGAACGAGAGCCCTTTTCCACCGGCGCCTTGAACACCTTGGATGAATCAATATAGGCATACAGTTTCTGGGCTTTGCGGTAATTGATCACAGCCATGGCCTCCAGGCCGCCGATTTCGTCGCGCACCCATTCCAGGACGAGCTTGGCGATATAGATCGCATAGCTGGGCGGGGTGTTGTACATGCTGTCATTGTCGGCCGCGACCTTGTAGCTGAGCATGGTCGGGGTCAAGGGGTTCTCATGCCCGATCATGTCTTCGCGCACGATCACCAGAGTCAGTCCGGCCGGGCCCATGTTTTTCTGAGCACCGGCATAGACCAGGGCAAAGCGGGAAATGTCAATCGGCTCGGATAAGATACAGGAAGACAGGTCTGCCACCAGAGGGACCGCACCCGTGTCCGGAATCGCGGGGAATTTTGAACCAAAAATCGTGTTGTTATAGCAAATGTGGACATAATCCGCATCCGGGCGCACGTCTTCAGGTTTGAAAGCAGGAATGTAGGTGAAATTCTTGTCGGCGCTGGAAGCGAGCACTTTAACATCACCATAGCGTTTGGCTTCTTCGTACGCTTTTTTCGAAAACATGCCACTGATCACATAATCGGCTTTGCCACTTTTAGTCATCAGATTCAACGGGACGGCAGCAAACTGGGTGCTGGCGCCGCCCTGGAGGAAAAGAACTTTGTAATTGTCCGGTACATCGAGCACGGAGCGGACGAGAGCCTCGGCATCGGCAATGATCTTCTCATAAACCGCGGATCGATGGCTCATCTCCATGACGGACATGCCACTGCCCTGGTAATCAGTCATCTCTGCAGCAGCCTTTTGCAAGACCGAGAGAGGCAGCATGGAAGGGCCGGCTGAGAAATTGTATACCCTGCTCATTGTCATCACTCCTGATTCTAAAAATTAAAACATGCTTGCCATTTTATCAGAATGGCGGCCAATTCGTCATCTTCATCCCGTAGCAGATGGTACGGCCTTGCATGTAAAGTCAGCATTTAAGCATCTTTTTACACACTATCTGCCTATTTTTTCAGAATTTAAACGCTTACGGAACTCATCCGTCGAGAAAAGACCGGATTTTTTCCTGGTTGGCAGCAAGGTCGACGGCGATGACACTGGCGCCGCTTTTGGTCGCATATTCCCACGTACCATCAAAGGGAACACGGGCATCGGCAAACGAGACGTCACCAGCTCCGATCACTTCGGTGGCCAGGCTCAGGAGCTGGTCAGCCGAGATATTGGTCTTGACATTGCCAATCGCATATCCAACCAGACCTGCCAGTGTAGCCGCATCGCCCTGGTTCTTGATCTGACTGAAGATGGCCTTGATCGTAGCTCGCTGGCGGGCAGTCCGGGTGAAATCGCCATTGCCGACCCGGCGATTGCGCGTATGGGACAACGTCTGGGCTCCGGTCAAGTGCTTGACGCCTTCACCGTCCGGGATGCCACCGATTTCGGCATTGATGTAGTCGATTTCTTTCTGTGTCAGATACAAATCGATACCACCGATCTGGTCGACCACGGCAATGAAATTCTCAAAACGGATGGTAATGTAGGTGTCCAGCGCGACGTCAAAATTGTTACGCAGCGTTTCAGTCAGCAACGATTCACCGCCATAATTGAAGGCGGCATTGAGCTTGGTCGAGCCATGTCCAGGAATAGCCACATACATGTCGCGCATGAACGACAGCAGCTTGATCTGCTTGTTATCGCGGTCAAACGTCAGCATGATCATCGAATCCGAGCGGGCACCATCGAGTCCGAGCCGGGCATCCGAACCAATCAGCAGGATGTTGACCTTGCCCGTCCCGGACAAAGTCACAGGGGCTGGCGCCAAAGTTGGTTTGGGGGTCGGCACGGGTGTGGGAGTCGCGGCTGGCTTTGCCGTCGTCACGGCTGGGGCGGTTGTCGTTGCTTTTGTGGTGGGTGCGGAGGTCGCCGCTTCAGTTTCCGGTTCGGTTTTTGCTGATGGAGCCTGAGTGGTGGTTGCAGCTGTCGTGGCCTGATTCAACACAGTACCGGTCGCTCCATCTGAAGGGGCGCCCTGGTTGGATCCTGCTACAAGACTGGCCTGTCCTGTTTCGGAGACCTGGCTGGCTTCAGAGCCGCCCAAATCCAGGAAAACAAAAGTGCTGGACGCCAGAACCAGCAATACGGCGGCCGCGATGGCCACGAAGCGATACTTTGGGGAAAATGATCTGGTTTGGATGCCGTGCTCTTGATCGGTCTTGGACATGAATCGATCCTCCCTGGGTATACCAGCAAATTCGGCAGCGAAAAGGCTCAGCAGTCATTGGTTTTGCCTGTTATTCATTCTACAATGAAAACAGCCTGGATGACAGGCAGATTGAATCAAGGAGTTCTCATGGTAGAACAGATCAGCTTGACCGAAGGTTCGATTCGTCCACAGCTTTTGAAGATCGCAGTCCCCATGAGCGTCGGTCTGTTTTTCAACACCCTATTCAATGTCGTCGATACTTTTTACGCCGGAAGGCTGGGTACTGAATCACTGGCAGGTATGTCTGCTTCGTTTTCCGTCTTTTTCATCCAGAATGCCCTTTTGTCCGGACTTGCGACGGGCGTATCAGCCCTGATGGCCCAGGCACTGGGACGAAAAGACCAGGCTACCATCATGAGGCTGAAAAACACTGGCCTTGTCTTGATGGTCAGTCTGAGTCTGTTTCTGACCAGCGCAGGTCTCATCGGTTCACCCTGGCTCCTGCACATGCTGGGAGCACGCGGTCTTGCCCTGAGCGAAGGCTCCCGCTACGTGCGTACCATTTATGCTGGCAGTCTTTTCTGGGGGATCAATGCCGTGCTCCAAGCCATCATGAGTGCCCATGGCCAGACGCGTCCCTACCGCAATTTCCTGATCATCGGCTTTTTCCTGAACTTGATCCTCGATCCTTTGTTCATCTTCGGCTGGCTGGGTTTGCCCAAGATGGGCACCATGGGTGTCGCCCTGGCAACCGTTCTGGTCCAGGCGATGGGCACGGTCTATCTGAGTTGGCAGATTAGCAAACACAAGGTCTTCCGCTCTGAAGACTTAGATCGAGCCCAAATCAAACTCAAAGTTGCCGCTGACATCCTGACGCAGGGAATCCCCGCAGCCCTCAACATGCTGACGATCGCACTCGGGGTTTTCGTGATCAACTGGTTTATCTACCGGTTTGGCTCTGATGCTGCCACAGCAGGCTACGGGGTCGCCGTCCGCATTGAACAGCTGGCCCTGCTGCCTGCGCTTGGGCTCAATACTGCAACGCTGGCCATGGTGGGCCAAAACGCTGGTGCCGGGAAATACGACCGGGTCCGGGGAGTTTATCATACATCTCTCAAGCTGGGTGTTCTCATCATGACCATTGGCATGGCCGTGCTGTATCCGCTGGCTCCCTGGCTGATCAGCTTGTTCAACCAGGACCTGGGAGTGATCGCTGAAGGGACGTCCTATTTGCGGATCGAGTTTTTGGCTTTGAATGCCTATGTGATTCTCAATGTCTGCCTATCCCTGCTCCAGGGGCTGAAAAAGCCGCACCATGCAGTCTGGATCGGCCTGTACCGCCAGATCGCCATGCCGATCCTGATCTTCAATCTGCTGGGTCGAATCCTGGGGCTGGGTCTTCCCGGCATCTGGTGGGGGATTGTCTTCACGACCTGGAGCGGAGCCGTGGCTGCACTCATGATTGCGCGTTTGGAGTTGAAGAGGAAAGGCCGGGTTTGAATCCAATTCGAACTCAAACCCGGCCTGGCCTGCGTCACTTCTATGAATTTATGAATCGTTACTTGATTGTGTCGACGAACTCACTGCCGAACGTTTCACAGGCTGCCAATGCATCTTCATCCGGCACCCAGTTGGTGCGGATACCCTCAGTGACGACGGAGAATCCACCCTTGACCAGTGCATCATGGATCTGGCGCACCGATTCGCCACTCCAGCCGTAACTGCCAAAGGCTGCCGCCTTCTTGTTCCTGAATTTCAGGCCGCGCATCATCTCAAGCAGTCCGGCGATTGAATGGAGAATGCCCCCATTGATGGTCGGTGAACCGACCAGAATCGCCTTGGACTTGAACACCTCGCTGATGATGTCATTTTTGTCGGCATGGGCCGCATTGTACAGCTTGATTTTTACGTCCGGATCAGCCGACTCGATGCCTCTGGCTATTGCTTCAGCCATTTTGCGGGTTGACTCCCACATCGTGTCGTAGACGAGGGTGATCAGGTTTTCCTGATAACTGGCAGCTCCAAGGCCAGGATTTCATCGATCTTACGGGTGACTTGGCTGGAAAATGGCGTCAGGATATTGGCATAGTATTTCAGCGCCTCGGTCAATAGCTCGCCCTGGTCTGCCAGGTCATTGAACAGGAACTCGGTTGCATAATGCTGGCCAAAACCATCATTACTGAACAAGATGTTCTCCCCAGTCATGTAGGTGAACATGGTGTCCGGCCAATGCAGCATCGGCGCTTCGATAAAGACCAGGTCGCTGTCGCCGATGTTGAGTTTGTCGCCAGTCTTAACCGTGATGTAGTTCCAGTCCTGGTGGTAATGGCCGCGCAGGATTTTCTCGCCATTGGCGGTGCAATAGATCGGAGTGTCCGGTATTTCGCGCAGCAGTTCGACCAGGCCACCACTGTGGTCGATCTCGTTGTGGTTGCAGATGATCGCATCGATCGACCGCAAGTCGACGACTTTTTTCAATTGGGCGACGAATTCTTCATCAAAGGGTTTCCAGACGGTGTCGATCAGGACCGTTTTCTGGTCCCGGACCAGGTAGGCATTATAGGACGAGCCATGGTGAGTCGAATATTCATCGCCGTGGAAGGTGTCGAGTTCCCAGTCGATCTTGCCGACCCAGGTTACTTTGGGGGTGATTGCTTTTGCCATGGAAATCTCCTTTCGGATCGCAATTGACCTGTCTGTTATCAGGCAAAACGCGGGAATAAAACGCTGTTTTCTTTGTGGATATGCAAGAAAATGTCTTCCGTCAAAGCCTGGAGTTTCTTATAGGTCACTATAAAGGTCGGACAGGCATAGTCCGGTGCTTGGTAGCCATTGGTCAAGGCTTTGATCGACTTGAGAATGTCGCCGGCAGCATCATGGTCCTTTTCCAGGTCATCAATCAGGGCTTTGATCGCTGTCTTGTCATCACCGGACAGGATGGCTGGGAACAAGACCCGTTCCTCGTCAGCAAAATGCTCTTCGAGGTCCATTTTGAGCAGGGAAAACTGGCGGTGCAGGGCTTTCAGGAGCTGTTCATCATGCTCGAAATGGACAACCAGGATCTTGTTGATCAGTTCATCGAGATCGTGCAGCAGCAGTCGTTCCGGCGCATGGTGCAGATCGCAGATCAGCTGGATCAGGTCTTCGTTGGACAAGGTCGTGGGATCGATGGGATGGTCCGTGCGTGTCTTGTAGTCGGCATAGGCTCGGTTGAGGTCCGCGGTAAACGCTTCCGTGTCGAGATCCTTTTCCGAGAGCGCTGCTGAGAGGGGACGCTGGCCTTGGCAGCAGTAGTCGATGTCGAGTGTGTTGAAGGTGCGGGTCACAGGCGGGAACAGCGACACGGCGTCGCCGAGCAGCATTTCAGGTGTGATCATCGTGTGTTTCATGGTGTATCCTCCAAGATCCGGTCCGTCCGTCACGATGGCGATGTGATGTGATGTGATGTGGTTGTATGATCTAAGGATACCGGGAGGCAGTTGAGAAGTCTTTGATTCAAATCACATCTTGGGAAAGTAGACGATTTGGAAAGCAAGCTGGCCTTTGTCCTGCCATTCAGGCCGAATAATCTTGCAAAGCCTCCAGATCGAGGATTTCAATTTCCCGGGATTTGCCCAGCCGGATGATCCCTTCATCCTGCAGCTGGGCCAGTTTTCGGCTGACCGTTTCACGGGTCAGGCCGGTGAAATTGGCAATATCCTCGCGGGATAAATTCAAGTTGAATCGTTTCTGGCTGCCACCTTTCTCATAAAGCTGCAGCAGCAGATGGGCCAGGCGCGGCAGGCCTTCATGAGTCGCGAGACTCTGGACCAGGCTGCGCAAGTTCGTCAGCTTCTGGTTCATGGCCTGCATGATTTTGAACCCGATCAGGGGGTTTTTCAAGATCAGCTCGCGCATCCGGTCCTGCGAGATGACACACAGGATGGTTGGCTCCTGGGCCACCGCCTCATGGCTGTAAGCGGCATCCCCCATCAGGTCCAGCTCCCCGATGAAATCGCCGGTCTGCAGAATATCCAGGTTCTGTTCTTTGCCTTCGATGGTCGTTTTGAACAGGCGGATCGAACCATGGGTGACAATCAGCAACTTGTCTGCACGGTCTCCCTCGCGGTAGACCGTCTGCCCTTTGGCGTACGCCACATGCAAGATCAGGCGAATGATCTCGAGTTGTTCTTCTGGTGTCAGGCCGGCGAAAATCGGTACCTTGCCGGTGCACATATGATGCTCGCATTCCAGACAATGATTGGCCATGAGGTATCCCTCCCGGGGAGTTATTGAGCGATCTTTCAAAGGCAACCGGTAAACCTTGCTCTGTCCTCGGCCTTTGATTTCTATAAGTCCCAGATCGTTCATTTTTTCAAAATTAGATCCGTTCTGGTTCGTTTTAACCGAAGCAATGCCATTACATCTTCATCGCTTAGAGCTTCTTTTATTTTAAGTTGATCCATGATCTTGGCGGTTAGCATTATGATTAGGCAAGGTCATGCGAAATGTATTTTCAGAAACAGCAATATCTGGTTTAACTGTTTCATCACGATAAAGATCAAATATTCTCCGTATTCCAGTACCATAGGCCTCAATATGTTTCAGGCGAAAGAAATTCTGCGCAAGTTTTGAACTTCTCGGCTGCGAAATACCAGATAAGATATCCCGGGTGGATAGATCAGGCAACAATCCTCCAATATTGATGATTTCCAGATGGTCAGGATTAATGTTAATGATGATGCTGCCGGGTGTCGGTATGCCACTCCAGGCGCGAGAGTCGGCCGGCAGCCAGCGTGCTATACGGAGTAAGTGCGACCTTCTGCTCGCGGCAGATCGGGATCAGCTCCCGCTCGTCTTCCCTGTAAAGCAAGTTGTAATGATTCTGCATCGAGACAAATCTCGTCCAGCCATTTTTCTCCGCCACCTGCTGCAAATTGTGAAACTGGTAGCCATACATGGCCGAAGCGCCCAAAGCCCGGACTTTGCCCGACTTGACCAGACCATCGAGCGTCTCCATTGGCGAGAAAGCTACCTTCATTGAAATAGACCTTGGTGGCCAGGACAACCCGATCACGGGCTACCTGTTTAATGATAAACCTGTCATCGAAACACCTCCTACTTTAAAAGTTCATTTTTCATGCGGCGATAATCGTCATCGCTGATTTCGCCGCGCGCGTAACGCTCGTTGAGAATCCGCAACGCCTCGTTGTTTGCATGCAAGCCGAATCCTGGCGGAGCGGATTGAATCCGGCCACTGCGAGCCCAGTTCAACAGAATCACAATTAAAACTGCCAGTAAAATCAAACCGATAATCATGGCAATACCACCTCCGATCCAGCCCATCAGATTGGATGAACCAAAAAAATCTATTGGCACAACCAAAATCTCTCCAGCTATCATAACCAAAGCGCATCATTGAGAATTCCTCCTCCCTTGTCTTGGTTATGCTTGCAGTATGGCTCTTTGATATGGAGATTTAATGGGGAAAATCCCAAGTAATGAAAAAGACGCCTCCCAGTAGTCGAGATGGCGCCTTTCCCAGTCTATTGTTTGAACTGTCGTTTTAAAAAAGTGGACGCTTAGCGTCTCACGCGTCCCCCGCCGCCCCCCAATCCTCCGGGGCCGCCGGGTTGCATCTGGGTAATCTGTGTGATGACTTGGCCATTGACCGTGACCGTTCCACCATTCAGGGTCGCTGTGCCATTGGAGTCAAAGGCAGACTGGGCCTCAACCGTAATCGTGCCGCCATTGATCGTGATCGCGCCGTTTGAGTCAAAGGCATCGGTGTCGCCGTCGGCCATGCGGACGCTGATGGTGCCGCCATTGACCACGATTGAGACATCTGCGCTGACTTTTTGTGTGGCGTTGATGCCGTCATCTTGGGAATTGATGGTGATCTGGCCGTCATTGATGATAACATTGTTGGCCTCAATCCCTTCCCTGCATGTCACAATTTCGATGATGCCGCCGTCGATCTGGACGAAACGATTGCCGCGGATCCCATCATCCGCTGCAGAGATGTTCAACGTGCCATTTTTGATGACGATGTAGCCCAGAGTGGTATCGTCGGCGTTTTCACAATGCAGCGCATCCTTGCCGGACTCGATGGTCAGTGTGCCATCCGAGATCAGGATGGTATCATTGGCTTCCAGCCCATCAGCCTCAGCTGTGATGGTGTACTCGCCCCCAGTGATCACAAGATCATCTTTTGAAGAGATGCCGTTTCCTGCGGCAGAAATAAGATCTATCGAACCCATTCCGTTCAAGGTCAGATCAGACTTGGAGTAAATGACCGCATCCAGGTTGGTTTCGTCATCGGCCACATAGGTGCCGGAAACCTCCAGTCGATTGGCGCTATCTGTGGTTGTGACAAAGACTTTGTCAGCTGCTTTCACATAGATGGTCGGTGAGTCATCATTTGTGATTGTGACGCCATTGAGAACGATCTGGACTTTGGCATCATCAGCGGCATCGACAACAATCGTCACATTCTCAACCTTGCCTCTGACCAGATAGACCCCCTCGGCATGGATTGTCAGGTCTCGGCCACTTTCCAATGTGAGCGGGATCGCCAATGACAGNNTCTGCCGTCTGCTCCAGATCCCTGCTGCTGAAGAGCTCAGATGCATCTATTTCGGTTGAATTCACCACTGCACTGTCACTCGCGGTTTCGCCGGCGCTCGCGCTTGATTCTTGTACGGAATTCGCAGCCAGAGTCGTGCTGTACGTTGTCGTGATGGTGTTGCCACTGGTTTGGGCTTTACTACAGCCCGCGACCGCAGAGCCGATCAGCACAATCGCGATTAACACGCTCAAAGTTTTGATGTTGGTTCGTTTCATTTGCGTTTCTCCTGTTCCAATCGTATCAA
>DIFN01000085.1 GCA_002419145.1 Mageeibacillus sp. UBA5747 | reverse complement strand
TTCATGTGGTGCTCGATCATCAGAATGGTCAGGTTGAAATCCCTTTTGATCTGGCGGATGAAGGCGGTCAGGGCTTCGGTTTCCTGCGGGTTCATGCCAGCAGCCGGTTCATCGAGCAGCAACAGGTCCGGCGACGTGGCCAAGGCCCGGGCGATTTCGAGACGGCGTTGTTTGCCATAGGGCAGGTTATTGGCAATCTCATCCTTAAGATCCAGGAGGTTGACCATTTCCAGGAGCCTGAGGCTCTCCTGGCACATCTGCTCTTCTTCCCGACCGTTCAAATGGAATGCGGCAGAGAAAAAGCCAGCCTTCATATTCATGTGCTTGGCAATCAGGACGTTTTCGAAAACGGTCATGTTTTTGAACAGGCGGATGTTCTGGAATGTGCGGGCGATGCCCCTTTTCGTAACCAGGTCTGGGGTGGGCCGGATCGTGGCGGAGTAAGTGCCTTTGTTCTGGCCGGTATAGAGCTTAGCCATCTTGCCACGTGGGAAGTTTTCGGCAATAGGCTGGCCTTTGAACCGGACTTGACCATTGGTCGGGGCATAGACCCCGGTTACGACATTGAACGCAGTCGTTTTTCCAGCCCCGTTCGGACCGATTAGGGCGACGATTTCGCCCGGGTAGACCTGCAAGGAGAGATTGTCAACAGCGACGACACCGCCAAATTGCATGGTGATGTCTTTGAGTTCAAGAACGGGGGCTAAGGTCTGCTCAGCCATTTTTCTTGCCCCCTTTGCCAGTCTTCTGCCTGGATGAGGCTGTTTGGGAGAGGCGGCGGGGCCAGGACAGCAAGTCAGCCCAGGCAAATTCGCGGTTACCCATCAAACCGCGGCGGAAAAAGAGCACGACCAGCATCAGGAGCAGGGAAAAAACAACCATGCGGAAACCCGTCCGGAAGAGCGGGATCGTCACACCGCCGATCACCAGCGGGGTGTCAAAGAAGCGCAGCCACCATTCCTTGGCCGCGGTAACCAGGAATGCCGAAAGGACGCTGCCGGTGACACTGCCGAGGCCACCAATGACGACGATCAGCAAGATATCGTAGGTCAAAGTGATCTGGAAGGTACGGGCTTCGATCGAGCGCATGAACATCGCCAGCAAGCCGCCGGCGACAGCGGTGAAGAACGAGCTGATGATAAAAGAGATCTCCTTGTGCTTCAGGAGGTTGATGCCCATCGCCTCGGCTGCGACACCGTCTTCGCGGATCGCCATGAAAGCCCGGCCATATGAGCTCCGGATGACCAGGACCATGAAGCCGATGCAAAGGCCCGCAACTGTGAATGGGACCAGCAAGGTGCCCGTGCCTGCAGGAAGGAACGGAAGTCCCAAGGCAAATCCCGGGATGTTTTTGAGACCATACGATCCGTTGGTGATCTTGTCCATCTGCGGGCTCGAGATGATAGCCCGGATGATTTCTGAAAAGCCTAGGGTGGCAATCGCCAGATAGTCGCTTTTTAGACGCAGGACCGGAATACCGATCAGAGCGGCAAAAATTGCGGCGACAAGCCCTCCGGTCAGAATGCCCAGGATGATCTGCAAGGGCGCTGGCAAAACATCAAGGCCTACTTTAAGGGCCATCAGCCAAGGGGCCAGTCCGCCCGTATAGTAGACACTATCGATCGTCTCTGTCGGAATGGAAAATATAGCGGTGACGTAAGCGCCGATCGCCATGAAGCCTGCCTGACCGAGGGAAAACAGGCCTGTGAAGCCATTGAGGAGATTCATCGAAACCGCAACAATGGCCAGGATGGCACTTTTCTGCAGGATCGAGACAGCCATGCCAAAGGTGCTTTTGTTGATTTCAAGCAGAATAAGCAGGACGGCCAGGACGGCCAGTGCGGCTATGGAAAGTACAGGATAGGACTTTTTATTATTCAATTTCATGACGTCCCCTCCTTAGACCTTGTCCGTGACGGTTTCGCCGATCAGGCCCGTCGGTCGGAAGATGAGGATCAGGATGAGGAGCACAAAGGTGAAGGCATCGCTATAGGTTGAATAACCCAGGGCAGTCAGGAGGGTCTCGCTGATGCCGATGATGAAGCCGCCGAGCACGGCGCCCGGCACACTGCCGATGCCGCCCAGGACGGCGGCGACAAAGCATTTCAGGCCGGGCAAAGTCCCGGAAAACGGGGTGACCGACATGCGGTCGGTAAAATAGAGGATCGAACCGATGGCCGCCATCGCGGAGCCGATGACGAAGGTCAGGCTGATGATCTGGTCGATCTTGATCCCCATCAGCTTGGAGGTGTCGTAGTCTTTGGACACAGCACGCATGGCCATACCGAGTTTGGTGTGATTGATCAGGTACATCAGGATGAAAACGAGGATCAGGGTCAGTACGGGGGTCAGGAATGTGACCAGCGAGGCTGAAACGGGACCAATCTGGAAGACTTTCTTGAGGGGGGCAATGGTGGGGTAGCCTCTCGGAAGAGCTGAAAATAAATATGTAGCTAAATTTTGCAGCAGGTAGGAGACGCCAATCGAGGAAATCATGATCGACATGCGCGGCGCGGTGCGCAGGGGCTTATAGGCCGCTTTTTCAATCAGAACACCGAGCACGACTGTCGCAACAATAACCACCGGGATGGCGATCGGCCAGGGCATGGTGGCCATGGCAAAAATCATGAAATAACCCGCCATCATGAAAATATCCGAGTGGGCGAAGTTAATTAGCAGCAGGATCCCGTAGACCAGGGTGTATCCGATGGCGATCAGAGCATAGGCCCCGCCGAGCGAAACACCGGTCAGGATGTGTTGGATGAAGGTCGTCAATGACATGAGTCTACCTCAGTTTCCGATGGTTGAGGGGGGCGATGAAAAAAATATGAAGGCGAGCGGCAGACACGTCGCTGTGCCTGCCGCTCGCCGGGCTAACAGGGATATCAGCTGACTTTGACAGTCTTTAAGAACTCGAATTTGCCACCTTTGACAGTTTTGATGTAGGCCATGTCTTTCCTGGCATCGCCGTTTTCATCGAAAGTGATTGAGCCTGTGACGCCATTGTAGGAGACCTTGGTCAGAGCTTCGCGGATGGCTTCAGGATCAGCTTTGCCAGCTGCCTTGATGGCTTCGATCGCAGTCATGTAAGCATCATAGCCAAGGGCTGAAACAGCTGCGACGCCTTCGCCGCCGTTCTTGGACAGGCTTTCCGGGTTGGCCTTGAGGTATTCTTTGAAGCCTTTGACAAAATCAGCGGCAACCGGGTTGGCGGTGTCATTTTCATCAAAGAAGGTCGAGAGGACAATGCCTTCGGCATCGGCACCGGCATTGTCGATGATGCTGGTGTTTTCCCAGGTATCGCCGGCTGCGATGGTGGCAGTGATGCCAAGCTCACGAGCCTGCTTGATCAGCAGCGGAGCAGTGGCAATGGAGGATGGGGCAAAGATGAAATCGGGATTGGCAGCCTTGACATTGGTCAGAATGGCCTTGAAGTCGGTCTGGTTGGTCTGGAACTGTTCCTGGGCGACAATGGTGCCGCCTTTTTCTTCATAGGCTTTCAGGAAGAAGTTGCCCAGGCCGGAGCTGTAGTCGTCGCCGAGCTGGGTGATGACAGCAGCATTCTTGGCGCCAGATTCCAGCGCGAAGTTGGCCATGACGGTACCCTGGAAGGGGTCCAGGAAGCAAACTCGGAAATAATAGTCGTTGCCAAGGGTGACCTGCGGATTGGTGCAGGAAGCGCCAATGGCCGGGACCATGTTTTCCTTGAAAATTTCGCCGGCAGCAATGGAGACGCCGGAACCATAGGAACCCAAGACAACCGCAACTTTACTCGACATCAGGCTCTGGGCAGCCGTGACAGCTTCGGTCTTGTCGGACTTATTGTCGACTTCGACCAGTTCGATCTTGTAGGTCTGACCACCGATGTCGACAGATGGGACCTTGGTGTTGGCATAACGCATACCGAGGACTTCCTGGAAGCCACCGCCACCATTTTCACCGGTGACCGGTTCAAAGACGCCAATTTTGATGACTTTTTCAGCGGAAGCACCAGCATTGCCAGTGGAGGCACAGCCAGCAAGCAGGGCAAGCATCAGGGTCAGGACAAGCAGAAGAGCAAGTGATTTCTTCATGGGAGCTTTCCTTTCTTTGGTCCGGGCGCTGGTGAAAGCAGCCCGGCGTGTGTGATAGACACTGTTTATTTTACATAATCTGAGACGCATATCAATCTGCCGAAAAAGGGACGGCGTCCCTTTTTCGGCAGATTGATGGTTCTGGTCCATTTTCGATAGGTCTGGTACCAGGGTCTGGTTCCCTTGACCATGATGCGCTAACATAGAACCATCGACCATCGGAGGTATCTTTATGCCAAGTTTTCGCCAGGAAAGCGATGAAATAGACCGTCCGTCCCCCAACATCACACGCGGCAAGGATGGTGTCCTGCGCTGGGTCTATGAGTTCAGCCTGTACCGCAATCCAACCATCCTCGTCCTGGTCTGGAAAATTTTCTTCTTCATTTTTCTTGGCATGTATCTTTTCATGGTTCTGTTCGAGATCGGCGATGGCATTGGCAAGGCTTTGACGGGTCTGACACCTGTTTTCTTCGGGCTCATTGGCGGCATGCTCGTCTTATCAACAATAGCCTACTATCTTTATGCCTTGATGATGGGTGGCAAGTATTGCGTGTGGTTCGAAATGGATGAGCAAGGTGTCAAGCACACCCAGATGCCCCGCCAATTCAAGAAAGCCCAGATCCTTGGTCATTTGCTGCTCCTGGCTGGCGCTACGACTGGAAATGTGGGTGCTGCCGGACAAGGCTTGCTCGTTGGCAGCAAACAATCCACCTACTCGAAATTCAAGCAGGTCAAAACAATCAAGCCGGATCGCAAGCGCCAGGTGATCAAGGTTAATTCATCTGACCTGGTCCACAATCAGGTGTATGCCGAAGCAGCTGATTTTGATTTCGTTCTCAACTTTATCGAAGAACATGCCGCGGCAGCAAAAAGCAAATCCAAAGCCCGGGCTAAATAATCCAGTCAAGAGGTCATTTCGGGTTTGTTTTGTGACAATTACAGTGCGAAGCCAGCGGCGCCAGACCCTGCATCAGATCTGGTAAGTGAGGATTGCTGAAGGTAAAAGGTACTCTCACATTTGAAGGATGATGCCGTTTCGGCAACCAGTCTATAAGGGGCACCAGTGTGCGACGATGCTGCAGCGCCGGCCGGAAATTTCCAGCCAAGCCCAAGATATCCATTGCTTCCTGAAAACCCAGGGAATCGACCCTTTCCAAGGCAAAGAAAAATCCCCGAAACCTAACAGTCTCAGGGATCCTCGTGTGGCGCGCCCGGCAGAGATCGAATCCACAACCTTCTGATCCGTAGTCAGACGCTCTATCCAGTTGAGCTACGGGCGCATGTTGCTGCTGTTCGCAGCAGCAGTATTAATGATAGATGCAGCAGGCCACTTTGTCAAGAGCCTCTTCCGAGTTTAACCCCAAGCAAATTGCAATCATTGTAACCCAGCGCTTAGCTTGAGGCATCCTGCATCGTAAGGCGCAGGGATATCACGGTGTCATTTTCAACTACCGCGGTCAAGGCGACTTCACCACTTTCCATTTGGCCGATGGCTGCTTTGTCCCCCACGCTGATGAATGGATATTGAGCATAGAGGGCTGATGCAGGCAGGCCGACTTTCAAGCCGGATCCCAGGGAATATTTGTCCGAGGTCAGTTCGGCAGACAGGACGCGGCCACGCCAGCGCGAATGGTTGTTGTAGCAATCCCCTTCCACAATGAGTTCGAGGCCTTCGTAGCTGAGGTGGATCAGGGACTTGCCACTTTCGAGCAGTTTGCAGTTCGAATCATCGTGCAGGGCGGGTTTGCCAGTAAACACTTCGAAAGGAACGCTGTATAAGGTCACCAAGGCAGAGCTGGTATCCCCACCGACCCTGAGGATCGTCGCATCTTCGAGTACAACATCCGAGTCTGGCAAGCTGAGTTCACTCGGCAGCAAATCATTCACCAGAAACGTCCCGTCAGACTGTGGGATAATTTCAATCGTTCGCGATAAAGAGCTGCTCGATCCGATGCCGGCAAGCAATTTTTCAGTGAAAGATAGTCCGTCGATGCGGATGGACTGCAGCCTGAATTCTTCCGTTTCAGTTTCGACCTGGTTGCGGTAAAACCAGACCAGACGGCTGGCAATGGCCTTGCGTGCCGCATCATCAGGAATGGAGTGGCGAAGTAGTTCATCCAGAGAGTCAACGTCTTGTTGATCAATAGCGTCAAAATAAAGATTGGTGAAATCGGCTAGCTGGAGAATCTGGCTAATCCAGTTACCGTCGAGATAGGCAATACCCTCATCATCGACCTGACAGTAAAGTTCAATCCGGTCACCGATGATGCCACTATCCCGGATATTCAGCCAAAACCCGATGGTTCTCGCAGCCAACTCTTGCTGTCCTGGCAAACGGTCCACAATTTGCTGGCGAGCGGTTTCGATCTGATTGTCGTTCATGGCCACCAGAGACACGATCCGCCCCGTCACACCCTTACGGAGCAATAGTACATACCTTTGGAACTGGTCTGCAGTGACTGCTTCACGCTGGTGCTCTGGGATGGCCTGGTAAGCGGCCTGGATGTCGAGGTTGCCGCCAATGGCCAAGGCCAGTTGCTGGACCAGGGCAGTTGAACTCAGGTATTTGTCTGATTCTGTCACAATCGGTGTTGTAGTTGAGCTATTTGCGGCAGGTAGGGAGCAGGCGGTTGCCAGCACCAGCGTTGCGATCCCCAGAAGCAAGGCCAGCGCCTGACGGATGGCGACTCGGACGTTCATAGGGTCTTTTCTGCCTCCCTTCTGGTTTTGCCAGCATAAAACTGGCTTAATTTCCGGCGGATACGGGTCAATGCATTATCCACGCGTTTGGGTGAACAGTGCAACTCACTGGCAATGGAGCGGTAGCTGTGACCGAGCATGAACAGCCGGATAACCTGGCGTTCAAGATCGGTCAACTGCACATTGAGGTAGTCGAGCAACTGGTCACTTTCTTCTTGTGACAGCAAGTTCTGTTCTGGATCATCCTTTGGCGATGGAATATCGTGTTCTGTGTTCAGGCGATCCGAATCCTCCGGATAGAGAAAATTCTGCAGTGAGATCGATTCATTGAGTGGCCGATGCTTCTGACGCGAGGCCTGGCGAACGGCATCCGTGATCTGGGCACTGATACATCGATTGGCAAACGTAGCAAACGAAGCGCCCTGGTCAGGTTTGTAATCACGGATTGCTTTGAAAAGTCCGATCATCCCCTCCTGAATGACATCGTCACTGTCAGCGCCCAGGATGTACAGAGCGGAGGCTTTTTGGCGCACCAGCATTTTGTAGCGGTTGAGCAAGATCTCCATGGCCTGATTGGCGCCTGCCCGGGCCATGGTGACTAGGGTCTGGTCGTCCATGGTCTCAATATCTTCAGGCGAGCAGTCAGTCATGGGGTTTATTTCTCAGCGCCAGCCTGACGCTGGGTAGCGGCTTCGAAAACGATAATTCCGGCAGCAACTGCAGCATTCAGCGAATTGACCTGTCCTTTCATCGGGATTGAAACGAGGAAGTCACAATGTTTCAAGAGTTGCTTACCGATACCCTCACCTTCACTGCCGATTATCAAGAGCATGGAACCCGACCAGTCAATTTTGTGGTAATCCTGTGTCCCTTCGCTGTCTGCGCCAGCCACCCAGAAGCCCTTCTCCTTGAGTTTGAGGACCGTTTGGGTCAGATTGCCAACCCGGCAAACTGGGACATGCTCGATCGCGCCTGCCGAGGCCTTGGCAACGGTGCTGTCGAGGCCGACGGAACGTCGTTCGGGAATGATGACGCCATGGACACCAGCCGCATCGGCGATTCTCAAGACAGAACCAAGATTGTAGCCGTCTTGCAGTTCATCCAGCATGACAAGGAAGGGTGTTTCCCCCTTTGCCTGAATAGAGACCAGCAAATCGTCCAATTCAACATATTCATGCGCAGCGACTTGGGCAATCACACCCTGATGGGCTTTTGTCTCGGACATCTGGTCGAGAATCTTGCGCTCGACTTCCATGACCACGGCACCTGCCTCCCTGGCCTGAGCCACAATGCGGGCCAGAATCAGGTCAGGCTTGCCATCTCTTTTAGCCACCCATATTTTATTGAATGAACGGCCAGCCTTGAGAGCCTCCTGGATGGGATTGCGGCCTTCGAGACGGTCCGGCGAACCGGCAACGGGCTCAAGGTTCTCGTCTTCCTGGGCATCTTCACGGACTGCAGGAGCAGCAGGCATTTCCTTAGCGACTTTGCGGACAAAGGTTGGTGTCGGAGGTGGTGAACGGAAGGCACTGGAAGGTGTGGACTCAAAATCAGTCTCGTCGCGCCGTTCTTTGCGGAATGGCCGCTCGCCGCTGCGATTGGGCCGATCGCCGTAGCTGGGCCGCTCGCCGCTGCGATTGGGCCGGTC
>DIFN01000070.1:16798-17598 GCA_002419145.1 Mageeibacillus sp. UBA5747 | reverse complement strand
CTGGCCTTCGCGATCAATGAACTGATCAAGGAAAGCGGCATCAAGGTCAAAAAGGGGATCGTCTCGGTCAAGAGCACCTCGATCATCACCCGTGAACTGACCATGCCCGAGGTTCCCGAGGCCGATATTCTGCCCCTGATCCATCTGGAAATGGAGCAGTATCTGCCCAACATTGCCAAAGACTACCGCACCGGCGTGACCCTGATCGAGTCGCAAGTCGGTGCCGGCGCGCGCCAGAACAAGGTCCGCGTCTTCGCGATGCCGGACACCATGGCCGAAGAGTATGCCAGCCTCCTCAAGGACTGCCATCTCAAACCCCTCTACCTCGACGTGCATGCCAACGGATTGAACAAACTCGTCCAGCGCACAGTCGCAGCCAACAAAGACAAAGTTGGCGGCTGGGACTGGAAACTCGCCGCCTTTGTGGATCTCGGCAAAGAACTGACCGAGATCTCGATACTCAATTCGGAGAAACTGCTTTTCACCCGCCAGATCCCTTACGGCAGTGCCTTCATGGATACCGAGCTGATGCGCCAGACCGGCACCAGCGAGACAGCCCTTGTGAGCAGGAAACAGGAACTGGTCGATCTGGTGCGCGGCGAATTCGCCAGTGAAGAAGCCAGAAAATTCAACGACATCATCCGACCCTATGTCAGCCGGGTCACCAACGAGATCCAGACCGTGATCCAGTTCTATTCCGGCCGCGTGGCCGAAAAACGGCCCGAGATCATCTACCTCTATGGCGGCAACGCCCACCTCAAAAACCTCGCCGAAGTGATGGAACAGGTGATCGGCATCCC
>DIFN01000070.1:0-16681 GCA_002419145.1 Mageeibacillus sp. UBA5747 | reverse complement strand
CCCCATGCGAAACGGGATCATGCCCCGATCGGCCGCATCCTGATCATCGCCATTGTGGTGATCGCTCTGGCCGTGGGCGGCCTGTACTTTTTCCTCAACAACCTCAACACGGCCTTACGCCAGGAGATCCAGCTGATGGAGGATGAACTGGCCGCCCCAGCCGTCGCCACCCAAATCGCTGCAGTCAATGCCGTCAGCAAGCAGCTCCAACTGTTGAAACGCTATGATGAGGGCTTGACCACGATCGAAGCTGCCCTCAAGGTTGACGACCGGATCGCCAAAGCCACCCTCGACACGATCGCCGCTGCGATCCCGGAGACGGTCACCCTGACCAGTCTGTCGATCACCTCCAGCGACCTGATGCTCGAGGCCACCTCCACCGACCTGACCGCCAACGCCGAGCTCGTCCGCAATTTCAAAGATACCGGCCTGTTCGCCACCGTCGAGCTTCTCTCCGCCACCCGCAGCGATGCCGAGGGAGCCGAGCCTGACGGCCGGTCGATCGTCATCCATGCCACCCTCCAGGAGGTGATGCCGGAATGAAACTCTCCGTACGTGAACAATTCCTGCTCGCCGTCCTGGCCATCATCGCCCTGCTCGCCGCCGGCTATTACCTCGTGTACCTGCCGCTGTGGGACACCCATGAGCAGCTGGTGGTCCAGCGTGACGAGGTCCAGATGACCTACGACGAAACCATGGCCAAGATCGCTTCGTTCGACAAGTTGAAAAGCGAAGTCGGCACCCTGTCAGCCCAAGTGACTGAACGGACGAAGGTCTATTACCCCTCGATCATCCAGGAAAAACTGATGCTGATCCTGAACGACCTGTACAGCGCCAGCGCTGTGACCGTTTCAGACGAAGCCTTCACCCTGATGGTCACCCATGATCTGCCTCGCGCCCCCGACGAGACGCCGGCCGCAGATCCCAACAGCCTGGGCGTCATTGTTCAGGAATACAACGCCACCTTGGACGGGGCTGTGGCCGAGCCGGCTGCAGCGGCTGAAGCAGCGCCGACGCCACCAGCCGGAGAAACTGACACCGCGGCACAGCAGGCTGCAGTGACCTCGATCGATTCAATGAACCTCAACGTCACGTTCTCGGCAACCTATGCCCAGGTCATCGACTGGATGCGCCTGGTCGAGGAGGAGGACCGCTCGGTCCAGTTCCTGAGCCTGAGCCTGACCCCTGGCGACACCACGGAGCAGACCATCACCGACGAAAACGGCAACCCAGTGACCATCGCCGTGCCCAATGGCCTGCTGAACTGCAATTACAGCCTGGCCTTCAATGCCATCCCGAAACTGGTCACCCAGGATGAGGAATACGAAGCTTGGGAACTGACCGGACCCTATGGCAAGGAAGACCCCTTCGCCGCTGCTGACACTGTGTCATGATGTTTGAAAAACTTTCCGCCAGGAGGCCCCAATGACGCTACTGACTCAATTTCTTGCTGACCTGCCTGTCAATTGGGTCTTGACTGGAACCGTTTCCCTGATTTTTCTCCTGGCAATTGCCGGCTGGATCATGTGTGATCTGGCCGGTTTTGCACATCTGTTCCGTTCAATCCAGAAAGTCCGGCAGGAGGTGGCCCAGCTCTGGAAACGCGACCCGGTCGAGAACCTTAAGCTGCTCCGCTCCCAGGCCACGCCTGAGCGCCTCGGGATGCTCTCACCGGCGATTGTGCGCTCAATCATCATGGATTCGAACGGCCAGCCGTATGCCTTGGCCGACCTGACAATCAACCTCAATCCACGCACGATCGTCCGCCACATCCCATACCGTGGCCTGGTCATGCCCGCCTTCGTCCTGATGGCCTCGATCACGGTGATCGGCACCCTGACCGCGATTTATAGCCAAAATCAGAACAATCCAGCGGCCAGCCTGCTGCCAATCTTCCTGGCCGCCAGCCTGTCGACTTTCCTGATCCTTTTATTCCGTGCTCTCGACCAGATCAAAATCCACCGGGCGACGGTCGAGATCGAAGCCCTGCAGGACATGCTCGCGCACCATTTCATCGTCATGAGCGATGCCCAGGTCCAGTACCGCATCCTGGCCGACCAGAAACTCCTGATCGACCAGATCCAGAACCTCGGACCAACCCTGAGCACGGCGATGGCTGATGCGACCCAGAAGCAGATGGTCCCGGTGATCCGCAACATGAGCCAGTCCTTCGACCAGGCGGTCAAGCATGTCAATGAACAACAGCAACAGGGGATCGGCAAGCTGGCCGCCCATTTCGCCCGCCAGCTCGACCAGATCCTGGGCGAACACCTCACGGACCTGTCCGCGTCGATTGCTGCCCTCAATGAAATCCATGCTACCGCCATTGGCCGGACCCAGGATCTGCTGACCGCGATCGACCAGTCCACCGGCCTGCAACTAGATGCCCAGCAGTCCGCCCAGGCGATCCTCGCGGGTCTCTTTGCCTCACACCAGGCTGTGATTGAAAGCACCACCCGGCTCAATGAGGTCTTCAGCGCCAGCTCCAGCCAATTGAGCCAAGTCTTTTCTGCCAGCGCCGGTCAGATCAACCAAGTCTTTGCCAGCAGCACCGAACAGCTTAGCCAGGCTCTGACAACTGGTGCCAGCAGCATGGAGGGGATTCTGGCCACTGGCTCGACCCAGATCGGGCAGCTCCTCGCTGCCAGCGCTGCCCAGGTCCAAGCGGCCGCTGCTGCCAGCGCGGTCCAGGTCAGTGAGACCTATGTCACCGGTGCCGATCACCTGCAGGCCGCCTTCACTGCCGGCAGCGACCTGCTGAACAGCCGTTTTGCCGAAGGCTCGAGCCAGCTCCAGACGGCTTTCACTGGCTCGACCGAGCAGTTCGCCAGCACGCTCCACACCCGTGCGGTCGAAGTCCAGTCCGCCCTGTCCCAGGGCTCTGAGCAGCTGCGCGCAATTTTCACCCAAGGCTCCGAGCAGATGGAATCGGCTTTCAAAAACAGCACCGATGCCTTGACTTTGTCGCTCCAGTCCGGCAGTACGACCCTGCAGGATTCCTATACCCAGAGCAGCACCCTGATCACCGACCTGTTCAACAGCGGCTCGAGCCAGCTCCAGGCCGCCTTCACCGGCTCAACCGAGCAGTTCGCCAGCACGCTCCACACCAGTGCGGTCGAAGTCCAGTCCGCCCTGTCCCAGGGCTCCGAGCAGCTGCGCGCGATCTTCACCCAGGGCTACGAGCAGATGGAATCGGCTTTCAAAAACAGCGCCGACACCCTGACCCAGTCTTTGACCTCGGGCAGCACGAACCTGCAAAACTCCTATACCCAGAGCAGCACCCTGATCACCGACCTGTTCAACACCGGCTCAGCAGCCCTGACCCAGTCGTTTTCAGCCGGCCAGGACCAGCTCATCCAGACCCTCAACGGGGCCACTGAGGCTCTCAGCCAGACCCTCCTCAAGAGCAGCGATATGGTCGAACAGCTCAAGGTCATGATCGAAGCCAGCCAGGCCGATGCCCAGCGTATCCGGGAGGAGCAGCTCGCCGTTGAGTCCCAGATCGGCGGCTACTTTGACCAGATGCATGTCCAGATCAATCGCCTCCAAGATGACCTCCAAGCCAATCTGGTGGACATTTTTGGCAAATACAACGATCTGACCCAGATGACCCTGACCCAGTCGGACGAACAATACCAGGATCTGATGAGCAAACTGACCGAAAGCTCGACGACCCTGATGAACAGCCTCGACGACCAGGTGCGTGACTTGACCTTCCTCGTGCGCGAAGTGACCTCGGAAATCGCCGGCCTCAACAAATCCCTCGACGTCTCGGTCCAGACCTTTGGTGAGCAGATCCAGCTCAGCACCCAGTCGACCTTCCAGTCATTTGACCAGGAACTGTCCGCCATCGTGGCCCAGCTGACCAACACCGTGCGCCTGATCGGCGATGCCGTCGATGACTTGCCCGGCGCGATCATCAGCGCCCGCGAAGTCCTGACCGACTCTTCTGCATCTGACGCCCAGCCCCCAGTCTGAGCTTACTTGCGCCATGAAAGAAGTTTTGCCCTTTATTCCCGTCCGTCTCCAGACCCAGGTGGTTCTGAGTCAGAGCACCCTGGGATCAGGCCGCTTGGGCAGCGGCCCGCTCGGCCAGGTACCGGATGCAGTGCTGCGTCTGGTCCAAAATGCCCGGAACAAGCCCGCCCTGATCCAGCGGGCCATGGCGTACACGATCCCGACCAGTCAGCTCTCCGGCCTGATCCCTTTGCTCGCCCGCACCGATGATCCAGCTCTGCAGCAGACGGCACAGAGGCTGCTGAGCGTCCGCCTGCGTCCGCGCCTGGCCGATCCAATCTGGCAGCAATTGCAAGACCAGCCCGAGTGCGTGATCTACAGTGAATTGATGCTCCAGCTCGCGCGCGATGCCCTGGCGGCTCGCCCCGGCCTGAGCGCGGCCGATCTCGAACCGAGCATCGAACTGGCGGCCCGCACCCTGGCCGAGCACCCTGGTGAACCCCTGCCGGCTGCCGCTTTTGCCACAGCCAGCCGACACTATCTGGTCCAGCACGCCTGCTGCCGCTTCCCGGTCACTGATGTGCTCAAGCAGTTCCACCTCTGCCTCTCCAGCCCCTGGGTCCGAGACCTGCTGAGCGAGACCTTCAGCCAGGCCAATGAAGCCAGCCTGGTTTTGAACACCCCCATTTTATCCGACTGGCTCGCCCTGACCACACCCCTGCCCTGGGTGGTGATCAACCATTATGGCGAGACCATGCTCCCGGAACGGTGGGACGATCGCATCGGACGCTTGGTTGAGCAGGCTCTTTACGTAGACGCGAGCGAACCGGACTCGAGCGGTGAACCACCTAGGAGCGAACGACTCCATGCCACTGCTGCAGAGACCGTCCTGTCGCCCCTGGCCGCCCGGCGCTTTCATTCCTGGCGCAAACTCGACAGCCTGCGCCGCCTGCTCACCACACCGCGCCAGATCGAGCTGCTCAGCCGATTCTACTTTTTGTTCCTGGAACCGGCCCAGATGCTGAGTCCTCAAACGGTGGTGATCCGCCTGCCGCGTCTGGTCATCGTCCTGCGCCGCGGCGAGCAACACTTTTACTTGTATCCGGCCAAGCTATTTGCGGAAACACAGACCCGATATCTGGAAAAGTCTGCCATCGAGTCGAACTGGGTATCGGCTCCGCCCAAACTGGATCCTGGGGTTGAAACAGATTCAGAACCTCTGCCAGCTGACCCTGATCTCTGGCCAGTCGATCAGACCCTGGTCATTCCAGCCCGCCAGGCCTTGCTCAATGAACAGGACAAGCACCTCGATGAACGCTCGCTGGTGGATGAACTCGTCACCAACGAAAAAGTGAGCATCATCCAGTTGTTCCTGGACGATGCCCACTACCTGTTTGCACGGAAAATTTTCGAGGAAATTGCCTTCTTCGAAGGCCTGAGACCGGACCGATCCTGAAGCGTTGACGCGAGCGATCGGTCCGGCACCTCAGATAATCACACGAATGAGATCAGTGCAGGATCTGCCATTTGCCGATCAGCGGCAATTCCTTGGCTTGTCCGTTGAACCCATTGACCAGGCCCATGATTACCAGGACCAGTACGCCCACACCAAAGATCGGCGAGAGCAGCACGCCAATGATCGGGATGATCGCGAGCACAATCGAGCCCAGGGCGCTGACGATTAAAAGCACGAGCCCCTGGTTGGCATGGTAACGGGCGTAGCGCGACTCCGGGCACAGGATCAGGGGCAGGAAGAAAAGGATATACGCCAAGCCTGCCCAGACCTTGTTGGCCTGGATATCCTCTGTCGAGTAAGCCTCCGTAGCCCGGCCCGGCTGGCCAGAAAAAGGGGCTCCCTGCGAATTTGCGCCGGTGCTGCCGCTGGCGCTTGGGTTGTCGCTGACCTTTTCACCGCAGAAATTACAAAATGCCGCATCATCTGCAATTTCTTTGCCGCATTTGCTGCATAATTTGGCCATATTCGGCACCTCCTGTCATGCTTTGGCACCCATCGTGCCAAATCTTTATTTTATTATCGCAAACATTACGGGATTTGTCAGCAAAAAGCGCAAGGCTCACACGCCAAGCCAAGCCCTTACCGCGCCTAGAGCGCCCTATCCCCTGATAACCAACCTCCTGGGAGCGTCCTCTCCTGATTAATCTTTTTACAAATCAACCGTTTCATGGTATACTTGATGTGTTATCAAAGACCTTTCTATGATACAGGTCCACTTCCTGACAGCCATTGTCCTCACCTGAAAGGAGGCAGCATTTATGCTCAAAGATGTCCTCGGTGCCTTGACCGGTGCCAACAAGAAACGTGAAAACCGCAAAATCGCAGCTGGTGTCTCAGCCGGTGCACTCCTCGGTGCAATCGCCGGTGTCCTCTTTGCCCCCAAAGCCGGCAAAGAAACCCGCGAAGACATCCGGGTCGGCGCCCAGATCGGTGCCGAAAAAGCCAAAGAAACCGCCAGCCACGCCGCCGAACTAGCCAAAGAAAAGTACGGTGAAGCCAAGGATAAATACGAGGAAGTCAAAGACACCCTCAAACAGAAGATCCATCACGACACCGCCCCGACCTCAGAGGACGCCGCACCTGCAGCGGAAGAACCGGACAGTACTAAATAACCTCCCGTTCTTCCAGATGAGAAAGGAGGCGCCCACATGGTCGTCACCATTGATCTTCTATCGGTTTTGACGGGACTTTTGATCTTAGCTGGTATCGTTCTGGCCGTTTATCTGGTCATCGCCATCGCTCGACTGATCAAGACCCTCGGCAGAATTAACACCCTGCTCGGCCAGATCGATGCACCGGTCACCGAGACTATCCGCCAGATGCCTGATCTGATCAGCAAAGTAAACCGGATCAGCGCCGATGTCGGAACCATCACCGAGTCCGCCAAAACATCCGTTCCCACCGTGCTCGATGACGTCCAGACTGTCACCGGCACCGTACGCGACAACGTCACCAGCGTCGGCTCAGCGGTCCACGACGTTTCCGATGGTGTCCACGGCTTCTTCGCCGGATCATCTGGAACAGCCGCCCACATTGGTTCGATCATGAGCTTCGCCTCGACCGTCATCGAAATCATGGGCCACCTCTTCCCGAAGAAGACCACCAGGACCAAACGCCGCACCCGCAGATAATCATACGCTGCAACCGCAGCAGGGGATTAGAATTCACCATGGATTAAAAGCCTGGCCACAGGGGAGACCCATCGCCAGGCTTTTTGCATGCTAAGGCCAGTCCCCTTGGGGCACAGCCTGCTAGCGTCCGACCAGCACCACGACGGAGCGCGGGATCATTTTCAGCTGAGAATCAGCAACCTTCATCAGGACGGGGTCCTCGACGATGTCTTGGCCCGAGGGCAGACCAGTGTCGAGGGCCAGATGCCAGCGCAGGTGGCCAGGCAGGCGAGGAACTTGCACCGATACAGGTTCCCAATGGGCGTTGATGGCGACATAGACGATATCATCACAGTCGTGTTCGGCATCCAGCCCGGTGAACATGACTGCGACGGTGCGATTGTCGGGGGAGGGGTCAAGGTACCAGGCACTGGTACCGTGTTTGCTGAAAGCGGGCAGGCCACAGCGCGCGGCCTCGGTGCCATTGCGCAGGGCCGGATGTTTTTTGCGCAAGGAGATCAGCTTCCGGACAAATTCGAACAGACTCTGGTTGCGCGCCAGGTCGTCCCAATCGAGCCAGCTGATGGAGTTGTCCTGACAATAGGGATTGTTGTTGCCGTGCTGGGTATTGCCGAACTCATCACCGGAAAGCAGCATCGGGGTGCCGCGGCTAACAAGCAGGACGGTCAGGGCATTGCGGACCAGACGTTCGCGCAACCGGTTGATTTCAGGGTTGTCCGTCTCACCTTCGGCGCCGCAGTTCCAGCTGTTGTTGTGGTTCTCACCGTCGGAATTGCCCCAGCCATTGGCTTCGTTGTGCTTTTCGTTGTAGCAGTAAAGGTCATGGAGGGTGAAACCGTCATGGCAGGTGATGAAATTGATCGAGGCGTTTTTGCCACGGTGCAAGGGGTCATAGAGATCATGTGAACCAGCCAGGCGATCGGCAACGATGGCCGCCAGGCCGCTGTCACCTTTCAAAAAGCAGCGCAGGTCATCGCGGTAGCGTCCATTCCATTCCGACCAGCGGCTCCAGTGCGGGAAGCTGCCGACCTGATACAGGCCGCCGGCATCCCAAGCTTCGGCGATCAGCTTGACATTGGCCAGAATCGGGTCAAAAGCAAGCATCTGCAACAGCGGCGGTTTGCTCATCGGTGAGCCGTCTTCGTTGCGGCCGAGGATTGAAGCCAGATCAAAGCGGAACCCATCGACCCGATATTCTGTAACCCAGTAACGCAGGCATTCGATGATTAACTGCTGGACGACGGGGTGATTGCAGTTCAGCGTATTGCCGCAGCCGCTGAAATTGTAATAGTGGCCGTCGGGGCTGAGCATGTAGTAGATATTGTTATCAAAACCCTTGAACGAAATCACGGGGCCGTTTTCATTGCCTTCGGCCGTGTGGTTGAACACGACATCCAGGATAACCTCGATGCCATGTTCATGGAATTGACGAATCAGATTTTTCAGCTCGATGCCTTCGCGGTTGTATTCGAGACTGGCGGTGTAACCGGTATTGGGGGCAAAAAAACTGATTGGGTTGTAGCCCCAGTAATCGAGCAGTTTGTTGCCCTTGTATTCGCGCACATCGCGCATCTCGTCAAATTCGAAAATCGGCATCAGCTCGACGGCGTTGATCCCGAGCTGAAGGAGGTATGGGATTTTCTCGCTCAGGCCGGAAAACGTCCCCGGATGAGTCACCCCGGACGATTCATGCCGGGTGAATCCGCGCACATGAAGCTCATAGATGATCAAGTCCTGCATCGGGATCTGGGGATTGGGGCTGTGGCCCCAGTCAAAATCATTGGCGACGACACGGGACTTGTAGTGGCAGTTCACGAGCGAACGTTCGCCCCACTTGCTCTGGCCGGTCACTGCTTTGGAATAAGGGTCAATCAGGAGACGGGTCGGATCAAACAGAAGGCCGCGGCTGGGGTCATAAGTGCCATCGACACTGAAGGCATATTCGAATTCCTCAATATCGAGGCCAAAGACGATCATGGAGTAGACATAGCCGATGCGGTAATTATCCGGATAAGGAATAACAGCAAAGGGCTGGCATTGCTCGCGGTGAAAAAGGACCAGGGAAATGGAGGACGCATTTTGCGAGTGAACGGTGAAGCTGACCCCGCCCGGCAGGACGACCGCCCCATTTTCCAGGAAAAAGCCCGGGCGGACTTCGAAACCAGCCACTTCATCGAGTGGACTGAGGTTGTGGCTGAGGCCGCGGACATAGCTTTCATAATTGACAAGGTTCGATAGATCGTGGAAGTTCATGGTTCCCTCACAAAGGCCGGATCCTGATCCCAGGCCAATGCCCGGACCTGGATGTCAAAATGATAGACCTGTCCAGAGAATGTGTCAATTTTTCTGGCGAATCTGTCAATTCCGCTAAACCAGATGACAAATTCAATGCATCGACTCGTTCACAAGTGTTCAAATCGTATATAATGATTTCTAAGAATGCACCTGAAAGGGAAGGGCTTGTCCATGATAAATGTCGCGATATGTGATGACGACCCGATCTTCCTCAAGTTGCTGGAGCAGATGATCGACCAGATCGCTCGTTCATCGGGCCAGTTTGTCGAGTTTGTCGAATTCCAGGCAGGCGAACCATTGATGCATTATCTCAAGCAGAACCAGAATCATGTGGACATCCTTTTCCTGGACATCATGCTGGGCGGCACCACCAACGGGCTCGAGTTCGGCCAGATGATCCGAGAGCGCTACCCTTTCATTCAGACCATTTTCATTTCTGCCGACATTGACTATTCCCTCGAGGTTTTCGACCTGGAGGCTGTGTAATTCCTCAACAAACCGATCTCCAGCGACCGCCTGAGCCGAGCCTGGGATTTGGCCTTGCGCCGCATCAGCTCGCAGAAATCATCCTTCCTCAGGATCAATAGCCGCGGCCATCATCTCAATATCCCGTACAAGGACATCATGTACCTCGAGAGCGAGCGACGGATCATCATTGTCCACCGCACCGCCAATGAACACCAGTTCTACGCCCAGCTCGACGAGATCGAGCAGCACGTACCGGATTCATTCATCCGGATCCACCAGAGCTACCTGGTGAACATGCACTACATCACCAGCCTGGCCAAGGGACGTTGCCAGATGCTCGATGGCAAGGTCATTCCAATCGCTCAGAAAAGGCGGGCCATCGCACGCCGCAGATACCTGCAGTTCATCAAAGAGCAGGCCGCAGCCCATCTTGCCGGCGCACCTGCTTAAATCCAGCCCATCTTGCCTAAGTCTGGCCCGACTGGTGAGAGCTATTTTAGCTGAATGTCATTTTATGATGTTAATTTAGTGAGAATAGCATTTGACAGGTGGCAAAGAGCCGCATAGAATTGCCCCATGTATCGACTCGCTTGCGTCAAACTGAGCGTCAGATCCGGTAAGCCGATTGAATCTAGAGTAAAGAAGTGATATTTATGGTCGAAAGACGCCATACCAGCCAACGCCAGTGGGTGTTGGATACGCTCCAATCAGAAGGCCATCTCAGTGCCCTTGACATATACAACCGGGTCCGGGTACAGCACCCGGATATCTCAGTCGCCACCGTTTACCGCAATCTTGGCATCCTGACCGAATCTGGCCAAGTGCAGATTGTCGGCAACAGCAACCAGAAAGAGATCTACGACGCCCGTACCGACAGCCATGCTCATTTTATCTGCCGGACCTGTGGCCAGATCTTTGACTTGGAGGGCTTCGGACCTGCTGATGCCGTAAAAATTCAGCAGTTATCTGGCCACCGGGTCACCGAGCAACGCCTGACCCTGTATGGAATGTGCCGGGATTGTTGCGAAATGCAAGCAAAGGAGAACATCATCCAATGAAAGTAACCAGTACGGGCATTCAGGATGGCATCATCGCGGACATTTACGGCCATCGCGGCCACCGCGACAAGCCTGGTCAGATGGTGACCTACTCCTTGCCTTTGTCGATTTCCGAAGCCCCAGCTGGCACCGTCAGCTATGCCATCGTCATCGAAGACAAGGACGCCGTGCCAGTGTGCGGTTTTTCCTGGATCCACTGGCTGGTGGCTAACCTCCAGCGCACCGAGCTCCTGCCCAATGAGAGCGTCACGGCAACGGACTACATCCAGGGGACCAACAGCTGGTCTGGTAAACTCGGCGGCCTCGACCGCCTGGCAGCGAGTGTCTATGGTGGCATGAGCCCGCCGGACACTGGCCACCTGTATGAGATCCATGTCTACGCGCTCGACTGCAAGCTCGACCTCAAGCCAGGCTTTTATTTCAATGAATTGCACAAAGCCATGGACGGTCACATTCTGGACTGCTACACCCTCAAGGGCTACTACCCGGCACTCTGATGGCCAGCGGATTTTTCGTCCCTGAAGATGGGCTAGCCCTGGTTTTGGCCAACCAGGCTATATATCAAAATCTTCTGCGCAGTTTCATCGATCACCACCAGAATCTGGCGGACCGGATCGACCATCTGATCGAACACAACGATCGTCCGGAGCTGATCCGTTTCTGCCATACAACAAAATCAACGACCGGACACATGGGCAGTTCTGTGGTGCAGCAGCAGGCCATGGCCTGCGAATTGCAGTTGAAATCAACGCCGGGGCCTTTGACCGCAGCAGAAAAGGCTGACCTGGCCAGTCTGGTCCAGAACATGCTCCACCTGATGGATCTGGCTGAAGCGTACCTGGCCTCCCAGAGCCTGACCTCCGGCCCCTCGCCTGCCACACCTGTGCAGACCGCTTCGTCAGCTGGCCAGACAGGTGCCGATCCTGCTGCAGCCGGCCAGACAGACGCGGCATCGATCTGGCAGCTGCTGCGCAACAGCCTCGATGGCCATGACCCGAAAAATAGCCGCAAATATCTCAGCCAGCTTCAAGAACAGACTGAGCAGGAATCAGACCAGGAAATCCTGCGTCAAGTCCAGAAGCTGCTTGGCCAGTACCAATATGCCCAAGCCTGCCAGCTTTTGGACCCCATCATCGCAAAAAGGAAACGAGATTCATGAGTGTTTTTGAAATCATCATGCTCAGCTGTTTTGGCCTGTCCTGGCCGATTGCCGCCTATAAAAGCTACAAAACCGGCCATGCTGCCGGCAAGAGCCTTTTATTCATGGCAGCGATCTGGGTCGGCTACATCGCCGGCATCCTGCACAAGCTGATCTACTCCCGCGATCTGGTCATTTACCTGTATGTCTTCAACCTCCTGATGGTGTCACTCGACATCGTCCTGACGATCCGAAACATCCGGCGCGAGCGCAGCGAACAAGCCTCAGGACACGGAACGAAGGCATGATCGACTGTTCGGTCGGGATTGTCACCTACAACAGCGCACGTACAATTGCCAGCACGTTGCAGGCACTGCGCCGGCATTGGCCGCCAGAATTGAGCGGCCATATTTATGTCGTCGACAATGGCTCAACAGACCAGACCCAGGCCCTGGTCCAGCAGGCCGCATCCGAGGACGGACCGCTTCCTGTCACATGGATCCATTCAACCCAAGGAAATTGTGGCTATGGCGCCGCCCACAACCAGATCCTGCCCCATCTGGACTCCAGGATCCATTTGCTGATGAATCCCGACATCAATCTATTGAATACGGAATCGGTCCGTGCATTGGTCCGGCGCTTGGACAACGAACCACAGACGGGGCTGGTCATGCCGAAAATCGTCGATCCGGACGGACAAGTCCAACATCTGGCCCGGCGTGACCTGACCATTCTCGATCTGGGCCTGCGCTATCTGCCTGGCCGCCTGCTATCCCGGCGCGAACGCTATCATACGTACCAGGACCATGATTACGACCAGCCTTTTGCAATCGAGTTTGCCTCCGGCTGTCTGATGGCCATACGCACGGCAGATTACCGCGCCATCGGTGGTTTCGATCCCCGCTATTTCCTCTACGCTGAAGACGCCGACCTCTCGCGCACCATCCGGGCGCGCGGCCAGAAAGTCCTGTATGATCCCGCCTCCGTGGTTGAACATACCTGGTCGCGCGGTTCCTACCGGAGTTTCAAAATGTTCCGGATCCATTTCCATTCCCTCTGGCGCTACTTTCGCAAATGGGGTTTCAAGCTCGCATGATTTCCGTAGCCATGATCACCTACAACGGCCTGCCTTTCCTGCCCGCACAGGCAGCTTCGATTCTGGACCAGCTTTCAGACCAGGATGAGCTGATTATCTCCGATGATGGCTCGACCGATGGCTCCTGGGCCTTTTTAACAGACCTGGCTCAACGCGATCCACGAGTCCGCTTGCTCAGAAATGAAGGCCGTCCGGGGATCATCGGCAATTTTGACCATGCCCTCCAGCACTGCCGCGGCGAGATCATTTTCCTGTCCGATCAGGATGATCTCTGGTACCCTGACAAAGTCACCCGCCTCAGTCAAGCCTTGTCCAATCCCCCCATGCCCTGGCTCGTCCAGAGTGATGCCGAACTGATCGACGCCCAAGGCCAGGTGATTGCCCCCTCGTTTTATGCCATCCGTCACAGTCGGCCCGGTTTCTGGCCCAATTTCTGGCGCAACACCTATCAGGGCTGCACACTGGCATTCCGGCGCGACCTGCTGGAAATTGCCCTGCCCCTGCCAGCAAGCTTGCCGATGCATGACATGTGGCTGGGCCTGCTGGCCGAACTCACCGGCCCAGTCCTTTTTGTTCCAGACCGCCTGACCGGCTACCGACGCCATGGCGCCAATCAAAGCGCTCTCACCCCGCACAGCCTCGGCCAAGTTCTTGCCTGGCGCATCCAGCTGGGTTTGGCTTTGACAAGCCGCTGCCTGTTGCGCTGGCGAACGGTCCGGCAACTGCAAAGGAGGTCACATGACTCCTGAAGCACAGGAAACACTCTACATGGTCATTCCAGCCTACAATGAGGAAGCCACAATCGCCACGGTTGCGCGGGAATGGCACGCTGTCCTGGTCCAGACGGGTGGTCCGGATTCCCGGCTCATGATCCTGGACGATGGTAGCAAAGACCAGACAGCAGCCATCCTGACTGACTTGCAAGACGAGCTGCCCCAGCTCCTGATCATCTCAAAGGCCAACAGCGGCCACGGAGCCACCATCCGCATGGGGTACGCCCTGGCCCTCGAACATGGAGCCGATTACATTTTCCAGACCGATTCGGATGGCCAGACAGAACCGGGCGAATTCGCCAGCCTCTGGCGCGAACGCGAGCACTTCGCAGCCCTGATCGGCCACCGGATCCATCGCGGCGACGGACTGGCCCGTGTCCTGGTTGCTTTCGTGCTCAAGACCCTGATCCTGCTCGTGTTCGGTGTGTCCGTCACCGATGCCAACACACCTTTCCGCCTGATCCGGCGCGACGCCCTGAAAACCTGTCTGGACCACATTCCGGAAAGTTTTTTCCTGACCAATGCCCTGATGTCCGTCCTGCTGACCCACCATCAGCTGCCCGTCCGCTACGTGCCGATCACCTTTCACCCTCGCCAGGCGGGCAAAAACTCGATTAGCCTCAGCAAAATCATCCCGATCGGCTGGCGAGCCCTGCGTGAATTCTGGCAAGTCAGGCGGTCTTTGCGATGACCAGGACAGCTTTCACAGCTCAATGGCAGAAAATATCCCCTGCGCTGAGCCGGGTTGGATCCATCCTGGCCAGCCAGGGACCACGGATTCTTTACCTCAAGCTCCTGAACCGTTGGCGGCGCGTCGACTACCGGCGCATGTTTGCCGCCAGTTTGCAAGACTCGTCCCTGCCGACCGCAGGCGAAGAGAAGGAGCTAGCCGGCACATCTGCCAGCGCTGGCGCGGGCCCTGAATCCGTCACACCACCTGCACAACCCCTGCTTTTCTCAATCATCGTGCCTCTCTACAACACCCAGTCCGACCATCTGACCGCCATGATCGCCTCGGTACAAGCCCAAACATACCCTCACTGGCAGATCTGCCTCGCCGATGGCAGTGATCAGGACCGCGTCCAAGCCCAAGTCTCACTCATGGCCGCCGCGGACAACCGGATTTCCTACCAGCGCCTGACCCAGAACCAGGGAATTTCCGGCAATACCAATGCCGCCCTCGCCATGGCCAGCGGAGACTACATTGCCCTACTCGACCACGACGATTTGCTCGCCCCCCAGGCCTTGGCAAAAGTCCATCAGGCAATTGTCAACCAGGGCGCGGATTTGATTTACAGCGATGAAATGAATTTTTCCGGCGATATCTCCCAGGTCAGCCTGATCCATTTCAAGCCGGATTTTGCCCCAGACAATCTCCGCAGCAACAACTATATTTGTCATCTGACCGTATTTTCCCGCGCCTTATCCGACACCATCGGCGGCTTTGACCCCGCCTGTGACGGCAGTCAAGATTACGACTACATCCTGCGCCTGTCAGAGCAAGCCCGAAAAATCGTCCACATTCCGCAGATCCTCTACTATTGGCGGATTCACAGCGGGTCAGTCGCCAGCGACATCTCAGTCAAGCCCTATTGCCTTGATGCAGCCCGCCTGGCCTTGTCAAACCATCTCCAGCGCACCGGCCAGTCCGGCCAGGTCGAGAACAATACGATCCTCTCCACCTACCGGATCCGTTATCCCCTGGCTCAAGATCTGCGCGCACTGATTGTCGTGCACATCCACCACCCACGCGACCTGCGCCATTGGCAGCGGCTGGGTGTGTCGATGCTGGGTGCCGCTACCCAGCCCGGTGAGCCTGCAACACAAGCAAGGCAAGGGAAGCTCGCAGGGATTTCCACCCGCTGGGTGTTTCTGATGGCTGCCGATTACTTGGATCGGGCTGGCGAAAAAACTGCTGGGCAGGCAGGACAGGGCCAGCTCGACCGCTGGCACTCTGCATCTGCAAGGACCGCAGTCGGATTAGACAGTGCGGTCGTAGCCCTCATACAAGGTGAGCCCGTGAGCGCTTCAATCAACCGGCTGGTTCGCGCTGCGGCAGAGCCCCTGCTTGTTTTCCTGAACGGAACGGTCCGGTCCCTGTCGTCAGGCTGGCTGGAAGAACTGGCTCAGCAAGCGTTGCGCCCCGAAATTGGTCTGGCCACCGGCAAAATCACCCAACGTGACTTGATCTGCCAGGCTGGCCTGGCCACCGGCATCGCCGGCTCCCTTTCCGGCTATCACGCCGGCCGAGTCGACGGGGAGCCTGGCTACATGGCCCGCCTGACCTATGTCAACAATATTTCAGCTGCTGATCAGACCGTGATGGCTGTTTCCCGGGCCCATTTCCTCTCAGTCGATGGCTTCGACGAACGCTACCAGTCCGACCTGTTTGACCTCGACCTAGCCTTTCGCCTGAGCCAGCAAGGCCTGCATCACGTTTTCACCCCCTACGCAACAGCTACCATCCGCGACACGCGCCAGCTGACCGTCGAACGACTCAAGCACCGCACATGCGATCCGGCGGACCACACTCTGTTCCACTCCCTCTGGGGAAAAACCATCGCCCAGCCCGATCCCTTTTACAACCCCAACTTCAACCAGACCCACGCCCGATTCGACCAGCGCTGAGGCCAGGCGGCGCAGGTGGCGCCAGGCGGCGCCAGGCGGCGCAAGTGGCGCAGGTGGCGCCAGGCGGCGCAAGGCGGCGCTCTCTAGGTGCCCCAGGCCTGACCCTCGTTCCGGAAAAGGC